>CAVYUQ010000007.1:0-102692 GCA_963771715.1 uncultured Thermoleophilaceae bacterium
CCAGTCCTGCGAGTCGGTGCCGCCGGCTCCGGCGTTCACGGTCACCACGGCGTCGCCCGAGTCGTACTCGCCCGAGAACAGCCGCGCCTCCTCGAGCTCGGCCAGGCGCGACTCGATCGACGCGCGCGCCTCCTCGAGCTCGGCCGCCATCGACTCATCCTCCTGGGCGAGCTCCTCGAGCGTCTCCAGGTCCGCGATGTCCGACTCGAGCGAGCGGAAGGTCTCGAGCCGGCGCCCGACGGAGGCGTGCTCGGCCGACACGGAGGCCGCGTGCTCCTGGTCGTCCCAGAAGCCGGGCGCCTGCATCTCGCCCTCGAGCTCGGCTAGCCGAGCTTCCAGCGCGGCAGGGTCAAAGAGAGTCCGCGAGCAGCTTCAGCTGGCCGCGGAGGCCATTGACGTCACTAGGCGCCATGGCACTTCTTGAACTTCTTGCCCGACCCGCACCAGCACGGCTCGTTACGGCCGATCTTCTCGGTGTCGTCGAGACGGCGGGTCTCCACCGGCGCGGGCGCCTCCACCACCTCCGCGGCCATCTGGCCGGCCTCGGACACTGCGGCGGGCATGGCCGCACCGGCCGCCGCCGCGATGGCGTCGCGCCCGGTCAGCCCCTGGCCGCCCGACATGTTGAGGTTGCGCGTGGCCGTGCTGCTGCCCGACCGAGGCCCCAGTTCGGCCCCGCGGCCGCGGCCTCCGGCTGCTGCACCTGCACCTCGACGTTGAACACGTAGCGCGCGAACTCGTCCCAGATGTTGTTCATGAGCTCCGTGAACATGTCGAAGCCCTCGTTCTTGTAGGCCACGAGCGGGTCGATCTGCGCGAACCCGCGGAGGTGGATGCCCTCGCGCAGGTAGTCCATGTCGTGCAGGTGCTCGCGCCAGCGCTCGTCGATGATCTGGAGCAGCATGAAGCGCTCGAGCGCGCGCATCAGCTCGTCGCCGAGCTCCTGCTCGCGCTCGTCGTAGGCCTGGATCACGTCCTCGCGCAGCTGCCCGACCAGCGACTCGCGGTCGGTGCCCTCCTTGACATCGTCCACCTCGTAGGAGACGTCGTAGATCTGGCCGAGCTGGTCGAACAGGGCGTCGAGCTCCCAGTCCTCCTGGTACTCGCCGGCCATGTACTCGCGCGCGATGCGCTCGATCGCGTCGGCGATCTGCTCGCGCGCGACCTCGGACATGTCCTGGCCCTCGAGGATGCGGTCGCGGTACTCGTAGATGATCTCGCGCTGCTGGTTCATCACGTCGTCGTACTCGAGCACGCGCTTGCGGATCAGGAAGTTCTGCTCCTCGACCTTCTTCTGGGCGCCCTCGATCTGCTTGGAGAGCATCTTGTGCTCGATCGGCAGCTCGCTGCCGTCCTCGTCGACCTGAGCGAGGAACTTGTTGTCGAGGATCCTGTAGATGCGGTCCCCGGCGAACAGCCGCACGAGGTCGTCCTCCGCCGACAGGTAGAAGAGCGACTCCCCGGGGTCGCCCTGGCGGCCTGAGCGGCCGCGAAGCTGGTTGTCGATCCGCCGCGACTCGTGGCGCTCGGTGCCGCAGATGAAGAGGCCGCCCGCCTCCTTCACCTTCTCGCGGTTCTCGATCACCTGCTGCTCCATCTTGGGGAACAGCTCGTCCCAGGCCGCGTTCCACTCGTCCGTGTCCGGCTCGAGGCCGCGCTTGTGGAGCTCGAGCTGCGTTAGGTGCTCCTCGTTGCCGCCGAGCTTGATGTCCACGCCGCGGCCGGCCATGTTGGTGGCGATCGTGACCGCGAACGGCTGGCCCGCCTCGGCGATCACCTCGCCCTCGCGCTCCGCGTGCTCGGGCTTGGCGTTCAGCACCGAGTGCTTGATCCCCTCCTTGTCGAGCTCCTGCGAGAGCACCTCGGAGACCTCCACCGAGATCGTGCCCACCAGCACGGGCTGGCCGGTGCTGTTGCGCTCCTGGATCTCCTTGACCACGGCGGCCCACTTGCCGTCCTTGGTCTTGTAGATCTGGTCGTTGCGATCGTTGCGGATCATCGGCTGGTTCGTGGGGATCTCGACCACCTGGAGCTTGTAGATCTTCATGAACTCGGTGGCCTCGGTGAGCGCGGTGCCGGTCATGCCGCTGAGCTTGTCGTAGCGGCGGAAGTAGTTCTGGTAGGTGATCGTGGCGACGGTCTGCGACTCCTCCTGGATCGCCACGCCCTCCTTGGCCTCGACGGCCTGGTGGAGGCCCTCCGACCAGCGCCGGCCCTCGAGGATGCGGCCGGTGAACTCGTCGATGATCTTGACCTCGCCGTCGATCACGGCGTAGTCGACGTCCTTCTTGTAGAGCTCCTCGGCCTTCAGCGCCTGCTGGAGGTGGTTGACCATGTTGCCGTACTCGGCGCGGTAGAGGTTGTCGATGCCGAGGAACTTCTCGGCCTTCGCGACGCCCTTCTCGCTCACCGAGACGGTCTTGTGCTTCTCGTCCGGCTCGAAGTCGTACTCGGCCTCCCAGTCCTTGGACTTGGCCTCGAGGCCCTCGGGCTTCTTGCCCGGCTCCATGATCTTCGCGAGCTTCGCGAACTTGTAGTAGAGGTCCGCCGCCTGCTCGGGCTGGCCGGAGATGATCAGCGGCGTGCGCGCCTCGTCGATGAGGATGTTGTCGACCTCGTCGACGATTCCGAAGCCGTGGCCGCGCTGCGCCTTCTGCTCCATCTCGACGGCGAGGTTGTCGCGCAGGTAGTCGAAGCCGAACTCGGAGTTGGTCCCGTACACGACGTCGCGGGAGTAGGCCTCCTGCTTGTCGATGTCGTGCTGGCCCGACTGGAGGATGCCGACGGTCACGCCAAGCAGGTCGTAGATCGGCTTCATCCACAGGGCGTCGCGGCGCGCCAGGTAGTCGTTCACCGTGACGAGGTGGATGCCCTGGCCGCGCACGGCGTGACCGTTCTCGTCGCGTGAGGCGAGCGCGTTCAGGACGACGGGGAGCGTGGCGGTGAGCGTCTTGCCCTCGCCGGTCCTCATCTCGGCGATCGAGCCGTCGTGCAGGACCATGCCGCCGATCAGCTGGACGTCGAAGTGGCGCTGCCCGAGCGCGCGCTTGCCGGCCTCGCGCGTGAGCGCGAAGGACTCGTAGAGAAGCTCGTCGAGCGACTCGCCGTCCAGGCACCGCTCGCGCAGCGCCTCGTAGCGGGCGCGGAGCTCGTCATCCGACTCGAGCTCCAGCTCGGGCTCGAATGCGTTGATCAGCTCAACGTTGCGCTCGAAGGCCTTGAACTTCTTCGACTCGCCGACGCGGAGAGCGCGGTCCAGAATTGACATAGCGAGCCAACGGTAGCAAGGCTCACGGGCCCCGCTGCGCCGCCCAAAACCAGGATTTACGCGGCGTGCTCCTGGGCGGCTGCCTTATGCGCCTCGCGGCGGGCGCGGCGCTTGTCGCGGTGCTTCTTGACCTGGCGCGCCAGGTCGTCGGCCATCAGGTTCACCGAGTGGCCCATGTCGTTCGAGCGCTTGCTCGACCTCAGGGTCACGCCCTTGAGCCGCAGCGCCCCCTCGGCCACCTGCGATTCGTCGGCACCAGGGGTGCGCTCCTCCCTGAGCTCGACGGTGAGCTCAGCCTGGGGCGAGACCTGTCGCGCAACCTTCCCCAGCTTCTTCTCCACACGCGAGAGAAGCTCCTCGTCCGCGCTTGCGCCGCCTCGACCCTTCATCTGGATGCGCATCTGCCCTCCTGGACCTTGGGACTCTCGATGATAGGCCGCGCCCTTGCCGGTTTCCAGCACTAGCGGCCGATCGTTCTCGCAAATACCAACGCGGCGACCTCCACGCACCCCGCCGCCCTCAGCGCGGCGGCGCATACGGCGAGCGTGGCGCCGGTCGTGGCGACGTCGTCCACGAGCACGGCGCGCTCCGGCGCGGGCGCGCACAGCCCCACGCTCCCGGCCGGACCGGCACGCCGCTCGGCGCGGCCGCGGCCCACCTGCGTGGCGGCCGACCCCGTGCGCGCGAGACACTCGACGACCGCGAGCCCGGCCCTGCGTGCGAGCGCATCCGCGATCAGCCGAGCCTGGTTGTAGCCGCGCCGCCGGAGCCGGCGCGGATGAAGCGGGACGGGCACGAGCAGCGGCCGCGACGCGGCATGCCGGGCGCCGAGCAGCTCGGCGGGTGCGTTCGCCGCGATCTGCGCGGCCATCGTGTCCGCCACCGCGGTCGCCCCACGGAACTTCAGCGCGCGGACCAGGTCACGGGCGGGGCCGGTGTAGGCCACGGGGGCCCAGACCCGTACGCCGCAGAGCGGCACCGGGTCGGGCGCCAGCCGTCGCAGCAGGCGGCGGCAGCCGCCACACAGCGGCTCCCTCCTGCGCGCCACGCCACCGCAGCCCCAGCAGAGCGGCGGAACCAGCATCGAAGTGAGCATGGAGGCATCCGGCCGACGGGTGGGCGCGGCATTGCGACAATCCCGTGCCAGTGACGCACCCGCACATCCAGTGGTTCGCCGATCCGGCCGTGCTGGCGCCGATCGCCCTGATGGTCTGGATCTACGTCCGGCGCTTCCGAGCGGTCCGCGCCGAGGCCGGAGGAGGCGCGGCACGCGGCGCCGGCCCGCTCCAGGCGATCGCGTTCGGCGGCGCCGTGCTCGCGCTGCTCGCGGCGCTCGTGTCGCCGATCGACGGGCTCGGGTCCGACTACCTCTTCTCCGCGCACATGCTCCAGCACGTGCTGCTGGGCGACATCGCGCCGCTGCTGCTGTTGCTGTCGCTGTCGCGAGTGATCATGCGTCCCGCCACGCGCAGGCTCGCGCGCGTGGAGAGGGCGCTGGGCCCGCTCGCCAGCCCCTGGATCGCGATCGCGATCTGGCTCGGGGTCATGTACCTCTGGCACGTGCCGGCGCTCTACGACGCGGCCGCCGAGCACCCGCTCCTGCACGCGCTCGAGCACCTCTCGTTCTTCGCGGCCGGCGTGGCGCTCTGGTGGCCGCTCGTCCAGCCCGTGCCGATGCGCAACGCGCTCACCGGCCTCCAGCCGCTCGCCTACATCGCCCTCGCCAAGGGCGGCCTAGCCGCGCTCGGCCTCTTCCTGGCGTGGAGCTCGACCGCCCACTACCCCTGGTACGAGGACACCCCGCGAATCTGGGGCCTGACCCCGGTCGAGGACCAGAACGTGGCGGGCGTGATCATGATGGTCGAGCAGTCGCTGACGCTCGTGCTCGTGATGGTCTGGGTGTTCGTGAGGATGCTGGCCCGCTCGGAGCAGGAGGAGCTGCGGCGGGAGCGCCTCGAGGAGGCGCAGCTGACGGCGCTGGACGGCTGACCCGTGCGGCGCGCGAGCCGCAGGGCCGGCCGGGCCGAACGACGGGCATTCACGGGGGACCTATCTGAGTTGACCGCGTATATCGCGGCTAACCCAGATAACCCCACCTCCTTCACCGCCCGCTGTAAGCGCTCAGCCCTCTAGCACCGCCCCGTCCGGGATCGCCTCCGGGCCCTCGACACGGACCCGGCCGCGCACCACCACGTCCGCCCCGAAGCGCACGTCGCCCTCGACCTCCAGGCGCTCCGCCTCGACCAGCGAGGGCGGGCCCGCCGGGAAGCGCTCCTCGAAGTCGCGCAGCAGCTTGAAGTCGCCCGACAGCTCCACCAGCGGCGCCGCCTCGCGTCCGGGAGCGAGCCTGACGGTCCAGTCGTCCGCCAGCACATACACGTCCGAGCGGACCACCAGCAGCTGGTTGGCGGTCTTGACCGGCACGAAGCGTGCCTTCGGCACGTGCACGGCAGCTCCGCCCTCGAAGACGCCTATCGCCGCGCCCATCGCGGTCTCGAGCTGGAGCACCTCGGGCGAGGACGGGTCGGTCGGGTCGACCGTCTTCCTGTTGACGATCATCGGCAGCCCGAGCACTCCGTCGCGCTCGTCGAGCGCGCGCCCCAGCGCCCTGAGGTTCACCCAGATGTTGTTCGCGTTGAAGAAGCGGTGCCGCTCGATGTCCTCGAACGCGTCCTGGTCCTCGTCCGGCACCTGAGCGCTCTCGCGCAGCACCAGACCGCCGTCGTCGGTGCGCAGTGCGAGGTGACCGCCCTTTCGGTCCGCCGGCGTCCGGTCCACCACCTCGGCGACGAACGGGAGCTCCTCGCGCGCGAACCACGTCAGGATGCGCGGCTCCAGCACGGCTCCGAGGTTGTCCGAGTTCGACAGGAAGACGTACTCGTACCCGCGCTCGAGCAGCGTGTCGAGCATGCCCGACGTGGCGAGCGACGTGTACACGTCGCCGTGACCGGGCGGCGCCCACTCGAGCGACGGATCCTTCTCCCACGCGACCGGCTCCAGAGTGTCGGCGAGCAGCTTCGGGACCTTGCCCTGGACGAAGTCGAGCGGCACCCCCTCGATCTCGAGCTCGGGGTACCTCTCCAGCGCTTCCAGGGTGTCGTCGCGGGTCGCGAAGCTGTTCATCAGGAGGAGCGGGATCTCGGCGTCGTGCTGCGCCCGCAGATGCAGCACCTGGCGCACGATCACGTCGAGGAAGGTCTGGCCGTCCTTCACCTCCAGCAGCGACTTCGCCTTCCTCATGCCCATGCTCGTGCCTAGGCCTCCGTTGAGCTTGAGCACGACGACGCGCTCGAGGGCGGAGGGGTCCGCCTCCGGCAGGTCCTCGGCGCTCGGCACGTCGGTGAGCGGCTCGAGCTCCGACTCGGGCAGCGTGCCCTCGTCGCCCTCGCGCAGGAGCCCCTCGTAGTGCTCGAACGTGTCGATCGCGATCTGCGGCAGCCCCTCCCCCCGCATCTTCTCCGTGGCCGCGCTCACCGGCCCGATCCTAGAGCGGTTACCGTGCCCTCCGTGATCACCACAGTCACCGAGGACGACCTACCCGAGCTGCTGCCGCTGATACGCGGCTACTGCGACTTCTACGAGGTCGCGCCCTCCGACGACGAGTTGCTCGCCATGTCGCGCACGCTGATCGCGGACCCCGAGCTGGAGGGGCTTCAGCTCATCGCGCGCGACGAAGACGGCAACGCGGTGGGCTTCGCCACGATCTTCTGGACCTGGACCACGCTGAGCGCCTCGCGCCTTGGGGTGATGAACGACCTCTTCGTGGTGGCGGACGCACGCGGCAGCGGATACGCGGACGCGCTGATCGCAGAGTGCGCCGAGCGCTGCCGGCAGCGCGGCGCCACCTCGCTCGACTGGCAGACCGCCCACGACAACACGCGCGCGCGGGCGGTCTACGAGCGCGTCGGCGCGACCCGCGACGAGCGCTGGCTCGACTACTCGCTGGCCGTGGAGCCGGGCGCGACCACGCCGGACTCGTAGGCCAGCACCACCGCCTGGACGCGGTCGCGCACGCCGAGCTTCATCAGCACGCGCGCCACGTGGGTCTTGACGGTGGTCTCGGAGACGATCAGCTCCGCGGCGATCTCGGCGTTCGACATCCCCCGTGCGATCAGCTTGAAGACCTCGAGCTCGCGCGGGGTGAGCTCGTCGAGCTCCGCCGGCGCGCTCTGCTTCGCGACCGCTCCGCGCGAGAACTCGTGGATCAGCCGCTTCGTCACCGACGGCGCCAGCAGCGCGTCGCCCTCGGCGACCACGCGGATGCCGTCCACGAGCTGCTCCGCGGGCACGTCCTTCAGCAGGAAGCCGCTGGCGCCGGCGCGCAGCGCGTCGTAGACGTACTCGTCGAGGTCGAAGGTGGTGAGCATGAGCACCCGCGGGGCACCCTCGCCGCCGCCGTTCGCGATCAGCCGCGTGGCCTCGATCCCGTCCATCTCGGGCATGCGGATGTCCATCAGGACGACATCGGGCTTGAGGCGCCGTACGCTGTCCACGGCCTGCGTGCCGTCGGCGCACTCCCCGACCACCTCGATGTCATCCTCGGCTTCGAGGATCATCCGGAAGCCCGCGCGGATCAGCGCCTGGTCGTCGACGAGGAGGACCCGGATGCTCATGCCGGGACCTTCCCGGCCCCGGTGCTAGACAGCTCGGCTCCAGGGACGAGTGGCCGCGTGGGAAGCCGCGCGCGCACGGCGAAGCCGCCTCCGCGCCGCCGCCCCGCCTGCACGATCCCGCCGTAGAGAGCGGCCCGCTCGCGCATGCCCAGGAGACCATGGCCGCCGCCAGCCTCGCTCAGCTCGTAGCCGTCGCGCGGCCCCTCGCCGTCGTCCTCGATGCTGAGCACCACCTCGTTCGGCTCGTAGGCGACCGTGACGAGCGCCTGCGCGCTGCCGGCGTGCTTCAGCGAGTTGGTGAGGGCCTCCTGGACGATGCGGTATGCCGCGAGGTCGATGCCGGC
Source organism: uncultured Thermoleophilaceae bacterium (assembly GCA_963771715.1). Classification (GTDB taxonomy): domain Bacteria; phylum Actinomycetota; class Thermoleophilia; order Solirubrobacterales; family Thermoleophilaceae; genus JACVRW01. Next base: position 8,226 of record CAVYUQ010000007.1, read on the forward strand.
CGGAAGGGCCACCGGAGCGCCCGACACGCGCAGCTCCAGCCGCAGGCCCGCTGCACGCGCGCGCCGCGCGAGCTCGTCCAGGCGCGCGATGCTGGGCGGGCCGGAGAGAGCCTCGCCGTCCCCGCGCCGCACCGGCCCGAACAGCTGGCGGATCTCGGCGAGCGCCTCGCGGCCCGTGCGCTCGATCAGCGAGGCCACCTCCACCGCCTGCAGGGGGTTCTTGTCGAGCACCCTCCGTGCGGCTGCGGCCTGCACGACCATCACGCTGAGGTGGTGCGCGAGCACGTCGTGCAGCTCACGCGCGATGCGGCTGCGCTCGACCGCGATCGCGCGGCGCTCGTCCTCCTCGCGCGCGTGCTCGGCGCGCTCGGCCTTCTCGGCCAGCTCGCGCGCGAGCATCGTGTGGTTGCGAATCGTCCTACCGGCGAGCCACGGGAGGATCCAGAAGAACGTGACCGGGAAGAAGACGTCATGCGGGTCGAAGCTGAACGCGAGCGCGATGATCGCGAGCGCCCCAAGCCCGAACACGTGGATGCTGCGGGGACCGTGAACGTGGCGGCCCACGGCGTAGGCCGCGCTCACCATCATCAATACGGCCGCGAAGGTGTCGGGGGGCTTGGTGAGCCAGAAGCCCATCACGCCCAGGCCCGCGATCACCGCCACCATCGGCACGAGGGGCTGCGTGCGCCGCCAGATGAACGTGAACGCGAGCCCGACCAGGACCGCGATGTTCAGCCACAGCGGCCCCCTGAGGTTCGAGTTCGCCGACATGTCGACGACGGCCACGGCGGCGAGGAAGACCACGAACAGCCGGTCGAGCGCGCGCCAGTTGCGCTCGCTCAGGGCCCGTAGCCGGCGGCGCATCAGCCCTCCTCCTCCAGCGGCAGGCGCGCCCTCAGGCGGAAGCCGTCCTCCACGCGCTCGGCGCGCAGGTGCCCTCCGTACAGGTCCACGCGATCGCTGAGTCCGGGCAGCCGCTCAGAGCCTCCGCCCTCGCGGTCGTCGCTCACCTGGAGCTTCAGCTCGTCGGCCTCGTAGCGGAGCAGCACCTCGGCGCTGCCCGCGCCGCGCTCGGCTGCCGCCTCGAGCGCGTCCTCGACCACGCGGTAAGCGGTCAGGTCGACGCCCGTGGTGAGCGGGCGGCGGCTGCCCTCGACTCGGAGTGCCACCTCGAGGCCGCCGTCGCGGTTTCGCTCCACCAGCGCCTCCAGCCTCGCGAGGCCCGGCTGGGGAGCGAGCTCGAGGCCGTCGACCGTCGCGGCGCAGCACCCCGAGCAGGCGGCGCATCTCGGTGAGCGCGTCACGGCCCGTCTCCTCGACAGCCGCGAGGGCGGTCCCCGCGCGCACGAGGTCGCCGGAGTCGATCATGCGCGGAACCGTCTCGGCCTGCACGACCATCGCGCTCAGCCCGTTCGCCACGAGCGTCTGGAGCTCCGCCGCGATCCGGCCGCGCTCGTCCTCGACCGCGCCCCGTGCCCGCTCCACCCGCTCGAGCTCGGCGCGCTCGGCCTTCTCGCGCAGCTCGGCCTGGAGCAGGACGCGGCTGCGCAGCGCGCGCCCCGCGAGGGTCGGCAGACCGAACAGGAACAGCGCCCAGAAGCTGTCCTCGATCTCGAGGCCTCCCTCGACGAGGAGGGTGGTCATCATGCCGACCGCCAGGACGGCGGCCGCGGCCGGGAAGCGGTTCGCCGGCGCGTAGCGGCCGATCGAGTAGAAGAGCAGGATCACGGCGACGAACGGCGCGGTGCTGTTCGTGGTCAGGAAACCGTCGAGGGCAGCCTGGATCAGCGCCGGCACGACGAAGATCGCGGCGGCGAGCAGCGGGTCGCGCCGGCGGAACGCGAGGGCCGAGGCGGCGATCACGCCGGCCGCGATCGTGATCGCGCGGTTGTGGCCCTCCGAGTCGACCGATGAGAGCTCGATCACGGACGCCACGACGAACAGCGCCGCGAGCGCCACGTCGACCCTGAACGGGTCCACCGCGCCGATTCGCGCGCGCACTGATTCCAGCCTCTTCACGACACCCAACTTAACCCTGACCACGGCCATCGGCATCGTCCGCCGCGACGATCGCGCGTCATCCCCAAGGAGGATGCCGCACCCCGGATGATCGTCCCTCACGGGGACTCAAGATCGCCGTACAGGCCGACGCGACAAGGCCGCTTCGCCGGGAGTCTTGTCGCCATGGCCAACTGGACCGCGACAACCACCACCAATGCAACCCCCGAGCAGATCCTCGAGGTGCTCACACACCCCGAGGAGATCCGGCGCTGGTCGCCGGTCGACTTCGACGTCGACGAGTTCAATGCCGTGCGGCTCGCCGCCGGCACCCGCGCGCGGGTGACCGGCAAGGTCGCCGGGGTGCGAGTGGGCTTCGACGTGGAGGTCCACGCCGCCGACGAGCAGCTGCTCGAGCTGTCGGCGGATGGTCCGGTCGGTCTCGACGTGCGCTACGAGCTGGCTCCCGCTGACGCGGGCTCCGAGCTCTTCGCGTCCGTCTCGCTCCGTCGCGGCGGCGGCATCACCGGCCGTCTCGTCGCGAACGCGACCGCCGCGCTGCTGTCGGCCGGCGTCCTCGACGGAGCCGCGGGCCGGATCGCCCGGGCCGCGGAGCGCCAGCCGGCGCTCGCCCTCGCAGCATGACCTCAAACCCAACGAAGGAGATCACCGTGTACAACGACTCTGCAATCGTCGCTCCGCTTGCGCCCGCGTACGCGGGCGTTGCCGTAGCGGCTCACGACCTCACCCGCCGCTACGGCGACGGCGACTCCGCCGTCGACGCCGTGCGCGGCGTCTCGCTCGAGGTGCCGGCCGGCCAGTTCACGGCCATCATGGGCCCGAGCGGCTCGGGCAAGTCCACCCTGATGCACCTGCTCGCCGGCCTCGACCGCCCCACCGAGGGCAGCGTCGAGATCGCGGGCGAGGACATCACGACGATGGGCGACAAGCAGCTCACGAAGCTCCGCCGCAAGCACATCGGCTTCGTGTTCCAGGCCTTCAACCTGGTTCCGACGCTGACCGCTGAGGAGAACGTGACGCTGCCGCTCTCGATCGCCCGCCGGAAGATCGACCGCTCCTGGGTCGACACGGTGATTCAGCGTGTCGGTCTCGACGAGCGGCGCTCGCACCGGCCGGCCGAGATGTCGGGCGGCCAGCAGCAGCGCGTGGCCGTTGCGCGTGCCCTAGTGGCCGAGCCGACGGTGCTGTTCGCGGACGAGCCCACCGGCAACCTCGACTCCAAGTCGGGCGCCGAGGTGCTCCAGCTGCTCCGCGACGCGGTCAGCGCGTACGGGCAGACGACCGTCATGGTCACGCACGACGCGCACGCCGCAGCCACCGCCGACCGTGTCCTCTACCTCGCCGACGGCCGAGTGGTCGCCGACATCGAGGGAGCCAGCGAGGACGAGATCCTCGAAACCGTTAAGGAGCTCGCATGACTCGCGTAGGCCTCAGAGGAATCACAACGCGCCGTCTGCGGACGGTGCTCACGGCCCTGGCCATCGTGCTCGGGGTCGCCATGGTGAGCGGCTCGTACACGCTCACCGACACGATGCGCGGCGCGGCGGACTCGCTGTCCAGCTCCGCGTACAACGGTACTGCCGCGGTCGTCTCTGCCAAGACCGCGTTCGACGTGGGCGAGGAGGACTCCCCGGTCCGGCCCGCGATTTCAGAACGGACGCTCGAGCAGGTTCGTGACGTTCCCGGAGTGAAGCACGCGGTCGGGAGCATCTCGGACGAGGCTCGGATCGTCGGCAATGACGGCGACGTCGTCGGCACCGGTCCGTACTTCGGCGTGGGTCTCGACCCGCAGGCCGGAAAGCTCTCCCCCTTCAAGCTGAAGGAGGGGCGCTTCGCGACCGGTCCGGGTCAGGTCGTGATCGACGCCGGCACGGCGGACCGCGAGGGTTACTCGATCGGCGACACGATCACCGTTCAGCCCCGTGGGCCGCAGCGGAAGGTCGAGGTCACCGGCATCGCGACATTCGGGGACGTCGACTCGATCGGCACCGCGACGTTCGCGCTGTTCGACCTGAAGGCCGCGCAGTCGCTGTTCGACAAGCCCGGCCGCTACACCGAGGTCCTCGTGGGCGGGCCGGACTCCGTCCGCGCGGAGCTCTCGAAGTCGCTGCCGGATTCGCTGCAGGTCCAGACCGCGGCAGCACACGACCGCTTCACGCTCGACGCGCTGAAGTCGTTCGTGAAGTTCCTGAAGGTGCTCCTGCTCGTGTTCGGCGGCATCGCCGTGTTCGTGGGCGCGTTCACCATCTACAACACGCTCTCGATCACGGTCGCGCAGCGCTCGCGTGAGCTGGCGCTGTTGCGGGCACTCGGCGCATCGCGGCGCCAGGTGCTGCGCTCGGTCGTCGTCGAGGCGCTTGCGGTCGGCACGGTCGCCTCGGCGATCGGCGTCGTGGCCGGACTCGGCTTGGCGAAGCTGCTGAGCGGCGTGTTCGTGTCGGCGGGCATCGACCTGCCGTCCACGGGCACCGTCTTCGGCGCGCGGACGATCATCGTCTCGCTCGTCGTCGGCATCGTGGTCACCGTGCTCGCCGGCCTCGGTCCGGCGCTGCGTGCCACGCGCGTGTCGCCGGTCACGGCGATGCGCGAGGGCGCGGACATCCCGGCCGGTCGCATCGGCCGCCGCGCTCCGCTGTTCGCGGCGATCGCCGGCGTGCTGGCGCTCGGCGTGCTCGGGCTCGGCATGTTCGGGCCTGGCATCGATGCCGAGGGTCGCCTGGCGCTGCTGGCGCCCGGCGCCCTGCTGCTGTTCATCGCCGTGGCGCTGATCTCGCCCCGGCTGGTGCCTCGCCTGGCGTCCGCGCTCGGCCGGCCCGGCCAGAAGATCGCCGGCGCCGCGGGCGGGCTCGCCCGCCGCAACGCGATGCGCAACCCGGGCCGCACCGCGGCCACGGCCGCAGCGCTCATGATCGGGATCGCGCTGGTGGCGTTCTCGGCCGTGATCGGCCAGGGGATGCGCGAGTCCACGAAGGGAGCGCTCGGCGAGCAGGTCCGCGCCGACTACGTGATCGTCGGCCAGGACGGCTGGTCGCCGATCGACCCCGGTGCCGCCAAGGCGGTCGCCGAGGTGCCCGGCGTGGATACCTCGACCGGCCTGGTGCAGGACGCGGGACGGTCGTTCGGCAAGAAGATCTCGGTCGACGGCGTGGACGAGAAGCGGATCGCTTCCGTCTTCGGCTTCGACTGGGACAAGGGCTCTGACGACGCGTACGCCAAGCTCTCATCCGGCGGCGCGATCGTCACGGACCGGTTCGCGGAGGACCACGACCTCGCGGTGGGCGACCACTTCAAGGTCACCGCGCTCAAGGGCGACAAGCTCGACCTGAGCGTGGCCGGCATCTCGAAGCCGGACAGGTTCAACCCGCTCGGCACGGGCGAGGTCACCATCGCCCGGTCCGCGTACGACGAGTCGTTCACCGCCGAGCGCGAGCGTTACGCGTTCGTGTCGGCGGAGAGCGCCTCCCGGCCGCAGCTCGAGAAGGCGCTCGCGTCCTTCCCGGACGTGAAGCTCCAGTCGAAGAGCGAGTTCCAGACCGACCAGTCCGCCTGGGTGGACCAGATCCTCGGGATCTTCTACGTCCTCCTCGGCCTGGCGGTGATCGTCTCGCTGTTCGGCATCGTGAACACGCTCGCGCTCTCCGTTCTGGAGCGCACGCGTGAGCTCGGGATGCTGCGGGCGATCGGGATGAGCCGGCGGCAGGTGCGCCGGATGATCCGCCACGAGAGCGTCGTCACGGCGCTGATCGGTGCGGTGCTCGGCATCGGCGTCGGCCTGTTCCTGGCCGGCCTGGCCACCACCGCGCTGAGCAAGGAGGGGCTGCGCTTCGCGGTCCCCGTGGGATCACTGGTGGTGTTCACACTCGTGGCGGCAATCGCCGGAGTGCTGGCCGCCATGGGCCCGGCCCGCCGGGCCTCGCGCCTCGACGTCCTGAAGGCGCTGCAGTACGAGTAGCCGGAAGCTCGCCGGCCCACCGCCGCCCAGCAGGATCGGGCGGCGGTGGGCCCGGCCTGCTTTAGGCCTCCAAGAGCTGCGCGAGCTCCGCCGGCCGGCTCAGCGCCGGCATGTGGCCGCCGTTGATCACGTCCACGTCCACGCCCAGCCGCTCTCGGGCGAGCCGGCGCATGAACTCGACTGGGAAGAGGCGGTCGTGGCGGCAGGCGATCACCCGCGTCGGGACGCCGGGCCACTCCTCCAGCGGCCAGGGCTCGACGAACGGGGTGTCGGACTGGCGCGGCTCCCCGCGGGCGAACGCCTCCTCCACCACGTCCGGCGGGACGTCGTGAAAGAAGGCGGTCATCACGTCGAAGGGCGCGTCGGGGTCGCGGCCCTCGCGCTCGTCCTGCTCGCGCTGCGCCGCCAGTTGGCCGCTGCTCGTCCACCACTCCCCCGGCGATTCGCCCGGCGCCGGGATCATCGGCGCCACCAGGATCAGCAGCCGGACGTCGACGCGGTCGCACAGCAGCGGTGCGACGAAGGCGCCCATCGATTGGGCCACCACGACCACATCGCTGCGATCCCCGACGGCGGCCGCCGCCGTGTCGGCGTAGGCCGTGAGGCCCGCGGCGTCGTCGGCGGCGGGAAGGTCCGGGCTGACCACCTCGTGACCGCGCGCTTCGAGCAGCGGCGCCACCAGGTGCCAGTACCACGACTCACCGCCCGCGCCCGGCAGGAGCAGGAACGCCATGGCGCGCAGACTAGGCGGCGCGCGTTCTGAGCCGTCGCCGGGTGGCCGCCAACAGCAACAGGAGGGCGGCGGTGGGTGCGGCTATCGGCAGCCACGACGTGCCGGCGTCCTCGGTGCGGGAGGCCTGGGGCTTCTCGATCACGCGGTGGGTGCGCGTGTCGATCCGGGCCAGCACCTTCCCCGCCCGGCCGACGACGCTCAGCGTCGGCCCGCGGAGCTCGAGGGTCGTGCCCCAGGAACCGCGCCGGAACTCGTCGAGGTCGATGCACACCGCCGTGCGCCGCTCGGTGTCGAGCGCGTGGACGAACGGGTGCGGCGAGCTGGTGTAGAGCGTGTAGGCCCAGCGCCCGTCCGGGCTCGTCGCACGCGTGACCGGCGCGCCCGTCATCGGCTCGTCGGCCTCGTCGGGATCCACGACCGGCGCTCGGAAGAGGCGCAGAGCGCGGAGGTCGTACGCGCGGACCGCGTAGTCCGTGAAGTTCTGCCGCGAGTACTGGATCAGGTACATGACGCGGCCGTCCGGTGAGAGCGCGTCGAAGCTGAAGTCGCCCTTCAGCGAGATCAGGCGCCTCACGCTGAGCCGGCGGGCGTCGACGACCGCGAAGGTGGTCCGCTTGCGCGGGTAGCGCGTGCGCGGGCTGATCAGCACGAGCGTCCTGCCGTCCGCCGAGATTCCGCTCGGCGACCCGTCGTAGGCCACCGCCGGGATCGAGAAGGAGCCGTCGAGCCGCCGCGCCCGCAGCTCGCCGCCGTAGCGCGCGCTCTCGATCAGCCGGGTATCGCGCCCGGCTCGCTCCGTCGTGTACTCGAGCTCGCCGCGAGGCGTGGACAGCGGGCTCGCATCGATGCCCACCGCCGGAAGGCCGTCGGCCGCGGCGGCGGCTGGAAGTAGCGCCAGGATCGCGAGCGCTACGAGCGCGATCAGGATCATGTCCTCTGTACGCGGCGAGCGGCGCAAGCGGTCCCTCCGGGATGCGGAGCCGCCTAGGCGGCGATCGCCGCGCCGGAGGGCAGCTCGAAGCTGGCGGCCGCCTCGGAGAGGATGTCGAGCATCGCCTCCGTCGCGGGCGAGCGGTAGCGGCCAGCCAGCGTGGCGGCGGCGATCCGGCGCGTCGGCGCCCCGCGGCCGAGCGAGCGCACAGCGATGTCCTCGCGCACGTTCGTGAGCGCGAGCGCCGGAAGCAGGGACACGCCCACGCCGGCGGCGATCAGCCCTTGGACGACGTTGTAGTCGTCCGACTGAAAGCCGATCTTCGGCTCGAAGCCCGCCGCGGAGCAGGCGGCGAGGTGCAGTCGCCCGCACGGGCCGGAGGTGTCGTTCTGGATCCAGACGTCGTCGGCCACGTCCTGGAGCCGGACGCGCGACTTGCGCGCGGCGGGGTGCTCGCGCGGGAGCGCCAGGTACATCGGGTCGTCGATCAGGTTGCGCAGCTCGATGCCCTCGTAGAGCCGGTCGAACTCGGGCTGCGAGAGGTCGCGGAACTTGAACACGAGCGCCACCTCGAGCTCGGCCGCCCGCAGCATCTGCACCGCGTCCTCGGGCTCCTGCTCGACGAAGTTGAGCTCCACGTCCGGGTGGCGGCGCGTGAACAGCGCCACGGCGGGCGGAAGCAGCGACGCACCGGCGCTCGGGAACGACGACAGCCGCACGCGGCCGCCGCGAATTCCCGCTATCGCCTCGAGCTCCGCCTCGGCGGCGGCCAGTCGGGCGATCACGACCTCGGCGTGCGCGACCAGGGTGCGACCCGCGTCGGTGAGCCGCACGCCGCGACTGCCGCGGTCCACAAGCGTGGTCCCGGCCCGCTTCTCGAGGGCCGCGATCTGCTGCGAGATGGCGGGCTGGGTGTACGAGAGCGCATCGGCTGCGGCAGAGAACGAGCCGTGCTCCGCGACCGCGCGCAGAACCCGTAGCTGCTTGACGTCGAACATAACCAGAGCTTATCGAAGCCCACAGCAGTCTGAATTTGAACTTATGGCAGGCGGTGCCGATAATGATTCGAGAGCAGTCGAACTACCAACCAAGGAGCTGATATGACGAACACCGCCCTCACCATCCGCCGCGCTACTACTTCCGACGCGTTCGCCATCAGGCGACTCGCCGCGATCGACAGCTCTTCCCCGCCGACTGGCGACGTGCTGCTCGCCGAGATGGACAGCGAGCTCTGGGCCGCCGTGGCCGTGGAGACGGGCGCCGCTATCGCGGACCCGTTCCGCCCGAGCGCCGACCTCGTCGAGCTGCTGCGCTTCCGCGCCGAGCGGATCCGCGGCCCCGAGCACGCCCACCGCGGCGCGCTCGCGCGCCTGCTCCCGCGCGCGGCCTAGCCCCAGCGCTCTCCCTCAGCTCCAACCCGCCGACGGCGGCCCTCCCCTCGGGCCGCCGTCGCGCTTTGTGGGCGCCCTAGACCGCGGGCGGCGGGTCCGCCGCCACGCGCCCGCGCGGCGATTCGGTGTTCGTGCTCCAGCCGCCGTAGGCGACAGCACCGGCGCCGATGAGCGCCAGGAAGATCCCGACCTTGCGGCTCAGGTCGACCTGAGCGGGAACGTCGCCGTCGGTCGGGATGTCGATGATCCGGTAGAGCACCAGCAGCACCGCCAGCGCCCCGAGCGCCAGCAGGAGCACGGGCGCCGGCACGTCGTCCGGAAGCACGCCGGCCGCCCGCGCCGCCACGATCGCGATCGCCCCGACCGAGATTAGGAACAGGAGGATGTCGATGAAGCCCAGCACCTCCCAGCCGCTCCCGCTCTCGCTCAGGCTGACGCCGGCGATGTCCACGCTCACCCCGTACCACGGCAGGAACAGCGAAATGAGGAGGGCCACGCCTCCGAGGCCGGCGATTATGTCGCCGGTCGTCAGTCTCGAGGTATCCATGCGCGCGACCATAGGCCGCGCGCCGGTCGGCTTCGTCAGCTCCGGAGCCCGATCGCCCAGGAGCTGAGGTACTCCTGCTGCTCGGGCGTGAGCGTGTCGATGCTCACGCCGAGCGACTCGAGCTTCAGGCGGGCGATCTCCTCGTCGATCTCCTTCGGCACCGCCAGCACGCGCTTCTCGAGCTTCTCGCCGTCCACGGTGAGGTGCTCGACGGCGAGCGCGAGGTTGGCGAAACTCATGTCCATCACCGCCGCGGGATGGCCCTCGCCCGCGGCGAGGTTCACCACGCGCCCGCTGGCCAGCAGGTGCACGCGCCGGTCGCCGAGGTCGTACTCCTCGACCAGCGGCAGCACCTGGCGCACGCGCCCGGCGGCGAGCTCGCGCAGGTCGTCGAGGTCGATCTCCACGTCGAAGTGGCCGGCGTTGCCGAGCACGGCGCCATCGCGCATGCGCTCGAGGTGCTCGCGGCGCAGCACCGAGCGCGAGCCGGTGACCGTGACGAACAGGTCGCCGCGCTCCGCCGCATCGAGAGCCGGCATCACCTCGAAGGCGTCCATGCGGGCCTCGAGCGCCCGCAGGGGGTCGACTTCGCAGACGATCACCGTCGCGCCCGCACCGCGGGCGCGCTGGGCGATGCCCTTGCCCGTGGCGCCGTAGCCCAGCAGCACGAGCGTGCGGCCGGCGAGCAGCAGGTTGGTGGCGCGCAGGATGCCGTCGAGCGCCGACTGCCCTGTGCCGTAGCGGTCGTTGAAGGTGCGCTCCGTTCGCGACTCGTTCACCGCGACCACGGGGCACGCGAGCCGTCCCTCGGCCTCGAGGCGTCTCAGGCGCAGCGTGCCGGTGGTGGTCTCCTCCGCCCCGCCCCTGACCGCCTGGCCGCGCTCGTGGATCAGGATCAGCAGGTCGGCTCCGTCGTCGAGCGTGATGTCGGGCTGCCAGTCAGCCAGGGCGTGCACGTGCCGCGCGTACGACTCCACGTCCTCGCCGCGCCGCGCCTGCACCGGCACGCCGAGGTCCACGAGCGCGGCCGCCACCTCGTCCTGGGTGGTGAGCGGGTTGGCCGAGCAGAGCGCCACCTCAGCCCCGCCCGCGGTGAGCGTCTGCATCAGGTTCGCCGTCTCGGCGGTCACGTGGAGGCAGGCGGCCACTTTCACGCCGTCGAGCGGCTGCTCGGCCCTGAAGCGCTCGCGGATCGAGCGGAGGACCGGCATCTGGCCCTCCGCCCACTCGATCCGCCGCAGCCCGGCCGGGGCCAACGATGCGTCAGTTATGTCCTGTTGGGGCCGGCCAGGCATAGGCGGGGGGCCCGGGGGGCGTGAGCCCCCCGGACTAATAGCGGTAGTGCTCGGACTTGTACGGGCCCTCGACCGGCACGCCGATGTACGCGGCCTGCTCGGGGGAGAGCTCGGTGAGCTGCGCGCCGAGCGCCTCAAGGTGCGCCCGCGCGACCTTCTCGTCCAGGTGCTTCGGCAGCACGTAGACCTTCTTCTCGTACTCGTCGGTCTTCGTGAACAGCTCCACCTGGGCGATCGTCTGGTTCGTGAACGAGTTCGACATCACGAAGCTCGGGTGTCCCGTCGCGTTGCCGAGGTTCAGCAGGCGGCCCTCCGAGAGCACGATGATCGAGTGGCCGTCGGCGAAGCGCCACTCGTCCACCTGCGGCTTGATCGTGATCCGCTCGACGCCGTCGAGCTTCGCGAGCCCGGCCATGTCGATCTCGTTGTCGAAGTGGCCGATGTTGCCCACGATGGCCTGGTGCTTCATGCGGCTCATGTGATCGGCCGTGATGATGTCCTTGTTGCCGGTGGCCGTGACGAAGATGTCGGTCTCGCCGACCACGTCCTCGAGGCGCACCACCTGGTAGCCGTCCATCGCGGCCTGGAGCGCGCAGATCGGGTCGATCTCTGCGATCAGGACGCGTGCGCCCTGGCCGCGTAGGGACTGCGCGCAGCCCTTGCCGACGTCGCCGTAGCCGCAGATCAGCGCGGTCTTGCCGCCGATCATCACGTCGGTACCGCGGTTGATGCCGTCGATCAGCGAGTGGCGGCAGCCGTAGAGGTTGTCGAACTTCGACTTTGTGACCGAGTCGTTCACGTTGATGGCCGGGAACAGCAGCGTGCCCGCCTCCTGCATCTCGTACAGGCGGTGGACGCCGGTGGTGGTCTCCTCCGTGACGCCCTTCACCTGCTCGCCGATGCGGCTCCACTTCTGCGGGTCCTCGGTGAGCGTGCGCTGGAGTAGCCCAAGGACCACCTGGAACTCCTCGGAGTCGGCCGAGGCGGGGTCCGGCACCGCGCCGGCCTTCTCGAACTCGGCGCCCTTGTGGACGAGCAGCGTGGCGTCGCCACCGTCGTCGAGGATCATGTTCGGGCCGTCGCCGTCGGGCCAGGTGAGCGCCTGCTCGGTGCACCACCAGTACTCCTCGAGCGTCTCGCCCTTCCAGGCGAACACCGGGATGCCGGCCTCGGCGATCGCCGCGGCGGCGTGGTCCTGGGTGGAGAAGATGTTGCATGACGCCCAGCGGATCTCGGCGCCCAGTGCAGCCAGCGTCTCGATCAGCACGGCGGTTTGCACGGTCATGTGGAGCGAGCCCATGATCTTCGCGCCCTTGAGCGGCTGCGACGGGCCGTACTCCTCGCGCATCGCCATCAGGCCGGGCATCTCGTGCTCGGCGAGGGTGATCTCCTTGCGGCCGAACTCGGCCAGCGACAGGTCTGCGACCTTGAAGTCCTGCTTGCTCGTCGTCTCTGTGACTGTCATGCGGGGGTGGGCTCCGTGAGTCTCGGGGGCGTGTCCATCGCGAGGAGGCGCTGGTGCTTCCGCTGCTCCCAGGAGAGCCAGTCGCCGGAGTCCACGCCCTCCGGCAGCTCCGGACGCTCCTCGAACCAGTGGTCGAGGGCGGCCCGCAGTTCCGGATCGGAGGCGTGGCGCTTGGCGAACGCGACGTCGGAGAGCGCGAAGTCGAACCGGGCGAGCAGCTCGCGCAGCGTTCGCAGACGCTGCAGCTCGCCCGGCCCGAAGATGCGGTAGCCCTTCGGCGTGCGCGGAGGCTCGATCAGGCCGGCGCTCTCTATGTAGCGCAGCATTCGAGGCGACCAACCGGTCGTCTCAGCAGCCTCGTTGATGGTGAGCCCCTCCATCGCGACAGCAAAGCTTAACACGATCGTGTCAAGGTTGGCGGCCCGGCCAGTCGAGTGTCGATTAACTGGCGTTATAGGGGAGTAAGTCGACACTCGACTCTTCGGGCTGCCCTTCAGAGCTGCTGTTTGAAGCGCCCGATGGCCTCGACCGGCGTCGGGTCGACGCCCGCCAGGACAGCGAGGTACACGCTCACGATGTCCCCCAGCAGGACGAGCGAGAGCACGCGCTCCAGCCGGCTCTCGCCGCGGGCGTCCACGTGGATCGCCGGCGCGCCCGCGCGCTCGACCTCCCCGGCCATCAGCTCCATGCGGCGCTTGACCATCGGGTGCTGGTCGGGGTCGCCGAGGAAGACCCCGGAGAGGGGCGCGATCGTGCGCCCGCGCTCCCAGCCGCAGATCTGGTTGTGGTTCGCCTCCGGGAGCTCGCTCCAGGAGGCGGTCGACTTCGCGTTCTCGTTGATCTGCGTGCTCCAGCGGCGCCCCACCGCGACCGTGCTCGCGGCCCCGTGCACAACCGGGATCGTGCCGTGAAGCGAGCGCGCCACCTGCTTCGCGAGCGAATCCTCCGCCCCGCCGGGACCCCACTCCTCGATGAGCTGTTCAAGAAGCGCCGTGGCAGTATCGATCTCAGCATGAAGCGCCGGCGCCGCTCCACAAAGGGCGGCGCACTCCAGCGCCCCCATCGTCATGTAGACCACCGCCGCGCGCGGCTGCATGCCGGCCGGCACGCCGATCACCGGCACTCCCTCGTCGCGAGCGAGGCGAGCGAGCGTCCCGCCCGTGGTGAGCACCACCCGCTGCGTGCCGGCGGCGCCGGCCGCCTCGAAGCAGGCCAGCGTCTCCTCCGTCTCGCCCGAGTAGCTCGCGCACAGCACCAGCGAGTCGGGCGGGATCCAGGACTCGAGCGCGTAGCCCCGGACGACGGTTATCGGGCGCGTGGCGCGGTCCCCGAGCGCGGCCATCGCGAGGTCGCCGCCGATCGCCGAGCCGCCCATGCCGCACACCACGAGCCCGCCGGGGAGGTCGCGCGGCCGGATGTCCGCCGACTGCGCGCGCCACAGCGCGTCACCGAGCTGGAGCGGCTGCGCCAGCACGTCGCCGAGCATGCCCTCACGATCCACGGCCTCAATGCTGTCGTTATCGAGCGAGGGCAACTGTTTCTCCTGGCTGGATGCGAGCGCCTTCGGGAACGATCGTGTCCGGAGGGATGACGGCGCCCGCCCCCACCACCGCACGAGGCCCCACCTGCGCGCGCTCGCCGACGCGCACGCCGTCGGCCAGCACGGACTCGACCACCACGGCGTCCGCGCCCACGTGCACCCGCTCCAGCAGCACCGAACGCTCTACTCGAGCGTCCGTGCCCACGGAGCAGTGGCGCCCGAGGACGCTCTGCGGCCCCACGTGGGCGCCGGCGAGCAGGCAGTTCTCGTATACGAGCGAGCCGGTCTCGTCGCGCGGCGGCAGCGTGGACTGCACCCGCCCGGCCAGCAGGTCCCAGGTGGCCTCGAGGTAGCGCTCGGGGGTCCCGATGTCGATCCAGTAGCCGGCCGCCTCGTAGCCGTACAGCCCGTGTCCGATCAGCGAGGGAAACACCTCGCGCTCGAACGACACCGCGCGGCCCGCCGGGATCGACTCGATCAGCTCGCGCTCGATCACGTAGGCGCCCGCGTTGATGCGGTTGGTTGGTGCCTCACCGCCGCCCTTCTCGATGAACTCGGTGACCTGGCCGTCGTCGGCGGTCGGCACGACGCCGTAGCTCGACGTGTCGTCCACGGGATAGAGAGCGAGCGTCGCCCGCGCGCCCGTGCGCTCGTGCTGCTCGAGCTCGGTCGTCAGGTCGATGTCCGTGAGCACGTCGCCGTTCAGCACCAGCAGGCGCTCCTCCAGCAGCCCCTCGTCGTAGGCGAGTCGCACGGGCCCCGCGGTGCCGAGCGGCTCGTCCTCGGTCACGTGGCGCAGGCGCATGCCGTCGTAGATGTCGCCCAGCACGGCCTTGACGTCGTCGGACATGAAGCCGCAGGAGAGGATCACCTCGTCCACGCCGTGGGCGTGCACCCAGTCGAGCATGAACGAGAGGAACGGCCGCCCGGCCAGCGGCATCACCGGCTTCGGGGTGGTGAGGGTCAGCGGCCTGAGCCGCGTGCCCTCACCGCCGGCCAGCACGAGCGCCTGCATACGGCTACCGGCCGATCCCCTCGTAGGTGAATCCGGCCTCCACGAGCGCCTCGCGGTCGAGGAAGTTGCGGCCGTCCACCACGAGCGGCACGCGCATGCGCCGCTTCACCTCGCCGGTCCAGTCGAGCTCGAGGAACTCGGGCCACTCGGTCACGAGCACCACGGCATCGGCACCGTCGATCGCGTCGAGCGCCGACTCCGCGATCCGGGCGCCGGCGAGCATGTCCTCCGCCTTCGCCCCCGCAACCGGGTCGTAGGCCCTCACGCTCGCGCCCTCGCCCGCCAGCCGCCCGGCCAGCACGAGGCTCGTGGCCTCGCGGATGTCGTCCGTGTCCGGCTTGAAGGCCACACCCAGCAGCGCCACCTCCTTGCCCGCGAGCGAGCCGAGGTGCTTCTGGAGCTTGCCGATCGTGCGCCGCTTCTGGAGCTCGTTCACCTCCACGACCGCGGTGAGCAGCTGGAAGTGGTAGCCGCTGTTGCCCGCGAGCTGCTTTAGGGCCTGCACGTCCTTCGGGAAGCACGAGCCGCCGAAGCCGACGCCGGCCTGGAGGAACTTCGGGCCGATGCGGTCGTCGAGGCCCATGCCGCGCGCCACCTCGCGCACGTCGGCGCCCAGCTCCTCCGACACGTTCGCGATCTCGTTGATGAAGCTGATCTTGGTGGCGAGGAACGCGTTCGAGGCCAGCTTGATCATCTCCGCGCTCGCCACGTCGGTGCGCACAATCTCGCCGCCGAGCGGCGCGTACAGAGCCTCCACGCGGTCCGCGTACTGCTCCGAGCCCCCGTTCGCCCCGACCACCACCCGGTCCGGCTCCATGAAGTCAGCCACCGCGCTGCCCTCCTTCAGGAACTCCGGGTTCGAGACGTACCCGAGGCCCTCGCGGCGGCGCTGGATCGAGCGGCCCGTGCCCACGGGAACGGTGCTCTTCATCACGAGCCCGTGCTCGTTCGAGTCGCCGAGGTCGGCAATCACCGCCTCCACGCGCGAGAGGTCGGCGTCGCCCGAGTAGGTGGGCGGTGTGTCGACGCACACGAACAGCAGCCCGGCGTTCTCAAGCACGTCCGCCATGTCCGTGGTGAAGTGCAGCCGCTCGGCGTTCTTGCTCACGAGCTCCGGCAGGCCGGGCTCGTGGATCGGCAGCTCGCCGCGCGAGAGCGACTCGACCTTCTCCGGGAGGATGTCGCGCGCCCAGACCTCGTGGCCCAGCTCGGCGAAGCACGCCGCCGTGACGAGGCCGACCCAGCCGACGCCGACCACGCCTATCGGTTCCCTCTCCCCCATGACGGCCCGCAGGCTATCTAGCAGCAGCGCCGCGCCGAGCGCGCGATGGCCATCATCTGCTTCTTCGTGAGCGTCTGGAGCAGCGTGTTGGAGATCCAGTACGCCGCCTTCGGCGTGCGCCACGCCACCAGCCGCAAGCGGTCGCCCGCGAAGAACAGCTCGTACTGGCGGCCCCGAATCGTGCGCTTCTCCGTGGGGTCGTCGAGGATCGGCGGATCCCGCCAGGTGGTGCCCTGGAGGCCGTAGTACTCGCCGTTGGCGTTCGTGCGCCGCATCACCATGCGGTAGGCGCCGTACTTCTTTCCCTCGGGGCTCCTCAGCTTGTAGACGCGCGGCGGGTGGTCGAACTGCGACGAGTTCAGGAGCAGCGTTGGGTAGAAGACCGGCAGCGAGCCGCCAGCGCCCGCCTGCACCGCTTGAAGTCCCTGGTCCTCGCCCACGCCCGTGGCGTCATAGACGCCGATCGAGCGGTCGGGGCGCCGCTGGCGCCGCTTCGGCTTGCGCGCCGGGCGCTCCTCGGGAGCCGTCCCGCGCGGCCCCGGCGAGTCCTCGACATCGAGGAACTGCTGGACGAGCTTCTGCACCTGGGCGTTGCTGGCCTCGACGAAGCTCGACCCGATCTCGCCCTCGAAGTGGATCTCCTGAATCGGCTGGCCGGCGGAGAACACCGCCAGCTTCAGGAGCCGCAGCACCTCCCCCCTGCTGCGCAGCGTCGCGTCGGTGGCCGTGTTGCGCCCGAAGATCTTCACGAGCCGGTCGCGGTTCTTGATCAGGTCCGTGTAGGTGACCTGCTGCTTCATCTGGCGCAGGAAGTCCTGCTGGCGCGCGGAGCGCACCAGGTCATCGTCGAAATGGCGGAAGCGCACGTATTGCAGCGCCTGGCGCGCGCACAGTCGCTGGTAGCCCGGATCGATGTTGATGTACGCGAACTCGCCGCTGTCGTTGAAGTAGTCGCGGTCCACGTCCGTGTAGACGCACCCGATCGCGTTCACGGCGCGCCAGAAGCCCTTGAAGGTCACGTTCACGACGTGGTTGATCGACAGACGGGTGAGCTGCTTCACCGTCTTGAACGTGAGCGCAGGGCCGCCGTACGAGTAGGCCGCGTTGATCTTGTCCACGCCGTGGCCAGGAATCTTGACCTTCAGGTCGCGCGGCAGCGACATGATCGCCGTGGCTTCCTTGTCCGGGTTGAGCCGGACCAGCATGATCGTGTCCGAGCGAGCCCCGCTCGCCCCCTCGGCGTTCGTGCTCGGGCGGCGGTCGGAGCCGAGGATGAGGATCGTCTGCGGCTGGCCCGGGTCCGTCTGCGCGAGCGTGTTCTTGCCGAGCTTCAGCTCCGTGCCGAGCTCGAGCGCCTCCACGACCTTGTCGACCTCGTGGAACGCGGCCACCGCCGTGGCGCCAGCCGCGGCGAACACCACCAAGAACGCCCCAAGCAGGAGGCGCTTCCACAATCCGGGGCGGGGAATGTCCTCGAACATCAGGCGATCTTGAGCCGGCGCGCGGCCAGGAGGTCGACGAACTCCACGAGTGCGGCCCGATACTGGCCCAGCGATCGGATCGACACCCACTCCTCGGGCCCGTGATGGCCCCCGCCCGTGGGCCCGCATTCGACGGCGGGCACGCCGGCCTCGAGGAAGGAGATCGCGTCCGAGGCGCCGTCGCGGCCCACTCCGAGGCGCTCGCTGGTGGGCTCCGCCACGCGCGCGATCGCGGCGCCGAGCGCCTGCACATACGGATCGTCGCGCGGGACGATCACCGGCTGGCGATGGAACACCTTCACGACGTGCACGTCGGGCAGGGCCTCAACCGCGGCTCTGATCTCCTCGTGGTCCTGGCCCGGCAGGTAGCGGACGTCCACGTCGATCGCGCACAGGTCGGGCACCTTGTTCATCGCGTCCCCGCCGATGATGCGGCCGAGGTTGATCGACGGCCTGTCGAACAGGTCCGACGACTCACGCGCGAACGGCAGGCTCTCGATCTGCCGGAACGTGTCGATCGCCTTTAGCACCGCGTTGTCGCCCTCCCACGGGGTCGACCCGTGCGCGGCGGTGCCGGTCACCTCGATCCGCATCGCGAGCACGCCCTTCGCCTGGATCCCGATGTGGAGGTCGGTGGGCTCGCCGGTGATCGCGAAGTCGCCGAGGAAGCCCTCCCTGACGAGATAGTCCGAGCCGCGGTCGTCGATCTCCTCGGACTCCTCGTCCGACACGCAGACGAAATGCACCCGCACGCGGTCCTGGGTGGCCATCTCGCGAAGCGCGCAGATCATGGACGCGAGGCCGCCCTTCATGTCGTAGGCGCCCCGCCCGTAGAGGCGGTCGCCACAGGTCCGCGGCTCGAACTGCTCCTCGCGACCAGGGACCACGTCCAGATGTCCGTGCAGAATGATCGTCGGGCCGCTATCGGGCCCGACGGTGGCGGTCAAGAGCGGCCGCCCGTTGTGCTGAGCGCCGATCACCTCCACGTCGCGCGCCTCGAGCCAGCCCTTGACGAAGCCCGCTGCCGCCTGCATCCCCTCGAGGGTGGACGTGTTGTAGGTGATGAGGCGCTCGGTCAGAGCGCGTTCATCCACCGGGCTGAGGATAGCCGTGTGGCGCGCGGCGGCCGCGCGCGGCCTCGACGTCCGCTCGCACCCAGCATCCGGCGAGGTGGTCGTTCACGACGCCGCAGGCCTGCATCGTCGCGTACGCGGTCGTCGGGCCGACGAATCGGAACCCGCGCTTCTTCAGCTCCTTGCTCAGCGCCGCGGACTCGGGCGTGGTCGCAGGCAGGTCCTCGAGCGAGCGCGGCGCGCGCCGCCGGCCGCTCGGTGCGTGCGACCAGATCAGCTCCGCGAGCGACTCGCCGTCGGCCCGCATCGCCCGGGCGGCCACGGCGTTTGCGATCGCTGCCTCGATCTTGCCGCGGTGGCGCACGATGCCGGCGTCCGCGAGCAGGCGGGACACGTCACGGTCGCCGAAGCGGGCCACGGTGTCGATGTCGAACCCGGCGAAGGCCGCGCGGAAGTTCTCGCGCTTGCGCAGGATCGTGAGCCACGACAGGCCCGACTGGAAGCCCTCCAGGACCATGCGCTCGTAGAGGCCGCGCTCGTCGGTCACGGGCCGCCCCCACTCCTCGTCGTGGTAGCGCTCGTAGTCGGGAGAGGAGCCGCCCCACCAGCAGCGCCGCCGTCCGTCCGCTCCTCGGGCAAGCCCAGCCATGGGCCTCAGACGCTATACCTCGCCGCCGTGTCGGCGAACAGGCGTCCCCTGGCAGCTTCGGAGACCGGCCGCGCGGCCGGCATGGCCATGGCCGTGGTGGCCAGCAACGCGATCGGCCTCGTGTTCACGATCGTCTTCGCGCGCGTACTCGGCGCGTCCGACTACGGGTCGCTCGCGGTGCTCGTGTCCGCCTGGATCATCCTGATGGTGCCCGGGTCGGCGCTCCAGGTGGCCGTGGCGCGGGACGTGGCGAGCGTGGCAGCAAGCGGCAGCGGGGATGCCGGCGCCGGAGTGATGCGCTGGCTCGAGCGCCTGGCACTCGCGACCGTCGTGGTGGCCGCCGCCTCGATTCCGCTGCGTGAGCTGATCGCGACGATCCTGAACGTGGAGGAGGACTGGGCGGCCGCGGCCGTGCCGGTCGGCGGGATGCTGTGGGCGCTGCTGTCCGTGGAGCGGGGCGCGCTCCAGGGCTTCGGCAACTACCGCATCGTGGCGCTGAGCGTGATCGGCGAGGCGGCCAGCCGGCTGCTGTTCGCGCTCGCGCTGGTGGGAGTGGGCCTCGACGTGACGGGTGCCTTCCTCGGTACGGCCCTGTCGGTGGCCGCCGTGGGGCTGGCGCTGAGCGTGCCGCTTCGGAGCCGACTGCCAAGCGCGGGCCATCCCGGCGCCCGGGTGAGCCGCCTGCGTGATCTGCTCGCCGACGCGCGGGTGCCCGTGGCGGGGCTGACGCTGCTGTTCGCACTCCAGGAACTGCACGTGATCGTGGTGAAGCACCAGGCCTCCAGCGAGGCCGCGGGCGCGTACGCGGTCGCGGCCGTGGCGGCCAAGTCGATCATCTGGGTGGCGGTCGGGCTCGGGCTCTACCTGGTCCCGGAGGCGGCGCGCCGAGCGGAGGCCGGAGCCGACGCGCAGCCGATCCTGCTGCGCACGCTCGGCCTGATCGCGCTCTTCGCCGCGCCCGCGCTGCTCATCTTCGCGCTCGGAGCGGACCCGCTGCTGTCGGCCGCCTTCGGTGAGGACCTCACCGCCGGCGCGTCCGCCCTCCCCTGGCTCGGCCTCGCCATGACGTTCCTGGCCTGCACCTACCTCTCGGTGCAGTACCTGCTCGCGCTGCGCCACGGCCGCTTCATCTCGGTGCTCGCCGTGGGAGCCGCCCTCGAGGTGGCGCTCGTGGCGCGGATCGGAGCCGACCTTCACGACGTGGCGGTGGCCCTGTGCGGCCTACAGCTGGCCTGCGCCGCGGTGATCGGGGCGATCGCGTTCCGGACGCGCGTGCGAGCCGTCGAGCGAGCGGCCGCGTAGTCCGATGGAGCTGACGCGGCGACGCGCCGTCACCGTGCCAGCGCTCGCCGTGCTGCTCGCCGGCCCGACGGCCCTGGCCTTCTTCTCCGGCGGCTACTTCGACGAGCCGCGCCTCGTCGCGGCGCTGGTGGCCTGGGTGCTGGTGGCCGTGGTCGCACTCGCGAGTCCCCGCCCACTCCCGGTATCCGATCCGGGACGGCTCGCCCTGGCCGGCCTCGCAGCGCTCTGCGCCTGGGCCGGGCTATCCCTGCTCTGGGCCCCGCTCGGCGCACGAGCCACGGACGACCTCGTGAGGCTGCTGCTCTACCTCGGCGCGTTCCTGGCCGCTGCGGGCTTGCTCCGCAGCGAGGTTGGCCTGCGCGCGGTCGAGCCGGTGCTTGCGCTCGGCACGGTCGTAGTGATCGGGTACGGGCTCGCGGGCCGGCTCCTCCCCGGCGTGCTCGACCTGCACGCGTCCGCGCGCGCCGACGGGCGTCTCGAGCAACCGCTCACGTACTGGAACGCCGAGGGCCTGCTCGCCGCGATGGGCCTGGTCCTCTGCGCCCGGCTCGCCGGGGACGCGTCACGGCCGCTGGCGCTGCGCAGCGCCGCCGCGGCATCGTCGGTGGGGCTGGGCGCCGGGCTGTACCTCTCGCTGTCGCGCGGCGCCATCGTCGGCGCGGTGGTCGGGCTCTCCGTGCTGCTCGCCGCCGCGCCAAGCCGAACGCAGCTGCGGGCCATCGGGCTGGTGGCGTCCGCAGCGGTCATCGGCGGCCTCTGCTCCGCGGTGTTTCCCGGCGTGGCGTCGCTCGAGGGAAGCCTGGGCGACCGCGAGACCGACGGGGCGATCGTCCTGGCGTTGCTCGGCGCCGCGACGCTCGCGGCGGGCGTGGCCGCCGCGTGGATCGTGCGCGCGGAGCTCCGCGGACGGGTGCAGGCGGGGAGCGTGCGCTTCCGGGCGCGGCTGCCCGCCGTAGTGGCCGCCGTGATCGCGCTCGCCCTTGCCGGGCTCGTGGCCGGCGGTCTCGGCGAACGCGGCGAGGCCCGCGTGGCGGAAGGGCGCACGGAGCATCTGACCTCGCTCAAGTCCCGGCGCTACGACTACTGGCACGCCGCCCTGACCGCGTTCGCCGACCGACCGCTGTTCGGAACCGGGCTGGGCGGCTTCAGCGTCGTGTGGCTGGAGGAGCGCCCGGTCGCGGAGGGCGCCCTCGATGCTCATTCGCTGCCGCTCGAGACCGCCGCCGAGCTCGGCTTGATCGGCCTGCTCGCCCTCTCCGTCTTCGTCGGCGCCGCAGCGGTCGCAGCGCGCAGGGCCCTGCGCGAGAGCGACCTGCTGGCGGGCGCGGCCGGGGCGGGCAGCGCCTGGCTCATCCAGTCGGCGATCGACTGGCACTGGGAGATGCCGGCCGTGACCCTGCCCGCGCTCGTGATGGCGGCCGCGCTGATCGCCGCGAGCGAGCTAGAACTCGGTCAGCGGGTCTAGCCGCTCGATCTCGGCCCGCGCTCGAGCCGCGACGGGCCGGTCGAATCCCCGGGCCGCGCCATAGATCAGCTTCCACGCGGTCACGTTGTCGGGCTCGCTCGCCGTCACGTGCTCGAGCTCCCGGATCGCGCGCCGCCGGTCGCGCCGGATCAACGCCAGCCCGCGGTTGAGCCGCCAGGTGGGGTCCGGATTCAGGAGGCGCGCGTCGTCGATGCGCCGCGCGCCGCGCGCGAACTCCCTCGCCGACAGATCCTCGTTGAAGATCAACTCCCCCGCCTCCGCCTCCACGATCCGCTGGTCGCGCCAGAGAACCCCGAGCCAGGCGAGCGCGAGGATCGCGACCGCCAGAAGTGTCAGGCGCGCCGCCATGCCGCTAGCGGCCTCGCAGGTGACGCAGCCTCGTCTTGACCCAGTGGAGCGGCGCCGCCAGCGGGCGCCGCTTCAAGCGGTCGAGCTCCTGGCTGAGCAGCAGCTCGTGCTCGCTCGGCACGCGCAGGTCGCGCTCGCGGGGCACCGCCCGCACCGTGCGCTGCGCGCGCTCGGCCTTGCTCGCCCTCGGCGGCTCCACCGGCTCGATCGTGCCCTCGCTCTCGCGCCGCCAGGCCACGCAGGTCCAGTCCACCTGCTCGAGCGGCTCCTCGATCCCGTGACGATCCCGGAACTCGTCGACCGCACGGCGGCACTCCTCGAGCGCCCCGTAGTCGTCGACTATCACGTGTCCGCCCACGTTCAGGCCTGGATACAGCGACTGAAGCGTCAACCAGGTGGCCTCGTAGGTGTCGCCGTCGAGGCGGACGAGCGCCCAGCGCCGGCCGCGCCAGCTCCGACATGGTGTCCTCGAAGAACCCGGGAACGAACGTGACGCCGTGCTCGAGTCCGAAGCGGGCGAAGTTGTCCTTCACCTCCTCGAGCGAGACCGCGAGGTAGTCGGCCGCGCTGAGGCCCTTCTGCTGGTCCGGCTCGGGGAAGCCCTGGAACGAGTCCGCCACCCATAGCGCGCGCCCGTGGGCGTCGAGCGTGTCGAGCGTGGCTCGCATCAGGATCGACGCGCCGCCGCGCCACGCGCCGGCCTCGATCAGGTCGCCGTCCACGCCGTCACGCACCACCGCCTCCACCCGTGCCTGGAGATCGTCGAGGCGGTTGAGGCCGACCATCGTGAGGCCCTGCCGCGGCCAGTCCATCCCCGCCGCGCGCACCCGAAGGTCGGCCCCGGCGAGCTCGCGCGAGGCCACGCTGCCGTCCTCGAGCTTCCCGACCGAGACCGTGGTGGCTCCCGCGAGGTCGCAGAGGCTGAGCTTGAGCAGGTCGAGGTATGCGCGGCGCAGCCCGTCGGCGTCCGCGCTCGGGGCCGCCGCGCGCGCGGCGCGGGCATCCCGCAGGCCTGAGAACTCCTCCAGCATCGAGGCGCCGGAGCCTAGCGCTGTAGTGTGGCGTGGCCGTGAGCCCGGGCCACGCAGACGCGACGGCGGTGTCGCCCGACGCACTCTGGCGAGACATCCGTTCGCGCCACCCGCGCCTCGGCGAGGCCCTCGCTGCCGACGTCCGCACGAACGCCCGCTACCGCGGCGAGCGCAGCGAGTTCGGCTCGCCCCTGGAGCTCGCGCTCGCCGGCCTGCGCCTGGCCTGGGTGAGCGACGCCTTCCTCGCCCAGGCGCTCTACCGGGTGAAGGCACGGCTTCAGTCGCTCGGCGTGCCGGTCCTCCCGCGCCTCGCCCACCGGCTCGCGATGTCCACTGGGCAGGTTGCGATCGGGGACCCCGTCGTGATGCACCCGGGCGTGTACATCGTGCACGGCCAGGTGGTGATCGACGGCCTGGTCGAGATCCACCCGGACGTCACGATCTTCCCGTTCGTCACGATCGGGCTCCGCGCGGGCGACGTGCGCGGCGCCACGGTGGAGAGCGGCGTGAGCATCGGCACCGGAGCGAAGCTGATCGGGCCGGTTCGGGTGGGCTCGGGAGCCCGGATCGGGGCCAACGCCGTGGTGGTACACGACGTTCCGGCCGGGGCGACCGTGGTCGGCGCGCCGGCCCGTCCGGTGGCCTCCGAGGGCTAGCCGGCGCCGCGACGCCGGTTGGTACTGTGACGCCGCAATGCGGCTATTCAGGCGAAACGTCCAGGAGCCGAAGGAGCTGCCCGAGCTTCTCGGCGAGATCGAGCAGCTGAGCGACAAGCACCGCTCCCGTCCCGATAGCGCGACCGGAAGCCGGCTGCTGAAGCTGCGCCACCTGGCCGGACTGCGGATGCTGGACACGAACGGCGACGAGCCCGACTATCCCGATCCCGGCTCCGCGAGCCTGCCCGCGGGCGACCCGCTGCCGGAGTTCTCCGCGGCCGAGCTCTCTCCGGCGGTGCTGCGCGCGGCGATCCTCCGCGACGGCTGCGCGCTGGTACGCGGGCTCGTCGAGCGCGAGCGCGCACTCGAGTTCGCGGACATGATCGACCGCGCCTTCGACGAGCGCGAGCGCGTCGAGGCGGGCGCCCGTAGCAAGGGCTACTACGGCGAGTTCGAGCCCGAGCCGCCCCACGTGATCCCGCCCGACCAGCGCAAGTGGATCAAGTCCGGCGGCGGCGTGCTCGCCGCCGACTCGCCGCTGCCTGCGACCGAGATGCTCGCGATGTTCGAGGACGCCGGGATCACCCGCCTCGTGGAGGGCTACCTCGGCGAGCGCCCGCTGCTCTCGCTCGAGAAGACGACGCTCCGGAAGGCCGACCCTCAGGTGAGCGGGGCGTGGCACCAGGACGGCCGCTTCATGGGCGAGGTGCGTGCGCTCAACCTGTGGCTGTCGCTGTCGCGCTGCGGCGACGAGTCGCCGGGGCTCGACCTCGTGCCGCGCCGCCTCGACGAGATCGTCACCACCAACACCGACGAGGCGATCATCGAGATTCAGGTCTCCCAGTCCAAGGCGGAGGAGGCGGCGGGCGACACGCCGATCATCCGGCCGATCTTCGAGCCGGGCGACGCGCTCTTCTTCGACGACCTCTTCCTACACAAGACGGGCTCGGACCCGTCGATGCCCAAGCCGCGCTTCGCGATCGAGAGCTGGTTCTTCGGCGGCTCCGCGTTCCCCGCCGAGTACGGGCCCCTCGCCGTCTGACGGCAGCCCCGCGCGTGGACGAGTACCGGAACGACCCCACGCGCTGGGCGACATCGATGGCGCACCACGCGGAGCTCCTGCTCCCGTGCCTCGACGCGGTCGGCGCCCGCTCTGTCGTCGAGGTCGGTGCCTTCGCGGGGGACCTCACGCGAGTGCTCGTGGACTGGGCCGAGCGCTCTGGCGCCCGCGTGGTGGCCGTGGACCCGTCGCCGAAGGACCAGCTGGAGGAGCTCGCCGAGCAGCACGGCGGCCTCGAGCTGATCCGCGAGCCGAGCCTCGATGCGCTCGGCCACCTCGAGCTGCCGGACGCCGTGATCATCGACGGCGACCACAACTACTACACGGTCAGCGAGGAGCTGCGGCTGATCGCCGAGCGCGCCGGCAGCGCCGGCCTCCCGCTCCTCATCTTCCACGACGTGGCCTGGCCGCACGGGCGCCGCGACGACTACTTCGACCCGGAGCTGATCCCCGAGGACCGCCGCCACCCGATCGCCGGGACCGGCGGCGGCATCTTCCCCGGCGACCCCGGACTGCGGCCGGACGGCGTGCCGTACCCCAAGTCGGCGGCACACGAGGGAGGCCCGCGCAACGGGGTGCTCACGGCCGTGGAGGACTTCGTCGCCGAACGCGACGACCTGCGGCTGGTGGTGGTGCCCGCGTTCTTCGGCCTCGGCGTGGTGTGGGAGCGCTCGGCCAAGGGAGCGTCAGAGCTCGCCCGGATCCTCGATCCGTGGGACCGGAACCCGATGGTCGGGCGTCTGGAGGGAAACCGCGTGCATCACCTGGCCCAGGGCTACGCCCACCAGGTCGAGGTCTGGTGGCTCCGGGAGCGCCGGGCCCGCCAGGAGGCAGTGCTACAGCGGCTGCTCAGGTCCAGCGCGTTCGCGCTGGCCGAGCGCCTCTCGCGGCTTCGGATGCGTGCCGGCGTCGCACCCGCGGACTCCGTCGTCTCGAAGGACGAGGTCCGCCGCGCGCTCGACGACTAGGACGCCGCGTTCGAGCGGCGCTCGGCGCGCAGCTTGTTCAGCCACCGCAGCGGTTCGGTGGCGCGCCACGACGCAGTCGACGTGACCTCCTCCAGAGCCCGCTCCGCGGCCAGCACGCGTGCGTCCGCTCCCAGCAGGTTCGCGTGAGCGAAGGCCCGCGCCGACTCGCGCTCGGCCTCGGCACGCCGCGCGCGGGTCTTCCAGTCCAGCTCCGGCTCGGACACGCCGGGTATGCGGCCCTCCCACTTCTTCCCCAGCCTGATGTGGGCCTCGACCCAGAGGCTGTCGTCCTCGAGCAGCTCGAGCGCGCGATGCTGGGTCACCTGGAAGTCGGCGACGGCGACCTTGTATCCCGCCGCACGGACCTCGACGCAGAAGTCGACGTCCACCCCATGCCCGAGCGGCAGGCTCTCGTCGAAGCGGATGTTGCGCGCCACCTCCGGCGACAGCACGAGCAGGAGGCCGTCGACGCACTCGACCTCGCCGGGCGCCGGTTGCGGCTGCGTCCAGGAGAAGGCGTCGAACTCACCGCCGCCGAACTCGGTGTAGCGATGGCGGACGTGCCCCGCACGCACCTCGCCCTCCCACCACGCGATGTTGCGCACGCCGGTGGCCCCGATGGCGCCGACGACGCCTACGCCGGGCTCCGCGAGCGCCTCCCGGACCTTGCGGCAGAAGAGCGGGTCCGTGATCTCGGCATGCGGGTGGACCAACACCAGCGCCTCGAGGTCCTCGTGGCCGGTCGCCCGCTCGAGCAGCAGGTTGTAACTGCGCGCGAGCCCGCCGGTGGCGGCAAGGGCGTACAGCTCTGAATCATCCTCTAAGGCGAGCCGGATGCCGGGCTCGGCGTAGCGCCGGTAGGACTCCGTGTCCATGACCGGGCAGGCGAACGCGATCATCGCGATCGCGCTCGAACGCGGGAGGCGAGGCGAAGCGGCGCGGTCATCCGCCACGCGACGCTGTTCACGGCCTCGCTGCGCGCCCGCTCGAGCTCGCTGATGCGCGCATCGCACTCGAGCCGCTTGGTGTAGCCGTCCGCGCGGGCGGCGTCGCGCTCGGCCTCCGCCCGGCGCGCCCGCTCCTCCCAGGTCCCTGCGCCGGTGCCCACGCCGGGCATGCGCCCGTCCCACTTCTCGGCGATCTTCATGTGAGCCTCGATCCAAGTCTCGGGGTCGCTCACGAGGTCGAGCGAGTGGTGGTGGATCGCGCGGAAGTCTGCCGTCATCACCTTCTTGCCGGCCTCGCGCACCTGGAGGCAGAAGTCGAAGTCGTAGCCGTGCAGCATCCCGAGCGACTCGTCGAAGCGGACGTTGCGAACCACCCACGGCGAGAGGGCGAGCAGGAAGCCGTCCAGGGTGTCGACCTCGCCGGTGCGCGCGTATGGCGGCGCGTCCTCCCACGCCCACGAGAAGGCGGTCAGGTCCCCGCCCCCGTGCTCCTCGTAGCGGTGGACGAAGGACGCCAGCGCCACGGACCCCTCCCACCAGGCGATGCTGCGCACGCCCACCGCGCCGACGCAGCCCACCACCCCCACGTCGGGATCGCCGAGCGCCTGCCTGACCTTCGTACAGAAGTCCGTGTCCACGATCTCCGCGTCCTGGTGGAGCAGCACGAGCGCCTCGAGGTCGTCGCGCGCGGCGGCGCGCTCCATCAGCGCGTTGTAGCTGTGGAAGATCGAGCCCGGCGCGTCGAGGGTGATGACCTCGGAGTCGGGCTCGGCCGCGCGGCGGATGCCGGGCTCCGCCGCCTGCCTGTAGACCTCGGGGCGGGTGATGGAGGTGCCGAAGGCGATCAAGCGGGCGGTGAGTGTAGTGAGTGAGGCGGGTTGTTAGCCTGGCCGGAGCCGCATGCACAGCCGAACGACCGTCGACGATGAGCATTCCGCGGCTGCGCTCGGCGGCGTGGCTTCGCCGCGCTCGCCCGTGGTGATCGAGGCGCGCGGAATCGAGAAGACGTTCCGCGTCCCCGAGCACCGGATGGACACCTTCAAGGAACGCGTGACGCATCCCTTCACGCGCGTCGAGTACCGCGAGCTGCGGGCGCTGCGCGACATCTCGTTCGACGTGCACTCCGGCGAGTTCTTCGGCATCGTCGGGCAGAACGGGTCCGGCAAGAGCACGCTGCTCAAGATCCTCGCGAGCATCTACGCGGCCGACGCCGGCACGGTCCGGATGGCCGGCCGGCTGGCGCCGTTCATCGAGCTCGGCGTGGGCTTCAACCCGGAGCTCACGGCGCGCGAGAACACCGTCATCAACGGCGTGCTGATGGGGCTGTCGAAGCGCGAGGCGCGGCGGCGCCTCGACGCCGTGCTCGAGTTCGCGGAGCTCGAGGAGTTCGTCGAGCTCAAGCTGAAGAACTACTCGTCGGGGATGATGGTCCGCCTGGCCTTCGCGATCATGGTCCAGGCCGAGGCCGACATCATGCTGATCGACGAGGTCCTCGCGGTGGGTGACGCCGCCTTCGCGCAGCGCTGCATGGACGTCTTCGAGCAGAAGCGGCGGGCGGGCGCCACGGTGGTGCTCGTGACGCACGACATGACGACCGTGCAGTCGATGTGCGACCGCGCGATGGTCCTCGACTCGGGGGAGCTTCAGCACTTGGGCGACCCCGAGCAGGCGGCGCTCCAGTACTACAGGCTCAACTTCGCCCAGCTGCGCCGGCCGGACGCGCCGCTGGACGCGGTCCCGGACTTCAACGCCAAAGTGGTGCACGCGCGCCTGCTGGACGACGCGGGCAAGCCCGTGGACAACATCGCCGCGGGCGAGCCCCTCGTGCTGGACGTGCTCCTCCAGGCGCGGCGCGACCTGGTGGCCCCGCGCTTTGTGCTCCACGTGTCGAACGCGGACGGCACGCTCGTCTTCGAGCTGAGCACGCGCCTCGACTCCGAGCGCAGCGTTGCGGTGGCCGAGGGTGAGCAGGTCCGCCTCACCGGGCGCATCGAGAACCCGCTCGCGCCCGGCAGCTACGCGATCGGATGCTGGGTGCACCGCGACCTGGGGACCGGGGACCGGGCCGTGCAGGGACTGCGGCTGCTCGACTTCCTGGTCTACGGCAACCGGAGGGACGGCGTCGTCTCCGTGGAGGGCGAGCTGAAGGCCACTCCGGAGGGGGCGCCGTGAGCGAGGACGTCTCCCGGCTCGAGCTGCGCGAGGTGCGCGGGCCGTCCGCCCTCGGCGGCGGTTGGCGCCGCTCGCTCGAGCTGCTGTCGCTGATCGCGGTCACCGACTTCAAGCAGACCTACTTCGGCACGGCGCTGGGCTACGTCTGGTCGATCGCGCGCCCGCTGATGCTGTTCGGCGTCCTCCTGGCGGTGTTCACGCAGGTCTTCCGGATCGGCGACGACGTCCCGAACTATGCGGTGCTCCTGCTGTTCAACATCGTGCTGTTCAGCTTCTTCCAGGAGGCCACGCTCACGGCGGTCTACTCCGTGGTCAACCAGGAGTCGGTGGTCAGGAAGACGCAGTTCCCGCGGCTCGTCATCCCGGTTGCCGTGGTCGTCACCGGCCTGTTCAACCTGGGGCTGAACCTGATCGTCGTATTCGTGTTCATCCTCGCCTGGGGGATCGACCCGACCTGGAGCTGGCTCCTGCTGTCGGTGACCCTCACGCTGCTGTTCGTGCTCACCACGGCCGTGTCAATGATCGTGTCGTCCCTGTACCCGCGCTTCCGCGACACCGCGATCATCTGGGGCGTGGCCGCCACCGTGCTGTTCTACGGCAGCCCGCTCCTGTACCCGGCCGAGGTGGCGCCCGACTCGCTTCAGGGCGTGATGCAGCTCAATCCGCTCGCGCCGATCTTCGAGCTCGCGCGTGTGTGGGTGATCGACCCGACCGCCCCCGGCCCCCTGGACCTGGCCGGAGGAGGCGCCGCGCTGGCGGGCGCCGCGGCGATCTACCTGGCCATCTGCGCGTTCGCGCTATGGATCTTCAACCGCGAGGCGCCGCGCATCGCCGAGCAGCTCTGAGCCGGCTCAGGACCTGAGGAACTTCTCGAGACGCTCCATCAGGGCGTCGTCGAAGGACTCGTCCCAGTCGCGGCTCCAGTTCACGCGGGCACCGGACACGCGGCGCTCGCTGTCCCCGACGCCGGCCACCGCCTCGCGAAGCCCCGCCACGATGCTCTCGAGCCCCGGCTCCACGGCGATGAGGTTGGGTGAGATCGCGGCGAGCGCGTCGGCGCTCTTGGTCTCGAAGGTGTTCGTGACCGTGAGCATGCCCGCGGCGGCCATCTCGATCGGCGCGAGGCTCGGATGCGGCGTGTACATGAGCGCCAGCCCGACGTCGTGCTCGCGCAGCAGCTCGGCGTAGCCGGCCTGGTCGCGGCGCGGCACCAGCTGGAGCGCCGCGCCGCTGCCGAGCTGAATCGTCCGGCCCGCGCCGACCGTGCCGATCCCGTAGAGCTCCCATCCCCCGCGCAGCACGCCCTCCTGGAGCGCGCGGCTGAGCGCGAGCGCGCCCAGCTCGAACATGTTGCGCGCGGCGTGCTCCTCCGGCCGCGCGTAGAAGAGCAGCCTGCGGGTCCGGCGCCGCGCGAGCTCCTCGGCGGGCGGGGGCTCGACGTCCGTGATGGCGTTCTGGAACGCCTCGGACGCTGCGTCGCCCGCCTTCGCGCCGGCCTCGTAGACCCCGAGCCGCCGCTCGCGGAACCAGTCGCGAAGGAGCGCGGTCGAGAACAGCGCGTGGTGCGGGAACGTGTACGACTCGCTGGCCAGCGCCGCCAGGCTCCCCATCGGGAACGTGAACGGCTCGTACTCCTGGATCAGGTAGAGGAAGCGCTCGTCGTCGCGGCCGGCGAGCGCGTGCCTGGCCAGGTGCGCGGTCCACCAGGTGGTGGCGATGAAGCGGTCCGTGCGGCTCACCTCGATCCCGGGCGACTCGCGCCCGAACGCCACCTCCACGCTGTCGAACAGGCCGTCGAGCCCGCTGTAGGCCTCCACCGTTCTCCTCCACGAGGGCGGCAGCGGGCCCACGGGGTCGACCGTCACGATGCGCACGCGCAGGCCGCGCTCGGCGAGGCGGCGCGCCAGGTTGAGCTTGCCTATGTAGCCGCCGAAGAAGTGCTCGAGGTCGATCGTCGGGATCAGGAGGTTGACCCGCTCCGGAGCGTCGTCGCGCGGCGCGAGGTCGAGCGGCGCGAGCTTCTCGTGGATCACCCGCAGCGTGGGCGGCTCGGGGCCGCGGCTGCCCGGCTTGAGCGCGAGCCGCGACGGAGGCCGGGCGTCGAGCCGCAGCCGCCGCGGCGGCGCTCCCGAGCGGGTGGTGGCGCCGAGCGCGCGGCGCCACGCGAAGCCGAAGAAGAGCCCGAGCTCGGCGCCGAGCGTCTCCGGCCTGCCGAGCAGCTCGCGGGTCGCGCGTGCCGCGAGCCAGCCGAGCGGAAGCAGCGAGCGGTCGGCGCGCATGAAGCGGTCGAGCGCCCGGCGCTTCGCCGGCGCCATCGCGTCGCCGCAGCGGAGCTTCAGGATCGTGGTGAACTGGAGCAGCCGGCACGCGTCCACGAAGTAGGTGAGCCGCCAGAGCCCGACGCGGGCGCGCAGAGGCCGGCGCCAGCCGCGCACGCGGTCGCCGAGGCGCGTCATCCGGTTCGCCTCGGCGTGTCCGAGCACCGCGTCCCCGTGCTGGACGTAGTCGTAGAGCGCGCGCGGGACGAACCTCACGTCGCCGCGCGCCAGCGCGGTCAGGCCGAGCCAGTGGTCGTGGAAGTGGTGGAACTGGCCGGGCGGGAACGGCAGCGCGTCGGCGAGCAGGTCGCGCCGGAACAGCGAGGCCGCGCCCGTGATCGAGTTCGCCATCAGCACCGACGCGATGTCGTCGTGGTTGTTGCGCCGCTCCTGCCAGTAGGTGCCGGCCAGGAGCTCGCCGTCCTCGTCGACGATGCGGGCGTCGCTGTACACGAGCTGCGCGGCGCCGATCTCGCTCAGCAGGGTCTCGAGCTTGTCCTCGTCCCAGCGGTCGTCCTGGTCGGCGAGCGCGACGTAGTCCGCCTCGGCGGGCACGAGCGAGAGCGCCCGCTCGAAGTTCCTGTAGAAGCCGATGCGCTCAGGTGAGCGAGACACGACGAAGCGCGGATCGTCAGCGAGCTCGTCCTCGATCTCGGCCCAGCGCTCCGGGCTCGTGCAGTCGTCGCTGATCACGCACACCCAGTTGCGGTGTGTCTGCGCGCGAAGCGACTCGAGCTGACGGCGCAACAGCGCGGGCGGCGGCTCGTGCGTGGCCATGCAGATCACGACGAAGGGCCCGGCGGTCGGCTCCGGCGGGCTGCAGCTCGAGCGGCGCCTGCGGCGCCACGATGCTCACCTGCCCGAGCTGCGCTACGGCCTCCGATCCATCCTCCAGGCGAGCACGGAGGACCAGCTCGAGCTCCTTGCCGGGCTCCGCCGCGGCCACCGGGACGACCGCCCAGAAGCCGCTCATCAGGCTCCCGGGAGGCGGCTCCGGCGAGAGCACCTCGAGCACGTCCCCGCGCGGCATGCCCTGCGCGCTCGCCCGGATTACCTCGCCGTCCAGGACCAGCTCGAGCTCGCGGACGGGCGCGGCGCGCGACACGCACCAGCCGCATGCGAACAGCGCGCTGCCGCGCCCGGGCGCGACCGTGCGCGGGAGCGGGAAGTCGAGCGAGGCGACGAGCTCCTGAGTCAGGCGGCTCACCCTACACACGCCTCGATTCGCTCCGGGCCCTGCTAAGGATTGCCCGCGTGCGCCTCATCGCCGCCAGCTATTCGGGTGTGCTCGGCGGCGCTGAGCGCATCCTCCTCGACTTCGCAGCGGGCCTCCCCGAGCCACCCGAGCTCGCGCTGCCGGAGGGGCCGGTGGCGGAGGAGGCGAGGGCGCGCGGCCTCGGGGTCTTCGAGCTGCGCGAGCGCAGCCTCGTGCTGCGCGCAGGCACCCGGGACCGGGTGGCGGCGCCGCTCAGGCTCGCCGGGCACGCCGCCGAGCTGCGTGCGCTGATCGCGAGCGCGCAGCCCGACGCCGTGATCGCGTGGGGAATGCGCACCGGCATCGCGATGTCGGCCGCGCTCGCGGGCGGACGCCCCGCTGCCGATGATGCTTCATCACCACGACCTGCTTCCCGGCCCGCTGGTCGGCGCGCGCCGTGCGCGCCGCGGCCGGGCGCGCATCGCTGGTGGTGGCCCTGTCGGAGTGCGTGGCGCGCGACCTCGATCCCGAGGGCGCGCTCGGCGCACGCCTCCGAATCGTGCGGCCGGGCGTGGACCTCGAGCGCTTCGGCGCGCGCGAGGCGCGCCCGAGGGCGCGCACGCCGTGGCGGCGCCGAGCGCGACTGCACCGCGCTGGTGCTCGGCGCGATCGAGCCCTGGAAGCGCCCGGACCTGGCTCTCGAGGCGACCGCTCTCGCCGCGCGCGAGCTGCCCGGGCTGCGCGTGCGGCTGGTGGGCGAGCCGCTCGGCCCCGACGGGCACGAGCTCTTGGCGCGCCTTCGCGAGCGCGCGGAGCGGCCGGACCTGCGCGGCCGGGTGGAGCTGGTGGGGCGCGTCGCCGACCCCGAGCGCGAGCTGGCTGCGGCGGACTGCCTGCTGCACTGCGCGGACGCCGAGCCGTACGGCCTGGTGGTGGCCGAGGCGATGGCCAGCGGCCTGCCGGTGGTGGCGCCGGGCGCATGCGGGCCCGCCGAGATCCTCGAGCCGGACTGCGGACGCTCGTACCCGCCGGGCAGCGCCTCCGCGGCCGCCGCCGCGCTGGTGGAGGTCCTCTCGGATCCCGCCGAGTCGGCGCGGATGGGGTCGGCGGCGCGCGCCGCGGCCGAGCGGCGCCTCGACGCGCGCGCGACGCAGGCGCTCTACGCCGATCTCGTCGACGAGCTGCGCCCGGGCCGCGCGCGTGTGCGCCGCCGCCAGGAGGCCGACGCCGCCGGCTCGGAGCTCGCGATCGTGACCGTGTTGCACAACTCCGAGCCCGAGCTCGCGACGCTGCTCGCCTCGCTCGAGCGCCACCTGCCCGCCGCCCAGGTTGTGGTGGTCGACTCGGGCTCCTCCGACGGCGGCGCCGAGCTCGCGCGGGGCTGGGCCGGCGGTGCGGCGCAGGTGCTCGAGCTGGGTGAGAACGTGGGCTTCGGGCGCGGCGTGAACGCCGGGCTCGCGCTGGTGGAGCGCCCGGTCACGGCGCTGCTGAACCCCGACGTGGAGCTGCTCGACGCGTCGCTCGCGGCGGCCGGCCGCGAGGCGCTCCGCGATCCGGAGCGGCTGATCGCGCCGCTCGTCCTGCGGCCGGACGGCTCGCGGGAGGACAACGCCCAGCTCGAGCCGGGCAGCCTCGCCCTGGTCGGGCACGCGCTCGTGCCGGGTGCGGCGCTCCCGCAGGGACTGGCCGCGCGCGCCGAGCCGTGGCGTGCCCGCCGTCCGCGCGGAGGTCGGGTGGGCGGTCGCATCGTGTCTGGTGGCGCGCACCGAGCTGCTGCGGCGGCTCGGCCCGTTCGACGAGCGGACCTTCATGTACGCCGAGGATCTCGAGCTCGGCCTGCGCGCCCGCGACGCGGGAGTGGGCACGCTCTTCTGGCCGGCCGCGCGCGTGGTGCACACCGGCGGCCATTCGGCGCGAACGCGCCTTCGGCGGCGAGCCCTTCGAGCTGCTCGCCGGGCGTCGCCGGGAGGTCGTGCGCGCACGGCGCGGCGCGGGCCGCGCACGCCTGGACGACGCGTTGCAGCTCGCCACCTTCTCCGATCGCCTGGTGCTGAAGCGACTCGCGGGGCGCCCGGCGAACCGCGAGCGCCGCCAGCTGGCGGCGCTGCTGAGCTACCTGCTCGGGCGCCGCGCGTAGTACAGGGAACCGGGCCGCCGGCTCTGGGCGGGCCGGCGCTCGGCGTGCATCTCGCCCTCTCCGCGCTCGACACCTCGCGAGCGCAGGGCGGCGTCGACCTCGCGCTTCAGCGCCTCGCGGAACACGAGCGTGTCGAAGCGCGCCGCGTTTTCCACGCAGGCCCGCGGATCCACCGCCTCGGCGTCGAAGCGAGACACGGCGTCGGCCAGCTCGGCCTCACCGCCGTCCCAGAAGCAGCCGGTCTGGCCGTCGAGGACCGTTTCGAGCAGCCCGCCTCCGGCACGCGCTATCACCGGGCGGCCAGCGGCCTGCGCCTCCACCGCCGCGATCCCGAACTCCTCCATGCTCGTCACGACGAAGGCGCGGCAGCTCGCCATCAGCTGCGCGGCGTGGGCATCGGTCACACGGCCCGTGAACGTGACGTTCGGCCCGGCGATTCGCGACAGCCGCCGCCGGTCGGGGCCGTCGCCCGCCACCACCAGCGGAAGCCCGAGCGCGTTGAACGCGCGGATCGCCGTGTCGATGCGCTTGTGCGACACGAGCTCGGAGAGCACCAGGTAGTGCTCGCCCACCGGGCCCTGGCTGGAAGCGCTCCGTGGCCACCGGCGGATACACGATGCGCGACTCGCGCCCGAAGTAGGACGTGATGCGCGCCTGGGTGATGCGCGAGTTCGTCAGGTAGCGGTCCACCCGCTGCGCCGCGATCCAGTCCCATTCGCGCCAGCGCCGGAAGAGGCCGCGCAGCGCCGCGCGCGACAGCGGGTCGCGCCGCTCCGCCAGCGTGCGGTGGCGCTCGTTCCAGGCGTATCGAAACGGGTTGTGGCAGTAGCACACGTGCGTCGTGCGGTCCCCGCAGATGACCGCGTGCGCCCACGCGCTCGAGCTCGAGATCACCACGTCGTAGCCCGAGAGGTCGAACGACTCGATCGCGGCCGGGTACAGCGGCAGCAGCGCCCGGAACGTGTTGGCGTTGGGCCGCAGGCGCTGGAGGAAGGAGGTGTGGATCTTGCGGTGCGCGAACAGGCCCTCCGTGCCCCGCTCGTTGTAGACCGGCGTGAACACGTCCGCGTCCGGCCACAGGTTGCACATCTCGAGGAAGACGCGGTCAGCGCCGCGCACGCTGACGAGGAAGTCGTGCACGAGCGCGACCCGTTGGGGTGCGTCCGTGCCTGGCGAGCCGATCCGGTCCACGGCCGCGCAGTCTAAGGGCGAGGGCCGCTGGCACGGTGCCCGGCGGCGACAGCCGGCTGCCGCTACGCTGTGCCGCCTATGCGCCGCCGCCTCACCGCCGCACTCGCGGCCATGGCCCTGCTCGCCGCGCCCGCGGGGGCCCTCGCGCAGAGCGCCGGCGACGAGCAGTACTCCGACCCGTTCGGCGACGTGGGCGAACCCTCGCAGGACCAGGGGACCTCGAACGGGTCCCCGGCGCCCGCCGGCGAACCGGCGGGCGAGCCGGCCGCGGCCGAGTCCCAGGCGGCCGCCGATCCCGGCAACGAGAGCGCGCTGCCGCGCACCGGCTTCCCCGCCGCGCTCAGCGCGCTGCTCGGCGCCCTGCTCCTCGGCGCAGGCGTCTCGATGCGGCGCCGCGCCCAGCCGGCGGGAGCGCTCCCGCCGTGGCTCGTACCCGCCCGATCACGCAGGGGCCGGTTCGGTGCGCGACGGCGATTCCGCCGTTAGCGCGCAGGTCGCGATCAACGCGCGGGCCGCGGTCAGGGTCAGGACCGGTGGGGTCGAGCGCGTGGCCGGCGAGCTGGCCGCGCGCCTGCCCGCGCTTCGGCCGCAGCGATATCGCGTGGTCGCGCCCCGGCCCGCGCTCGCCCATCGCGCCGGCCACGCGTGGGAGCAGGCGCTGCTGCCGCTCGCCGCGCGCCACGCCGAGCTGATCCTCTCGCCCGCCAACACCGCGCCCCTGGCGGGCGGGCGCAACGTCGTCTACGTGCATGACCTGGCGCCGCTGCGCGAGCCGGCCTGGTTCGGGCGCGCCTACGGCGCCTGGCACCGGTTCGCGCTGCGCCGGATCGCGGCCCGAGCGCTGCTGCTGCTGGTGCCCTCCGAGTTCGTCGCGCGCGAGCTCCACGACCTGCTCGGGGTCGAGCCCGATCGCGTGCGCGTGGTGCCGCCCGGCGTGGGCTCCCAGCTGACGCCCGCGGCCGGACCGCGCCCGGCCGGGCTCGACAAGCCCTACGTGCTGGCGCTCGGAACGCCGAGCGCTCGCAAGAACCTCGGGCTGCTCGACCGCGTGGCGCCGCGGCTCCGCGGCGCGGGCCTGGAGACGGTGATCGCGGGCTCCGGGCGCCACTACCTGCGCGACGAGGCGGCCGCCCCGAACGCGGAGGGGCCGGGCGCGCGCCGGCTCGGCTACGTCGACGAGGCGGACCTCCCCGCCCTGTACGCGCACGCCGAGGTGCTCGCGATGCCGTCCCTCTACGAGGGCTTCGGCCTGCCGTGCATCGAGGCGATGGCGTGCGGCACGCCGGTGGTGGCGGCCGACCGCGCCGCGCTGCCCGAGGCCTGCGGCGGCGCGGCGCTGCTCGCCGATCCCGACGACCCGGACGCCTTCGCCGCGGCGCTCCTCGAGGCCGCCGGGTCGGATCGCGAACGGCTGATCGAGGCGGGCCGCGCGCGCGCCGCCAGCCTCAGCTGGCGGCGCAGCGCGGAGCTCGTGGACGCCGCGATCGAGAGCCTGCTCCGCGTCAGGGCTGGTAGTTGAGGACCACCGGGCCGCACGGGTTCCCCCCGTCCGTCTGCGGCTGGCCGTCGATTCCCTTCGGCGTGATCGTGAGCTTGCTCCCGGTCACGGTCACCTGGCCGTAGCTGAACTGGTTCAGGATCGAGCACTGCATCCCGACGCCGGCCGGCGGCTGGGGCGTGAGGAAGAACTGGTCCACCAGCGCGCCGGTGCCCGTCTGCCCGGTCGCCTGGTCGATCTCCAGCCCGAAGTTCGCGGTCGCCACCGGGCCCACGATCACGTCGAGGATGCCGCTGTTCTTGGCACCGCCGTTCTCGAGCGTCTGGAAACGGGCGTCGTTGATGAGCGTGGCGTGCACGTCCGTGGTCAGGAAGATCACGTTCTTCACGTTCTGGAGCCTCTTGAGAACACGCTGACGCTCGGCCTCGTAGCCCTCCCAGCGGTCATACGGCAGGATGTAGTACTGCTGGATCGGCATCTCGTTCATGATCACCTTGAAGCGCGCCGTCGACTGCTTGACCTCGCGCAGGAAGGTGGCGAGCTGGCGCTTGCCCAGGAACGTGCGGTTCGGGCTGCGGATCGCGTCGAGGCAGGCCTGTGACACGGGCTGGGCCAGCGACGGCGTGAGCAACGAGAACGTGGTACGGGTGCTCTGCGGTGCCGTGGGCGCCAGGTCCGGCTCGCCTGTCTGCGGGTTGTCGCAAACGTGGTTCGCGTCCGCGTTCGCGCTGCGGAAGGAGCGCTCGTCGAGGAAGAACAGCTCCAGGTTGCGGCCCCAGCGAACGGTCCTGTAGAGGCCGTTGCTCTCGCTCCATGTGACCGGCGCGTAGTCACGGAACGCGCGCGCGCCGCGCTTGTAGAGCGTGCCGCCGCTGATGTTCACGTTGTTGTCGAACGAGTTCTCGGCGGGCGAGAAGTCGTTTACGAACTCGTGGTCGTCCCAGTGCGAGTAGAAGCCGGCCGAGCGGCGCAGCGCCCGTAGGCTGCGGTTGCCGAGGTTGACCTTGTACTTGGCCCACTTCTGCCTCACGCTCAGCGCGATCGGATTGAGCCGGCCCGGCACCTCGCTGTCCGAGTAGATGGTGTCGCCGAGCATCACGTTGAAGTCGTTGCGCTCCGCCTTCATGCGGCGCAGCACGCCGCCGTCGTTCCAGAACGGCGCGGTCTTGCCCGGCTCGGGGTTGAAGTCCTGGTCACCGCTCCACGCGAACTCGACCGTCGCGTCCGCCGTGGGCTTCGGCGCCGTTACGAACTTGCCCACGTCGCTTCGCCGGCCGCGGCGGACGAATCGGAACCAGTAGCGCCTGTTTGCCTTCAGGCCCGTCACGTTCCGCTGAACGGTGTTGTCGCGGCTCCTGCGCGCCCGCACGGAATAACGCTTGGCGTTCCTGAATCTGCGGTTGGTCGCCACCACGAGCGAGTACCTGCCGCTCTTGTTCGCCTTGCCCCAGAGCTTGGCGCTGGAGGCGGTGACCTCTCCGGCCGTGACTCCGTATTTGAATCCCTTGGCGCCCAGCGCTGGAGGCGCGAGCAGGAGGGTGGCGGCGACGGCGAGCAGAAGAGCGCGGGCGTAGTTCATGGGCGCCATCCTATGCGCCGGTAGGCTCCCGCTTGCAAATGGAGATCTCCCAGGCCGGTCACGACGTCGAGAATCAGACCCCGCCGCTCGTGCCCTACAACGTGTTCGAGGCGGATCTGGCGCTGCGCGAGGCGCTCGAGCGCGAGGGCGGTGGCTGGGGCGTGGACCGCCTGCGCGACACGGGCGAGCTGGCCGGCACGGCGGAGGCGCTGGCCCACTCCGAGCGCGCGGAGCGCAACGAGCCGGTCCTCCGCACCCACGACCGCTACGGCAACCGGATCGACCAGGTGGAGCTCGACCCCTCCTGGCACTGGTGCCTGCGCCAGGCCATCGAGCGCGAGATCCACTCCCTTCCGTGGAGGGATCCGCAGCCCGGCGCCCACGCCGTTCGCGCCGCGCTCTTCTTCGTATGGAGCCAGGTGAACTCCGGGGTCATGTGCCCCGTCTCGATGACCTACTCCGCGGTTCCGGCGCTGCGCGAGGAGCCGGAGCTCGCGGCCGAGTGGGAGCCGCGCTTGACCAAGCCGA
Source organism: uncultured Thermoleophilaceae bacterium (assembly GCA_963771715.1). GTDB lineage: Bacteria > Actinomycetota > Thermoleophilia > Solirubrobacterales > Thermoleophilaceae > JACVRW01. The sequence continues at coordinate 48,015 of CAVYUQ010000007.1, forward strand.
GCTACGACGACGGCGCGCTCGTGGGCATGGCGATGACCGAGAAGCAGGGCGGCTCGGACGTGCGCGCGAACAGCACGCGCGCCACTCCCAACGGCGACGCCTGGGAGATCAACGGCCACAAGTGGTTCTGCTCCTATCCGCCCTGCGACATCTTCCTGACGCTCGCCCAGGCCCCCGCGGGCCTGTCGTGCTTCCTCATCGAGGGGCGCGACCGGGGCTTCCGCATCCAGCGGCTGAAGGACAAGCTCGGCACGCGCTCGCTTCCGTCGAGCGAGGTGGAGTTCCACGGCGTGCGTGGACGGCTCGTGGGCGAGGAGGGTCGCGGGGTCCAGACGATCATCCGGATGGTCAACCACACGCGGCTCGACTGCCTGATCGGCTCCTCGGCCGGGATGCGCTGGGGGCTCGCGCAGGCGGTGCATCACGCCCGCCACCGGAGCGCGTTCGGGAAGCTGCTCGCGGATCAGCCGCTGATGCGCAACGTGCTGGCCGACCTCGCCATCGAGTCCGAGGCCGCGACCGCGGTGACCATGCGCGTGGCGCGCGCCTACGACGAGGGCGACGCTCCCTTCAGGCGCATCGCCACCGCCGTGATGAAGCACTGGGTCTGCAAGCGCGCGCCCGGGCACGCGAACGAGGCGCTCGAGTGCCTCGGCGGCAACGGCTACGTGGAGGAGTCGGGGATGCCGCGCCTCCTGCGCGACTCGCCGCTCAACTCGATCTGGGAGGGCTCGGGCAACGTGTCGGCACTCGACGTGCTGCGCGCCCTGGCGAGGGAGCCCGAGGCGCTGCCCGCCTTCCTCGCCGAGTGCGAGCTGGCACGCGGCGGCAACGTCTCCCTCGACGCGCAGCTCGACCGGCTGCGCGAGGCTCGTCCGCAGGACCCGGAGTTCGAGGCCCGGCGCGTGGTCTCGGACCTCGCGGTCACGCTCCAGGCCAGCCTGCTCGTCCGCAACGGCCCCGCGCCGGTCGCGGACGCCTTCTGCGCCTCGCGCCTCGACGGCGGCACACGCGGCGCCTACGGGATGCTGCCGCCGTCGGTGGACGCCGAGGCGATCGTGGACCGCGCGCTGGCCGCTTGACCACGCTGCGCTACGAGGTCACCGGCCGCGTGGCCCGCATCACGCTCGACCGTCCCGAGCGCGCGAACGCGATCACGATGGCCATGCCGCACGAGCTGGCCGAGCGCGTGGAGGAGGCCAACCTCGACCCGGCGGTCCACGTGATCGCACTCTCGGGTAGCGGCAAGGGCTTCTGCGGCGGCTACGACCTGGTCGAGTACGCCGAGGCTCAGATGCCGAACCACGATCCGGCCGAGCCCTGGGACCCCGTGACGGACTGGCAGATGATGAGCCGCAACCTGCGCGGCTTCATGAGCCTGTTCCACTCGGACAAGCCGGTGGTGTGCAAGGTGCACGGCTTCTGCGTGGCCGGCGGCACCGACATGGCCCTCTGCTCAGACCTGCTCGTGATCGCCGACGACGCGCGCATCGGCTATCCGCCGGCTCGCGTCTGGGGCGTGCCGACCTCGGCGCTGTGGGCGTTCCGCGTCGGCGACCAGCGCGCCAAGCGGCTGCTGTTCACGGGCGACCTCATCGACGGCCGGACCGCGCACGAGTGGGGGCTCGCGGTCGAGGCGCCGCCGGCCGCGGAGCTCGACGACCGCTTCGAGGAGCTGGTCGAGCGCATCGGGCTCACACCGGTGAACCAGCTCGTGATGATGAAGCTGCTCGTGAACCAGGCGCTGTTCGCCCAGGGCCTCCACGCCACCCAGGCGCTCGGAGTTTTCTTCGACGGCATCGCCCGCCACACCCCGGAGGGCTACGAGTTCCAGCGCCGAGCCGCCGAGTCGGGCTTCAAGGAGGCGGTACGAGCGCGCGACCAGCCGTACGAACCGCCACAATCACCGGGATGAAGCCGCAGGTGGCCGCCGACCGGCTCCGTGACCTCAGGAGTGTCACGGATGCCGCGCTGGCGTACCTCCCGCTCGAGGACCTGCTGAACGAGCTGCTGGCGCGGGTGGTCGGGATCCTCGACGCCGACACCGCGGCCATCCTGCTGCTCGATGACGACGACAGCACGCTCGTCGCCCGGGCCGCCAAGGGTCTCGAGGAGGAGGTCGAACGGGGGGTGCGCATCCCGGTCGGCCAGGGGTTCGCCGGGCCGCATCGCCGCGACCCGCCGGCCGGTCCAGATCGAGAACATCGACCTGGCCGAGATCATCAACCCGATTCTGCGGCAGAAGGGGCTTCGCTCCCTGCTGGGAGTCCCGCTGCTGGTCGAGGGAGGGGTGATCGGCGTCATGCACGTGGGCACCCTGACCCCGCGCGACTTCACTGAGGACGACGTGGAGCTGCTGCAGAGCGCCGGCGACCGTGCGGCGCTCGCGATCTCGAGCCGCCTGACCGAGCGCGAGCGCGGCCTCGCCGATGCGCTCCAGACGAGCCTGATCCCGCGGCTCCCGACGGTCCCGGCGGTCACGCTCGCGGGCCGCTACCTGCCCGCTGCCTCGGCCCAGCTCGGCGGCGACTGGTACGACGCGTTCCTGCTCCCGGACGGGCGACTCGGCTTGGCAATCGGGGACGTGGTGGGGCGTGGCTTCTTTGCCGCGGCGGTGATGGGCCAGCTGCGCAGCGGGCTGCGGGCCTACGCGCTCGACGGCATCGCGCCGCCGGAGGTGCTGGAGCGGCTCAGCCGCCTGCTGCGCCAGCTCGAGCCGGGCCGCACCGCCACGGTCCTCTACATCGTGCTGGACCCATATGGCGGTTCGCTGCTGGTCTCGAGCGCCGGCCATCCCCCTCCGCTCGTGGTGGGCGATGACGGGGTCCCCACGTTCGTCGACCTGCCCGGGTCCGCGCCACTCGGTGCCACGCGTTACCCGACCTACGAGCAGCGTGAGTACCCCATCGAGCCGGGATACCGCCTGGTCCTCTACACGGACGGACTGGTGGAGCGCCCCGGCGAGTCGCTCGACGCGGGACTCGAGCGGCTGACCACGGTGGTGCGCGACGGCGGAGCGGAGGTTGAGAGCCTCGGCGACCGCCTCGTCCACGAGCTTCTGCCGGATGGCCCGGGCGAGGACGATGCCGCCCTGCTGCTCGCGCGTTCGCTGCCGCTCTCCGAGTCGCTCGTGACCCGCCTGCCGGCGGACGTGGAGTCGATCCCCCTGATGCGCCGGATGCTCGGGCGCTGGCTGGAGGAGGCGGGCGCCACCCAGGCTCAGGCGGAGGACCTCTCGCTGGCGGCCTCGGAGGCATGCGCGAACGCGATCGAGCACGCCTACGGGCCGGGCCCGGGGATCTTGGAGGTCAGCGCCTCCAGGTCGTCTGGCGGCGACGCCGTCCTCGCCATTCGCGACTACGGCAGCTGGCGACAGCCGCGCGGCGCCAACCGAGGCCGGGGGCTGCTGCTGATGGAGGGGCTGGCGGACTCGGTCGAGGTGGTTCGCGGAGACGACGGCACGACCGTGCAGCTCTCCCGGCGTCTGGGTGCGGAGGCGGCGGCGTGACCGCGAAGGTGGAGCTCGATCACCGTGACTCGATCGGCATCGCCCGGTTGAGCGGCGACGTCGACATCGTGGAGGCGAACACCCTCCGAAAGCAGCTCCTGGGCGCCGTCCAGAACCAGGACCTGGGCCTGGTGGTCGACCTCTCGAAAGCGAGCTACATCGACAGCGTGGGCGTGAGCCTCCTGTTCGAGCTGGCGGAGCGCCTAACGGACCGCCAGTTGCGGTTCGCGGTCGTGATGCCCGACGGAGGCATCGTCCAGCGGGTGCTCACGATCGTGCACCTTGACTCGGTCGCGGAGGTCCACCCGGGCCTCGACGAGGCTGTCGCCGCGCTGCGCAGCGGCGCCTAGCCGCGGCGCCCGATTCCGGACCGGAACCTCCAGACTCCGGCCCCGGCGAGCGCTATCCCGAGCGCGGGGATCCAGATCGGGAAGCCACCGCGGTCGTGCGACGGCTCCGCAAGCGAGACCGTCTCGGGCGGCAGCGGGGTGCCGCTTCCGCTGGCGTCCCCGGGTCCCTCGATCCACACCCCACCGGCGCCCTGGCGCGCGGCGGCGCTGCCCTTCGGGAAGGCCACGTAGTCCTGCGGCGCGCTGCCGCTCCCCACGCCGACCGCGGGGAAGACGAAGCGGCGCTTCTCCGCGACGACGGCGAGCCGCCAGCGGCCCTCCGTGGGAAAGACCATCGTGCAGCTTGAACCCGGCCGCGCCGACCATGCTGGCCGGCACCCGGCGCAGCTGCCCGCGCACGCGCCGGTCGCCTCGGGTGGCCACGACCACCGGGTGGGGCTGGCGCGGGAACTCGTTGAACTCGATGGTGGCCTCCCAGGGCCTGCCGGCCTCCACAGCCTCTGGCCCGGAGGTGATCACGGCGTGCGGGCCCTTGGCGCTGGCGGCGGGCGCGAGGACGAGACCGGCGACGAGCAGAACGAGCAGTTTGCGTGTCATGCCCGGTATACACGCGCCGAGCCGGCCAGGTTCCCGGGTTAGTCGATTTATGTACCGAGGTGGGTACACAAATCGACTTACCCCCTCGACGGCGTGCCGGAGCTAGCCCGACGCTCCCGACGCTCCCAGGAACTCGTCGAGGCCCGCGCGGGCCTCGCGCCGGACCCTCGAGCGCAGCATCGGGGTCCAGCCCAGGGCGAGGCCGGCTGGCCCGAGCGCCTGCCGCGCCCACGCGTAGAACGAGAAGGAGTCGCGGTGCTCTGCGATCAGTCCGTCCTCGAAGCGGAACTCGGCGCGGATGTCGTTGTGGACGCGGCGGCCGGTGGAGAACGTGTAGTCGGCCAGCCAGTGCGCGCTGCCGCGCTCGGCGTCGGCGTCGTGCTCGGCGAGCCTCACCTCGAGGTCCCTTGGCCCGCCCGGTGAGCATGCGCCACATCGCGCCCGGCTCCTCGCCGCGCAGGTCGGTGAAGACCGGATCCGAGAAGCGCGCGCCGGGCGCATAGCAGGCGGCCATCGCGTCACCGTCGCCGCGGGCGAATGCCGCGTAGAAGCGCTCGATCAGCTCGTCGTTCGGATGCGCCATCAGTCGTCGAACCGTCCCGCGAACAGGGCGAAGACCGCGCCCTGCGGGTCCTGGGCCACCAGGATGCGGCCGCCGGGGACCTCCTGCGGCGGGACCATCACGGTTCCTCCCAAGGAGCCGATCTCGCTCAGCGGCGGCGTCGAGGTCGTCGATCCCGAAGTAGACGAGCCAGTGCGACGGGGCCGGGCCGCCCGGCGGCAGCGGCATCATCCCGCCGTTCAGGCGCTCGCCGCGGTAGATGCCCCAGTACGGCGGCTCGGCGGACACCTGCTCGAAGCGCCAGCCGAACAGGTCGCTGTAGAACGCCTGTGCGGCCTCGGGGTCGCTCGTGTTGAGCTGGTTGATGGTGAGCGCGCCGGGCTCGTTCACCACCTCGGCGCCGATGGCCCTGCGCGACTGCCACGCGCAGAAGACGGCGCCGGTCGGGTCCTGGAGCGTCGCCATGCGGCCGGCGTCCATCACGTCGAACGGCTCCGCCAGCACGTTCGCGCCCAGCTCGCGCGCGCTGGCGGTGATCGCGTCCGACATCGTCCACGGTCACGTACGACGCCCACGCCGGATGGCGCTCCGTCGTCTCGAACATCGCGGCCGCGGCGCGGCCGCCGAGCCGCGCCATCACGTATACGCCGCCGTCCGGGATCGGGTTGTCCTCGAAGTCCCATCCGAGCAGGCCGCCGTAGAACTGCCTTCGAGGCCTCCGCGTCGGGAGTGCTCAGGTCGGTCCAGGAGAAGGTTCCCTGCTCGTGGCTGTCGCGTTCGCCCATGGAACGACCATAACGCGCCCGTAATTCCGGCCGGTTGCCGGACATACTCGTTCGTAGAGGGCAATCTGGTGAATCCGACACGCGACGAGACGTTCGAGGGACTGTTCCGGGAGAACTACCCCGCCGTGCGCGCCTATGCGCTGCGTCGCGCATCACCGGACGCCGCCCAGGATGTGGTGGCCGAGACGTTCCTCGTGGCGTGGCGGAGGCTCGACGACGTGCCGACCGACGTGCTTCCGTGGCTCTTCGGAGTCGCGCGGCGCGTGCTCGCCAACCAGCGCCGCACCGCCGACCGCGGCGCGGCGCTCGAGCGCCGCCTCGCAGCCGCCCCGGCGCCAACCGGCGCACCGGATCCGGGTGACAGAGCCGGCGACAACGAGCTCATGCGCCTCGCGCTCGCCCGACTCTCGGAACCCAGCCGCGAGGTGCTGATGCTGGTGGCATGGCACGGCCTCACCGGCGCTCGCGGCGCTCGCGCCGCGGGTTGCTCCCGCGCGGCGTTCGCCGTGCGCCTACACCGTGCGCGCCGGCAGCTCACGGCGGAGCTCGGCAACTCTCGAGCCGCGCGCCGTCAATGACCTGGAACCGCGATCGATGGAGGTGGGTCGATGAGCCCGCGTGGAGACCTGATGGAGAGGCTCGCAGCCGCGGATCCGCGGCCCGGCGCCGAACGACTGAGCACCGAGGAGCAGAGTGAGGCGGACGCGCTGCTCGCGCGCCTGGTCGCGACGCCGCACGACGGCCAGGCCGTCGACCGGCGCGTGCGGCCACGGCCCATGCGGCGCCGGGCACTCGTCGCCACCGGCGCGCTCTGTTCCGCCGCAGCGGCGTTCGCCGCGGTGAACCTGCTCGACTCGAACGCGCCTGGGCCGGATGTCGTCGAGCAGGCGGTGGCCGCGGTTACGCGCGCGGGCGTGGTCTACCACGTGGTCGAGCGCTACGAGTTCAGCGCCACCGGCATTCCGGACGCCGGACGTAGGACGCTCTATATGGAGCACTGGCACACGACCGGCGGTCGTTACCACGTCAAGACGTTCGCCGCCAGAGGCCAGCGACGTGGGCGCCTGCTCCAGGACATGGCCGGACGCCGGCTGGCGGGGCGCCGTGGTGGACCGGCGCTCCTGTGGATCTCGGGTGCGAACAGGATCGTCGCCATGGGCGTCGCCAACCGAGATGCCAACAGTGGAGCACCCGGCATCGATCGCTTCGCCGACGCCGGCGCGCGCCTCAGGGCGCTCGAGGAGCAGGGACGCCTGCGACTGGCGGGCACCACCCAATTCGGGAATCGGCGCGCGTACCGTCTGGTCTCGGGCGTGGTTCCGGGCTGGAGCAAGAACTCCGAGGAGAGCGTGGAGTTCCTGGTCGACACCGAGACCTACCTTCCGCTGGCCGAGCGTCGCTGGCTGCGTATGAGAGCCGGGGCGGAGCTCCGATCCACCACCCGCTATCTCGTCTACGAGCAACTGCCGCTGAACGAGCGCAGCCGCGCGCAGCTCGACCTCGACCCACACCCGGGCGCGAGCTGCGCGCCGCATACGGGCGACGTGAAGGGAAGGCGCGCACCGGGCTTCCCGAATCCCTGCGCGCGTTAGGCTCGGCGCAGCTGCGGCACCGGGTTGTACCCGGGGGATTGACTCTGGTCCCCGCGGGTACAACAGGTCCACCAGCGATGAACCAGCAGCGTTATTTCGCCTATCGATCGTTGCTCGCGGAACTCGGCGAGTGGCGCCTTTCGGCCGCCCTCGAGTCCGAGACGTACGACGAGCTCTGCGATGCCGCCGAGGGCCTGCTGCTGTCGCGAGCGGGTGAAGAGGCCGAGGAGCCACTTGCACGCGCCAGCACCGCTGTGCTCGGAATGCTCGCCGTCGACGAGCTCGACGAGCAGAACGCGTCCTGGCTGCTGGACTCGCTGCTGGCCTGCGGACCGCAGGTCGCGCTGCGCGACGCGGCCTAGGCTTAGCGGCCGAAGCGGCCCGTGAGCGTCCCGCGCGCGAGCGCGTGGTCAGCCAGAGCCGCGCGCACGTCGTCCGGGGAGCTGTTCTTGCCGATGGCGAGCGGCACGTCGCTGGCGTAGAGCGCGAACACGTAGCGGTGCGGGTCGTCGCCCTCGGGTGGGCAGGGGCCGCCCCAGCCCCGGTCGCCGAAGCTGTTCTCGGCCTCGACCGCGCCGGCGGGCACCCGGCCCTCCGGGATTCCGGCCTGGTCGGCTGGAATGCCGAGCACGGTCCAGTGCACGAAGCGGTCGGCGTCCGGGTCCTCGACCACGAGCGCGAGCTCACGGGTGCCGCCGGGCACTCCCGACCAGCGCAACGGGGGCGAGCTGTCGCTGCCGTCGCAGGTGAAGCGCTTCGGGATCGTGCCGCCATCCCGGAAGGCCGGGCTCGTGACGGTGATCGAGAGCTTTGCCTCCGGCAGCGGCAGGAGCGCGAGGGGCGCCACACGGGCCCAAGGTACGGTGAGGCGGTGCCCCGGCGCACGCGCATCCTCGCGTACGGAGCGGCCGCGCTGCTCACGGTCGTCGGCTTCGGGTGCGCGGCGCTCGGCGGCCTCGCCGGCCAGATCGCGGCCATCGCGCTCGTGTCGGCCGGCCTCGGCGGTGCCCTGCTGTTCGCGTTCTACGAGGTCGGGCTGAGCGAGGACCGCGACCGGGCCGAGGAGGACAAACGCCGGCGCCGATAATGTGTTCGCAGGCGCGGTCCCGCGCCAGACCTCCGCTCCGGCGCCCACGCAGCCGGCCGAGGGAGGTAAAGGTGGCCACGAGCCATCGGGACGCCGGTCATCGTCGCCCCTTTCCGGCGGGGCCTCGGGAGCGTGGGTCCCGGCGCCGCCCGCCGCATAGGAGCGAAGACAGATGACAAGGCAGAAGACGTTCAAGCGCCGGGTGCGCGACCGAATGACGAAGACGGGCGAGAGCTACACCGCCGCCCGCAGGATGCTGATCGCGCAGGGCGATCGCCCGGAGACCCCGAAGTTCGAGCCGCCGGTGGCCGAGGAGCGGGTCATCGAGGCGACCGGGCGCGGCTGGCAGGCGTGGTTCGAGCTGCTCGACGCCTGGGAGGCGGCGAGCCGCACCCACACGGAGATCGCGCGCTGGCTGCGAGACGAGCACGCGGTCGACGGCTGGTACTCGCAGTCGATCGCTGTGGGCTATGAGCGCGCACGCGGCCTGCGCCAGCCCGGCGAGCGCCCGGACGGATTCGCGGTCGGCGCCACGAGGACGGTTGCGGTCCCGGTCGAGCGGCTCTTCGAGATGTTCGCGGACGAGCAGCTGCGCGAGCGCTGGCTGCCGGGCGCGGACCTGCGCGAGCGAACGGCCACGTCCCCGCGGACCGCCCGCTACGACTGGGAGGACGGCTCGACCCGGGTCGTCGTGGGCTTCGAGGGCCTCGGCGAGGCGAAGAGCCGGGTGGCGCTCTCCCACGAGCGGCTGCCGGATGCCGAGACCGCCGGGGAGATGAAGGCCTGGTGGCGAGAGCGGCTGACAGCGCTCAAGTCGCAGCTCGAGGGCGGTGAGCTCGATGCCTGACGTGAACCTCCTGGCGATCCTCGCCGCCACGATCGCGGCCTTCGTCCTGAGCTCGACGTACTACTCCGTCTTCGCCGCAGAGCTCGCGCAGGTGAGCGACGCGGCCGCCGTGGGCGAGCAGCCGCCGCCCTGGAAGCTCGCGCTCGAGCTGCTCCGAAGCCTGACCCTGGCCACGGTGGTGGCGGGCCTTGCGTCGCAGGGCGGCATCGACGAGTGGACGGGTGGGCTGGTGCTCGGGCTCTCCCTCTGGATCGGGTTCCCGCTCGTGCTCTGGACGGGCGCGATGATCTGGGAGAACACGCCCTGGAAGCTCGCGGCGCTCCACGGCGGCGACTGGCTCGCGAAGCTGCTCGTCGTCGCGCTGCTCGTGAGCGTCTTGCAGTAGCGCTACTCCCCCACCCCGGCGGCTTTGAGGGCGGCGGGCCAGTTGGTGAAGTACTCGATCCGCACCATCGTTCCGTCACGGAACGTGGTGACCTGGTGGTACATCTCCGTCTCCAGCTCGGCCCCGCTGCCCTTGCCGCGCCCGTAGTAGCGAAGCCGCACCGCCACGCGGTCGCCCGCGTCCACGAACTCCTGCGGGTCGAGCCTCAGCTCCTCGAAGGTCTCGTCGAGCCCCTCCCAGAAGCGCCTCACCTGCTCCGGGCCCACGCAGGAGTCGGAGCGCTGGAGCGCCGGAAGCACCCACTCGAGCTCGGGGTCGAAGTGGCGGAGGGCGGCGTCGAAGTCACGCCGGTTGTAGTCGGCGATGAAGTCGCTCGTCTTGACGACGTTCTCCTGAGACATCGTTCGGTCAGGGCGCCGGAAGCACCGCTCGCAGGTCCTCGGATCGAATTCGGATGTCTTCCTCGGCTTGATCGCATTGCGGCTCGACGAGCTCGATGTGCACGAACTGGTCGCCGAGCTGGTTGAGCGCCACGCGGGCGGCCACCTCGGACCCGTTCGCGGCCTCGGGACACGCTGCACCAACCACCTGCACGCCGCTCGGCGTGAGCACCAGCGTGCGGGAACTGAGCCGCGGACCGGTCACGAACGCATAGGCAAGCAGAATCGCCGTGAGGACGAAGGCTCCGGCCGCCGTGGCCACGAACGCCGCGCGGGTTCGGGTGCCCGGCCGCACGCAACGAACGCGAGCAGACCGATGACCTGGCCCAAAGCGCGAAGGTCCGCGAACAGGCCGGTGGCATGTCTCATCCGAGAAGATGCGCCGTGAAAGGAGCGACAGCCATGAGCGTGACCTATTCGAGCGGAGCCTGGGTCGCCAAGGAGGGCGAGGAGGAGGAGTTCGTCTCAGCCTGGACCGAGTTCGCCCGCTGGCTCGCCACGATGCCCGGCTCGGGAACCGCGCGCCTGACGCGCGACCTCAGGGAGCCTCGGCGGTACATGAGCTTCGCGCCGTGGGAAAGCGTGGAGGCACTGCAGGCGTGGAGGTCCAACCCCGAGTTCCCTGAGCGGATGGCCGCCGTGCAGGAGCACGTGGCCGAGTTCAGCCCGACCGAGTACGAGCTGGTGGCCGAGGTCTAGGACGCCGCCGGCCGGGATCGATCGATCCCGGCCGGTTCGGCGTTGGACTGATGAGGGGCGGTCAGCCGACGTACGCGCAAGCTGCCCAGGCGCTGAGGCCCACGGGCGAGCCGCCGTCGTTTCTCGCGGCCACGGCCCAGTCCTTGTTGGCATACGGGCCCATCAGGGTGATGGGCGCGTTGCCCTCCGAACCCCCACTGCCGGCGACCACCTTCTTGCCGGCCGGGCAGTCGAGGTCTGCGACTCCGAACTGGCCAGGAGCGATCTGCACGTCCGCTCCGTACACGATCTCGTATCCGCTGATGCCGGGCGCCCCGGGGTCACCCTTCTGCCCCTGCGGGCCGGCCGGGAGCTGGCTGGCCTTGAAGTCGGCGGCCATCAGGCTGCCGTTCTTGACCTTGCGCGCGGTGACCGCGTTCTTCTTCAGCTTGGATGCGGTCACGGCCTTCTTCTGCAGCTGTGCTGTACCGACCGAGTTCTCGGGCAGCACGGTGGCGGCGTAGCTCACGCCGCCGAGCGCGACGACAAGCGCGACGCAGGCGACGATCATGGCGGGCGAGGGCAGGCGGCTGGAGATGGCGCTCATTCGGTGCTCCTTCGATCGGTGGTGCCTTCCCCACCGATGCTCGGCGAGCGGCGCCGACCGGACCAGGAGGGCTGGCCGCCAGACTGCTGGCGGGCTTCCGCACGGATGTGGCGGAGATCCGACCCTCTGTCGATACTGAGAGGCGTGCCGGTGGATCTCGACTTCCTTCGAAAGATCTTCGACGTTCACAACTCGGCCGGGGCCGACTTTCCCGACCTGCTCGCGCGCGACTACCTGCACCCCGATGTCGAGTTCGTCGAGACCACGGCGGCGCCGGGCGCCACGACTCACCGCGGAAGCGACGCGGTGGCCACCCTCTTTCGCGACCGCTTCGACGTGGGCGCGATGCTGATCGAGGACCTGACGCTCACGCCCCTTGATGACCGCCGCGTCCTCGCCGCGTTCCGGATCCACATGCGCGGAAAGGGCAGCGGCGCGGAGGCCTCGATGCGACTTTGGAACCTCCTCACTCTCGATGGCTCGCGGATCGCCCGCATCGAGGAGTTCAGCGACGAGGACGCGGCGCTCGCGGCGGCAGGACCGCGGTCTAGCTAGCCCGGCTTCGTAGCCGCCTGGATCCCCACGCCCGGCACCGTTCTGAACCGGATCGGCGACCGCGGCTTGAGCCCCGCCTGCCGCTGCCAGTCCGCGATCTCCTCGACCGCCCACGTCCCCGACTGGCTCGTCAGGGCGAAATAGAACTCGAGCAGGGCGCCGAGCTGGCCCGCGTCCTTCGAGCTGCGCGGCCGGAACTCGTCGAGCACCGCGAGCACGCCGCCGGGGCGCAGCGCCGCGGCAACCTTCGCTGCCAGCTCGCGGTTCTGCGCCTCGCTGAAGTGGTGGACGAGCTGGCCGATCAGGACGAGGTCGTACGCGTCGGTGCCGAGGTCGGTTGTGAGCGCATCGCCGGTGCGGTGGACCACGCGATCGCCCATCCCCTCGGCGGCGAGCAGCGGAGCAGCCTGCTCAACCGCCTCGGGCAGGTCGAGCACCTCCGAGCGCAGTCCGTCGTGGCGGCGGCAGAGCGCGACCGAGTAGTAGCCGTGCGAGCCGCCGATGTCGAGCATCGCGCTGGCGCCCTTCGGGACGGGCATCCGCCTCACGGCCTCGCCGGCGAAGGCGTTCGCCATCGCGCGCATGCCTCGCTGGTAGAGGTCCCAGTTCTCGGCACCGAGGTCGGAGCTGTGCAGTTCGAGCGGCTCGCCGGTGCGGACGTAGTCCTCGGCGCGCTCCATGAAATCCCACTCGAGGAACTGGAACAGCAACTTGTCGGCGATCGAGCTGGGGCTGTCGCGGAGCAGCCACTTGCGGGAGACCGGCGTGAGCGCATATCCACCGTCCTCGGGCCGCAGGTAGCCGGCGCCCGCGAGCGCGAACAGCAGCTTCTCGGTTCCCACCTGGCTCGTTCCGCAGCGGGCCGCGACCTCATCCGCCGTCGCCGCGCCGTCCCCGACCGCATCGAACACGCCGAGCTTCGTGCCGACCATGATGAGCCGGGCGAGCGTGAAGGCCATCTGCGTCTCGATGAGCGGCCGCGGCGCCAGGTTGAGGCGCTCGATCACGCGCTCGAGCGGGTTCTCCGCCTTCGCTCCGAATCTCACGCCGGCAACTCTACGGCCGGGAGCACGGCCGTGGCCGCGAGCTCGATCTGCCGCGGCTCGTCGCCGAGCGGCCAGAGATGGACGCGCTCGCATCCCGCCTGCGCGTAGCGCGAGAGCAGCTCGGCGCAACCCTCCGCAGGCCCGACGCAGAGCTGGTCGCGGAGGACGTCCGGATCGCGTTTCAGCAGCGGGCCCAGGACGTCGCGCAGGACGCGGTCCGCCTCGCTGGCGTCCTCGGTGATCCAGGTCCACATCGTGACGAGGGCGTTGGGGAACGCGGCGGGATCCCTGCCGCGCTCGCGAAGCTCGTCCGACAGCGACTCCCTGGCGGCTGTGAAGCGCTCGGGGGTCGTGTTGTAGGCGGACGCCAGCCACCCGTCGCCGAGGCGCGCGACGCGCCGAAGTCCGGCAGGCGAGCCCCAGCTCCCGATCCAGAGCGGCACGCCCCCGCTCCGCCGCGGCGCGGGCGCCAGCTCCGAATCCGCTCCCAGGAGCGCCCGCAGCCTGGCCGTGGCCTCGTCGAATCGCGCCCAGCGCTCCTCGTAGGGGACGCCCACCGCGTCGTAGTCGCGCTCGGACGACCCGGGACCGACTCCCGCCACGACCCGTCCGTCGGACAACAGGTCGAGCGCCGCGAGCGTCTTGGCCAGCGCCACCGGGCCGCGCAGCGCGACAAGCGCGACGGTCGTCGCGAGCTCCATGGTGCCGGAGCGCTCCACCACGGCCGCGAGGGCCGTCGGGCCGTCCAGCCACGGCGTCTGAAAGAGGAAGTGATCGTTGGCGGACACCGCCGCAAGCTCGCACTCGCGCGCGGCGTCGACCGCGCGCGTGAGGCGAGCGAGGGACAGTCCCTCGTCGCCGAACTCCATCAGAGGTAGGTGGACGCCGAGCTTCAAACCACGCGGTAGTCGATGAAGGTCGCGAACTGGGACTGTCGCACCCCGAGATGCTCCAGGTCCAGCGACTTCGAGAAGCCGTCGAACAGCCGCTTGCCGCCGCCGAGGGCGACCGGCGCGATGATGATGGTCAGCTCGTCGACGATCCCGGCCTCGAGCGCCTGGCGGATGATCTGGGCTCCGCCCATGACGTGAACGTCCTTCTCGCCGGCCGCCTCACGGGCGCGCTCGACCGCGGCCTCGACCCCGGAGACGAACGTGAACTCGCCGCCCTCCGGCTCTTCCTCGGGCCGATGGGTCACGATGAAGAACGGCAGTCCCCACGGGTTCTGGTCGCCCCAGTGCCGCGCCGCCTCGTAGGTCCAGCGTCCGCCGACAACGGCGCCGACCCTTGACGTGACCTCCTCGAGCCACTCGGCGTCCGCGCCGGTGGCCTCGGCCCTGGTGTCGTCGCCATACGTCCATGGACCGCCGAACACCCAGTAGTGCAGCCGCTCACCGCCCTCGCCGAGGCCCTTGCCGGGGCCGTCATCCGGTCCCGCGATGTATCCGTCGACCGACGTTGTGATGCTGGCGAGAACCTTGGCCATTCGCGCAGTATTGACTGCGGCGAGTTGGTAAGTGTAGACTTACCGTCATTCATGACTTACCGAGCTGACGGATGGAGCGCGCTCGGGGACCCGACGAGGCGCGCGATCTTCGAGCGGCTCGTCGAGCACCCGCGCGCGGTGGGCGAGCTCGCCGGCGAGCTGCCGGTGAGCCGGCCCGCGGTCTCGCAGCACCTGAAGGTGCTGAAGGAGGCCGGGCTCGTGGTCGACCGCCCCGCGGGCAACCGCCGCATCTACCGGGTCGACCCCGACGGCGTCGACGCGCTTCGCGCCCAGCTCGACGGTTTCTGGACAAAGGCGCTGGCGGCCTACAAGGCGGCCGCCGAGCGCACAACGGAGGAGAGCGAATGAGCACCCAAGCACACGAGGCCACCGTGCAGAAGCAGATCGTCGTCGAGGCGCCGCTCGAGCGTGCGTTCTCGGTCTTCACCGAGGAGTTCGACAGCATCAAGCCGCGCGATCACAACCTGATGGCCGTCGATATAGCCGAGACGGTGTTCGAGCCTCGCGAGGGTGGTCGCATCTACGACCGCGGCGTCGACGGCAGCGAGTGCCAGTGGGCTCGCGTGCTCGCCTACGAGCCGCCGAACCGCGTCGTGTTCAGCTGGGACATCAATCCTCAGTGGCAGCTCGAGTCCGACCTGGAGAAGACCAGCGAGGTCGAGGTGCGCTTCATCGCCGAGACCCCGGAGCGCACGCGGGTCGAGCTCGAGCATCGCAACCTCGGCCGCCACGGCGAGGGCTGGGAGGGCATGCGCGAGGGCGTGGGCTCCGAGGGCGGCTGGCCGCTCTACCTGGAGAGGTTCGCCCAGCTCCTGAGACGCTGAGTGCGAGGCGTGCTGAAATGCACGCCAAGCACCAGCCAAAGGAGGCGCCAGATGAACGAGGAGCATCCGGTCCGGTTCTCGGTCGAGTATCCCGACCGTCCCCTGGATCGTCTGACCACCGCGTTCCGGATCTTCACGGTGATCCCGATCGCGATCGTGCTGGGGACCATCGGCGGCTTCGAGGCCGGCGGCGGCGGGGGTTACGACGGCGGCGACGCTCCCACGATCGCCATCGGCGGCACCGGCCTGCTGTTCCTGCCGCCGCTCCTGATGATCGTCTTCCGGGAGAAGTACCCGCGCTGGTGGTTCGACTGGAACCTGGAGCTACTGCGGTTCACCAACCGCGTGGGCACCTACCTCGCGCTGATGAGCGACCGCTACCCCTCGACCGACGAGCGGCAGTGGGTGCAGCTCGACTTCCCCTACCCGGACGCCAAGCGCGACCTCAACCGCTGGCTGCCGCTGGTCAAGTGGCTACTCGCCATCCCGCACTACATCGTGCTGTTCTTCCTCTACCTGGCGATGATCGTCGTGGTGATCTTCGCGTGGTTCGCGATCCTGTTCACCGGCCGCTACCCGCGTGGCATCTTCGACTTCGTGGAGGGCGTGATCCGCTGGCACAACCGCGTGGTCGGCTATGCCTTCATCCTCGTGACCGACCGCTACCCGCCGTTCTCTATGAGCCAGAGCGAGCCTTCGCCCACTCAGCCTTGAACTGCCGCTTCGCCTCCTGGTAGTCCTCGAGCGCCTGGGGCGAGTCCACGTCGCCGAGCGTCGGGTGCCCGGGCATGAGCTCGCGGGCGGCCTCCACGCCGAAGTGCTTGAAGAGGACCGCCCCGAGCGATGCCGCCTTCATCTCGCCGAAGCCCGGCAGCGCGAGGATGTTCGCGCGCAGCTCGTCCGCGTCGGCCGCGTCGGTCCACACGCGGGCGGCGTCGCCGTCGTAGCGGTCGCGCACGTAGACGGCCAGCTCGTGCACTCGCTTGGCCATCGAGCGCGGATAGCGGTGGATCACCGGCTTCTCGAAGAAGACCGGCTCGAGATCGGCCGAAGCCAGCGTCGCGGCGTCGATCGCGCCGAGGCGCTCCTTCAGTGCGAGCGGCCCCTCGAAGGCCTTCATCACCGTGACCCGCTGGTCGAGCTCGAAGCCCAACAGCAGGGCCATCGGATCCGAGGCGATCAGGGCGTTGGCCTCGTCGGACTCCGTGAAGTACAGGCGCTCGGGCACGCACCGATCGTACCTTGGGGCTGTCTGATACTGTTAACCATATGGTTAACGATCCGTTCAAGGCGCTGTCGCATCCGATCCGCCGCGGCATCGTCGAGCGCCTCGCCACCGGTCCCGCGACCGTGGGTGACGCCACCGCCGGCTTCGGCGTCTCGAAGCCGGCCATCTCCAAGCACCTGAGGGTGCTGGAGGAGACCGGCGTCGTGACCCGAGTGGTGGAGGGCCGGACACACCGGCTCTCGCTCGACCCCGACGTGATGAGCGAGGCCGCCGACTGGATGGATCGCCAACGCGCCCTGTGGGGCCGTCTGTTCGATGTCGTCGATGAGTATCTGAAGGAGGAAGGGTCTAAATGAACATGTCACCAATCGTTTCGCCCCAGGAATGGGTGTCCGCCCGCGAGGAACTGCTCGTCAAGGAGAAGGAGCTGACGCGAGCGCGCGACGCGCTGGCCGCCGAGCGACGGCGGATGCCTCGAATGGCCGTGGATAAGGACTACAGCTTCGAGGGCCCGAACGGCCCGGCGAGCCTGCTCGACCTGTTCGAGGGGCGTCGCCAGCTGGTCGTCTACCGCTTCTTCTACGAGCCCGGCGTGGCGGGCTGGCCCGAGCACGGCTGCGTCGGGTGCTCGTTCGGCGCCGATCAGGTCGGCCACCTCGCCCACCTGAACGCGCGCGACACCACGCTCGCGTATCGTCTCGCGTGCGCCGCAGGAGAACATCGAGCGCTACAAGGCGCGGATGGGCTGGGAGCGGCCGTGGTACACGCTCACCGACGACTTCGACGCCGACTTCGGCGTGGAGGAGTGGCACGGGACGAACGCGTTCATCCGCGAGGGTGACGAGATCTTCCGGACCTACTTCATCGACAGCCGCGGCGACGAGGCGATGGGCAGCACTTGGAGCTACCTCGACATCACCGCGCTCGGGCGCCAGGAGGAGTGGGAGGACTCCCCGGAGGGCTACCCGCAGACGCCGCCGTACCAGTGGTGGAACCTGCACGACCAGTACGGCAAGGCCTCGTGATCGCCCACCTGGGTCCTTTCCCGGTGGAGGAGCTGCTGCCGTCGCTGACCGGTGCCGGGCTTCTGTTCGCGCGCGCCTGGATAATGCGCCTGCGAGGAGGCCGACGGGAGCCCGGCACATGACCGAGACCGAAAACACCACGCTCCGCATGGAGCGCACGTTCGACGCGCCCGCCGAGGCGGTGTTCGACGCCTGGACCAGCGAGGAGGTGATGAGGCGCTGGTGGCACGCCGAGCACGACTGGGAGACGAGCGTGGCCGAGGTCGACCTGCGCGTGGGCGGCGAGGTGCGCGTGGTGATGCGCGACCCGCACAAGGACGTCGAGTACGGCGGCGGCGGTCGCTACACGGAGATCGATCCGCCGCGCCGGCTGGCCTTCACCTGGCTCTGGGACGACACGACCAAGCGCCAGCTGATCGAGCTCGACTTCGAGGAGACCGAAGGCCGCACCACCGTCCGATTCACCCACAGCGGCCTGTGGGACGAGGAAGTCGGTGCGCTCCCACGAGAGCGGGTGGGGCAAGGCGTTCGACAACCTGGCGCGGATGCTCGAATACAACTAGGGCATGGCCAAGTCCGATGCCACGACCGTCGACGCCGGCGGGCGCGAACTGCGGGTGTCGAGCGCCGATCGCGTGATCTTTCCGGAGACCGAGCGAACGCCGGCGATCTCCAAGCTCGACGTCGCTAAGTACTACCTCTCCGTCGAGGACGGCATCATGCGCGCTTTGTGCCGGCGGCCGACGACGCTCGAGCGCTGGCCGAAGGGCGTGCACCCGGGAATCGTGCTCTCCACGCGTGAGAAGGGCGGCGGCGACGCGTTCTTCCAGAAGCGCATCCCGCGCGGCGCGCCGGATTACGTCGAGACGGCGCGGATCGAGTTCCCGTCGGGCCGCCACGCGGACGAGATCTGCCCGACGGAGATAGCGGTCGTCGGCTGGGCGGCGCAGATGGGCACCATCACGTTCCATCCGTGGCCGGTGCGCCGCGAGGACGTTGACCATCCGGACGAGCTGCGCCTCGACCTCGACCCGCAGCCGGGCACCGACTTCGACGACGCCGTGCGCGTGGCCGCCGAGGCGCGCGTGCTGCTAGACGACCTCGGCTACGTCGGCTTCCCGAAGACCTCGGGCGGCCGCGGCGTGCACATCTACGTCCGGATCGAGCCGCGCTGGACGTTCACCGACGTCCGCCACGCCGCGATCGCGTTCGGGCGCGAGCTGGAGCGGCGCCTTCCGGGCCAGGTCACGACCAAGTGGTGGAAGGAGGAGCGCGGCGAGCGCATCTTCGTCGACTACAACCAGAACGCCCGCGACCGCACGATCGCCTCGGCCTACAGCGTGCGGCCGAAGCCCGGCGCGCCGGTGTCGGCGCCGGTCACGTGGGACGAGCTCGCCGAGGTCGCGCCCGAGGACTTCACGGTCGCGACGATGCCGGCCCGCTTCGCCGAGATCGGCGACCGCCACGCCGCGATCGACGACGTGGCCCACTCGCTCGAGCCGCTGCTGGAGATGTACGAGCGCGACGAGTCCGAGGGAGAGGGCGACATGCCCTACCCCCCGGATTACCCCAAGATGCCGGGGGAGCCGAAGCGGGTGCAGCCGTCGCGCGACCGCGACCGCAAGAAGTAGCGGGCCGGCCGCCTACGGCGCCTGCGGCAGCTTCTTCGCGCCGCGCCTGATGACCGGATTCGACGGCGGCGGCACGACGGGCCCGATGTCCTCCCCATCCGGCGCCTCGTCGAGATCGACGATCACCGGGCGCGTGGTCGCTCGGGCCGGTGCCCTTGCGCGCCTGACGGTCGACCCACGCGGCCTTCACGCGGCCGGCCACCGGCCCGCTCGCGAGGATCAGGTCGATCCGCATGCCGAGGTCCTGATGGAACATGCCGGCGCGGTAGTCCCAGTAGCTGAAGACGCGCTCGTCCGGCCAGCGGTCGCGGACGACGTCGTGCAGGCCGAGGCCCTGGAGCTCCGCGAGCGCCTCGCGCTCCGGCGGCGTGACGTGCGTCTGCCCGATGTACGCCTCGGGATCGAAGACGTCGTCGTCGGTGGGCGCGATGTTCATGTCGCCGGCCACGATCACGTCCTCCGGCCCGGCAGCGACCATCTCCTTGAGTGCGGCGAGCCATTCGAGCTTGTACGCGTAGTGCTCCGAGCCCGGCTCGCGCCCATTCGGCACGTACACCGAGACGACCCGAATGCCGCCACAGGTCGCGGAGATCGCACGCGCCTCCTGATGCGGAAACCCGGGTCCACCCTCGATGCCCTTGACGACGTCCTCGAGCCCGACCTTGGACAGGATCGCGACCCCGTTCCAAGTGGCCTCGCCATTAGCAGCGACCTCATAGCCCCGATCAGCGAGCTCATCCCCGAGTACCTCAGCCAACGCGTCATCCGCCAGCTTGGTCTCCTGAAGACAAACAACATCCGGCCGCCGCTCATCGAGCCACGGCAAAAGCCGCGGCACGCGCTGCTTGAGCGAGTTGACATTCCAGGTGGCGATGCGCACGGCCCCCAAGGTACCCACCTGGCCAACCGCTGTCTGCCGTTCTGCAACTGATCTGCAACCGGCCGGGTCGATCGTCGCCTCGACCGTCGGATCACCCAGAAAGGAGCATGCGATGAAGGGCCACTCAGCAAGCCGCACGGGGAGGCGGAGGAATGCCCGCGTGATGATGGCCGTCGCGGTCGGTGCCGGATTCCTGCTGGTCGGCGTGGCCGTCGCGACGCCCGGCATCGGGATCCTCTCGGCACCGGTGCACGCGCGTGGGACGCTCGACGCTCGCCAGGTCGTGAACAGCAAGTCGGGCGTCCATCTGAAGACGAGGGGCTCCGTTGACGTCGCGACCCAGCAAATCGTCATGGAGGGAGGCGGGTCGACAGGCTGGCACAGCCATCCGGGCCCGGTTCTGGTGACGGTGAAGTCAGGCGCGCTCAGGCTCATCTACGCCGACGACTCCACCTGCGAGGGCACTGTCTACGAGGCGGGTGACAGCTTCATCGACCGTGGTGACGCCGTCACGCACGTCGCGAGAAACACGTCACCCACTGCACAGGTCGAGTTCTGGGCCACGTACCTCGTGCCCGGCGCTCCGGGGACCGGCTTCAGAAACGACGTCTCACCCGCGCCCAACAACTGCTGACCGCAGTGAAGAGGCATGCACCGCCGGAGATGCCCATGGCAGCCGGCGGTGCATGCCTGGACAAGCGGCGATCTTGAGATCACAAAATGTGATCTCAAGCGAACCGAGAACGGTCCGAGGACGAGGCAGCCAAACTTGCCGCGATCGATATCGCGATCATGCGAGCGTTCGTGAAGCTGCGGCGCGCAGGGCTGACCTATGCCGCGATCGAGCGGCGGCTGGCGCGGCCAAAGCGCAAGCTTGGCTTCGGACCTCCCGAGCAGCGCGGCTAGCGGACGCGCGAGCGCACGACCACCTGCGCGCCACGCGCTGGGATCATCGTGACGTTGCGGTGCACGGCGCGCTCGGGCTCGGGGTCGGCGGCCACGAGGTCGAGGCGGCGGGCCATCGTCTCGAGCACCACGCGCTGCTCCGCCATCGCGAGGGCCGCTCCCAGGCAGCGGCGAATGCCGCCGCCGAACGGGATCCATTCGTAGGTGCCGGGCTTGCGGCCCTCCCAGCGCTCGGGCCGGAAGGCGAACGGGTCGGGATAAAGGTCCGCGCGGTGGTGGATGAGCAGGATGCTCATGAGCACCGGCGTGTTTGCGGGCACCGCGTACTCGCCGAGCCGCCAGGGCACCGTGACGCGGCGGCCGATCATCGGGATCACCGGCCGCGAGCGCATCGCCTCCTGGATGACCCGCTCCACCTCGTCGGCACCGTCGCCGGCGCGCACGGTCTCGCGCAGCCGGTCGTGGGCCTCGGGGAAGCGAACCAGGCGCTCCCAGGTCCAGGCGAGCGAGTTGGCGGTCGTCTCGTGCCCGGCGAGGACGAGCGTGAGCAGCTCGTCGCGCAGCTCCTGGTCGCTCAGCGTCTCGCCGTCCTCGGTGGTCGCCTGGAGCAGCATCGACAGGATGTCGCGCCGCTCGCCGAGGTCGGCGGCTCCGCGGCGCTCGGCGATCACCTGGTAGGTCGGCCGGTCGAGGAACGACAGCGCGAGCTTGGTCGGCCCGACAGGCTCGTCGCTACCGAGGTTGAGCAGCTCGCCGAGCTGGGCGATCTTCCAGGTGGAGAGGTTGACGAGCGTGCGCACGGCCCTGCGCAGACGTTTCTCGGGGGTGCCGCGCGCGGGCTTGCCTTCTATGCCGAAGATCCCAGCCATGATCACGTCGAGCGTGATGGCCTGCATCCGTGGTGCCAGGGCCAGCGGCTCACCGATCGGCCATCGATCGACTTCGCGTTCGGCGGCGTCCGAGATCATCTGCGAGTAGCGCTCGATCGTCTCGCCATGGAAGGCCGGCAAGAGCAGCTTGCGCTGCCGCATGTGTCGCGGCCCGATCGCCGTCAGCACGGAGTTCGGCCCGACGATCGGGCGCAGCGGCGACTCACCAGTGATCGAGGGCGCATCCTCCGCGCTGGCGGTGAACAGCGACCGGACGTGGTCCGGATGGCTCGTGACGACGTCCTCGTCGCGGTAGGCGTGCATGCTCCAGACCTCTCCCAAGGCGCGCCGAGCCCTGAAGACGAACTCGATCTGGCGCTGGTTGAAGCGAAGGACCTGCATGGCCCGGGGAAGCGGCACCATCGGAGGCGCGGGCAACGCGGCCGCCTCCTCGGCGGAGATGGGCCCGGCCGGCGACGGCGACGCCTCGCCTCCCGCCAAGGCGACTGGGTCAAGCAGCGCTCCCACGCCAGAAACCTCCACCCTTGGATCGTACGACCGCGTCCGGTGCTCACGCGCCGTATCCGGCACTCGTGACGATGCGTGCCCGGCCGGGTTGCCACAGCGCGGCCACCGTGATTTGGTCCCGGCGAGCATGCGAGCGCCCATCCGCTATGCCAGAAGTGGCGATGTCAACATCGCCTACCAGGTCACCGGCGACGGGGAGCTCGATCTCGTGCTCGTGCCGGGGTTCGTCTCGCACCTCGAGCTGGATTGGGAGGATCCCCGCTCCGCCCACTTTCTCGACCGCCTCGGCTCGTTCACCCGTCTGATCCGATTCGACAAGCGCGGCACGGGCCTCTCGGACCGGCCGGCCGACCTCCCGGACCTCGAGACTCGGATGGATGACGTTCGCGCCGTGATGGAAGCGGTCGGGAGCGAGCGGGCGGCTCTCTTCGGCTACTCGGAGGGCGGCCCGCTGTCGGTCCTGTTCGCGGCCGCGAGGCCTGAACGCGTAAGCCAGCTCGTGCTCTACGGCGCGTACGCGAAGCGGCTGCGATCCGAGGACTATCCGTGGGCGCCAACGGAGGAGGAGCGGCGCTCCTACGCAGCGGAGCTCGAGCGCGAGTGGGCGTTCGCGGCCGACATGCGCCGGATGTGTCCCAGCGCCGACGAAGCGATGGCCCGCTGGTGGGAGGCGCGCGCCCGTGCCGCCGCGAGCCCGGGCGCGGCCCGCGCGCTGGTCGAGATGAACTCGCAGATCGACGTTCGCGACGTGTTGCCCTCCGTACACGTGCCCACGCTCGTGTTGCACCGAACCGGGGATCTCGATTCCAGTGCGGAAGAGGGACGGTTCATCGCCGAGCGGATCCCCGGCGCGCGCTTCGTGGAGCTGCCCGGCGCCGACCACAGCCCCTGGATCGACCCCGACCAGATCGTCGACGAGATCCAGCAGTTTCTCACCGGCGAGCGGCGGCCGCTGCCGACACACCGCGTGCTCGCCACGATGTTGTTCACCGACATCGTGCGGTCCACCGAGGAGGCCGTGCGTGTGGGCGACAGCGATTGGACGGCGCTGCTCAGCGCCCACGACCGGGCGGTGCGTAGCGAGCTCGTGCGCTTCTCGGGCGAGGAGGTCAAGACGACCGGTGACGGCTTCCTCGCGATCTTCGACGGGCCGGCGCGGGCGATTCGCTCTGCGCTGGCGGTGTCCGAGGCCACGCGCGAGCTTGGGCTCGAGGTGCGCGCCGGCGTCCACACCGGCGAGATCGAGCGCGATGTGGGCGACGTGCACGGAGTCGCTGTCCATGCGACAGCGCGGATCATGGGCCACGCCGGACCGGG
The DNA here is from genome assembly GCA_963771715.1 of uncultured Thermoleophilaceae bacterium. Taxonomy (GTDB): domain Bacteria; phylum Actinomycetota; class Thermoleophilia; order Solirubrobacterales; family Thermoleophilaceae; genus JACVRW01. The sequence continues at coordinate 71,769 of CAVYUQ010000007.1, forward strand.
AGAGGTGCTCGTCAGCGCCACGACGAAGGACCTGGTAGCCGGATCGGGGCTCACCTTCGCGGACCGCGGAGAGCATGAGTTGAAGGGCATCGGTCCCAGACGGCTCTTCGCCGCGTCCGTGCCCCGAACCAGATCTCCGCGCCCGGCGGCACGCCCGTAGCGCGGCGGTGCCGCAGCGCTCGCGGGGGTCGGTTCTCCGCCGAGCGTCAGTCGGAGATCCGACACGACCTGGCGGCCAGTCCCATGGCCGCGGTCGCTCACTGAGCAGAGCATTGCGGCGTCGAACGGCTATCCCCCAAGAAGGAGCAAAACCCATGAAGCTGCGCATGAAGCGCCTCCCCACGCCCGCAATGGTCGTGGCCTGTGTCGCCCTGCTTGCATCGCTCGGCGGCGTCAGCTACGCCGCCGGCGTGCTGCCCGAGAACTCTGTCGGTACGGCACAGCTGCAGAAGAAGGCAGTCAGCGCCTCCAAGCTGAAGAAGAACGCCGTGACCGGCGCAAAGGTCAAGAACGGGACGCTGAAGGCCGCCGACTTCGGCGCCGGCCAGCTCCCCGCCGGGCCGAAGGGCGACCCAGGTCCGCAAGGGCCGAAGGGCGATCCCGCCGGCGTCAGCGGCTACGAGATCGTTACCAACGTGGACACGCTTCCCCCGGGAAGCGGGCTGCATGTCGTCGCCACCTGTCCCGCGGGCAAGAAGGTGCTCGGTGGCGGCTACTCATCCGGAGAGAACTTGGCGACGGAACGGTCCATCCCGACCAACAACGGGACAGCATGGGACATCTTCGTCAATGACACGGACAACGTGGGCCAGGGCGTCGCGGTCATTGCTATCTGCGCGAACGTCGGCTAGTCAGCCCGATCTGGGAGCGGCGAGCGCCTCGCTCGCCGCTCCGCTACGCAGACGCTTGTGGCGACTCCGGCTCCATTCGCTCGACCCACTGTGCGCGCCAGGCCGGCGGCTCCCACGGCTCGCCGAAGTAGATGCGCTCGCGGGCTACCTTGCCGTCACGGAACTCCATGATCCCGACGACGCTGACGGGCCTCCCGTCGTACCGGACCGTGTACTCGTTGACCCACAGGTCCTGGCAGCCGGTGATCCGGTGCACCTCGAACTCCAGACGGGCGGGATAGGCGGACCTCACGGCGATGATGTTCGCCTTGCCGCGGACGCGCTCGCCGCCCTGGGGCCACTCCAGCACGGCGTCGTCGGCATAGATCTCGGAAGCGCGGACGATGTCGTCGTCCGGTCCGCCGCCAGGCTCGGTGATGGTGGAAGCGTCGAAGTGGGCCTCGATCATCGCCCGCACCATGGTCTCGTCCATTACTTAGCCGCCTCGAGGGTCTCCGCATCTGGCGGGAGCGAGCCACGAGCGAGGGCGTCGGCCACGGCGTCCACCCGCTCGCCACACGCGCGCCAGCCTCGCACGGGCCACCGGTGGCGAGCGCCATCCGTCCGCGCCAACACGTGCCACGGCCGGCGGAAGACGACGCGGCCGACGATGCCCGCCAGGAACAGTGCCAGCAGGATGATCAACTCGAGCGTCAGCGCGATCACCGGGAATACGACGACGAATAGGAGCGCGCTTGCGGCGAGAACAGCGAACCCGACCAGGATGCCGGCTCCGGCGTCGTCGATCCCGAAGAACTCGCCCATCGTGTCGAGGAACCCGTCGCCATCGCCGCCGTCGCCGCCGCTGCCGTCGCGGGCGTCGCCCCGCCGGATCCGCACGCGCTCGGGCAGCCACTGGCGGCCTACCTTCCACTCCCGCCCGTCAGGTGCCGCGACCCGCCTCAGCCCTGCCCGACCTCCAGGAACGCCTCGTAGCGCCTGACCTCGCGCTCCGCGCGGGCCTTTTCCTCGGAGTCGTCCTCCGCGCGCTCGAAGGCGTCGCGGGCTTCCTTCAGGCGGGATTCGAAGGCACCTCGGTCGATGTCGTCGGGGGCGATTGCCTCCTCGACGAGCACCAGGGCGCGGTTGTCCGCGACCTGGAGGTAGCCCTCTCCCTGCGCGAATCGAACGATGTCGGAGTCGGACTTGTAGAGCCGTAGCTCGGTCGGCTCAAGGATGGCCATCAGCGGCGCGTGGCGCGCCTTGATTCCGATCGAGCCGGTCGTCGTGCGGGTGGAGACCATCTCCACCTCGTCGGCGAAGACCTGGCCCTCGGGCGTCAGCACCTCGACTTTGAAGGACGAGGCCATTTAGCTCTCGTCGTCCTTCGTCTCGTCGCCGTCGCCGTTCTCCTCGTCGCCGTTCTCCCCCTCGTCGCCCTCTTCCTCCTCGGGCTTCTCCTCGTCACGCGAACCGCGGGCGGCCTCGACCACCTCGTCGATCGTGCCCTTCAGCAGGAAGGCGCGCTCGGGGATGTCGTCGTGCTTGCCCTCGATGATCTCCTTGAACGAGGCCACGGTCTGCTCGACGGGCACGTACTTGCCCTCGAGGCCCGTGAACTGCTCCGCCACGAAGAACGGCTGCGACAGGAAGCGCTCCACCTTCCGCGCACGCTGCACCGTCAGCCGGTCCTCGTCCGAGAGCTCCTCGATTCCGAGGATGGCGATGATGTCCTGGAGCTCCTTGTAGCGCTGGAGGATCTCCCGGACCTGGTTCGCGACCTCGAAGTGCTCGTCGCCGACGATGTCGGGCTTGAGGATCGTCGAGGTCGAGTCGAGCGGGTCGACCGCCGGGTAGATGCCCTTCTCGGAAATCGACCGCGACAGCACAGTGGTGGCGTTCAGGTGCGCGAACACCGACGCCGGCGCCGGGTCGGTGAGGTCGTCGGCCGGCACGTAGATCGCCTGCACGGACGTGACCGAGCCCTGGCGGGTCGATGTGATCCGCTCCTGGAGCTGGCCCATCTCCGTCTCGAGCGTCGGCTGGTAGCCCACCTGCGACGGCATCCGGCCCAGCAGGGCGGAGACCTCGGAGCCCGCCTGCACGAAGCGGAAGATGTTGTCGATGAAGAGCAGCACGTCCTGGCCGCCCTCCTCGCGGAAGTACTCGGCCATCGTGAGCCCGGACAGCGCGCACGCGCATGCGCGCGCCGGGCGGCTCGTTCATCTGACCGAAGACGAGCACGGTCCGGTCGATCACCCCGGACTCCTTCATCTCGAGCCAGAGGTCGTTGCCCTCGCGCGAGCGCTCACCCACGCCGCAGAACGCCGACAGGCCCTCGTGCTCCTCCGCGATGTTGCGGATCAGCTCCTGGATGAGCACGGTCTTGCCGACGCCGGCGCCTCCGAACAGGCCGACCTTGCCGCCCTTGGCGTAGGGCGCGAGCAGGTCGATGACCTTGATGCCGGTCTCGAGGATCTCGCGCGTCGGGGTGAGGTCCTCGACGCTCGGCGCGGGACGGTGGATCGGCCAGCGCTCCTTGGTCTCGACGTCGCCACCCTCGTCGATCGGGTCGCCGAGCAGGTTAAAGATGCGGCCGAGCGTCTCGCGCCCCACCGGCACGGTGATCGGCCCGCCGGTGTCGCGCACCTTGGTGCCACGCGATAGGCCGTCGGTGGCGTCCATCGCCACCGCGCGGACGCGGTCGTCGCCGAGGTGCTGCTGGACCTCGAGCACGAGCGTGCCCGCGCCGGCCTCTTCCTCGTGGCCCTCGTCGCCGTAGCGCTCGAGGTCGACCTCCAACGCGTTGTAGATCTCGGGCAGTTCCTCGGGGAACGCGACCTCGATCACGACACCCTGGATCTCCTCCACCGTGCCGACGTTTCCGTTCTTTGTCCCAGCTTCCATGAATCTCCTTGACGATTCCCTATCGAAGTCCCTCGGCCCCGGCCACGACCTCCATGATTTCCTGCGTGATCTCCGCCTGCCGTTGGCGGTTCGCGGCGAGCGTGAGGTCGTCGATCAGCTCGGCGGCGTTGTCTGAAGCGCTGCGCATGGCGCTCATGCGAGCCCCGTGCTCCGATGCGGTGGACTCGAGCATCGCCCTGTAGATGGAGATCTCCACGTAGTCCGGCACCAGCCGGGCGAGGATCTCCTCGGGGTCGGGTTCGTAGATCCAGAGCGCGCGGTCGTGGATGTGCTCCTCGCCGTTCTCCCGTCGCCGTTCTCGGCCCCGTCGTCCTCGTCGTCGTCGCCGCCGATCACGTCCGCCTGCTGAAGCGGCAGCAGCGTCTCGTGGCGGACTTCCTGGTTCACGGGCGAGATGTAGCCGTTGTAGAAGACCTCGACGCGGTCTACGTTGCCGTCCACGTAGGCGGCGGCCAGGCCGTCGGCCACGGCGCGCGCGTCGGCGAACGACGGGCGGTCCGTGAACCCCGTCCAGGACGCGCCCACCTCGAACTGGCGGAACTCGAGCGACGAGACGCCGCGGCGCCCAACGGCGTACCACAGCACCTCCTTGCCGTCCGAGCGCAGCTCGCGCATGCGCTGGTTGCCGGCGCGCAGGATCTGAGAGTTGAACGGGCCCGCGAGGCCGCGGTCGCCGGTGATCAGGAGGACCCCGACTGTTTTCACCTCGTCCTTCTCCTGGAGGATCGGCAGGTTCGGGATGTTCTCGGCCGCCTGAGCCGCGCGGGCGGTCATGCGCCGCAGGGCATCCGCGTACGGGCGCAGCGCCTCGATGCGCTGCTCCGCCTTCCGCAGGCGGGCGGCGGAGATCATCTCCATCGCCCGCGTGATCTTGCGGATGTTCTTGACCGACGCGATGCGGCCGCGGATGTCCTTCAGGTTCGCCACTCGCGCCCTAGGCCTTGGCCGTCTCTGCTCCTGCTCCTGCTCTTCCTGCTCCTGCTCCTGCTCCTCGTCGCCGTCGGACTCGTCCTCGCCCTCGTCCTCGGCGGAGGCCTTGCGGCCCTCCTCGGTGCGGGCCTCCTTCTCGCGCTCCTCCTCCGACTTGATGCGGTCGGACTCGCCCTCCTCGAGCGGGTTGCCCTCCTCGTCGAAGTCGGGGCCGAAGTCGTCGATCCCCTCTGCGATGCAGTCGCCGAGCGCGGACTCGATCTCGTCGCTCCACTCGCCCTCGGCGATCTTGCCCATCAGGTCGGCGCTCTCCGCGTGCAGGCGGTCGAGCAGGAACTGGAGGAACTCCTGGACGCGCTCCGCCTTGATGCGGTCGAGGTAGCCGCCGGTGCCGGCGTAGATCGCCGCCACCTGATCCTCGATCGACCACGGGTCGCGCTCGTCCTGCTTCAGCACCTCGACGAGCCTGGCGCCGCGGTTGAGGGTGGCCTGCGTGTCCGCGTCGAGGTCCGAGCCGAACTGGGCGAAGGCCTCGAGCTCGCGGTACTGGGACAGCTCGAGCCGCAGCCGGCCTGCCACCTTCCGCATCGGCGTGGTCTGCGCCGAGCCGCCCACGCGTGACACCGAGATGCCCACGTTGATGGCCGGGCGCACGCCGGAGCGGAACAGGTCGGCCTCGAGGAAGATCTGGCCGTCGGTGATCGAGATGACGTTGGTCGGGATGTAGGCGGACACGTCGCCGGCCTGCGTCTCGATGATCGGCAGGGCGGTGAAGGAGCCGGCGCCGAGCTCGTCCGAGAGCTTCACCGAGCGCTCGAGCAGGCGCGAGTGCAGGTAGAAGACGTCGCCCGGGTACGCCTCGCGGCCCGGCGGCCGCCGCAGCAGGAGCGACATCTGGCGGTACGCGTACGCGTGCTTCGTGAGGTCGTCGTAGACGGCGAGCGAATGCTGCTCGTTGTAGAGCCAGTGCTCGGCGATCGCCGCGCCCGCGTAGGGCGCGAGGAACTTGATCGGCGCGGCCTCGTCGGCCGGCGCGGCCACGATGACCGTGTTGTCGAGCGCGCCGTGGTCGTCGAGCTGCTGGGCCACCTCCACCACGGTGGACATCCGCTGCCCCACCGCGACGTAGACGCACTTCAGGTCCTTGTCCTTGTTGTTGATGATCGTGTCGATGCAGATCGACGTCTTGCCGGTCTGGCGGTCGCCGATGATCAGCTCGCGCTGGCCGCGGCCGACGTTCGTCATCGCGTCGATCGGCTTGATGCCGGTCTGCATCGGCTCCTTCACCGGCTGGCGGTGCACCACGCCGGGGGCCTTGAACTCCGCCGGGCGCGTCTCGTCGGTGTTGATGTCGCCCTTGCCGTCGAGCGGGCGGCCGAGCGGGTCGACGATCCGGCCGAGCAGCTCGTCGCCGACGGGCACCTGGAGCAGGCGCCCGGTCCGCTTGACCTCGTCGCCCTCCTCGATCTCGTCCCACGGGCCGAACAGCACCGCGCCGACGTTGTCGGACTCGAGGTTGAGCGCGAGGCCTGTCACGTCATGCGGCAGCTCGAGCAGTTCGCTCGACATGACGTTGTCGAGGCCGTGGACGCGCGAGATGCCGTCCGCCACGGACAGAACGGTGCCCACCTCGGAGAGGTCGGCGCCGCCGTCCTCGAGGCCCTCTATGCGGCTCTTGAGGATGCTGGTGATCTCGTCTGGCTTGATCTGCACGTCTCGGTCTCCTTAGGTCGCCTTCGCGACCTGCTTGCGTAGTCGTTCAAGTCTGTTGCGGACGGTTCCGTCCAGGACCATGTTCCCGACCTGGACCCTCAGGCCGCCCAGCACCTCGGGGTCGACTTTGGAGGACAGCTCGACCCGGCGATCGGTCTGCTCCTCGATGCGCTTGCCGATCTCGCCAACGAGGCTCTCGTCGAGCTCGATCGCGCTCGTCACGGTCACCGGCAACAGCTTGTTCTCCTCCGCCCAGAGCGCGTCGAACTCGCGCTTGATGCGGAACAGCGCCGGCATCCTGTGACGCTCCGCGAGCAGCTCTAGGAAGTTCACGAAGCGCTCGTCCGCGTCGCTCACGATCTTCTTCACGCCGTCGCGCTTCTCCTCGGACGAGAAGTACGGCGAGAACAGGAACACCTGGAGCGTGCGGTCGTCTGAGAGCGCCTCGGCGAACTCGCCGAGCTCGTCGTGCACGCGGTCGAGCACGTCGTGCTCCTTGGCGACCTCGAACAGGGCGCGCGCGTAGACCTCAGCGATCTCTTCCATTGCCTTCCGTTCCTCGCGAGCGTCGAGAAATCGACCTCGCCGAGGGCCTCCTCGATCAGTCGGCGATGGTCCTCCTCCGTGAGCGACTTGCGCGTGATCTTCTCCGTCGCCATCACGGTGAGGTCGGCCACCTCCTTGCGGAGCTCGTCGAGCGCGCGGCGCGTCTCGTGCTCGATGTCGCGGCGCGCGGCCGAGAGCAGCTCCTCGCGCTGCTGCGACGCCTGCTGCTTCGTCTCGTCGGCCACGTTCTCGGCTGCCTTGCGCGCGCGGGCGACGATGTCCTCCGCCTGCTCGCGGGCCTCACGCAGTCGCGCGCGGTACTCCTCGAGCAGCTCGTCGGCCTCCTGCTTGGCTTGCTGCGCCGCCTGGATCGAGTCGTCGATCGCCTGGCGGCGCCGGTCGAGCGCCTCGGCGATGCGCGGGAAGGCGAGCCTGTTCAGCAGGTAGAGCGTGATGCCGAACGCGAGCAGCGTCCAGATCATCAGCCCGAGGCTGGGGCTGACGAGGAAGCTGCCGCCGCCGCCTTCCTCCTCCGTGGCCGCCAGGACCAGGATGTCGCCTAGCCCGCCCACCTAGAGGAAGAAGGCGATCAGGCCGAAGATGAACGCGTAGAAGACGATCGCCTCGGTGAGGGCGAATCCGAGCCACTGGATGCTCGTGATCTCCTCGCGCATCTCGGGCTGACGGGTGACCGACTCGATCACCTTGCCGAAGATGTAGCCGACGCCGATGCCGGGGCCGATGGTGCCCAGGCCGGCTCCCACGCCGAGGGCGACTGCCTTCAAGCCGTCGGTCGGGTCCGCGGCCTGTGCGATGGGAATCAGGACTGCAAGATCCATTGGACCTCCTTGGGGTTCCGACCGAAATTTCGGTCGTGGTCAGGCGAGCGAGAATCGAGCATGGCAAGGACGCAGCCCGCAGGCGATGCCGGAGGCATCGTCGAGGGCGAGGACGCAGCCAGGCGATGATTCGCAGCCGCCTGACGCGATCGAAATTGACGGAGGGACCACATATCAGTGACCTCCGGCGGCTGCCTCGCCGAAGTAAATGGATGTGAGGGTGGCGAAGATGAAGGCCTGGAGCGTGGCGATCAGGCCGACCTCGAGGATGAAGAAGACGATCGCGATCGGCAGGGTGACCCAACCGAGGAACGCGATACCGAGAAGCACTGCCAGACCGCCGCCCATGAACAGGATCAGGAGGTGGCCCGCGAGGATGTTCGCGAAGAGTCGCACTGAGAGCGAGATGATCCGCATGAACTGCGAGATGAACTCGATGAAGAAGATCGGCCCGGCGGCGACGCCGCTCACGCCCGCGGGGAGCCAGCCCTTGAGGTGCCCGACGAGCCCGTGCTGGCGCACGCCCTCGATCTGGTAGCCGCCCCAGACGACGAGCGTGAGCACGAGCGGGACCGAGAGGTTCGCCGTGGCGGCGTAGAGCGCGAAGGCCGGGAAGCCGATGCCGAAGATGTCGACCGTCTCGTGCGTGTTCGTCGGCAGCGGGATATAGCCGAGCATGTTCGAGAACCAGATGAAGAAGAAGAGCGTGGCGACGAACGGGAAGTACTTCGCGGCCGTCGCGGTCGGCATGTTGCCCTTGGCGATCTGGGTGTAGGTGAGGTCGTACGCGCCCTCGACGAGGGTCTGCACCCGGTTGGGGCGGTCCTGCATGCGCTTCGCGATGTAGATCATCGTGCCCGGCGGTGATCGCGCAGGCGAGGAAGACGTAGACGACGGCCTTGTTGATCGAGAGATCGAGCGCGCCGAGCTTGATCTCGAGCCAGGGGTCGAGCTTGAACTCGTTCTGGGGCTTGAAGTCCTCGTTCTTGCCTTCGCTGCCGAAGATCAGGTAGAGCAGCACCGCGATCGTGAGCCACGCGAAGAGGCCGATCCAGATCTTGGCGGCGCGGCTGAGCCCCGGCGTGGCCTCGTCCGGCTCCCGCTCGGAGGCCTCGCCGTGCTCACCGCCGCTCCTCGAACGGGCGGCCGATCAGCTGGCCGGTGAAGTAGAAGGTGAACAGCGTGATCGCGAGTATCGCGGCTGAGAGGCCGGCCTCGCGTTCCGATAGCCCGACCACGAAGATCGAGCCCGCCACGATCCAGCCGCGAGCGATCATCGAGCCGGTGAGCAGGCCGGCCACGGTGCGCGGGTCGTCGGACTCGCGAGCACGGCGCTCGATCAGCAGCTGGACCCCCCTCTGCACCAGCCATCCGACCGCCGCGCCGACCCAGCCGAGCAGCGGCAGACCGGCCGCCAGGAAGACCGGCAGCGCGAGCGCGAGCAGCGCAAGGTCCAGGTACCGCATCATGCGCAGCGGCATGGGGGTATCGGATGCTTTCAAAGCGTGGGTGCTCAAGAGGTTTCCGGGGGAGCGCGGGGCGGGCGGCGCATCTGTGCTCTCTACCCGGGGCGCCGAAGCCTATATGAGCATGGGACTTTGTGACTACTTTGTGACAGTTGGCACCGCGGTCAGCGAAGGCTCGCTTGTCGACCTAGTCAGCCGCTCATGCGACCCGGCGCAGGCGGCGGGCGCGGCCCGCGTCGAGTGCCCTGAGGAACGCGCCGACGACCTCTGAGTCGAACTGGCTCCCGGCTCCCGCCTCCAGCTCCGCGCGCGCCGCCTCGGCGCCGAGCGCCGGCCGGTACACGCGCTCGGCCGTCATCGCCTCGTAGGCGTCGGCCACCGCCAGGATGCGGGCCTCGACCGGGATGTCGCCGCCGCTCAGCCCGTACGGGTAGCCGAGGCCGTCCGGGCGCTCGTGGTGGGCGAGGATCCAGGCGCGCAGGTCGTCGAACTCGGGCCGCGAGAGCAGCCGTGCGCCGATCTCCGGGTGCGTGTACATCTCCTGCCACTCGTCCGCGTCGAGCGGCCCGGGCTTCGAGAGCACGCGGTCGGAGATCCCGATCTTGCCGATGTCGTGCAGCACGCCCGCGAGGTGGACGCGCTCGACGTGCTCCTCGTCGAAGCCGAGCTCGCGAGCCATCAGCTCGGCGTAGCGGCCGACCGTGTGCGAGTGCTGGCCGGTGCCGGTGTCGCGGATGTCGAGCGCCTCGGCCAGGGCGATCACGGTGGCGAGCTGAAGCTGGCCGTCGGCCTTGTCGCCGCCCTGGGCGAGCGTGCGGGCCACCTCGTCGCTGTAGATCACGGTGCGGTCGCTGCCGAGGTCCTTGGCGGCGGCCACCGCGCGGTCGGCGGCGCGCAGCAGGCCGACGGCGTCGCTGCCGTGCGCCGGGCTGCTCGCCACGCCGAAGCTGATCGTCACCTGCACGGCGCTCTCGGCGAAGGTCCTGTGCGTGGCCCGGCGCAGGCGCTCGGCGACGATGAAGGCGCCGCGCTCGTCGGTCTCGGGCAGCAGCAGCGCGAACTCCTCGCCGCCGATGCGGGCCGCCAGGTCGATGCGGCGCTTCCACTTGAGGCAGTCGTCCGCCACGAGCTGGAGGGCGCTGTCGCCGGCGGCATGGCCGTGGCGCTCGTTCACCGCGGTGAAGGAATCGAGGTCCCCCACGATCACGGACAGCGGGCGGCCGGCGCGCGTGGCGCGCTCGAGCTCGGCGTCGAGCATCTCCTCGAGGGCGCGGCGGTTGAGCAGCCCGGTGAGCGGGTCGGTGCGCGCGGTGTCCGAGATGCGGGAGCGCAGTGCGCCCAGGCGCCGGTGTTGGTGCACGGCGAGGCCAGCCAGCGCCAGCGCGCTTGCATACGGGAGCAGCGGAGCGAGGGTACCTACCGGCTCCATTTCCCCATGTTTATCGACCTGAGGGAGCTATCCCTTGAAGTGCCGACAGGGGGGGATTAGACGGCCCGGAGCAGCGCCTCGACCACGTCCGGGTGGAACTGCCGTCCCGCCTCGCGCCGCAGCTCGTCGGCGGCCTCCTGGGGGCCGAGCGCAGTGCGGTACGCGCGCTCGCTCGTCATCGCCTCGTAGGCGTCGGCGACGGCGATGATGGCGGACTCGAGCGGGATCTCCTCGGCACGGCGGCCCTCGGGATAACCGTGGCCGTCCGGGCGCTCGTGGTGGAAGAGGATCCAGGAGCGGATGTCCTCGTACTCGGTCGTCTCGACCATGCGCGCGCCGATGGCGGGGTGGGCGCGCACCCAGGACCACTCGTCGGAGGTCAGCGGGCCGGCCTTCGCCACCACCGAGTCGGGCATCGCCACACGGCCGACGTCGTGCAGGATGCCGGCGAGCCGCACGCGCTCGACCGCCTCGGGCGGCAGGCCGAGCTCGCGAGCCGTGAGCTCCGCGAAGCGTCCGACCCGGCGGCAGTGCGTCGCGGTGCCCGATTCGCGCACGTCGAGCGCCTCGGCGAGGGTCACGAGCGACGCCAGGTCCACATGCGCCCCGCCGTTGCCCGAGCGTGACGTCCGCGCGAGGATGCCCGGCACCTCCGCGCTCGAGATGACCGATCGGTTGCGACCGAGTTGCTTGGCGGCGTAGAGCGCCTGGTCGGCGGTGCGGAGAAGCCCGTCGGCCGACTGGCCGTGCAGGGGGAAGGTCGAGATCCCGAAGCTGATCGTGAGCCGCGCCTCCTCCTCGCGGCCCGACAGCCGCTCTTGCACGGCCGCGCGGATCCGTTCGGCGAGCATGTAGGCGCCGTGCTCGCCGCAGTTGGGCGCGAGCACGGCGAACTCCTCCCCGCCGACGCGCGCGGCGCTGTCGAAGCCACGCTTGGCGCCGCGGATGGCGTCGGCCACGCGCTCGAGGACGGCGTCGCCGGCGGCATGGCCGTGCGAGTCGTTGACCCGCTTGAAGCGGTCGAGGTCGCCGACGATCAGGCTGAGCTCCTGGTTGGCCCGTCGGGCGCGCTCGAGCTCCGTGTCGAAGACGTCCTGGAAGCCGCGGCGGTTGAGGAGATCGGTGAGCGGGTCGCGATGCGCTGCCTCGCGCAGGCGGTGGAACATGATGCTCAGTCGGTGGCGCACGAACGACACGAACAGCCCGGTTCCGAGCAGCGTGCCCACCGTGGCGACCCAGCTGTCGAGCGGGTTCTCGGACGGGTCCTCGAGGACGAGCGCAAGCGCGTAGGCGGCGGCCATCAGCGCCAGGTGCACGAGGGCGGCGCTACGGCTGAAGACGTAGAAGGCGAACATCGTGACCCACACGTAGAGCAGCGGCCCGTAGGCGGACTCGGTTCCCCACCCGTAGGTGGCCGCCGTGGCGATCGCGGTGCCGAGGATGCCGATGGGGTGGTACGTCCACCGAGGCACCCGTTCGTCCGCGACCAGGAGGAAGACGGCAGACCAGGACGGCCGCGCCCGCCGTGGCGAGCAGGACGCCGTCGTCGAGTTGCGCGTCGCCGGGCACCAGCACTCCGGTGAGGCAGATCAGCGCGGCGGCGCCGAACAGGAGGGCGGCGGTTAGGGCGAGCGGCGCCCGCCTAGCCGGCGAGTCCCAACCTTCTCCAAGCGCAGTCCGCCAGCGCAGCCGCTCGCGGAGGGGCGGATCCATGCTCCTCCTATGGCCTATGTACGAGTCCGCGGGGTCCTGCGGCCACCATATGTCCGTTGGCGCGTTCGCGCCAGAATGCTGAGCCGTGTGGATCCAGCGCCAGATCGAGCTACGCGCGCGGCCGCGCGGCTTCCATCTCGTAACCGACGAAATCGTGGGCGCGGTGCCCGAGCTCTCGCAGTTCGCGGTGGGAATCGCGACCGTGTTTGTGCAACACACGTCCGCCTCGCTGACGCTTAACGAGAACGCCTCGCCGGACGTGCGGCGCGACTTCGCCGCCTGGTTCGACCGCGCCGTCCCCGACGGCGCCGACTACTTCTCCCACACCCTCGAGGGCCCGGACGACATGCCGGCGCACATCAAGGCGTCGCTGACCGGCTCGTCGCTGGTGATCCCGGTCGCGCGCGGCGCGCTGGCGCTCGGGACGTGGCAGGGGATCTATCTATGCGAGTACAGAGAGCGGGGCGGCCCCCGCCGCGTGGTGTTCACGGCGTTCGGCGACGAAGCTCAACACGTTAGTCCCGCAGCGAGGTAGGGTCGAGGGCGTGCGCGTCTCCCAGGCGTTCGCCGCAGCCGGAATCACGCCAACACCCACCGAAGGAGCATTCCGGCTGACCTGCGACGAGTGCGACACAGCGCAGCGGCTACCTGCCATGGACGTGTCCGAGATTGGGGACGTGACCATCTACGCCTGCCGCTCCTGCGGTCGAAGTCTCGTCGGAGTCAAGTCCTTCAAGGACGACGCCGAGGCGCGGGAGGCGAGCGGGTATCGCTTGAAGTCCAACGTGGTCGGTAGCAAGGTTGACGTGCTCATCGATATCGGTCCCGGCCCGCGTCCGGTTCTCCTGTCCGCAACGCCCGCCTTTTTCGACTAGAGGCAAGCGCCCGTTGGAGCGTTCATCAGACGCCCGAGCGATGTGCGAACATGTGTTCGTGCGCTGGGACAACCTGAAGGTCGACGCCGAGGAGAGCCGCACCCTCCCCGGCTACCGCGAGCCGGCGACGGTGCGCACCTTCGACGCACCCGAGGCCCTCGACACCCGTTTCTACGAGGTCCGCTCGAAGTCGGCACTGAACAAGGTGCCGAAGCAATCGCGGATGCCGTTCCGCTGGACGATCAACCCGTATAGGGGCTGCAGCCATGCGTGCCTGTACTGCATTTGGGGGACAACGCCGATCCTTATGGGCGATGGTCGCACGAAGCCGATCGCCGAGCTCAGGCCCGGCGACCACGATCTACGGGACCGTGCGACGCGGCCGCTACAGGCGCTACAGGGTCACCGAGGTGCTGGATCACTGGTCGACGATCAAGCCGGCTTATCGGGTCGACGCTCGAGGACGGGACCGAGCTCGTTGCGAGCGGAGATCACCGGTTCCTGACGACGCCGCGGCTGGAAGCACGTGACGGGCACGCGAGCAGCGGCCGGCTCGGCGCCCTCACCTCACGCTGAACGACAAGCTGATGGGCACCGGCGCATTCGCCGAGCCGCCCGAGGACTGGCGCCGACTACAGGCGGGGATACCTGTGTGGGCTGATCCGCGGCGACGGCCATCTCGGCATCGCGCGTCGTACGAGCGGCCGAACGGGCGCCGCGCGGACGCATCAACCGGTTTCGTCTCGCACTCGACGGACATCGAGGCGCTCTGCGGCGCGCGAACGCGTACCTCGCGACGAGGTCGAGGTCGTACAGACTCGACGAGTTCCGCATTCGCGGCCGCGGCCGGCGCGTCGATGCGATCAACGCGATCCGGACTCAGCGACGCGCGACAGCGTCGAGGCGCATCGACGCGAGCTGATCGAGTGGCCGCGCTGGCCCAGTGCCGAATGGCGCAAGGGCTTCCTGGCCGGGCATCTTCGATGCCGAGGGCAGCTACGGCGAGGTCGGTCCTTCGAATCTGCGAACACAGATCCGCGAGATCATCGACTGGATAGAGCTGGTGCGCTCCGTAGGCTCGGGTTCGACGTTCGCGATCGAAGACGGCGCAACGAGAACGGCCTGCAGCAACGTCCGGCTCCGCGGCGGCCTGCGCGAGCACATGCGCTTCTTCCACACGGTCGATCCGGCGATCACCCGGAAGCGCGTCGATCGAGGGTGTCGACGATCAAGTCGAACGCGCAACCTGAAGGTCGAGGCGATCGAGCCGCTCGGCGTGGCTATCCCGCTCTACGACATCACCACTGGCACCGGGCGACTTCATCTCGAACGGTGTAGTCAGCCACAACTGCTTCGCCCGGCCCACGCACAGGTATCTCGACTTCAACGCCGGTCGTGACTTCGAGAAGGAGATCGTCGTCAAGGTCAACGTGCCGGAGGTGGCGCGGGCTGAGTTGATGCGGCCTTCTTGGGGGCGCGAGCACGTCGCTCTTGGGACGAACACGGATCCGTATCAGTGGGTCGAGGGGCGCTACCGGTTGATGCCGGGGATCTGGGAGGCGATGCGGGATTCGGGGACGCCGTCGTCGGTCCTGACGAAGTCGCCGCTGCTGTTGCGCGACATCGAGCTGATGAAGCAGGTGCACGAGGCCGCGGGGTTTGCGGCCAACCTCTCGATCCCGACGCTCGACGAGAAGGCGTGGCGGGCGAGCGAGCCGCATACGCCGCATCCGCGCAAGCGGATCGAGGCGGTGGCGGAGCTGAACCGGGCCGGAATCCCGACGGGCGTGCTGATCGCTCCGCTGATGCCGGGCATCAACGACTCGCCGGAGCAGGTCGAGAAGATCCTCGAGCTGTGCGGGGAGGCGGGCGCCACGAGCATCGGCGGCATCCCGCTGCACCTGCGCGGCGAGGTGCGGGACATCTTCATGGAGTGGCTGCGCTCGTACCGGCCCGACCTGGTGGCGCACTACGAGGAGCTCTACGCGCGTGGCGCCTACGTCGGCAAGGCGGAGCGCGAGCGGATCCAGGCGCTGCTGCGCCGCGGCCCGGGTCGCCGCAGCGTTCCGGGGCTGCGCAGCCCGGGCCGGCCGGGCGAACGCGGGGTGCGCCGGAGCCGCGCGCCGCTCCGCGAGCCGGCGCAGACCAAGCTGTTCTGACGCGGGCGGGCGGTGACCTAGGAGCCCGCGTGCGCGAAGACCGGCTCGCGGCCCTCTGCGGCCACGAGCTCGCCGAACTTGATGCCGTCGGGCTCGGTCTCGTACGGGACGAAGACGTCCACGGCGTCGGCCTCGGCGTGGTCGAGCTCGACCTGGACGGCGTCGGTGGTCTCGCCGCTGTCGGGATCGGTGAGAGTCACGTCGGCCGCGATGCCCGATGCGCGGATCGAGCCCTCGGCCGCCTGCTCGCGCAGACCCTCGTGCAGGGCGAGCAGCACGTCGCCGACGTCCGGGTCGTGGTCGTCGTCCACGTCGGCCCCCACGGCGTTCAGCTCACCGTCGGAATCCACCGCTGCGGCATACGGATAGAACTCGCCGTGCTCGTTGAGCATCTGCTCCGCGTACGGGAGGAGGAAGTTCAGGATCTCCTGAATCTCGTCACTCGGTTCGGCCATGCGCTACCCGTGCCCGAGACTACTCCCCCCGAACCGCCTCAAACTCTCCTGTCTCGACCTCGCGCTCGATCTCCCGGTCGATCTCCTCCTGGGTCAGCGCCGGCAGCTCGCCGGTCTCCACGCGCCGACGAAGGTCGCGCTCGCGGAAGCCGCGGAACTTCAGGATTTCCAGCACGACGACGAGGTAGACGCTCGCGGCGACCGCGAGCACCCCGAAGGTGAGCAGCACGAGCGTCCAGGTGGTGTCGAAGTGGCCGTGGTCGTCCGAGTACGGGACGAAGCGCAGGGCGAGCGCCAGCGAGGCCAGCACGCCCGTCCACAGGTACAGGTAGACCACCGTGCGGCGCTGCGAGAAGCCGATGTTCGCGAAGCGGTGATGGAAGTGCGAGCGATCCGCGCGGTAGACCGGCTTCCGGTACTTGATCCGCTTCGCGATCACGAAGCTCGAGTCGAGGATCGGCACCGCGAGCACGATCAGCGGGAACACGAGGGCGACGACGGCGTTCGTCTTCAACGCACCCTGCACGGCGATCACGGCCAGCAGGTAGCCGAGCAGGTTCGATCCCGAGTCGCCCAGGAAGATCGACGCCGGGTGGAATCCGTGGCGCAGGTAGCCGAGCGCCGCGCCGGCCGTGGCCGCCGCGAGTATCCCCGCGGTGTTGCGGTCGAGCGAGAGCGCGATCACTCCGAAGGTGATCGCCGCGATCGTGCAGATCCCGGCGGCCAGCCCGTCGACGCCGTCGATGAAGTTCACGATGTTCATCACCGCGACGATCCCGACCACGGTCGCCGGGTAGGCGAAATCGCCGAGGTCCACGCGTCCGATGAAGGGCGCGGTGAAGTCCGGGACATACACGCCGCTCGCCACCGGAATCACAGCGGCGAGGATCTGCCCGAGCAGCTTCACGTCGGGCGACAGCTCGAGCAGGTCGTCGGCCGCTCCGACCAGAGCGATCACGATCGCGCCGCCGAGAATGCCGCGCAGCTCGTCGTTCGGCTCGAGGAAGATCAGCGCGGACGCCGCGAAGGCGATGAGGATCGCCATGCCGCCGAGCCGGGGCGTCGGGAAACACGTGCAGCCCGCGCTCGCGCGGCCTGTCGATCGCGCCGACACGCCAGGCCATCCGGCCGGCGATCGGGGTGGCTATCCATGCGACGACCAGCGCCAGCGCGAAGGCGCCCAGAGCGGTGTCGAGCTCGCTCATCTCCCCAGAGGGTAAGGAACGGCCCGGCGGGCGCCGTGGCGCTCGAGCCACAGGCCGAGCGTCATCAGGCACCAGATCTGGCGGCTGTGGTCGGCGCTGCCGGACTCGTGCTCGGTGAGCAGGCGCTCGACCGCCTCCGGGCGGAACAGGCCCTGCGCCCGCACCGCGTCCGGCGAGAGCACGTCGCGCGCGAACGCCCGCAGGTCGCCGCGCAGCCAGGCGGCGGCCGGAATCGAGAAGCCCGCGCTTGCGCCCGTGCAGGATCCGTCGCGGCAGGAGCGGCGCGACCGCGCGCCGCAGCAGGCGCTTCTTCTGGAATCCGCGGAGGTGCCTGCTGGTCGGAACCGAGAGCGCGAGCTCCGTGACCGCGGTGTCGAGGAACGGCACGCGCGTCTCGAGCGAGTGCGCCATGCTCGCGCGGTCGGTCTTCACGAGCAGGTCGTCGACGAGGTAGATGCTGCGGTCCACGTCCTGGAGCCGGGCGAGCGGCTCGGCCCCCGCGGTGGTCGCGTAGCGCTCGCGGTACACGTCGAGGGGATCGAACCCGTCCGGGGGCGGCGCCGCGAGCAGCTCCGCCCGGAGGTCCTCCGAGAAGATCTCCTTCCACGCGTGGTGGCGCTCGAGCGGCGGAAGCGCGCCGCCGCGCGCGAATCGCTTCGCCTTGTAGTCGAAGCTCACGCGTGCGGACGAGGTCGGCAGGCGCTCGACCAGCGGGCGGAGCGCGGCCGCCGGCCGGCCGAGCCACGGCGCGATCGAGTCCGCCACGTAGGTGTAGTAGCCGCCGAACAGCTCGTCGCCGCCCTCACCGGACAGCGCGACCTTCACGTGCCGCGCCGCCAGTTCGGAGACGAGGTAGGTGGGCAGCGCCGACGAGTCGGCGAGCGGCTCGTCGAAGACGTCCGCGAGCCTGGTCAGCACCTCCCCCACGTCCGGCTCGACGATGAGCTCGTGGTGGTCGGTGTCGTAGCGGCTCGCCACCAGGCGGGCTCGCTCCAGCTCGTCGAACGAGCGCTCGCGGAAGCCGATCGAGAACGTGCGCACGCGCTCTCCGCTCTCCTGCGGCGGCCAGCGCGGCGAGCGTGGCCGAGTCGACGCCCGCCGGAGAGGAGCACGCCCACCGGCACGTCCGACACGAGGTGCGCGCGCACCGAGTCGCGCAGCCGCTCGCGCAGCTCGTCGGCGAGCGCGGCCTGTGAGTCGTCGCGCAGCTCGTCGGCCGGGGCCGGCGTGACCTGCGCGTATGGCCGAACCGTCGCGCCGCGCCCCGGCTCCCACGACAGCAGGTGGCCGGGCTGCAGCTTCCGCACGCCGTCGAAGATCGTGAGCGGGCCCGGGATGGAGTTGAACGCGAGCAGCGACTCGAGCGCGCGCATGTCGAGCGCCCTGTCGAACTCCGGCAGCTCCATCAGCGCCTTCAGCTCCGAGGCGAACGCAAGCCCGCCGTCCGCGGTCTCGAGGTAGTAGAGCGGCTTGATCCCGAAGCGGTCGCGGGCGAGCACGAGCCGCCCCGCGCGCCCGTCCCAGACGGCGATCGCGAACATGCCCCGCAGCCGCTCGGCGAACCCGTCGCCGTAGCTCCTCGAAGAGGTGCACGATCGCCTCGGTGTCGCAGCGCGTCCGGAAGCGGTGCCCCGCCGCCTCGAGCTCGCCCCGGAGCTGCTCGTGGTTGTAGATCTCGCCGTTCTGGACCACGTGCACCTGGCCGTCCTCGCCGGCTATCGGCTGGTGCCCACCGGCGAGGTCGATGATCGACAGCCGCCGCGCCGCGAGCCCGACCGGCCCCGCGATCACGTGCCCCTCGTCGTCCGGCCCGCGGTGGACGAGCGTGGCGCTCATCGCCGCGAGCGCGTCCGGGTCCGGACCGCCCGCGCCGCCGGCTGCGAGACCGCAGATGCCGCACATCTCAGGCGGCGCGTGCCCGGCGCGGGATCGAGGCGGCGGTCTCGGCCACCACGCCGAGGTAGAGACGAGGGGAGCGGTCGGCGATGTACTCGAGGTCGTGGGCGAGCTTCTCCTCCCACGTCATCTCGCGCGTCATCCGCAGCTGCGCGAAGCCGGTCATGCCGGGCGGCACAACGAGCCTCTGCCAGTACTGCGGGATCTGCTCGCAGAGCTCCTCGAAGAACGCCGGCCGGATCGGGCGCGGCCCGACGATGCTCATGTCGCCGGTGAGCACGTTCACGAGCTGGGGCAGCTCGTCGAGGTGCGCGGCGCGCAGCCGGCGGCCGACGCCAGTGAGCTCGTCCTCGGTCAGGCGGCTCAGCTCCGCACCGAGGTAGGGGCCGAGCCGGGACTCCGCGTCCACCTGGAGCGTGCGGAACTTGAACATCGTGAACACGCGCCCGGCCTTGCCCACGCGGACTCCCCGGTAGATGGCCGGGCCGCGCGAGCCGAGCCGGACGAGCACCCAGATCGCCGCGAGCAGCGGCGCGAGCAGCACGAGCGCGACGCTCGCCATCAGGATGTCGAGCCCGCGGAGCGCGAAGTCCACGGGCGCGGGGCGCCAGCCCTCGTGAGCCATCCGGCTGTAGCGCTCGGCAAGGGTCTCGCCCTCGTGCGGCTGCGCCTCCGGTGGCGGGGCGACTACGCGGGTGAAGCGCCGGGGTGGCCTCAGCCTGTGGTTCACAGCCATCTACCCAACCACCTCGAGCGCCAGGTCGGCGAGCGCCGCCGGGTCGCGCCGGTCGCGCTCGGCGCCCGGAGCGCGCTTCTTGACCTCGATCGCGTTGGCGCTCGTGAGCGGTCGCAGCCGGCCCTCTCGGATCAGCGCCTCGTCCACGCCCCCGAGCCGGCCGCCGTAGGTGGTGTACACGGGAGTGCCGAGCGCGACCGCCTCGCGGTTCATCGTGCCGCCCGCCGAGACCACGAGGTCCGCCGCCGCGATCAGGCTCTGGGCGTCCACGGCGCCGTCCGGGACGATCACCGACGGCAGCCGCAGGCTCTTCACGAACGCGCGCTGCTCCTCGGTGCGCGGCACCACGACCGCGTGAACCCCCTCGTCGCCGCCGAGTCGCGCCACGACCTCGGGGAAGAGGCGGTTGGAGCGCCGGTGGTACAGCGACACGTCGGGCGGCGGGCGGATCACGACGGTCACGCGGCTCTGGTCCACGCCGAGGCGCTCCATGATTCCGGGATCCGGCTCGAAGTCTGCGAGGTAGTACTCCTCTTTGAGACCGGGAAACTGCGCGAGCTTCTCCGGTCCCGCACCGTAGCGCGCGAGGCGGTCGGGAGGTATCCGGTCCGGCGTCATCACGCGGCGCGCGCACCTGCACCCGATGTTGTGCTGCTGGATGGCGAACTCGTAGTCGAACATGTTCACGACGGGAATTCCGAGCGACCTGCCCGCGAGCGCCAGGTCGTTCGAGCCGTGGCCCCAGGCGAGCTGGAAGTCGCCGCGGCTCGCGAAGCGCCGGGCGCGGGCCGTGCGCGACACCAGCGACGCGAGCTTGCGCACACGCGAGGCGCCGCCGTGGCGCCCGAACGCGATGTGCTCGATGCCGTGGAGCTCGAGCAGCTGGAGCGTCTGCGCGTAGTCGCGCGCGGTCACGGTCACTTCGTGGCCGCGTGCCCGCAGCACCTCGATGATGGGCCGGAAGACGAGCACATGGGCCGGCGCCGTCATGTCGATCCAGACCCTCACGACTCGTCCATCTGCGCGCAGCCTAGTGGCGGACTCGGCCGCTCAGGAGCCCGGGATCACGAGGAAGGCGATCGCCGCGTACTGGAGCGCCGCGGCGACGATCACCAGCGCATGGAAGACCTCGTGATAGCCGAACACGGTCGGCGCCGGGTTCGGGCCGCTGGAAGGCGTAGACGAGCGCGCCCGCCGTGTAGAGCAGCCCGCCCACCACCACCAGAGCCGTCCCGGTGATCCCGAGTTCGTCGAGCATGGTCGGGAACGCGGCAACGGCGACCCAGCCGAGCGCCAGGTAGAGGATCGCGACGAGCGGCTTCGGCGCGTCTATCCAGACGAGCTTCATGAACACGCCGGCGAGCGCCCCGGCCCACACCACCACCAGGATCACCGTTGCGAGGGTGCCGTCGAGCACGAGCAGCGCAAACGGCGTGTAGGTGCCGGCGATGAGGAAGAAGATCATCGAGTGGTCGAGCCGCTTCATCCAGCGGCGCGCCGCCTGCGACGCCCACGTGACCCGGTGGTAGAGCGCGCTCGTGCCGAACAGCGCGGCCACGCTCAGCGCGTAGATCGCCGCCGCGAGCCGCGGCTGGCCGGCCGGAGCGGCGGCCACGAGCGCCGCTCCGAGCGCAAGCGCGACGTAGAACGCCCATTGGTGCGAAACGCCGCGCAGGCGCGGCTTCGCGAGGTCAAGTGTCACGGAGCTGGTGGGCATCGGTGAAGAACCCACGGTAGCCCATGGAAACGGCGATCAGGCTGGCTAGCGCCACCGCGCCGAGCAGTACCCACAGAAGGACGATCTGAAGCCGCACCGCGTCGACCGGCTCCGCGCCGGCCACCAGCATCCCCACCATCGTGCCCGGGAAGAAGACGATCCCGGTCGTCTTCGTGGAGTCCACGAGCGGGATCATCCCCGAGCGCAGGCTCCGCGCCACGGCCCCGCGCGCGGCCTGGAACGAGGTGGCGCCGAGCGCGAGCATCGCCTCGATCTGGCGGCGGCCCTCGTGCATGTCGTCGGCGAGCCGGTTCAGCGCCACGGCCACCGCCGTCATCGAGTTCCCGATCACCATCCCGCCCACGGGCACGAGGTAGCGAGGCTCGGCCTTGAAGACGCCCAGCCCCAGCACGAGCCCGAGAGTCACGGCCGCCGCGACCCCAAGCCCGAGCAGGATCGGGCCCGTGGCGCCGGGGACCGCCTTCGCGCGGCCGCGCGCCGTCCAGGCGCCGAACCCCACCATCCCGGCCAGCAGCGCCACCACGAGCCAGAGGCTGTCGGTGTCGAAGATGGCCTGGATCACGTAGCCGACCGCGGTGAGCTGGAGGAACGAGCGCAGCACGGCCACGGCGATGTCCTGCTCGAGCTCGGCCCGGCGCCAGAACGAGACCGCGATCGCCACGGCGATCAGCGCGAGCGACCCCGCCACCTCGCCGAGCGTGATCGAGATCGTGCTCACGCCGCGACCCGGCCCTCGTGGAGCTCGATCGTGCGCTCTGCGAGCCGCTCCGCCTGGCCGCGATCGTGCGTCACGAGCACGAGCGAGACCCCGCGGAGCCCCTGGAGCGCGTCCTCGACCGCGGCGGTGGCGGCGGCGTCGAGCGATGCGGTGGGCTCGTCGAGGAGCAGCACCTCCGGCTCGAGCGCGAGCGCCCGCGCGAGCATCACGCGCTGCTGCTCGCCCACCGACAGGCGCGACGCGTCGCGGTCGGCGAAGCTCGGGTCGAGCCCGGCCAGCCGCAGCGGCGGCTCGGGGTCGACCTCCTCCCCGTGCAGCCGCGGGCCGAACCCCACGTTGTCGGCCACGGTCCCGGGTACCGGCGCGGGCAGCTGCGGGACGAGTCCCACCCGCCGGCGCAGATCGAGCGGGTCGAGCTCCCGGACGTCGGTGCCGTGGAACCGCACGGTGCCTTCGTCGGGATCGGCCAGCCGATTCAGCAGCCGCAACAGGGTCGACTTGCCCGACCCCGAGGGCCCTAGCAAGGCCGTCGAGCCGGACGGAATCGAGAGGGTCACGTCGTGGAGCACCTGGCGGCCGTCGCGCGCCAGCCTGATGCCGTCCAGGTCGAAGAGCGAGCTAGGCGACGGCGGCCTCGGCGAGCTGTGGGTAGAGCGGGTGCTTCTCGGCCAGCGCGCGCGTGCGCTCCGAGAGCTCGCCCCGCTTCGCCTCGGTGAAGTCTCCGCTGAGCGCCTCGCCGATCACCTTGCCGATCTCGCGGAAGTCGTCCACACCGAACCCGCGCGTGGCGAGCGCCGGCGTCCCGATCCGCAAGCCCGACGACACGGCCGGCGGCCGCGGGTCGAACGGCACGGCGTTGCGGTTCACGGTGATGCCGATCTCCGCGAGGCGGTCCTCGGCCTGCTTGCCGTCGAGCTCGGACTCGCGCAGGTCGGCCAGCACCAGGTGCACATCGGTGCCGCCTGTGAGCACGTTCACGCCGGCGGAGATCATCTCCTCCGCGACCGCCGCCGCCCCCTCGCGCGTGCGCCGCTGGCGCTCGCGGAAGAGGTCCGACTGCGCGACCTTGAAGGTGACCGCCTTGCCGGCGATGTTGTGCATCAGCGGGCCGCCCTGGTGGCCCGGGAACACGCGCGAGTCGATCTTCTTCGCGTACTCCTCGCGGCACAGGATCATCCCGCCGCGGCCACCTCCGAGGGTCTTGTGAGTGGTGGTGGTGACCACGTCGCAGTACGGCACCGGGCTCGGGTGCTCCTCGGCCGCCACGAGGCCGGCGAAGTGCGCCATGTCGGCCATCAGGATCGCGCCGACCGAGTCGGCGATCTCGCGGAAGCGCTGGAAGTCGATCTGGCGCGGATACGCGGACCATCCGGCGATGATCAGCTTGGGCTGCGAGTCCTCCGCGATCTGCTGGAGCTCGTCCATGTCGAGCCGCGAGTCCTCCTCGCGCACCCCGTAGGCCACGATGTCGAAGTAGAGCCCGGAGAAGTTGATCTTCATCCCGTGCGTGAGATGGCCGCCGTGGTCGAGCTTCATGCCGAGGATGCGGTCGCCGGGGTCGAGCAGCGCCATGTAGGCCGCCGAGTTCGCCTGCGCGCCCGAGTGCGGCTGCACGTTCACGTGGTCCGCGCCGAACAGGGCCTTCGCGCGGTCGATCGCGAGCTGCTCCGCCACGTCCACGTACTCGCAGCCGCCGTAGTAGCGCCTGCCGGGGTAGCCCTCGGCGTACTTGTTCGTGAGCACCGAGCCCTGGCAGTCGAGCACGGCCTGCGGAACGAAGTTCTCGGAGGCGATCATCTCGAGCGTCCGCTCCTGGCGAGCGGCCTCGTCTTTCAGGACCTCGGCGATCTCCGGATCCACCTCGGCGACTGGTTTCGTGAAGTAATCGGGGCTCAGGTCGCTCATCGCAGGCACCGTAGCACCGCCTCCCGAGGTACAGCGCCCTCTCGCACGATGTCCCAGGAGCCGTCGCTCTCATACGCGCTGAGGTCCACGACCGTGGACGGCGTGCCCGGCAGCTCGCCGCCGTCGAGGATCAGGTCCACGCCGGCGCGCAGCTCCTCGTCCACGTCCGCCAGGCGGCTGGCCTCGGGCCCGCCGGAGCGGTTTGCGCTCGACTGGAGCACCGGCCACCGGACCGCCGCGAGCGGAGCGAGCTCGCCCTCGAGCAGCGGCACGCGCAGCCCGAGCCGCTCCGGCGCCGGCCCGCACGCGAGCGGGTAGCGCCGCGCCGGGTTCGGGACGAGCAGCGTGAGCGCGCCCGGGAGCAGCCGCTCGACCGCCTCGCGCGTGCGCGGGCCGAGCTCGGGGAGCGCCGCGAGGGCGAGGCCGAGGTCGAAGAACATCACCGCCGCCGGCACGTCCGGCGCCCGGCCCTTCAGTCGGTAGAGCCGATCGACGCCCTCGCGGGAGTCCGGCTCGGTGGCGAGGCCGTAGACGGTGTCCGCCGGAAACAGCGCCACCCCTCCCACCGAGATGCAGCGCTCGAAGGTCGCGACCTCCTCTGGCGTCACGGCACGCGGCCGACGGTGATGCGGTCCCAGCTCGAGAGGTCGGGGTAGGAGAAGGCTTCGTCCAGCAGCTCGCGGATCTCGTCCGCCTGATCGTGGTGATGCTCGAGCGCCACGCGCGTGCCCGAGGGCATGGCGGCGATCAGCTCGCGAATGGCGTCCAGCCCCTCCGTGCCGGAGGTGATCGCCACGCGAGGCTCGTAGCGGTTGATCTCCGGCATCAAGCCTTCCCAGCGGTCGTCGCGCACGTAGGGAAGATTCGCGATGACCAGGTCGTAGTCGCCCGGAGGCAACCCGTCGGCCACCTCGACCTCCAGCGGCAGGCCGAGCCGCGCGGCGTTCTCGCGCGCGACATCAACCGCATCGGGAGAGACCTCCGACGCGCTCACCTTCAGGTCCGGTCGCTCGTCGAGCAGCGCCAGCGCGATCGCGCCCGAGCCCGTTCCCACGTCGTGCACACGCGCCCCCTGGGGCAGGTCGAGCGCGGCCTCCACGAGCATCTCGCTCTCGGGCCGCGGCACCAGCACGCGACGGTCGACCATCAGCTCAATGTTGCGGAACCCCTTGCGGCCGAGGATGTACGCAACCGGCTCGCGCTCGTTCCGGCGCCGGATGTTCTCGGCGATCACGCGCGCCGCGGCCGGCTCGATCTCCATGTCCGGGTCGAGGAACAGTCGTTCGCGCGTCACATCCATGGCGTCGGCGATCAGGAGCTCGGCGTCGAGCTTTGGCGTGCCGCAGCCCGCCGCCTTCAGCGCCGCCGTGGCCGCCTCGAGGGCCTCACGGACGATCATCCGCCCACCGGCTCCGCGGCCTCGAGCATGCGGCGCTTCTCCTCCGACTCCAGCGCCGCTGTGAAGTCGTCCAGTTCGCCGCCCAGGATGCCGGGCAGGTTGCCCTTCGTGAGCCCCACGCGGTGGTCGGTCACCCGGTCCTGCGGGAAGTTGTAGGTGCGGATCTTCTCGGCGCGCTGGCCCGAGCCCACCTGCGCCAGCCGCGCTGCCGCCTGCTCCGCCTGCTGCGCCGCCATCTCGCGCTCCAGCAGCCGCGCACGCAGGACGCGCATCGCCTTGTCGCGGTTCTGGAGCTGCGACTTCTCGTCCTGCATGGACACCACGAGCCCGGTCGGCTTGTGCGTGATCCGGACGGCGGAGTCGGTGGTGTTCACCGACTGCCCGCCGGGGCCGGACGAACGGTAAACGTCGACCTGGAGGTCGTTCGGGTCGATGTGCACGTCCACGTCCTCGGCCTCCGGCAACACGGCGACGGTCGCGGTGGAGGTGTGGATCCGGCCCTGCGACTCCGTCTCCGGCACCCGCTGGACGCGGTGCGTGCCGCCCTCGTACTTGAAGACGCTGTACGCGCCACTGCCCTTCACGGCGAAGGTGAAGTGGCCCTCGCCGACCTCGATCGGCTCGGTCTTGAAGCCGCGGCGGTCCGCGTAGCGGTCGAGCATCCGGTAGAGGTCGCCCGCGAACAGCCCGGCCTCCTCGCCCCCGGCGCCCGGGCGGATCTCCACGATCACGTCCTTGTCGTCGTTCGGGTCGGGCTCCACCATTGCGAGGCGGATCTCCTCCTCGAGCTCCGCCAGCCGCTCCTCCGAGGAGCGCAGCATGTCCCTCAGCTCGGGGTCGTCGCCGTCCTCCGCCAGCAGCTCGCGGGCGCCGGCCGCGTCGTCGGCGCTGCGCCGCCACTCCTGAGCCAGCGCATGGGCGGGCTCGAGCGCGCGGTACGCGCGGCCCACGTCGGCGTAACGCCGCTGGTCAGAGATCACTTCCGGGTCCGACATCTGCTCCGACAGCTCGGCGAAGCGGCCCTCGATCTGCTCCACGAGCTTCTCGATCACGCAGACAAGGGTAGGGCCTACCTTCGGCCCCAACCCGCTGCCTGGGCGTAACGCACGAGCCGGTGGAAGTAGCCCTCCACCCGCGGACCGGGCCCGAGGCGCCGGTCGTCGAAGCGCACGCGCATCGCGAAGTACGGGAAATAGACCTCCATGCGCCGAAGCCCGCGGTACTTCCGGCGCAGCCACGGGTGCACCCAGCGGCGGTACAGCCGCGGCGACAGGACGGCGGGCTCGGCGCGCCCGAGCTCCTCGGAGGACATCTCGAGCAGGCGCCCGACAGTCGTGGCGTTGCGCCCCGCCACGAGGTGGAAGGTCCCGTTCGGCCCGCGCGTGGCGAGCTCGTGCACGCGGTCGGCCACGTAGTCGACGGGGACGATGTCCACGGGAGCGTCGCGATCGGCGGGGATCGCGGGAATCGACCCGCGCGCGAAGGCCTTCAGCGGTCCGTAGAGGACGTTGAACGAGGAGGTGCGGCCGGTGCTGCTGTCGCCGACGACGATGCTCGGACGCAGGATCTGGAGCGGGAGGTCCGCCCCCTCGCTGCGGAGCGCCAGCTCGGCCTCGAACTTCGAGCGCTCGTAGGGGTTGCGGAAGCTCTGGCCGACCGCCAGCTGGTCCTCGCGAAACAGCCCGCCCGGCTCACCCGCCACGTAGGCGGTGGAGACATAGCTGAAGCGCTCGAGCCGCGTGCAGCTGCGGGCGAAGCCGAGCATGCGGCGCGTGCCCTCCACGTTTACCCGCCTCGACTCCTCGAGCGGGAGCTCGAAGGACACGGACGCCGCGCAGTGCAGCACGGTCGTGACCTCCCGGCGAAGACGCTCGCTCGACTCGTCCGCGAGCCCGAGGTTCGCCTCCTCGATGTCGCCGGCCACGGCGGTCAGGCGCGCGTGAGCCGGCAGCCGGCCAGCGGCTTCATCGTCGTTCTCGGCGCGCACGAGCGCGAACACATGAGCCCCGTCCCGCTCCAGAAAGCGCGACAGGATCTCCCGTCCCACGAATCCCGTGGCGCCGGTGAGGAGCACGGCGCCCATGTCAGAAGCCTTTCGAAAGGGCCGCGGGGCTAAACCTAGGCCACGACTTCCATGCCGACCTTGTCCTCCTCCGAGGCCGCGCGCGGGTTCTCCACCGCGAGCACCGCCTCGAGCGCTGCGATAGCAACGGCGAGCTGGGTCAGGTCGGGCTCCCGCGTCGTGAGGCGCTGGAGCTGGATGCCGGGCCACATCAGGATGCGGGCCCAGCGCTTGGTGCGGTTCCTGCCGAACCACTTGATGAGCTCGAAGGCGAGTCCGGCGACGAGCGGGATGCCGGCCACGCGCGAGATGAAGAGCCAGTGCCAGTCGAGCTTCCCGAGCGGCGCGAACACCACGATGGCCACGATCATCACCAGCAGCAGGAAGCTCGTGCCGCAGCGCGGGTGGAAGCGCGAGTAGCGCTGGGCGTTCTCCGGCGTGAGCGGCTCGCCGGCCTCGTAGCACGAGATCGTCTTGTGCTCCGCGCCGTGGTACTGGAACACGCGCTGAAGGTCCGGCATGCGCGAGATCAGCCCGAGGTAGGCGAGGAAGATCGAGATCCGCACCAGCTTCTCGATCACCACGAAGACGATCGAGTTGGGAATCTGGTCCGAGAAGAGGTTGGTGAGGCCGGCGGGCAGCAGGAAGAACAGGCCGACGGCGAACAGCAGCGCGAACGCGATCGTGGCGCCCCAGGCGCCGCCGCCGATGTCCTGCTTGTTGCCTTCCTCGTCGGCCGGCATCTGCGCGTTGGCCGAAATCCCGAGGGCGCGGAAGCCGATCTTGAGCGACTCGGCGAGCGCGACCACCCCGCGGATGACCGGAACGCGCAGGAGCCGGTGGCGCTTCGTCCAGGAGACGAGCGGCTCGGAGATCACCTCGATCTCGCCCTTCGCTCCCTCCTTGGCGTCCGGTCCGCCCGCGGCGAGCTGCTCCGCGGACGGCTTGCGCACGGCGACGGCCCACGTCGAGACGCCGCGCATCATCACGCCCTCGAGGACCGCCTGTCCGCCGATGGGCGCGTCCTTGGTGGCCTCGCGCGGGCGATCCGGCGTGTTGCCGGGCTTATCCGGCATGTTGCCGTTCATGGAGGAGGGGGCGCTCACCGCACCCATCGTATCGGCGCGTTGGCCGAGCGCCTCAATGGTCACTTCAACGCCGGCTGAGACTCGCGCAGCTCAGCTCGTGCACGTTGTCGGCCTCGGAGGTCTCGGTGATCGTCTTTCTGGGGTCCGCCTCGACGCGCACCAGGTTGCGGCACTGCGGTCCGCGGATCGCCACCGACTTCGCCTCGCCGGCGCCGAGCGGGACGCTCACGGTGTCCACCACGTCGCCGTCCACGCTGAGCCTCAGCGGCGCCGAGGCCACCGCCGCCTGCCCGGTGTTGGTGACCACCGTCTCGTACCGGACGACTCCCGGCACGCTCGTGGGCCGGGTGCGGGTGAGCCGCGCGGTGAGGTTGGGAAGCGTGAGGAACTGGCGGCAGGGCGCCGAGCGTCGCCGGACCCGCTCGACCTCCGTGCCTGCCGCCGAGTACCAGCGGAAGTCGACGCGCGCCCGGTAGGTCGCGTTCTCCTCGAGGTTCCGCACGCCCTGCCGGTAGCGGAGCGCCACGACGCCGGGCTTCGACCAGTGCCAGCGCCGCAGGGCGGGTGCCTTCACGGGCCTGGCGGGCTCCACGCCTGTCCGCTCGAACAGAGTGAAGCGGAGGGCCATCCGGTCCGCACCCTCGATCAGCTTCATGCGCGCGTAGAACGCCGCGGAGTGCTCGGCGAACGAGCACTGGACCAGGCTCACGCGGGCGGGCTTGGTGTCAACGGCAGCAGCCGACGCCGCCGCCACGAGGGCGGCGGTCGTCAGAACGGCTGTCAGGAGCCGGAAACGCACGCGTCGTGAAAACGCCTGCGCAGGCTCGAAGTTGCGGCGCTATGGGCGGCGCGAACGCGCGGCGCGGCGGCGGAAACGCTCGACGCGACCACCGGTGTCGACGAGCTTCTGCCGGCCCGTGTAGAACGGGTGGCAGTTCGAGCAGATCTCAACATGCAGCTCGGGCTTGGTGGAGCGCGTCCAGAACTCGTTGCCGCACGTGCAGCGCACGTGGGACGAGACGTACTCGGGATGAATGTCTGCCTTCATTGCCTCTCCGAGTCTAGTGACCGAGTGCCGAAGCGCCGCCTGAACCAGGCGCGCAAGCGCGCCCACCAAGTACTCGGCCGCGTGAAGCTCGCCGGGGGTGGCTGCTTCGCCCGCACGAGCGCCACCCAGTCGTCCACCGGGAGCGTGCCCTCGATCAGGCGCGCGAGCGCCGAGGTCACCGGCGCCTCCACCCCGGCGCGCTCGATCGCGCGTGCCAGCACCGGGACAGTCTCGAGCGCCTCGACCGCCTGCCCGACGCGCTCGGGGATCTCCGCCGCCGGAACGCCCTGCGCCAGCAGCTCTCCTGCGCTGCGGTTGCGCGACGTGGGCGCGAGCGCCGTCGCGACGAGGTCGCCGGTCCCGGCGCGCCCCACGAACGTGCGCGCCTGGCCGCCGCTCGACGACGACAGCGACAGCACCTCGAGGAAGATGTCGGCCGCCGCCATGCCGGCCGCGTTCAGCCCCTGCGCCTGGGTGGCGCCGACCGCCACGGCCGCGGCGTTCTTGGCCACCCCCGCGAGCTCCACCCCGACCGGGTCGTCCGACACCTCGCAGACCACGCCGGCCCGCTGGAACGCCTCGGCCACGCGGTGCGCCAGTGCCTCTGAGCGCGAGGCGCAGACGAGACCGGCCCCCGACTCCACCATCTCCAGCGCGTGCGCCGGCCCGCCCACGCATGCCACGCGCTCGGGGCCAAAGACGGCCTCGAGCAGCGCGGTCGGCGTGGCTCCGTCCGGCGGCACGAGCCCCTTGGCAAGCGACACGATCCCGGCACGGTCCGGGACACGAAGCCGCTGGAGCGCCTCGATGGCGTCACCGATGTGCTTGGAGGGAACGGCGAGCAGCAGGAGATCGGCGCGGCCGAACTGGTCGGGGTCGGCCCCGAGGGTGCTGATCCTGAGGTCGCGCGGAAGCTCCACACCGGGCAGGTAGCGCTCGTTCCGGCGCGAACCGGTGAGCTCCTCGGTCTGCTCCGCGGTTCGGCACAGCAGCGTCGTGCGAATGCCGGCCCGCTCGAGCAGGACGGCAACCGCGGTGCCGAAGGACCCGGCCCCGACGACGGTGGCACGGCGTGGATGCTGGCCGGGGTAGCGGATGGGCGGAGAAGCTAGCGGGAGGGGCGACTTTCCTGCTTTGAGCACCGTATATGTGCTTTAGGCAGGACGGTCGACCGCCTCAGTGCTGTCGTTCGGCCGCCGACCGCCTAGGTCAGCTGATAGTTGGGCCCATCCCCACCCTCGGGCGG
>CAVYUQ010000008.1:0-346396 GCA_963771715.1 uncultured Thermoleophilaceae bacterium
CGTGAGGTTTCCAGCTGGATTTCGGCGCGCTTGCTGTTGTTGACGGCAGCCTGCAAGTTGGTGAGCTGCTGTTCCAACTGCTCGCGCTGGCGCATCAGTTCGCTGACGACCGATGCGTTGTTGTTCTTGGTCTCGATGTTGATGCGCTTCTCGACGTTGGCGATGCGGCTGGGGACTTCCTTCACGTCGCGGCTGACCAGCTCGTTGTCGGAGAACTCGTCCAGATGCAGCGCGAGGTCGACCATGTGGCCGATCCACGCGTTGACGTCGTCGACGGTTTGCAGCAGGCTCATCTTGAGCGCGCCCTTGGCCTTCTTCGCCAGCGCGAGCATCTGCGACCGGTATTCGAGCGCCTTCATGACGTGCTGACGCGCGACGCGGTTCTTGACGCGCTCCAGATCGAGGCTCTGCTCGAACATGCGGTTGACGGCTTCCTGCGCGGCCTCCGGGTCGGTGATGGTCGCGCCGAGAAAGCCGAGCGCCGCCACGCCGCCGCCGACCAGCCAATACCAATCCTGCCAGCCGGGGATGGCGACATTGCTGCCGACCAGAAAGTACAGCGCGGCGGTGAAGGCGAGGGTGAACAGGAACTGCGGGCTTTTGAGCGCATTGACGAGAATTGCTCCCAGCGCGCGCTGCCGCAGGCTGTTCTGCTGCTCCGACATATTGGTTAGCCTTGCTTATTCCCAAGCAGACGCGCGCGGCGCTCCTCAAGCTGGCGTTCAAGCTCGCTGCTGCGGACAGCGTCGTCGATCTGGTCGGCGACGTTGCGCGTGGCCTGCTCCAGCCGGGCATCCTCTTTGTCCAGCCGCGAGCGGATTTGTTCGCTCATGCTGCTGATTTCGGCATCGCCGACCGTGGCGATCTGGTCGAGCGATTTCATCGTCTTGGCGGCGATGCGCTTGCTCTCCATGAGCTGCATCAGGCCGAGCAGATGCTCGCGCTCCTGCTTGATCGACATCAGGCGCGTTTGCAGCTTGGAGCGCATGCCGAGCATCAGCTCGTACTGCTTATTCTGCTCTTCCCACTGCTGGTAGTATTCCTGCGCGAGCTGCTTCTTGGTGTTGAGCTGGCTCTGCGCGGCCATGGCGAGGTCGTCCTTGCCGGCCACAACCAGCGAGTTGATGTCGCGGTCGAGCTTATCGGCGGCGGCGGTGAATTCCTCGTACTTGCGGCGCAGCGTCTTGACCGTGCCGCCGACGTTGGCGGTCGATTCTTCCAGTTCTTCCAGATTGCGCTCGACCTGCCGGATGTACTCGTCCAGCACCTCAACAAAATCGGCCTGTAACGCGCGGTCAACCAATCCGTGCAAACTGGCGCTCACCAGCGTGTTAATCTTCTCAAACAAACTCGCATATCGGAGGGTTGCCCTTTCCTTCGGGGTTCTCGAACTCGGAGTAAAGTATAGCACAACCAGTGGTTTGGACGCGGCAATCCACCGCCAAAATCGCGGGGAGTGGGTATAATCCCGCCCTGACGCTGGAGGATTTCAATGTTTGATGCCGACCGCGAGACGCGCCTGACGCTGGAACGCCTGCTGCCGCGCCTTCGCCCTGCCCTGAACGACGCCGATTTCGCCATTTTCAGCGCCCGACTTCGCCAGCACTTCCCCACGCTGTTCCGGCTGCTGCTCAAGCTGTACGGGACGCACTACGACTTCTTGTACCATCTGGAATACATACTCCTTACGGCGGCCGAGGCGTTTAAATTGCGCCCGCCCGCCGTGCGCGCCCTCGACGAGCGGCGGCTGCGGGCCGTTCTGGTATACATCCTACGAGGCGACCGGCTACGTGCTGTACGTCGATCTGTTCGCGCGGCAAGCTTGCCGGCGTCCGCGAGCAAATCCCGTACTTCGAAGAGCTCGGGCTGACCTACCTGCACCTGATGCCGCTGTTCGAGCGCCCGCAGGGCAACAGCGACGGCGGCTATGCGGTCAGCAGCTACCGCGCGTCAACCCGGCGCTCGGCACGATCGACGAGCTGCGCGACGCTGGCGAGCGCGCTCCAGCGACGAGGGCATCAGCCTGGTGGTCGATTTCGTGTTCAACCACACCTCCGACGAGCACGAATGGGCCAAGCGCGCGCAGGCCGGCGAGCCCGAGTACCAGGACTACTACTTCATCTTCCCCGACCGCACCGATGCCCGACGCGTACGAGCGCACGCTGCGCGAGATCTTCCCGACGTGCGGCGCGGCAGCTTCACCTAGCGCGAGGACATCGGCGCTGGGTCTGGACGACCTTCAATAGCTTCCAGTGGGATCTGAACTACGCCAACCCGCCGGTGTTCCGCGCCATGGCCGAGGAGATGCTGTTCCTCGCCAACGCCGGCGTGGAGATTCTGCGCCTGGACGCGGTGGCGTTCATCTGGAAGCGCATGGGCACCAGCTGCGAAAACCTGCCCGAGGCGCATATGCTCATCCAGGCGTTCAACGCGCTGGCGCGCATCGCCGCGCCGGCGATGCTGTTCAAATCCGAGGCGATCGTCCACCCCGACGACGTGCTGAGCTACATCGGCCTCGCAGGAATGCCAGATCTCCTACAACCCGCTGCTGATGGCGCTGCTGTGGGAGGCGCTGGCGACGCGCGAGGTCAAGCTGCTGGCGCACTCGCATGCACACGCGCTTCGGCTGCCGGCCGGCTGCGCCTGGGTCAACTATCTGCGCTCGCACGACGACATCGGCTGGACGTTCGACGACGACGACGCGCTGGCAGGTCGGCATCGAACCGGCTTCGGCCACCGGCAGTTCCTGAACAGCTTCTACACCGGGCGCTTCGCGGGCTCGTTCGCGCGCGGCGTGCCATTTCAGGAGAACCCCGCACACCGGCGACGCGCGCGTCTCGCGGCACGCTGGCATCGCTGGCCGGGCTGGAGCAGGCGCTGCAAGCGCGGCGACGCAGCTGGATCGAGCTGGCGGTGCGGCGCATCCTGATGCTGCACAGCGTCATCTTGAGCAGCTGGCGGCATCCCGCTGATCTACCTGGGCGACGAAATCGGCACGCTGAACGACTACAGCTACGCCAGCGACCCGCCAAAGCCGGCGACAGCCGCTGGGTGCATCGCCCGGCGATCGACTGGGCGCGGCTGGACGAGGCGATTGCCAACTCGGACAGCCCGCACGGCCGCGTCTACGCCGGGCTGCGCCGGATGATCCTCGTCCGCAAGACGCTGCCCGCCTTCGCCGACGAGACGACCGTGTTCTTCGATACCGGCAACGCGCACGTGCTCGGCTTCGTCCGCAACGGCGGGGTGCTGGTGCTGGCGAATTTCAGCGAGTATCCGCAGGTCGTGACATGGGAATCGCTCGGCGCGGCGTGGACTATCCCGCTAACCGCTATTGACCTCATCACCGAGGAACCCGTGCTGACAAATCTATCGCTGGTGATGCCGGGGCACGGCATTGTCTGGCTCGCATCCGAATAGGAGAACCTCATGTCATTCGATGTCACCGCCGCCCGCCGTAACTTCCCATCGCTGCACCGCCCGAGCGAGCGCGGCGGCGTGCCGGTCTTTTTCGACAATCCCGCCGGCACGCAGGTCGCGCAGCAGGTCATCGACGGCGTGACGCGCTACTTCCTCACGTCGAACGCCAACAGCGGCGGCGAGTTCGCCACCAGCCACCGCTCCGACGCGATGGTCAAGTCGGTGCGCGGCAAAATGGCGAAATTCCTCGGCGCGCCCAACTCGCAGGAGATCGTGTTCGGGCCGAACATGACGACGCTGAATTTCGCGCTCAGCCGCGCTATCGCCAAGACGCTGACCGCCGGCGACGAGGTGGTGCTGACGCGCATGGACCACGACGCCAACGTGTCACCGTGGCTGCGGATCGCGGAGGATTACGGCCTCGTCGTGCGCTGGGTGGACATCAACCCGGAAGATTGCACGCTCAATCTCGACACGCTGGAACAGGCGCTGACCGACCGGACGAAGGTGGTCGCCACTGTTCATGCCAGCAACGCCGCCGGCACTATCAACCCGGTCGCGCGCATCGTCTCGATGGCGAAGGCGGCGGGCGCGCTCACGGTGGTAGACGCAGTGCAGTCTGCGCCGCACATCCCTATCGACGTGCAGGCTATCGGCTGCGATTTCCTGCTGTGCTCGTCGTACAAGTTCTTCGGCCCGCATCTGGGCATCATGTGGGGGCACTATGACCTGCTGGCCGGTCTGCCCGCCTACAAAGTGCGGCCATCGCACGACGAGCCGCCCAACCGGTGGGAGACAGGGACCGGCTGCTATGAGCTGATCTCCGAACTCGGCGGCGCGCTGGACTACCTCGACGGGCTGAACGGCGGCAGCGGACCGTCCACGGCGCCGTTCGTTCAGTACGAGCAGCAGTTGGTTGCGGCGCTGATTGCCATGCTGCAGCGCATCCCCGGCGTGACGATTTACGGCGTCACCGACCCCACCCGCGCCGCCGAGCGCGTGCCGACCGTGATCTTCGAGATGGCCGGGCATACGCCGGCCGAAGTCGCGCAGCATCTCGCCGCCAGCGACATTTACGTCTGGAACGGCAACTACTACGCGCTGGAGATCATGACGCGGCTGCAAAAGCCGGACGGCCTCGTGCGCGTCGGGCTAGCGCATTACAACACGACGGAAGAGATCGACAGGCTGGGCGTGGCATTGCGTAAATTGTAGCGCTCACCACGCCAACGTGCGACCGTTCCAGCGCAGGTATTCGCCGTTGTCGTCGGCGGTCAGGCTGTCGATGACGCGCAGGACGCCCTTCGCGAACTCGGCAGGCATCAAGTCGGCATCGCGGCCGCCCATCTCGGTCTTGACCCAGCCGGGGTCGAGCGAAACGGTGACGATACCATCGTCGGCCAAGTCCGCCGCCAACCCGCGCGTGATCATATTCAGCGCCGCCTTGCTGGTGCTGTAGCCGTTTCAGCCGCCGTAATCGCGCTGGTCCAGCGATCCCATGTCGGACGACAGGTTCACGATTTTCGGCTGCGTTCCCTTCTTGAGCAGATCGAGGAACGCCTGCACGACCAGCAGCGGCGCGACGGTGTTGACGCGCAGGACATTTAGCATCGTCTCCGACGTGACGTTACCAGCGTCTGGGACTTGCCGGGCGGGTTGATGGCGGCGTTGTTGATAAGTAGGTCAAGCGAGGCGGTCACCTTTGAGACAGTGGCGGCGGCTGCCTTGATCGAGGCGTCGTCGGCCATCTCGCAGCCGACGACGTGGATCAGCGATCCGGCCGCCGAATCGAGTGCCTTCAGTTCTTTGGCCTCGGCCGGTGGGCGCACATGGCGTAGATCTGTGTATCGGGACGGGCGGCGTATTGGCGCACGAGCTCGAGGCCGATGCCGCAATTCGCGCCGGTGATGGCGATGTGCTGCATATGGCCTCCTTATATGACGTTTGACCGTTTGCTTGCGGTGATCCTGTCTGGCAGCTCCCTGATGATACGATACCAGATATCGGTGCGCGGGCCGAACTCGAATACGCGGATTTTTTCGAGGCTGACGCGGGCGACGTCGAAGTTCTCGAAGAAGCGCAGCCCGCCGCCGAAAAGCACCGGCATGATGCCGATATGCAGCTCGTCGCACAGCCCGGCGGCGATGGCTTGCTGGCAGACACTCGCGCCGATGAGCAGGACGTTGCGGTCACCGGCAGCTCGGGCCTTCGCCCGCGACGGCGCCTCGATACCTTCTGTCACAAAGGTCACCGTCAGGTTTTCGTCCTCCTTCGGGTGTTTCCGGGATGCGGTGCGTCATCACGAACAGCGGCACCTGATATTCGTAGTTGCCGGCGTACCAGTCGGGATCGTCTGCCATGTCGAACGAGTTGCGCCCGAGGATAATCGCGCCTGTCGTGCGGATTTCCTCTTGCAGCACGTCGCTGTTCACGAACTTCTCGAGGGCGGGTAGAGGCGACCGATGTCGCCCTGCGGGTCGTTCACGAAGCCGTCGAGCGAGAATGTCATACCGCCAATCACTTTTGCCACGCGGGTACTCCTTAAAACTTGAACGCTACACTCGACGCCGCCGAAATCAGTGTCATCAACTGCTGCATCCCGTCGCGCACGGGGGCAAGCTCGGCATATTCATCCAGCCGATGCGCATTGCCGCCGCGCGTTACGCCGACGGTTACAGTGGGGCAGCCCGCTGCCAGCGCGATGTTGCCGTCGGTGCTGCCCGTCTCCAGCGTTGCTTTGACGCCGACGCGATTGAGCGATTCGACGGCGGCCTGTACCAGTGGATGATCGGGCGAGAGATAGCCCGCCGGGCGCTCGCCGACGACGTCGACGCTGAACGAGACTTCCGCCGTCGCTAGCGTGTTGATCAGGCGGCGCACGTCGTCTTCCAGCGTGCCGAGCGCGCCCATGTCCTCGGAGCGCATGTCCAGCCACAGGCTCGCGCTCGACGCGATGGAGTTGATCGACGTCCCGCCGTCGATGACGCCGATATTATAGGTCGTGCGCGGGGATGCCGGCGGCTTGAGCGCGGCGATTTTCGCGCCCAGCATCATCAGCGCGTGAATCGCGCTCGGGCGGCCGAAATGCAGCCAGCTGTGGCCGCCGGGCGTGTGGCAGGTGACATGCAGGCGCTTGACGGCGATTCCCGCGTGGTAGACGTGACCGAACGCCAAGCCTTCGATGTTGACGACGCCGGCGACCCGGTCTTTTAATCTGGCGAACGCGGCGCGCATCCCGCGCAGATCGCCTAAGCCCTCCTCGCAGCTCGTCGCCACGAACCAGATATCGCGGCCGGGCATCATGCCCAGCGTGCGGAACAGCCGCAGCACACCCAGCATCCCAGCGACACCGAGGCTGTTGTCGCCGATGCCGGGGCCGTAGAGCGACTGCGCATCGCGGCGCAGCGTCAAATCGGTCTCGGCGTTGAACACCGTGTCGGTGTGCGCGACGAGCATCAGCGCGGGCAGGGCGGGGTCCGCGCCCGGCAGCCGACCGTAGACGTTATGCACGTCGTCGATATCGATGTCGCGGAGGCCATACTCGGTGAAATAGGCCGACACCGCTTCGGCGCGCGGGCGCTCGGCGAAGGTCGGCGAGGGGATGTGCTGGATCGTGATCGCCTGTGCGACCACCCAATCGGCGATCGCGGCGATTGCCCCCAGTCCGCGTCGCGCCCCGCCTGATCGATTTGTATATTCATAGGTGCTCAGTCCATGTTGATACGCTATACTCGCTGAACATCTGTTCCCCGCCTTCTCCTGCCGATGGTTCTTGCACGATTGGCTTTGTAACGTATCGCAGCGGCATCGGTGAGACCTGCGGTGATGCGCTGATTATAACTCGCGCGCGCGATTTTGGCATCATGGAGTCCGTTTATGGAGTCCCGACCGGCGATATTGTACATTGGGCGGCTGACGGCGAAAGACGCCAGGCAGCGGGTCGAGGCGCTCAACAAACGATACAGCGTGACGACGGCGGACAGCGGCAAAGCCGCCCAGACTATCGCCGAGCCAGCCGCACATCGCCATTTGGGACGCGGCAAGCCTGCGCACGCACGGCGACCGCGCGCTCCGTGCTCTGCACGATGCTCTGCCGTCCACCAAGCTCGTCCGGATTCTGGCTGCGGGCGAGCGCGCCGCCAGCGGCCTGTGCGACGTGACGCTGCACCTGCCGCTACTCCGCGCAAGCTGACGAACCAGGTCGAAAAGCTACTCAAACAGCCGGGCGACGAGACGCTGATCGCCGGGCCGTTCGTCATGCAGGTGCAGCGCCGCCTGCTGACCATCAACGGCCATGAGACGCAGTTCAACCCCAAGCTGGCCGCACTGCTGGAAGTGTTCATGCGCCAGCCGAATACGACTGTGGATCGTGCGACGCTGATGAGCGTCGTCTGGCAGACCGATTACGTGGGCGACACGCGCACGCTGGACGTGCATATCAGCAAAGTCCGCGACCTGCTGAAAGCCGCGGGCTCGCAACGACCATCTCCGCACCGTGCGCGGCGTGGGCTACCGGCTGGACGTGGGTGAGGGGAAATAAAAAGGACAGGATGAATCCTGTCCCTACGGATTTTCCTGAATTGTAAGAGATGGCGAGACGGACAGGGCATGCCCTGTCCCTACGATCTGCGCAGGCGCTTGCGGAATTCCATAGCGAACCGGACGTGTTGTAGGGACAGGATTTATCCTGTCCTCGCTTCTGAATCGAAAAATCCCCGCGCCGGACACGCCGCGGGGATTTCGTTGTTGATTGCTATGAAGCTGAAGCTACTTGGCGGCCTGTGCGGCGGCCAACTGCTTCATCAGGCGGCTCTTGCGGCGGGCGGCGTTGCGCGCGTGGAGGATGCCGCGGCTGGCGGCTTTGTCCAGATCGCGGATCGCCTCGCGCACGGCGTCGGCCGTTGTGGTGGCAGCGGCGTCGGTCTTGATCTCGGCACGCGCCTTCTTGACCAGCGTACGGGCGCGATTGCGGTAGGTGCGGTTGTCGACGCGCGCTTCGCCGACTGGCGGATGCGCTTCAGGGCGGATTTATGGTTCGCCATCAGTTCTTCCCGTGTCCTTCAAAAATCTTCGTTGGTTCGAGTGAGCGCGCAGGATATCACAGCCCGCGCCGTTTGTCTATGGCAGGGTGACTTTGTTAAAGATGAAAACCACCGCGACGACATTGGCGATGATCAGCGCCATGAACAGCAGGCGCAGGAATGTCGAGGCTTTCTTGGTGCGCGGGCAGCGCCCCGATCCTGATTTCCGGCGGGATGATGCCGAACAGCGTGCCGGCGTCGGCGTCGTCCGTGATGCCCGCCAGCGGGTCGGCGGCGGAAGCAGCAGGCTTCTTTTCCGGCTTGGCCTTTCTGCGCCGCTGGCTTTGACCTGTTTGGCGGGCGACGGCGACGAGGGTGCGCTGCCACCGCCAAACAGCGAATTGAGGTCGTCCGTCAAGTCGCCGGGACGGGCGGTGATGGCGGCGTTGGCTGGCAGGCGGGATGGTCGGGATGGTCGACATCGCCGGCATTGCGGCAGAGCTGCTCATCCCAACGGCCCGCCCGCCAAGCCGAACGGGTCACCGAACGGGTCAGCGAAGGCGTCGCCGCCGGTTTCGTCAAAATCGTCCAGCGGCACGTTGAACGGGTTGGTCGTTGGCATGGTGGTGGCCGTCTGGCGCATTTCGTCCAGCTCGGCCAGCCAGTCGTCGCCGCTCGGCAGGTTAAAATTCGCGAATGCCTGCGGGTTGACCGGCTCAGGCTCCGGGGCGGGGCGGGACGCTTGTTTCGCCTCCAGCATCGCGAGGCCTTGTTTCGCGTTCTCGTTGCCGGGGTTGATGAACAGCACGTTTTGCAGGCAGGTGCGCTGATCTTCTTCGCCATCAACGACGCCGCTCAGCCACAGCCACGCCTGCTCGTTGTAAGGGTCGAGTTCGGTCGCCTTCTCAAGCAGCGCGCGGGCTTGGCCTTGTTGTTGGCCTTCAGCGCCCGCACGGCCTCTTTGACCATCACGTTGAGACGTTCGACGATGACATCCGGCGATCCCCATTCCCCGTCCCCAACCACTAACAATATAGCATAGGGCGCGATACGGCGCGACAAGTGTTCATGTTGCCGCAACATCTGGTATCCTCTCTCCTGTATATTGTGTTGTCAGGAGCAGGATCATGGCCGACTATTCCGCCGCCAGCCTCACCGTCACCGCGCCGGAACACCCGCTCAATGCCGAGTTCCTGACCCCCGCCGCGCTCGACTTTGTGGCGATGCTGGCCGGACGCTTCGCGCAGCGCCGCGACGCCCTGCTGACCGCCCGCCACGACCGCCAAGCGCCGCCTCGACGGCGGCGAGAAGCCCGATTTCCTGCCGGAGACGGCCGCGATCCGCGAGGCGGCGTGGAGCGTCGCGCCGCCCGCCGCCGACCTGCAGGACCGCCGCGTCGAGATCACCGGCCCGGTCGACCGCAAGATGGTCATCAACGCGCTCAATTCCGGCGCGAACGTTTCATGGCCGATTTCGAGGACTCCAACTCGCCGACCTGGGCAACCATGATCGAGGGCCAGATCAACCTGCGCGACGCCGTCGCGGCGCACGATCTCGCTTCGCCAGTCCCGGAGGGCAAGGAGTACGCGCTGAACGAGAAGACCGCGGTGCTGATGGTGCGCCCGCGCGGCTGGCATCTGGTCGAGAAGCACGTGCTCGTCGACGGCGAGCCGATGTCGGGCGCGCTGTTCGATTTCGGGCTGTACTTCTTCCACAACGCGAAGGCGCTGCTCGCGCGCGGCACCGGCCCGTATTTCTACCTGCCGAAGATGGAGAGCCATCTCGAAGCGCGGCTGTGGAACGACGTGTTCGTCCTCGCGCAGGACAGCTCGGCATCCCGCGCGGCACGATCCGCGCGACGGTGCTGATCGAGACGATCCTGGCCGCGTTCGAGATGGACGAGATCCTGTACGAGCTGCGCGACCACTCGCGCCGGCCTCAACTGCGGCCGCTGGGACTACATCTTCAGCTTCATCAAGAAATTCGCGAACGCACCCGGACGTCGGTGCTGCCGGACCGCGCGCAGGTCACGATGACCACGCACTTCATGCGCTCCTACGTCGCAGCTGCTGATCGAGACCTGCCACCGCCGCGGCGCGCACGCCATGGGCGGCATGGCGGCGCAGATCCCGATCAAGAACGATCCGGCGGCCAACGAGGCGGCGCTCGACAAGGTGCGCGCCGACAAGCTGCGCGAGGTGACCGACGGCCACGACGGCACCTGGGTCGCGCATCCCGGCCTGGTGCCGATCGCGCAAGGAGATCTTCGACGAGCACATGCAGCACGCCCAACCAGATCGCACGCAAGCGCGAGGACGTGCACGTCGCCGCCGCCGACCTGCTGCAAGTGCCGCAGGGCACCGATCACCGAGACGGGCCTGCGCAGAACATCAACGTCGGCGTGCAGTATCTCGAGGCGTGGCTGCGCGGGCAATCGGCTGCGTGCCGATCTACAACCTGATGGAAGACGCCGCCACCGCGGAGATCTCGCGCACGCAGGTGTGGCAGTGGCTGAACCACGGCGCGAAGCTCGACGACGGCCGCCCTATCACGCGCGAGATTTTCGATGCCGCCGACGAGCAGGCGATGGACGAGATCGCGTCGGATATCTGGCGCGGACCGGCTCAACGGTGGTAAGTTCGAGCGCGCGACGGCGCTGTTCCGCGACCTCGTGACGCAGGAGCAGTTCAAGGAATTCCTCGACGCTCAAGGCGTATACCAGTATTCAGTTTCCAATCTACCAGTGAAGAACAAAACGCCGCTGCGGTTCGCAAATCTCCGCAGGCGCGTTCTGCTTTTACTGGAAACTTGAAACTATGCTTTCGTGAACCACGGCAGATACAAATACTTGATGCGCTCGCCGGTCGTCTCGGTCGTCAGGTCGGTGAGGCGCGTCGGCGTCGCGTGCGTGTTGTCGGTGACCCATACGCCGCCGGCCGAATTGATGCGCTCGACCAGCATGACGTGGCCGTAGACGTCGTGCGCGTAGGGATGGTCAGGCTCCATCACCAGAATTGCGCCGGGCAGCGGTACGTCGCCCGACCGGATGCCGAACTGTGTGAATTCCGCCGCGCGCTGGTCCCACAGGTGCGCGTCGGCCGCCAATTCGCCGGGGATCGGCACACGGCTGGCGATGTAGTTCACGCAGTCGCGCGTGTTCGCCAGCACATATGACGCCGACTTGCCGCCTTCGAGGCTGCGCATCACGGTCACGTCGGCGCTGTCGGCGGGATTGACGGCGATCAGGCGGCCGGTGGCGGCGTTCACGCGCGTTTGTAGTGTGTCGATGCGGCGCTCAGCGTCGCGGATATCGCGGTCGTAGGCGTCCATCTGGGTATTGAGCGCCTGTACGCGCGGCACGGCAGCGATGTTCGTTTCGCCATAGGCGCGCAACCGGTCGTTGAGTGCAGCCAGTTCGTCGGCGGCCGTCGCACGGGCGGCGGTCAGCTTGTCGATGGTCGCGCGCTCGGTCGCCAGTGCCGTCTGATCGGCCAGCAGCGCATCGTACAGCGGCCGGTTGGCGCGCGAGATGTAACTGCCGAGTGTGTACACCGGCACCGCGGTGACCGCTTCCTGCGGCGCGGCAGCAGCCGGGCGCGTCTTGATCCGGTCCCATAGCACGCCGAGCGCCGGACCGCGCCAGCGCGCGGCGTCGTCCACGTCGTCGGCGGCGCGTGTCAATTGCGTCGAAAGCCGGTCGAGTGTGTCGGTCAATTCGACGAGGCGGCCGCTGTAGACCAACTGGCCGAACGACGGCGTCGTTTGCGGATCGACGCGCGCGGCCAGCGCCGAAATCTCGTCGCGCACGGCATTGACGACGCG
This sequence comes from uncultured Thermoleophilaceae bacterium, assembly GCA_963771715.1. Lineage (GTDB taxonomy): Bacteria > Actinomycetota > Thermoleophilia > Solirubrobacterales > Thermoleophilaceae > JACVRW01. The sequence goes on from CAVYUQ010000008.1 coordinate 12,264, forward strand.
CGAATCGCCGCCGTGCCGCGCTGCATAATGCCGGCGGCGTCGCGAAGTTCGGAGATACGGACGGACAGTTCTTCGTTCATATATATAGGATAACACGTTGAGAACAGCAGAAAACGATCGAACCACAGAGCACACAGAGAGCACAGAGGAAACACAGAGAGATTTATATAGGAAAGATGTGGTGTGCGGCGGAGGTTTCGGGCGATAATACGCGCGCCCCTACGGTACATCCTGTTTCGCATCGACGGGACAAGGCATACCGATATCGGTTTTGGAAATAATCCTCTGTGTTTTCTCTGTGCTCTCTGTGTGCTCTGTGGTTCAAATCTCTTCTGTCATTCCAACCCGATAATCTGTGTCGTCGGCACGCCGTTGCTGTCGGGCGCGGTCACGTCAAGGCCGGATACGGCGATGATCGACGGGATTTCGAAGACCATCCAGCCGCGCGTGGTGACGCCGAGCGCGACTGGGGTCAGCGACGCCTCGTTCTGCACGAAGGCGGTCTCGCGCGGGTCGATGCCTGGCGCGGCCGTCTGCAAGGCCGCGATATGCCTGCTTCTCGGCGGCTGCTGACAAATAGCGACGCGGCATTCGAACGCTAGCTCGACGGCATAGAAGCGCGCGCCAGGGACGGGCTGCACCTGCGCGCCGTCGCGGTTCACGATGCGCCGTGCGTCGTCCTCGACTGCGGTAACTTGCAGGATGCCGCCGGCATAGCGCGCGGTGTACGCGTTGGCGGTCAGCGGACGGCTGCGATCTGGCAGCGGCTCGGCGGTCGGGGCAGGTGTGGCGGTTGGCGGCACGTCCGCGACAATCAGTTGACGCGGCCGCAGCACAAGCCCCATCAGGCCGACGAGCAGCACGAACGCGACGAAAGCGATCACCAGCGCGCCGCGCCGTCCGATGCCGCGCGATTCCTCGACGGCGGCCGGGCGCTCCGAGTTGAGGATGCCCTGCGCCAGCCGCGCATAGGTGTTATCCGGCGCGACAAGCTGCACCAGCGCTTCGAGGCGGCGCAGGCGCTCGTCCGGCTCTCGGTCGCGCGTGCGCGTCCAGCCACAAGGCCATCGGCGCGTGCGCGGCTGCTCCGCCGCCCTCGGCGCGGTAATCAGCCAGCAGGCGGCGCACTTCGGCGTAATCGCCGGTGAACAGCGCGACGTTGGCGCGGATAAGCGTCGGGTGCATGTCAGTCACGGCGGCCGCCCAGCAGTTGATCAGGCCACTGGTATCGATGTCCAGCGACGGCGGCTCAGGAGGCGCGACGGCGGGGACGGACTGCGTTTTCACTTCGAAGCCGCCGCCCCACTTGGCTTGCGCCTGCGCGACCCAATGCGCCGCGTCCTCCACCAGCGCCGTCTGTACGACGACAAGGCGGTTTTCCTGTGCGTAGAGCGCCCGCCACGCTCATCTCCCCGACTTCCGGCGCGGCTCGCAGGCCGAGCGCGTTCAGGCCGTCGCGGCCGCCGAGCGCGAAGCCGGCGCGCTTCAGCATCAGGTGCCGCATCAGTGGGTCGCCGGCGCGGTCAAGGTAGCCCGCCGCCCAGATATGCGTGTCGGCGCGCATGCGGGCGAGGTCGCGGAGCGTCCGCAGCAGTGCGCCGCCTTCGGCATTCAGCACGTCGGCGGCGAGGTCGTAGTCGTCGATGAAAATCGCCGTGCGAATGGGCGACTCGGCCAAGTCGGCCAGCGCCAATTCGAGCAACTGCACGTCGGCGGTATGTAGCGCGTGGGGCAAGCCTGCCAGCGCGCGTAGGCTGCGGCCGCTGAAATCGACCAGCAGCATCCGCAGCGCGTCCGGCGGCTGGCTGAGCGCTGCGCTGAGCGCCGCCGCGTGGAGCAGGTTGGTTTTCCCTGTCCGCGCGCCGCCCGCGATCACCACGTGCGGCCCGTCTTTCGCCCAGTTGAGCACGCAACGGCGACTGCGCGTCGTCGTCCACAACGCCCAACGTTGAGAGAATTTCGCTGGTTTTAGGCTCAAGGCTCGAGGCTCGAGTCCCGAGTTTGTTTTTACTTGAGCCTCGAGCCTCGCGAGTCGGCACCGAAAACAGAATACGTGTCGGTAAACGCTTGACAGGGAGTGGCGCGTGTCGCGGCCGGTGGCGTGATAATACGCGGAGCGCATTTCGGCGCCGGTTTCTTCCTCGGCGCCCACCTGGCCCCCGACCCCTCCTACGTCGACCTGGTGGTGGAGGAGATGCTGCCGGCGTGCGCCGGCCTGGCCGTCAGCTGCGACGCCTTCTGCGACGTGGGCGCCCTCACGGTCGAGCAGTCCCGACGGGTGCTGGAGGCCGGTAGCCGGCACGGGATGGCGCCCCGCATCCACGCCGAGGAGCTGGCCTGGACGGGCGGCGCCCAACTGGCGGCGTCGCTCGGCTGCCTCTCGGCCGATCACCTGGTACACGCCACGCCGGAGGACGCCCGGGCGCTCGCCGCCGCCGGCGTGGTGGCCGTGCTGCTCCCGTCGACCTCGTTCTGCCTCCGCTCCACGTACGCGCCGGCCCGCATGCTGCTCGACGCCGGCGTGGAGATCGCCCTGGCCACCGACTGCAACCCGGGGACGAGCTATACCACCTCCATGCCGTTCGTCGTGGCCCTGGCGTGCAGCGCCTACGGCCTGTCGGTCGACGAGGCGGTGCGGGCGGCGACGGAGGGGGGCGCCCGGGCCCTGCGCCGGTCGGACATCGGGCACCTCCGGCCCGGGCGCCGCGGGCGACCTCGTGGTCCTCGCCGGCGACCACTGGGTCGACCTGGCCTACCACCCCGGCATGCCCATGATTGCGGCGGTGGTCAAGGACGGCGCGGTGGTCGTGTGAGCGACTGGCCGCGGGCCAGCGCCTGGTTGGCCGGCGGAAACAAGGACACCGGCGCCTTGGTGGTCGCCGGCGTGCCGCTGACCAGAGGGGCGGTGACGCCCGCCGGCTACGAGCAGGGGCCGGCGGCGGTGCGGGCCCGGCTGGCCAAGCTGTCGACCTGGCACGCCGAGTGGCGGGTCGACCTCGAAGACGTGGCCGTGCGGGACCTCGGCGACTCGGTGGTCCCCCCTCCGCTTTCGGCGCCGCTCACCGTCCTGCTCGGCGGCCACAACGCGGTGACCTGGCACGCCCTCCGGCGCGAGGCGCTCGACACGTGGGGTCTCCTCACCCTCGACGCCCACCACGACGTGCGGTCGTACAAGGCCGGCGCGGTGGGAAACGGCTCACCAATCCGGGCGCTCATCGACGCCGGCCTGCCCGGTGCCAACGTCGTGCAGGTGGGCATCCACGGCTTCTCCAACTCCCGTGCCCACCGGCGAGTGGTGCGAGTCGCAGGGCGTCAGGTTTTCGGGCCGGACCGGATCGACGACGTGCCCGCCTTCCTCGACGACCTGGCGGAGCGGTGCCGAGGGATCTACGTCGACATCGACCTCGACGTGCTGGACCGGGCCTTCGCGCCCGCCTGCCCCGGCGCCCGGCCAGGCGGCGCCTCGCCTCGCCAGCTGCTCGACGCCGCCTTCGCCGCCGGCGCCCACCCCCAGGTCCGGGCCGTCGACATCGTCGAGCTCGACCCTCTCGCCGACGTGGCCCACATCACCACCGACACCGCGGCGCTGGCCCTCCTCAACGTCGCCGCCGGCTACGTCGCCCGGGTTCAGCCCGACCCGTAGGTGCGCTCCGGCGTCACCAGCACCGCCACCCGCCGCTCGTCCGCCATGACCCGGTCGTATTCGTCCCAGTCCTCGTGGGTGCCGCCGGCGGCGGTGAAGATCTCCCGCAGGAGCAGGCGCAGACGCTCGGCGGCGATGTCGCCGAGGGCATCGTCGGGACCGGCCAGGTCGACCGGGCCCTCGACGCCGGCCCACCGCCACCCGGCGCGGATCACGACCGTGGCCGGGGACGGTCCCGGAGATTGACCAGTCGCTTCGAGGTACCGGCGGAGACCAACCCGACCACGGGCTGCCCCGTGAGTGGGTGGTCGAGCACGCCGGCGTTCACGACCGAGCTCTGGATGGTCCCGTCGGCTCGGGCGGTCGAGACCACCACGAGCCCGTTGTCGAGCGGGACCAGGCCGGCGAATGCTTCGAGATCTGCCATGCCACATTCCTAACGCGCCGACGAGGGCGCCTCCATGAGAGGCGCCCTCGATCGACGGTTGGCGGCTACGGCACCAGGTCGAGGCCGATCAGGGTCCCCGCCGCATCGGAGCCGCCAAGGTCACGGGAAAAGGCGTCGGGTTGGACGTTCGGCGGCCTCACGGCGCTGACGGCGCGCGAGTTCGGCACGGTCGAAAAGACGACGACCGACGCCAGTGGGGAGGAAATCATTTCGACGTCGCGGAGGATGATTGAGCCGAGGACGATGTACGGCGTCGGGCGCGTCCAGCGGGACATTCTGAAAGGCAGCTCGAACGTCGGCGCGATCGCGACCGCGCGGTCGCGGCGATGGAGCCACGGCCGCGCACTGCGCTGGACCTGGCCCCCACCCCACGATCTCACCGACCCCCTGCGCCCGATCGCCCACGCGGCGGTCGAGCTGCTCACGAACGGCCCGCTGGAGCACGTGAAGATCTGCGGAAACTGCCGCTGGCTGTTCCTCGACCAGAGCCGCAACCACAGCCGCCGCTGGTGCTCGATGGCCGAATGCGGCACGCAGATGAAGCAGCGCCGCTTCGTGGAGCGCCGCCGCCGAAGCCGCCGCACCCGCCCGGGACCGCGCGCCCAGCCGCGACCGTAGTCCTTGACGCATGAAGCGCCGGGCCGGGACGCTCGTCATCGCTGCGGCAGCCGCGATCGTCGCTGCCTCTGCGTTCGCCCTTCTCCCCAGTTCGAGCTCGAACAAGCCGGGCACCGCCGGCCGCACGCCCCTGTTCCCCACGCCGACCGCGATCACGGACACCTGCGCACAAGCCGCTGTGTATGCCGAGTTCCCGGTCCTGTGCCCTGCGCGATGGCCCTTGCCGCGCGGCGCCCCCAAGGCGCGTCTGTTCGAGCGAGCGCCGGGCGTGTACCTGATCGACGCCGCGAATGGCTTCCGCCGCCGGGGCGGACACGTCTTCCACCTCCTCCTCGGCGGACAGCGTCAACCCTTCGGACGTTGGCCAGGGGGCGTTGATCCGGATTTGCGCGTTACAACGCGGAAGGTGACGATCCCCACCCGAGACGGCGGCACATTCGTGCAGCAACTCCCCGCCCGGCGCATAGCCAGAGCGCACGTCCACGGCGCCCCGGCGGCGGTCCTGCGAGAGCCTCCCTACCCCGCGGGCGGACTTCATGGCGGCCACGTGGTCGTGCTCTGGAATGAGGGCAGGCGTGGCTACCTCGTCTCCGTGCACGGCGAGCGCCTGTCCCAGCGCTCCCTGGTCTCGATCGCTCTCGCGATGGCGCGGTCCGCGCGTCGTTCGCGCTGAACCTGGCTAGCTTTGAGGCCATGCAAGGCGATCTCGAGGCGCTTCGCGAGCGGTCAGACGTGGAGGTGGACGAGGCCTTCGTGCTGGAGAACCCCTGGCTCCTCAAGGCCCGGCTCGCGGGTGGCGAGATGCAGGCCCGGCTCGGATCGATGGTCGCCTACCAGGGAGACTTCAGGTTCGAACGCGCCCGGCCGGGATGGCGGAGGCTCTTCAAGCGCGCGCTGACGCCCGAGGGCGGGCGACTGATGAAGATCTCCGGCACCGGCGAGGTCCTCCTCGCACACTTGGCCCAGCAGGTCTATCGCCTGCGTCTCGAGGATGACGAGGTCACGTGCAACTCGGGCAACGTTCTCGCGTTCGAGAGCAGCATCGACTGGGACATCCGCCGGATTCGCCGCGGCCTCGCCGGCAAGGTGGCCGGCGGCCTGTTCAACACGTACCTGGGCGGTCGCGGCTGGGTGGCGCTGATCTCCGACGGCCAGCCCGTACTCCTCCGTCCCAGCGAGGCCCCCACCTTCGTCGACCCGCAGTCGGCGATCGCCTGGAGCAGCAGCCTCGAGACGACGTTCAAGACCGACGTCCAGGCCCGAACCTTCATCGGGCTGGGCTCGGGCGAGTCGGTGCAGATCGGCTTCAGGGGAGAGGGCTGGGTACTGGTGCAACCGTCCGAGGGCCCGGGAGCCGGCGCCTCCGACGGCGGCGGCGGATCCGGCCTGCTGAACCTGCTGCCGTTCCCCTGATCCTCACCAGCGAACCCCGGTACTAGGGCGCAGTTACCGAGAAGCGGGGACTTGATCGGCTTCGAATCGTCCGGCTGATTCGCATCTAGCGGTCGCTGGCAGCGATGCGCTCCAGATGAGTTCGCCAGATCGCACATACGTCCACCCGCGCATCGCGGTGGTTCCGATCCCGACCGCCGCAGTCGAACAGACCCGTGAACCCCGGCGACACACGCCCCCGCCCGATCGGAGGTCGCCGTGATATGCAAGAAGGTCAGCCGCGCGCTAATCCCCCTGGCGATCGCGCTGGCAGCTTTGGCAGGCCTTGTGCCCACGGACGTGGGAGCCACCCCGGCCGCTGATCGGTTCCGCGACGGTGTCGTGCTGGTCGGGTTCCGTCCAGGCACGACCGCGCCTCGTCGGAGCGCGATCGAGCGGGCGGCGGGCACGAAGCACCTTCGAACGATCGGCGCCGGCACGCGCGTGCTGCGCGTCGACGCCGGTGAGGTCAAGCGCGCGATCGCGCAGCTTCGACGGTATCCCGCCGTGCACTATGCCGAGCCCGACTACGTCGTCCACGCGACCGCGGCCCCGAGCGATCCCTATTACCGGAAGCTCTGGGGCATGGACACCATCCAGGCGGATCTCGCCTGGACCAGCACGATTGGGACGCCGGCGGTGGTCGTCGGCGTGGTCGATACCGGCGTGGACTACAACGCACCCGGACCTCGCGGCGAATGTCTGGTCGAGTGGGGCCTCGATCAACGGGTGCCCCGCTGGAACGCACGGCTACAACGCCATCAATGGCGCGTGCGACCCTATGGACGACCACCGCCACGGGACCCACGTCGCCGGAACGATCGGTGCGGTCGGGAACAACGGGATCGGTGTGATCGGCGTGAATGGGACCACGCAGATCATGGGTCTCAAGTTCCTCGGCTCAGGCGGCTCAGGGGCGATCAGCGACGCTGTCGAGGCGATCGATTGGGCGGTGCGCGCCAAGCAGGCGGGTGTGAATCTCCGCGTGCTCAGCAACTCCTGGGGCGGGGGCGGATTCTCGCAAGCGCTCCGGGACGCGATCAACAAGGCCGGCATGAACGACATCCTCTTCGTCGCCGCCGCCGGCAACGCCGCCGGGAACAACGACACGACGCCGTTCTATCCCTGTAGCTACCACGCGGCGAACGAGATCTGCGTTGCCGCGACCGACAAGACCGACAGCCTGGCGGGCTTCTCCAACTACGGCCAGAGCTCGGTCGATCTCGCTGCCCCGGGCTCGAGCATTCTCTCGACGATGCTCGGCGGAACCTACGACTACATGAGCGGCACCTCGATGGCGACTCCGCACGTGTCCGGAGCCGCCGCGCTCGCGCTCTCGGGCGGATACCAGTCGGTCTGGACGCTCAGAACGACAATCCGCGCCGCGGTCGACCCGGTCGCCTCGCTCATCGGCCGCGTCGCGACGGAGGGGCGGCTCAACGTCTGCAAGGCGATCCCCGCCTGTAGCGGCGTTGCCCCGCCGCCACCGACTCCGCCGCCTGCCACGACCGGTGACTTCACGCTAAGTAGCCCGGGCGGGCGCGAGGCCCTTGGCCCCGGCGGCTCGGCCGCCTACACCGTGACGGTCACCCCGACCGGCGGCTTCATGGGCCAGGTCGACCTGAGCGTCAGCGGACTGCCGGCTGGCGCTACGGGCACCTTCACCCCCACGCCACTCGGCGTCGCGTCGAGCCCGACATCCTCTGCACTGACGGTCACGGCGGGACCCGCAACTCCGCCCGGGAACTACACGCTCACGGTCAGCGGCACAAGCACCGATCGGTCCCACAGCACAACGATCGGCCTTCGTATCAAGAGGAACTGAAGAAGATCGTGGAACAGGGGCACCGGCGGGTGCCCCTGTTCCGAATTCGTCTACGAGCAGCTGAGCGCAACCGTTCCCGACAACCCGTTCGGGTTCGAGGCGGTGCAGGTGAACAGCAGCCCGCTCTGCGAGATCGTCAGCGTGATCTTCGTGAGCGTGAGCTGGGGGTTGACACCGCTCCAGTTCGGGTTCGGACAGCCGGCCGCCGCACCGGACACGCTCGCTGCGGCCGCCAGCACGGCAGCGTCCGTGGTGAACACGAGGTTGCCGTTCTTGATCTCGTCACCCGAGATGTTCGTCGGCGTAGTGGCCGGACCCACGAGCACCCTGTTCTGCCCGGGCGCGGTGTTGCCGCCACCGTTCTGACACTGGTAGACCGCGAACCCCTCCACGGTCGTCTCGATGAGGACGTCCCCGCCGCCCAGCCCGGCGAGCGCACCGGTGCACACGGTGGACGTCGAAGTTGTGCCGCCGCCGCTTATCGTGCATTTAGGCGAGCCGTTCTTCTTGAAGTGCGGACTGGCCGCGGACGCCATCGGGGCCGCGACCAGCGCAGCTACCGCGAGCGTGAAGAGGGCGGCCAAAAGGACTTTGCGTCGCCGCATACAGGTCCCTCCTTGGAGTTTGTGGACGCTTCCTAGCTGGCAAGCAGTCTCCTTGCAGGGGAAACCGGCGAGAATGGGGAATCGGCCTAATTTTCGAGCCCCGGGGTCGAAGGCGCAGGCTCGTACGTGCTCCTCAGGCATTCACCGTACGGCGATCTCCTTACGCCGGTGGACCTGCGGTGGCCCACGGCGCCAGCCGGCGTGCCGATGCATCAGGCGGTGGGAAAAGCAGAGTTTCAGCCCGAGAAACTACGCAAAGTGCACGAGAAAAAGTCGCAAATAGCGAACATTCTTGGTGGTGATGGCTCAACCGTGTCCCCGTCTGGGCGTTTCAATGGATGAACTGTTGGTGGCGAGGCCTCGGCGCGTGCCCCTAAGAGCGCCGTAGGGCAACGGCTGGTCCGAGCAGCTGGCGATGTCGCAGCCATTGCCCTCCGGCAGAGATTCGGCCCGGCGGACGAAGGGCGGAGGGATGATTGAGCCTGACGCGATCTTGTTGGTCGACGGCGACTCCGACTGTCGCGCCGAGGTCGCCCGACTGCTTCAGCGAGTGGGATACGCGACGGTTGAGGTTGCAACAGGGGAGCAGGCGCTCGCCGCCGTTAACGGGAGCCGCCCCTCGCTCGTCCTCATGGAGGTGGCGCTACCGGGCGCTTCGGGGTATGAGATCTGCCGCGAGCTCAGAGACGAGTACGGCGACGAGCTTCCGATTGTCTTCCTTTCCGGAGTGCGGACCGAGCCGTTCGATCGTGTCGCGGGACTGCTGCTCGGCGCAGACGACTACATCGTCAAGCCATTCGACCCCGACGAGCTAATCACCCGCGTGAGAAGGCTCGGCGATCGTGGCACGAGGAACGCAGCGGTGTTCGGTCCCGTCAACCTCACACGGCGGGAGCATGAGGTCCTCGGCCTGCTCGTCGACGGGCTTCGCCAGCCCGAAATAGCGAGCCGCCTGTACATCACCGATAAGACCGTCGGCAAGCACATCGAGCACATCCTCGCGAAGCTCGGCGTGCACTCCCGCGCGCAGGCCGTCGCACGCGCCGTGCGCGACAGGCTGATTGAATCGTCCGCCTAGGAGCGCTCCCATGACGGCACGGGTTTCGCGTCCCGCTAGACGTCGCTTGTGACGGGCAGGGGCACTCTCTTCCCGGCGAAACGGCAAGATCGTCGGTCATCCGAGCACACCCGCAGGCCGCCCGGTGGCCCCGAGGATGGCCCGAAGCGCCGGGTGCAAGGGCCTACCGAGGAGAGAGACCCGCTCTTGAAAGAGGGTTTCTCTTTATGGGCCGGCCTGGATTCGAACCAGGGACCGACGGATTATGAGTCCGCTGCTCTAACCAACTGAGCTACCGGCCCGCCCGTAGTCAGCCTATTCGTCCAGCCGGCGTGGCAGGCGCTAAATGGGCCTCATTTTCACCCGCCTGCGGCCGATATATCACCGATAAGGGTGATGGACTCACGATCTCTACCGAGATGGATCACGCTTGCCGCGATGGCGGTCATCTCGGGCTGCGCCGCTGCGGCCGGGACGGGCGGGCATGCGGAGCCGCCGCGCGCGGTGATCAGCCAGGTGAGCGGCGAGCTGTACCTGACGAACACGCGCGACGGGCAGGCGATCTTCCAGGCTCAGGGGCTTGCGCCCGGCAGGTCGGTGACCGGGACCGTTCAGCTTTCGAACGCGGGCAGGCTGGTCGGCGCACCTCAGCGTCCAGCAGCTCGACGTGCTGGACCAGCCCGGCGTGAACGGCGGGAAGCTCTCCAACGCCGTCCACCTCGACGTCCAGGACGTGACCGGCGGCGGCGCCGTGCCGGTGTTCTCCGGGCAGCTGGCCGGCCTCCAGAGCCGCGCGCTCGGCAACATCGCGCCCGGTGAGGCGCGCACCTACCGCTTCACGGCGTCGCTGCCGGACACCGGCGCCCCGCCCAGCCCGACGAGCGGCGACAACGCCTACGCCGGCTCGTCCCTGACCGCGCGCTACGCCTGGACGGCCACCGCGCCGGATCCGGGCGGCAGGCGGCGGCTGGCGGTGGCACCGGCGCCCCCACCTTCAGCTTCCGCGTGAACTCCAAGAAGGTCCTGAAGCGCGGCGTGCTCGACGTCATGGCCACGTGTGACCGCGCCTGCACCGTCTCCGCCTTCGCGCAGCTCCCCAAGGTCAGGGGCTCTCGCAGAATCGTGAGGACGGCTCGCAGGACCGCCACGCTCAGCGTGCCCGGCAAGGCGGCGCGCATCCGGCTGAAGCTCAGCAGGAAGAGCAGGCGCCTGCTCCAGAGGGCGCTGCGCAGGAAGAAGCGCGTCGTCATGCGCGTGACCGCCAACGTGCGCCCGGCGAGCGGCGGGCCCCTGAAGGCCTACAGCAAGAAGGTCGTCGTCAAGCGCCCTCGGCGGCGCTGATCGCCTGCTCGAGCTCGCGGTCGCTGTATGCGCCCTCGATCCGGGCGGCGACCTTGCCGGAGCGGTCGAACACGAACAGCCACGGCTCGCTGCGCAGGTGGAACGCGGCCATCTGCGGCCGGATGCCCTTGTCGATGCGGTTGTCCCGGTAGACCTCCATGTGGATGAAGGCCACGTCGTCGCCGATGCTCGCCTTCACCTGCTCGGCCACGTCCACCACCGGGCCGCACACGCGGCTCTGGCAGAGCTGGGGCGTCGCGAACAGCAGCACCACGGGCTTCTTGCCGAGCACGTCGGCGAAGTCGTCGTCGTGCATCGAGGACGGCGGCAGCCGGGTGTCGATCGAGGCGACGTCGCCGCCCACGTCCGCCTCCGTCGGCGTGTGGATGCGCGGCGGGCGGGTGCCAACCGCGGGGATCGGGTCACCGGACTTCTTCTTCACCTCGACCCCCGGCATCGGGGTGGTGGCCGGCACGAGCTTGCCGCCCAGGCGGGCGATGCCGAGCAGCTCGTACTTCCCGGGCTTGTCGAACGGGATCTGCGCGGTGTAGATCGACCTCGCGGCGTCCGGGTCGGAGGCCGTCTGCCGGCTCTCGAACTGCGGCCTGATCGAGAGCGACTCGTAGCGCGCCAGGTACGGACCCTTCGCCGGGCCGCCGCCGGCCGGCGCCGTGTAGACGGCCACGCTGGCGTCGGTGATCTGCTCGCGCGAGCGGCTGAAGAGCGCGAAGCCGAAGCGCTGCGTGCCGGTGCGGAGCTCCAGGCCCGACGGCGCCAGCACGGGACCGCTCCCGCCGACCTGGTTCAGCAGCTCTGTCAGCGACTTGCCGCCGGGCTTCGGGAAGTCCGCGGCCTTGGCGGGAGGCGGCGGCTGGTCGCCGGAGTCGTCGTCGCCGCAGCCGGCCAGCAGGGCGCAGGCGAGCAGTACGGCTACGGAGATCGTTCGGGCGCTCACGGGCGGGGAATCGTAGAGAGTTGAAATAGAGTGCCCGCGCTATGGACCGCGCGGCGCTCATCACAGGAGGATCCAGCGGGATCGGGCTCGCAATCGCCCGTGCGCTGGGTGAGGACGGCTACCGGCTGACCCTGTCCGCGAGGCGCCCCGAGAAGCTCGAGGAGGCGGCCCAGGGACTGCGCGACGAGGGCCTCGACGTGGAGGCCCTGCCCGCGAACATGGCGCAGGAGGAGGAGATCGCGAAGCTGGTGGCGGCGCACCGCGAGCGCTGCGGCCGGCTCGACGTGCTGATCAACAACGCGGGAATCGGAATCGGCGGCGCGGTGGCCGACGCGGAGACCAAGAAGCTCGATCTCCAGCTCGACGTGAACCTGCGCGCGGTCTACCTGCTCGCGCGCGAGGCCATCCCGATGCTGAAGGAGGCCGGGGCCGAGCACGGCAAGGCGCTGATGGCGAACACGGCGTCTTACGCCGGCAAGCACGGCCAGGGCTGGCTCGCGGCGTACTCGGCCACCAAGTTCGGCGTGGTCGGGCTCAGCCAGGCGCTCCACAAGGAGCTCTCGAACGACGGCGTGCAGGTGACCGCCCTCTGCCCCGGCTTCGTGGCCACGCCGATGACGGACTGGGTCGAGGGCCAGGTGCCGAAGGATCAGATGATCCAGCCGGAGGACATCGCCGAGGCGATCCGGTTCCTGCTCAGGACGTCACGAAACTGCGTGGTGCCGGAACTTCAGTTCGTTCGTCCGGGCGATTCAGAGCTCTGATCACACCCAGCTCGGCCACCGCGCGCTCGTACTCGTCGAAGCGGCGGAAGAGGCGCGGCTGGCGCAGCTTCTTGACCTCGCGTGCCACGTCCTCGAGGGCCGGCAGCTCGTCCAGCGCGATGCTCGCCTCCAGCATGGCCGTGAGCGTGTGGAGCTCTCGATCGCTGGCCGGGCGCGCGCGGCCGCGGGCGCCGGTGTAGCTGTCCCAGGCGTGGGCAAAGCTGGCAAGGCTCGTGCGGCCGCCGTTGCGGTGCGCGGCCAGCATCGGGCAGACGCCGCCCTTCCGGTCGGTGTACGCGCCGACGATGATGCGGTTCGACTCGACGCCCGTGAGCATCGCCTTGCGCGTTTCGAGCGGAAGGCAGTCGATCGCGGTGCGGAGGTCTCTGGCGGGGCGGCGTCTCATGGGCTGTTACATAGGATCGGCAATTACGGCCCAAAAAATGCAACCGGCGATAGGACATTTGCAGTGCGGCTGGGCCTGAACATCGGCTACTGGGGCCTCGGCATGACGGCCGCGGATCAGCTCGAGTTGGTCAAGGAGGCGGAGGCGGCGGGGTTCGACTCCGTCTGGGCCGCCGAGGCCTACGGATCCGACGCCGCCACCGTGCTCGCCTGGCTGGCCGCGCAGACCGAGCGCATCAAGATCGGCTCGGCGATCTTCCAGATGCCGGGCCGCTCGCCCGCGATGACCGCCATGACCGCGGCCACCCTCGACCAGCTCTCGGGCGGGCGCATGCTGCTCGGCATCGGCACCTCGGGACCCCAGGTGGCCGAGGGCTGGCACGGGCAGCGCTTCGGCAAGCAGCTCCAGCGCACGCGCGAGTACGTCGAGATCCTGCGGCGCGCGCTGGCGCGCGAGCGGCTCACCTACTCCGGCGAGACCTACCAGCTGCCGCTGCCGGACGGGCCCGGCAAGCCGCTGAAGCTCACGATCGCGCCGGTCCAGGACGAGATCCCGATCTACATCGCCTCGATCGGGCCGAAGAACACCCAGCTCACGGGCGAGATCGCGGACGGCTGGCTGCCGATCTTCTTCTCGCCCGAGCACGTGGACCAGGCGCGTGAGCTGCTCGACGAGGGCGCCGCGCGGGCAGGCCGGACGCTGGGGAAGGAGTTCGACATCGCCCCGGGCGTGAACGTGTCGATCGACGACGACGTGGACCGCGCGCGGGACCAGATGCGCCACTTCATCGCCCTCTACGTGGGCGGGATGGGATCGCGCGAGCGCAACTTCTACAACGCGCTGGTTCAGCGCTATGGCTTCGAGGACGCCGCGCGGGAGATCCAGGACCTCTACCTCGAGGGCAAGAAGGACGAGGCGGCGGCCGCGGTGCCGGCCGAGCTGATCGACACGATCACGCTGGTCGGGCCACGCGAGAAGGTGCGCGAGCGGCTGGAGGTGTACCGCGACGCGGGCGTCGGGACGCTGATCGTCTCGCCGGTCTCGTTCGACACGAGCGAGCGCAGGCGGATGGTCCGCGAGCTGGCGGAGATGCTCTGAGCCGGCGCATCCTTCTCGCCGCGTTCGGCGACCCGGGACACGCCTTCCCCGCGATCGCCCTGGGCGCGGAGCTGGCGCGGCGCGGGCACGAGGTCATGCTCGAGACGTGGTCGCGCTGGCACGAGCACGTGGAGCGCGAGGGAATGCGGTTCGCGGCGGCGCCGGAGTACCAGGTGTTCCCCACGCGCGAGAGGCCGCTCAAGCCCTACGCGGCGGCGGTGAAGGCGTCCGCGGCCACGCGCGAGCTGATCCGCTCGTTCGATCCCGACGTGGTGGTGGCCGACATCATCACGGTGGCCGGCTCGCTGGCCGCGCAGGCGGAGGGCCGGCCCTGGGCCACGCTCGTGCCGCACGTGATGCCCACGGGCGAGCCGGGCTTCCCCGTGTACTCGGTCGGGGCGGTCTACCCGCGCACCGCGGCCGGGCGGCGCGTCTGGGAGCTGGTGCGGCCGCTCGTGATGACGGGCGAGGAGCAGGGCCGCGTGGAGCTGAACGGCGCGCGCGAGCGCGTGGGGCTGGCGCCGCTCGGCGAGGTGCACGGCGGGATCTCGCGCGAGCTGGCGATCGTGGCGACCTTCCCCCAGCTCGAGTACCCGCGAGCGGACGCCTGGCCGGGGATGCGCGTGACGGGGCCGCTCCTGTGGGAGCAGCCGTTCGGCGACGTGGAGCTGCCGCCGGGCGATGGCCCGCTGGTGCTGGTGGCGCCGAGCACGTCGCAGGACCCGGAGCAGCGGCTGGTGCGGGCCGCCCTCGAGGGGCTGGCGGCAGAGCCGGTGCGGGTGCTCGCGACCACCAACCGGCGCGAGCCGCCGGAGCCGCTGCGGGTGCCTCCGAACGCGCGGGTGGTCGACTGGGTGTCCTACGCGCGCACGATGCCCCTGTGCGACGCGGTCGTCTGCCACGCCGGCCACGGCACGCTGGTGCGGGCGCTCGCCAGCGGGGTGCCCGTGGTGGCCTGCCCGCACGCCGGCGACATGGCTGAGAACGCGGCGCGCATCCGCTGGGCGGGCGCGGGCGTCTCGCTGCCACGCCGCTTCACCACCCCGCGGGGAGTTCGGCTCGCCGTGCGTCGCCTGCTCGCCGAGCCGAGCTACGCGCGGCGCGCAGCGGAGCTGGGCGACTGGGCGACCCGCCACGACGGGGCTTCGGCCGCGGCCGAGGCGGTCGAGGAGCTCGTCGAAGTACGCAAATCTCCGCAAAGAGCGGGCTGATTGCACTTCACCCGCTTGACGAAGTGAGGAAGCGCTGGTCTACTCAGTCTCGAGACGCGGACGGAGCGCCAAGAGCGAAGCCATGAGGTTGTAAGGCTCGCCCCGGTGAAGGTCGACGCGAGTTGACTGGAGCGGACCTCAAGCGCGAAGTTCGCGTCTCGTTTACGTTCTGGTACCGCCGAGCCCCACCGCGCTGATCTAGCGTTAGCGCCATGGCTACCACCGTCACCGAGCGCGAGCTCGCGCAGAGTCGAGGCCGCCAACGCGAGCGGCCGCACCCCGGTCGTATTCATCCACGGGCTCTGGCTGCTGCCGAGCAGCTGGGACAACTGGGCTGCGCTGTTCGAGGAGGCCGGGTACGCGGCGGTCACGCCCGCGTGGCCCGACGATCCCGAGACCGTCGAGCAGGCCAGGGCAAATCCGGACGTCCTCGCCAAGAAGACGCTCGGGCAGATCGCCGATCACACCGCCGAGGTGATCGGCAAGTTGAAGGAGAAGCCGGCGGTGATGGGCCACTCCACCGGAGGACTGCTGGCGCAGTTGATCGCGGACCGCGGCCTGTCCGCCGCAACGGTGGCGATCGATCCCGGCCCCTTCCGCGGCGTGCTCCCGCTGCCTCTTTCCGCGCTGAGGTCGGCCGCTCCGGTGCTCAGCAACCCGCTGAACCGCGGCCGCGCCGTCACGCTCACCTTCGACCAGTTCAAGTACGGCTGGACGAACGCCCTCGGCGAGGACGAGGCGAGGCAGCTCTACGACACCTACCACGTCGCCGCGCCCGGGGTGGCGCTGATGCAGATGGCGAACGCGAACCTGAACCCCTTCACCGAGGCGAAGCTCGACCCGAAGAACCCCGACCGCGGGCCACTGCTGATCATCGACGGCGAGAAGGACCACACGGTCCCGTGGGCGATCGCGAACGCGTCCTACAAGCGGCAGCGGCGCAACACCGCCGTGACCGAGATCAAGAAGATCCCGAACCGCGGCCACTCACTAACGATCGACAGCGGATGGCGCGAGGTGGCCGAGACGGCGCTCGAGTTCGTGAAGCGCTTCGTGCCGAGCGGGCAGCCGGGTTAGTCGATTTGCGTACCCGTCTCGGTACATAAATCGACTAGCCCGCGGTTGGAGGGCGGAATGCGGGTGCTTGAGGCTCCCCGGGGTGGATTCGAACCACCAAGAACTGATTAACAGTCAGTCATGTTGCCGTTACATCACCGGGGATCGGCGCTGCCGAGCATAGCGCTCGACTCGGTTGCCGGCCGCAGCGTCCTACGCCTCGTCGGCGGTTCCTGCGAGGCGGTCTGCGCCGCCTGAGCTCTTCAGCATCGCCAGTGTCTTCGACTCGATCTGGCGCACTCTTTCGCGGGTGACCCCGACCTCGTGGCCGATGTCCTCGAGGGTCATCGGGCCCTTGTCGCCCAGGCCGTAGCGGAGCTCGATCACCTTGCGCTCTCGCCAGCCGAGTGAGTCGAGGACCTTCTGGAGGTCCGCGTCGCGGATCTGGTTGGCCACGATCTCGAGGGGGCGGTCGGTGGCGGCGTCCTCGATGAAGTCGCCGAGCGAGGCGTCGCCCTCCTCGCCGCCCACGGGGGCCTCCAGCGAGACCGGCTCCTGGCCCAGCTTCAGGATCTCCTCGACCTTCTTGGCCGGCATCTCCACCAGCTCGCCGATCTCCTCCGGCGTGGGCTCGCGGTTGTGCTTCTGGAGCAGCGACCGCTTCGCGCGCGCGACCCTGTTCATCCGCTCCACCATGTGCACCGGTATCCGGATCGTGCGCGACTGGTCCGCCAGCGCGCGCGTGATCGCCTGGCGGATCCACCAGGTGGCGTAGGTGGAGAACTTGAAGCCGCGGCGCCAGTCGAACTTCTCCACGGCGCGGATCAGGCCGAGGTTGCCCTCCTGGATCAGGTCGAGCAGCGTCAGCCCGCGCCCGGTGTAGCGCTTTGCGATCGACACGACCAGCCGCAGGTTCGCCTCGATCAGCGAGTTCTTCGCGGCCATGTCGTTCTGCTCGATGCGCTTGGCGAGGCGTACCTCGTCCTCGCGCGTGAGCAGCGGCACGCGGCCGATCGAGCGCAGGTAGAGCCGCACCGCGTCCTCCGCCCCGTGCTCCGGGGGCGGCACCAGCAGGCCGGCCGTGACCACGCCGCCCTCGTCGTAGAGGTCGGCGGCGGTCGGCTCGTCCGGCTCGTCGGCGTGGCCGTTGGCGGCCGTCGGCTCGAGCTCGCGGGGCTCGGCGGCGTCCTCGCCGTTCATGCCGGGCACGCGCTCGCTCATGCCGTCTGCCCCATCACGGTTGCCCATCTCGTCACGAACCTTCTGTTCGGCGGCGGCGAGCAGACTCTTTCGTGCGTGGTCGCCATCCTGCGACGCGCGCCTGATCTCGCGCTCGATGCGGCGCTGCTCAAGCTGAAGGATGCTCATGCGCAGGATCAGGTCCTGGCTCGGCGGGCGCTCCTGGGCCGCCACGGCGACATCCGTCACGAGCGCCGCCAGCGCCGGGTCGTCCTCCGGCAGCGCCGCCAGCGGGTCCTCGAAGTGCTTCACGAAGTGCTCGCGGGCCCGGCGCATCAGGTCTGAGGAGAACTGCTCGTCCTCCGGGCGGGCGAGGTACTGGCGGCCGATTTCGCCGCTCGAGAGGCTGCGGGTGAGGAACTCGCGCTCGGTGCGAAGCGAGAGCTCCCCTGCCGAGCTCTGCGCGGGCTGAGACGGCGCAGGGGCTCGCGGCGCGGGCGCGGCGGCGGGCGCCAGCACGTAGTCCACGGGAACGTCGAGACGATCCGCGGCTTCGCGGACGAGCGCGTCTCTTGTTGCGGTCCGTTCGGGAACTGCGGAGATCAGCTTGCGCGCCTCCTCGAGGGCCAGGTCTCTGCCTGCGGGCGTGTCCAGGTCTGCATCGGCAAGTACTCGACGGACCTGAAACTCGATCATGGGAACAGCCCGCTCCATGCGCGAAATGAACGCGTCGGGCCCCTCTCGGGTGACGAGATCGGCCGGATCGGTGCCCTCGGGCATCTCCACCACACGCAGGTCGATCCCCCGGTCCTCGGCGAGCCGCGCGGCCCGCAGCATGGCGTCGCGCCCGGCCCGATCCGCATCCAGAGCCAGGTACACGCGCCCGCGGCGATTGCCGTCGCCGACCTTCGCCAGCTCCGCGAGCTGCTCCTGCGTGAGTGCCGTGCCCATGATCGCCACGGCCTCCCTTATCCCCGCCTGGTGAAGCGCAAGCACATCGGTATAACCCTCCACGACCACGAAACGAGCGGTCCGCATCGCCTCCTTTCGGGCTATATCTATCCCAAATAGCTGGCGACCCTTGTGGTAGAGGTCGTTCTCGGAGGTGTTGAGGTACTTCGGGCCGCGGCCCTCCCCCATCTGCCGGGCACCGAACCCGAGCACCTTTCCGCGCGAATCGGCCAGCGGGAACATGATCCGCCCGCGGAAGCGGTCGTAGAGGCCGCCGCTGCGCCCGCGCTGCGCCAGCCCGGCCGCCACCAGCTCCTCCTCGCTGAATCCGTTCTGCCGCGCACCCATGATCATCCGGTCCCATGCGCTCGGGGAGTAGCCGACCCGGAACTCCGCAAGCACCTCTTCCGATAACGCACGAGAGGCCAGGTACTCGCGCGCGGGCGCGGCCTCGGCGGCCTCGTGCAGATAGGTGGAGTAGAAGCGACTCGCCCGCTCGAGCAGCGCATGCAGCCGCTCGCGCCGGCGGCGCCGCTCCTCGGCGCGAGGGTCGTCGGCCTCGCGCTCGACCCGCACGTTGAAGCGCTCCGCCAGCAGCTCCACGGCCTCCTGGAAGTCGAGCGCCTCGGTCTGCTGGACGAACTTGAAGGCGTCGCCGCCCTCGCCGCAGCCGAAGCAGTAGTAGAGCTTCTCCTCGGGGTTCACCGAGAACGACGGCGTGCGCTCGTCGTGGAACGGGCAGAGCCCGGTCCAGCGCGTGCCGACCCGCCGCAGGTCCGTCTTCTGCCCCGACGAGGTGCGCCATGTCCACGGCGTCGCGCACGCGGTCGATCGTGTCCTTCGTGAACAGCGCCATCAGAACCCCTGCGGTACGGACAGGTTCTCGAACTCGCGGATGGCGTAGCGGTCCGTCATGCCCGCGAGCCAGTCGACGACCGGCTGCTCCTCGCCGAGCTCTTCGGCGTAGTGGTCGAACAGCGCCCGCAGCATGCGCTCGATGCGCGGGCGCTCGCGCTGCGCCGCAGGCCCGAGGTACACGTGCTCGAACATGAACTCCCGCAGGCGCAGCATCGCCGCGCCCACCTCCTCGCCCTGCACGATGTCGCCCGCATCCTCGGAGTGGCGCAGCACGTCCACCACGAGCGTCTCGATCCGGTCCGAGCCGGTGTCGCCCAGCAGCTCGATCTCCGCGCGCGGCAGGTCCTCGAAGCGCAGCACGCCGGCCCGGATCGCGTCGTCGATGTCGTGGTTGATGTACGCCACGCGGTCCACGAGCCGGACGATCCGGCCCTCCAGCGTGCCGGGCGGCTCGGGCCCGGTGTGGCGCAGGATGCCGTCGCGCACCGGCGCGGTGAGGTTCAGCCGCTCGATCTTCTCCACCACACGTAGTGAATGCTCGTTGTGGCGGAAGCCACTCCCCCAGCGCTCACGCGTGCACGCGTCGAGCACCGCCTCGCCGGTGTGGCCGAAGGGCGGGTGGCCGAGGTCGTGCCCGAGGCCGATCGCCTCGGTGAGGTCCTCGTTCAGCCCCAGCGCGCGCGCCACCCCGCGGGCGATCCCGCACGCCTCGAGCGTGTGGGTGAGCCGTGTGCGGTAGTGGTCGCCCTCGGGCGCGATGAACACCTGCGTCTTGTGCTTCAGGCGCCGGAAGGCCTTGGAGTGCACGATCCGGTCGCGGTCGCGCTGGAAGGGCGTGCGATGGTCCGAGTCGGGCTCGGGTTCCTCGCGGGCGGCGGGGTAAGAGCGAGTCGCGAGCGGCGAGAGCGACTCTTCCAGTCGCTCGATCCGCTCCCTGAACGAAGTTCGGGCGAGCTGGGCCATGCGCGCCCGATTGTGGCAGTTCACTCGGAGAGCGACTCGAAGCCCGCCGCGCGGATGTAGAGCTCGTAGAGCAGGAAGCCGCGGGCGAAGTCCGGCTTGCAGCGAGCGTCGAGCGTGCTGTACGCCACGTCGTCGGGCAGCGTGTTGCCCTCCTTGCGCGGCCCGGCCACCGTGCTCTCGAGCCGGTCGACCGCGGACTGGCGCTGCTGCGGCGAGGCCTCGCGCCAGTCGGTGCACGTGGCCGTCTGGAGCTTCTGCGCCGAACGGCTGCGGTGCGGCGGGCTCGCCGCCGCACCCAGCCAGCAAGATCGCCGCCGCCGCGACTAGGGCCGGTCGAGCAGCCCGTTGCACGACAGCGTCGAGCCCACGAGGCGGCAGTCGCCCGCGAGGAGCGCCACCTTCGGCGCTCCCGAGGCCCGCACCGGCAGCCCCATCCCTCCGCCGCCGGACTGACGACGACGGCTTCTCCGGCGTCCGGAACCACGGGCAGGTGTTCGCGTCGTAGGTCGCCGCCCACGATCGCGCCGGCGCACGGCGCGAGCTCGCCGGCGAACTTGGCGCCGTAGGTCACGCCCGCGCTCGTGTTGTCGCAGTTCGAGGGCATCAGCGGGCCCTGCGGGTCGGTGGTGACCTCGCCGTTCGTCGAACCAGCAGTTGTCCTCCTGCATGGGCGCCTCGTCCCACCAGAAGTCCACGCCGTTGGGCAGCTTGTCGCCGTCCGGGGCGATTCCCATCACGTTGTCGTGGTAGCGGTTGCGGTGCGACACCGAGTTCACCGTCGTCCGGTTCTCGTCCGAGAACGAGTCCGGCACGTTGATCAGCATCGTGCCGCGGCGCCAGTTGTCCCAGATGCGGTTGCCGCGGATCTCGTTGCCGTTGCCGCCGGCGATCAGGATGCCCACGCCCACCGGGACCGGGACCTTCGGCTCCACGTCGGAGCCCGGCACGAAGCTGTTGAAGTTGTTCGAGTAGATCCGGTTGTTCTCGAACGTGGCGCCGTCCTGCGGGATAGCCCGGGTGGCCGCCGGCGTAGAACGAGTCGGTCGCGATGGCGGTGCCGTTGTCGTAGAAGTCGTTGTTCACGACGCGGGTGCCGTTGCCCATCGTGCCCGAGTAGCCGAGCGTGTTGTGGTGGATGTCGCAGCGCGTGATCGTGTTGTTCACGCGCCTCTCGGGCTCGGTGGTCTGCTCGCCCGTGTCGGGCGCGCCGCCCGGGTAGACGGCCGAGTCGCCGTGGCCGACGCCCTCGCAGTCGGCGGTGAGGCCGTGGTCGGACGCGAACATCAGCCCGCCGTACTCCTTGTTGTAGAAGTACTTCACGTGCGAGAGCAGGTAGCCGTCGGTCTCGTGCACGTAGATGCCGTGCTCGGCCGCATGCGCCGCGGTGAGGTTCTTGATCACCGTGCCGTCGGCGCGGTCCACCCGGATCCCGACCTCCTTGAGCGGCTCGGACGGCCCGCGCAGCTTCGCCTTCGTGTCCTTGGCGAGGTCGATCACCACGTCCTCGGGCTTCGCGCCCGAGCCCTCGATCTGGACGTTGCAGCGGATGCACGGGCCCTCGTCGGGGATGCCGCGGCGGTTCTCGCGCGGCGGGAACGGCACCGGCTTGTCGGTGAGGCGGCGTCCCTGGAGGTAGATCAGGTTCTGGTCGTTCGGGCACTTCACCTGGTAGCGGTAGGTCGCGGCGCCCTGGCCGTCGTCCGACTCCTCCTTGTACTGGGCGCACTTCGGGTCGTTGGTCGGCTTGGCGCGCGACTTCGACTCGAGGTACTTGCCCGGCATGATCACCACGCGGTCGTTGTTGCGCGACCGCTTGATCGCCGCCTGGATGCTCTTGAACTTGCAGCGGCTGAAGAACGCGCGGTTGAGACGCGTCAGCCTGCGCGCCTGCCTCGCGGTGAGCTTCTTCGTCCCCTGCGTGGGCCGCAGGACGGTGCCGTTCCTGCGCGCGGCCCTGATCGAGCGGATCGCCTTCCTCAGCGATGCCCGCTGGCAGACCACGCGCGTCCTGCCGGGCGGCTTCGCGCGCAGCGCCGAGGCGAGGCTGCGGGCCTTCGGCACCTTGCCGCCCGCCGCCGGCTTCACGCTCTTGTCAGGAGCGGGGTCCGGCCAGTAGGAGCTGCGCTCCACGTGGCCGAAGGCGGTTGCGGTTGCGACCGCCATGGCGAGGGTGACCGAGGCGACGAGCGAAAGCAGGCGCGTGGTGTTCATAAGGATCGGGCACCCTACCTCTACTTCCCCGCCGCCTGCGCTGCCGCCACGCGCGCGATCGGGACGCGGTAGGGCGAGCAGCTCACGTAGTCGAGGCCCGCCATCTGGAAGAACGCGATCGACTCCGGGTCGCCGCCGTGCTCGCCGCAGATGCCGAGCTTCAGGTCCGGCTTTGCCTCGCGGCCGGTCCAGGCGCCGAGCCGCACGAGCCAGCCCACGCCGGGCTGGTCGATCGTCTCGAACGGGCTGCGATCGACGATCTTCGTCTCGACGTAGCGGTTGAGGAAGCGGCCCTCCACGTCGTCGCGCGAGAAGCCGAGCGCGGTCTGGGTGAGGTCGTTGGTGCCGAACGAGAAGAAGTCGGCGTGCGCGGCGATCCGGTCGGCCACGAAGCACGCGCGCGGCAGCTCGATCATGGTGCCCACCGCAGAAGTCGAGCTCGGACGCGCCCTCCTCCTCGGCCACGCGCTCCACCAGCCCGCGCATCAGCTCGATCTCGCGCTCGTAGGCCACGAGCGGGATCATGATCTCGAGCTGCGGCGGCTCGGCGACCGCGAGCGCGGCGCGGAAGATCGCCCGGATCTGCATCTCGTAGATCTCCGGATGGAGGATGCCGAGGCGCACGCCGCGCGTGCCGAGCATCGGGTTCGTCTCCGAGAGCGAGTGGATGCGGTCGAGCGTGTGCTCGAGCTCGCTCGAGGTTGTCGGTCTGCTCGATGCGCGCCCGCTCCACGTCCTGGGCGACCTCCTCGGCCTGCGGCATGAACTCGTGGAGCGGCGGGTCGAGCAGGCGGATCGTGACCGGCAGGCCCTGCATCTCCCGGAACAGGCCCTCGAAGTCCTCCTGCTGGAGCGGCAGCAGCTCGGCGAGCGCGTCGCGGCGCTGCTCC
This sequence comes from uncultured Thermoleophilaceae bacterium, assembly GCA_963771715.1. Lineage (GTDB taxonomy): Bacteria > Actinomycetota > Thermoleophilia > Solirubrobacterales > Thermoleophilaceae > JACVRW01. The sequence continues at coordinate 35,774 of CAVYUQ010000008.1, forward strand.
TCGGTCTCGGCCATGATCATCGCGCGCATCTTGGGCTGGCGGTCCGCGGCCATGAACATGTGCTCGGTGCGGCAGAGGCCGATGCCCTCGGCGCCGAACTCGCGCGCGCGGCGGGCGTCCTCGGGCGTGTCGGCGTTCGTGCGCACGCCCGAGCGTGCGCAGCTCGTCGGCCCAGCGCAGCACGGTCTCGAACTGGTCCGATACCTCGGGCTCCTCGAGCGGCACGTCGTCGGCCGTGACGACGCCGGCGCTGCCGTCGATCGCGATCGTGTCGCCCTCGCTCAGCTTCGTGCCGTTCACGCTCAGCGTCTTCGCGTGGAGGTCGATGTCGAGCGCCGCCGCGCCGGACACGCACGGCTTGCCCATCCCGCGCGCCACCAGCGCCGCATGGCTCGCCTTGCCGCCCTCGGCCGTGAGGATGCCCTTCGCGGCGTGGAAGCCGGCCACGTCGTCGGCCTCGGTGAAGGGACGCACGAGGATCACGTCGCGGCCGTCCGCGGCGGCGCTCACCGCGTCGTCGGCGGTGAACACGATCGCGCCCTTGGCCGCGCCCGGCGAGGCGGCCACGCCCTCGGCGAGGACGCTCGAAGTCGCGCGTCGGGCTTGAAGGCCGGGTGGAGCAGCGCGTCGAGGCGGTCCGCGTCGATCGTCGCGATCGCGGCGGCGCGGTCGAGCAGGCCCTCCTCCACGGCATCGACCGCGAACCTCACCGCCGCCTGCGCGGGCCGCTTCGCGTTGCGGGTCTGGAGCATGTAGAGGCTGCCCTCCTCCACCGTGAACTCCGTGTCCTGCATGTCGCCGTAGTGCTTCTCGAGCGTGCGCAGGATCTCCATCAGGTCGCCGTACGCCTCGGGCATCGAGTCCTTCATGTCGTGCAGGTCGAGCGGCGTGCGCACGCCGGACACCACGTCCTCGCCCTGCGCGTTCGGCAGGAAGTCCCCGGACGGCGTGGGCTCGCCCGTGATCTCGTCGCGCGAGAAGGCCACGCCGGAGCACGAGCTGTCGCCCTTGTTGCCGAACACCATCTGCTGCACGTTCACCGCCGTGCCCCACTCGTCCGGGATGTGGTTGATGCGCCGGTACTCGACCGCGCGCTTCCCGGTCCAGGAGTCGAACACCGCCGTGATCGCCTGGCGCAGCTGCTCCTTCGGGTCCTGCGGGAACGGCTCGCCGGTCTCCTCCTGGAAGAGCTCCTTGAAGCGCCGCGTGAGCCGCCTTGAGGTGGTCCACGTCGAGCTCGACGTCGTCCGTCACGCCGGCGTCCGACTTCTCGCTCCTTGATCAGTCCCTCGTAGCGCTCGCCGGGGATGCCGCGGCAGACGTTCCCGAACATCTGCGTGAAGCGCCGGTAGGAGTCCCAGGCGAAGCGCTCGTTGTCGGTGGTCTTGGCGAGGCCCTCGACCGACTCGTCGTTCAGGCCCAGGTTCAGGACCGTGTCGAGCATCCCGGGCATCGACTCGCGCGCGCCGCTGCGCACGGACACGAGCAGCGGGTCGTCCGGGTGGCCCAGGCTCGTGCCGGCCTGTTCCTCGAGCCGCTCGAGCGCGGCGGCGATCTCCTCGTCCGGAACCGTGCCGTCGCGCATGTAGGCCACGGACGCCTCGGTCGTGATCGTGAAGCCGGCCGGCACGCGCTCCGCGCCGAGCACGCGCGTCATCTCCGCGACGTTGGCGCCCTTTCCTCCCAGCAGGTCGCGCATCTCGCGCGAGCCCTCGCTGAACTCGTAAACGAGCTTGTCGCTCACCGGCGGGGAATCTACGCCACGCGCCGCAATCGGACGTGTGCGTGGTACTCCATCGTCTCGGCGATCGCGCGGTCTGCCTGGGAGAGCGCGCGCTCGGGCGCGTCCGGCACGTCGGCGAGCGGGCGGGCGATCGCCTGCACCAGGAAGTCGTGCGCCTCGACCCCCAGCGGGAACGAGCCCGCCTCGCAGCCGGCGCAGACCACTCCGCCGGCGCTCGGCGAGAAGCCGCCCAGGTGCTCGGTCTCGCCGCAGGCGGCGCAGGAGGCCAGCTCGGGCGCGAAGCCGGCCGCCAGCAGCAGCTTCAGGCGGAAGGCGAGCGCCTGCGCCCGGCTCGCCTGCTCGGGGCGCTCGTCCAGCAGCGCCAGCTCGTTGCAGAGCAGGTTGTAGGCGGGCGGGTTGGGGTCAGTCGAATCGAGCAGCCGCAGGACCGCCTCGCAGGCCTGGGCGCCGCGCTCCAGAGAGGCGCGGTGCTCGCGCAGGCCGGCGTGGGCGTGGACCGTGTCGGCCTGGCTGATCGTGCAGAGCTCGCCGCGGCCCTGGTGCAGCACGAGCTTCACGCGGCTGAGCGGCTCGAGGCGGCCGCCGAGGCGCGATTTCACCCGCCTCACGCCCTTCGCCACCGCGCCCACGCGGCCGCGGTCGACCGTGTAGAGGTGCAGCACGCGATCGGCCTCGCCGTAGCGAATCGAGCGCAGCACGATCGCTTCTGTCTTAAAAGTGCCGGACATGCGGTAAATACACTCTGATCGGGATGGCGGACGAGAACGGGGTCGTGCTCCTCTACACAACCGAGCCCTGCGGCTTCTGCCGGCAGGCGAAGACGCTGCTGCAGACCCGCGGCGTGGATTACCGCGAGGTCAACCTCGCGAAGGACCCCGAGGGCCGTGCCGCCCTGGTGGCTCTCACCGGCCAGATGACGTTCCCGCAGATCGTGATCGGCGAGCGCGCGATCGGCGGCTTCCGCGAGCTGCTCGAGGCCGACCGCGCCGGCACGCTCGAGGACCTGCTGGCGGCGTAGCCGCGCGCCGCCGGGCGCGCCCGCTACCTCCGCGGGCGGCGCTGGCAGCGCGGGCACACGTAGGTGCCGCGGCCGGCGGCGCGCATCTTCTGGATCGTCGCGCCGCAGCGCGGACAGGGCTTCCCCTCGCGCAGATGGACCAGGAAGCGGTCCTGGAAGGAGCCGCGCGCTCCATCCACGTGCCGGTAGTCGTCGATCGAGGCGCCCTTGGCGTCGATTCCCGCGTTCAGCGACTCGATGACCCCCTCGCGCAGCGCCTCGATCTGCGCCCTGCGGAGCGTCCCCACGGGTCTGAGCGGGTGGATCCTCGCGCGGAAGAGGGCCTCGTCGGCGTAGATGTTGCCCACGCCCGCCACGCGTTCCTGGTTCAGCAGGAACGCCTTCACCGGCTGCCTGCGCCCGCGCGCCTGGTCGCGCAGCGCCTCGGCTGTGAAGTCGGAGGTGAGCGGCTCGACGCCGAGGCGTGAGGCGAAGTACTCCGCGAGCGCGTCGCTTCCGAGCAGAACGTCGCCCGTGCCGAAGCGGCGCACGTCCACGAACAGGAGCTTCTGCCCATCGTCGAGCTCCATGCGCACCCGGGTGTGCTTCGGCTCCTCGTCGGTGAGCAGGAGGTTGCCCGTCATTCGCAGGTGCATCACGAGATGGACGTCGTCCTCCATCGACATGATCAGGTACTTGCCGCGCCGCCCGAGCTGCTCGATGGTGCGGCCGTCGAGGGCGTCCGCGATCGCCTCGGGCGGGGCCGGCTCCGACCATCGCGGGTCGATCACCTCGATGTGCCTCAGCCGCCTGCCCTCGAGCGCGGGCGCCAGCTGACGGCGGATCGTCTCTACCTCGGGGAGCTCGGGCACGAGTCCGGTTCTAGCAGGCGCAACTCCGCGGCCGCGCGCCCGCCAACGCCACGCCGGCGGACGGCCCGGCCGCCGCCCGGCGCCCGCCCGGCCGTTGCGCGCGGCTAGCCTTACGGCCCGCGCGCCCCGGTCGTGGTGCTCCCGTCACACACGTCACCCTCGCGTTGCGCTTCGGGGTTTGCCCACGCCAGGTGGCAGCAATACGTAGCGAAATCCGCAACGATTTTCTGCCACCTGGAGCGGGGAGCCCAGGCGGGCAGGCCGATCGCCCCCGAACGGGGCGGGAAGGTGGCTCAGCTTGCCGTCGCGCGCGGGTGGGCCCTGAAGTAGACGTCCTTCAGCCGCTCGCTCGACAGGTGGGTGTAGAGCTGGGTGGTCGAGACGTCGGCGTGGCCGAGCATCTCCTGGACCGAGCGCAGGTCGCAGCCGCCGGCGAGCAGGTGCGTGGCGAAGGTGTGGCGGAGGGTGTGCGGGCTCATGCGGTCGGCGAGGCCCGCGGTGACCGCGTGGCGGCGCACGATCTTGTAGAGGCCCTGGCGGGTGAGGCTCCCGCCGCGGAAGTTCACGAACAGGTGCGGCTCCGCCGACCCCTTCACCAGGGCCGGGCGCCCGCGCTCCAGGTAGGGGCGGAGCGCGGCGATCGCAGCCTGGCCGATCGGCACCACCCGCTCCTTCGATCCCTTTCCGCGCGCGCGCAGCACGCCCTCGTCGGTGTCCACGTCCATCAACTCGAGCCCGATCGCCTCGGAGGCGCGCAGCCCGCACGCGTACATCAGCTCGAGCAGAGCCCGGTCGCGGAGCGCCGCCGGCTCGGTCCCGCGCGGCTGGGAGAGCAGCTTCTCGATCTCACCGCGCGTGAGCACCTGGGGCAGCTTGCGGGTACGCCGCGGTGCGCTCAGGGTGGCGGTGGGGTCGGTGTCGAGGAGGCCGTCCCGGCGCAGGTGGCGGTAGAAGGAGCGCAGGCAGGCGCTCTTGCGGTGGATCGTCGCGGGCGAGGCGGGAGCGCGGGCGGGCGAGTCGCCGTTCGCCGCGCTGCCGGTGGCGAGCCGCTCGAGGAAGTCCGAGATGTCGGCCGGCGTGGCGTTCAGCGCCGAGCGCTCGCGCTCCTCCAGGAAGCGCCCGTACTGCAACAAATCCGTGCGGTATGCATCGAGGGTGTTACGCGAGAGACCGCGTTCGAACTCGAGGTACGCGAGGAAGTCGAGGACGAGGTGCTCGAAGCGACGCTCGACGATTGGCTGCTCGATGGTGGCCATTGCGAGACTGGTTCGGGCGGGCGGCCGCCATCCCTTGGCGCTGCAACGGGAGCGTCAGCGCTGCGAGGGAGCGCGAGCGCTGCAACGGGAGCGTCAGCGCTGCGGCGGGCGTCAGCGGTTCAGGAACGCCCGCAGCCAGAGCAGGCCCACGAGGGAAATCGCGTCGCGGTTGTCGCGGATCACGGGGTCGAGCTCAGAGAGCGGGACTTCGACGATCTCGATGCGCTCGTTCTCGTCGGCCTCGGCCTGCTCGTCGTAGAGGTTCGTGGCAATGAAGAGGTGGCACTCCTCGTCGGTGAAGCCCGGTGAGGTGTAGAAGCTCGTGAGGTGCTGCCACGTGCGGGCGCCCTTGCCGATCTCCTCGGCGAGCTCGCGCTTCGCGGCGTCCAGCGGGCTCTCCCCCTCCTGGTCGAGCTTGCCGGCCGGCAGCTCGAGCAGGGCCTGGTCGTTCACCGCCTCGCGGGGCTGGCGGACCATGTAGAGCGTCTCGCCGTCGTGCGCCACCACGCCCACCGCGCCCGGATGCTCGACGACCTCGCGCTCGGCCTCCTCGCCGTCGTCGTAGCGGACCGTGTCGATGCGCACCTTGCCGATCCGGCCCTCCCAGACCAGCTTGCTGCCCACGCGCTCGAAGGTCATCCGCGGCCGGCTTGGGCGACGATCGCGATCGTCACGTCGAGCATCGTCTCGAGCGCCTCGACGGTCACCGACTCGTCCGGCTGGTGGTTGCGCTCGGTGCCGTTCGCGAGGTTCACGACGCGGTATGCCCGGCCGGGATGAACACGTTCGCGTCGCTGCCGCCGCCGGTGGTGATGTAGACCGGCTCGATGTCGCAGTCGCGCAGCGCCGCGGCGGCCACCTCGACCGCGGGTGCGGTGCGGGGTAGCCGGTAGGCCTGGAAGAGCCGCTCCACGGAGGTCTCCACGTCGCACTCGGAGTCGCTGGCCGCCTCCGCGATGCGCGTCGACCATCGCGCTCACGTTCTCGCCGGCCCGCGCGTCGTCGAGGCTGCGCGTCTCCAGCTCGACGAAGCAGCGCTCCGCCACGACGTTCGCCGCCGTGCCGCCCTCGATGCGACCCACGTTCGCGGTCGTCTCGGGGTCGATCCGGCCGATCTGCATCGCTGCTATCGCGCGGCTGGCGGCCGCGATCGCGTTGTGGCCGGCCTCGGGCCGGATGCCGGCGTGCGCGGCCTTGCCCTTGAAGCGAGCGATGACCGAGTAGTAGGTGGGCGACGCCAGCACGATTTCGCCGATCGCGGAGGCGTGGTCGAACACGTAGCCGAAGTCGGAGCTGAGGCGGGACTGGTCGAACGCCTTGGCCCCCTTGAGCGCCTGCTCCTCGCCGGTGGTGAACAGGATCTCCACGCCGGCGGCGGGCTTGCCCTGCCGCATGATCCGGCGCGCTGCGCCCATGATCGTCGCGACCGCGGCCTTGTTGTCCGCGCCCAGGATCGCCTCGTGGCGGTTGGTGAGCAGGCCGTTCTCGCTCACCACCTCCACCGGGCCGTCGAGCGGGACGGTGTCCATGTGCGCGCACAGGAGCACAGTCGGCGCGCTCTCGGGGCCGGGATCCGGGCGAGCAGGTTGATGCTGTCGTCCTCCTCCACCTCGAGCCCGAGCCCGCGAAGGTCGGCGGTCACGGCGTCCGCCATCGCGCGCTCGCGGCCGGACGGGCTTTCGATCTCGCAGTAGCGGACGAAGTCGGCAAGCAGGTGCTCGCGCTCCTCGGTCGAGGCGGCATGGATCACGAGCCGAACGCTACCGCTCGATGGGCCAGCCCTCTCTCCGCCAGCGCGGCACGCCGCCCTCGACCACGTGGATCACGTCGGCCACCCCGTAGCGCTTGATCAGGCTCGCGGCCACGGCGGACCGCTGTCCGGAGCCGCAGAGCGCCGCGACCGGCCGGTCCGGATCGATCCCGTCCGGCAGCCCGTGGATGTCGTGGTACGGCACGTGCACCGAGCCGGGGATGTGCCCGCTCTCCCACTCGTCGAGCTCGCGCACGTCCAGCAGCTGGATCGCGTCGTGGTCCGCCTCCCAGCGCTCGTGGAGCTCCTCCACCGTGAGCCGCTCCACGCGGTCCACCGGCTCCTTCTCCTCACGCCAGGCGGTCATCCCGCCTGCGAGGTATCCGGCGATGTTGCTGAGGCCAACGGCGCTGGCGAGCACGGCGGCCTCGCGCGCGTCCTCGTCGTCGCGGCCCACGAGCACGAGCGGCTGGTCGCGTTCGGCGAGCCAGGCGAGCTTCGACCCGAAGCCCGCGCGCCGCGCGGTGATGCAGACCGAGCCGGGAATGTGCGCCTCGTCGAATTGGAGCTCGGTGCGCACGTCGACCACCATCGCGCCGTCGCGCTCCGCCTGCTGCACCTGGCGCGGCGTGAGCGGGTGGGCGTCCACCGTGTCCACGACGAGCGGACCCCGGTTGAGGGCGACGATGTTCTTGAAGTTCGGCGGCTGTGGCCCCAGCGACGAGGTCGTCCTCTCCACGAACTCCTCCTCGTCCGCGACCTTGAGCAGCGGCTGGCTCTCGCGCTCGAAGCCGATCGTCGAGGAGACCTTTAGGTCCATGCCGGGCCCGCCGCAGAGCGAGCCGCCGAGGTGGCCGGGCCAGACCTCGCAGGTGTCCGGAAGCGCCATCAGCTTGTCGCCCAGCGAGTGGAAGATGCCGCGCGCGCCCTCGGCCTTGTCGACCGCGAGGTCGGGCCGGGCGATGTCGCCAACGAACAGGCTGTCGCCGCTCAGAACCGCCCAGGGCTCGCTGCTGCGGGCGGTGTCCACCAGGGCGAACGCCGTGTGCTCCGGGCGGTGCCCGGGCGTGTGGATGGCGCGAACCGTGAGCCGGCCGAGCTCGAGCTCCCATCCGTCGTCGAAGGGCACGTGGTCATAGTCGGGCTCGGCGTCCCGGTGGATGTGGATGCTCGCGCCCGTGGCGGCCACGAGACGCCCGTGGCCCGACACGTGGTCGGCGTGGTTGTGCGTCTCGAGGATGTGGTCGATGTGGACGCCGAGGTAGCGGGCCAGCTGGAGGTACTGGTCGATGTCGAGCTTCGGGTCCACGACGGCGGCCACGCCGGCGTTCTCGTCGCCGATCAGGTAGCTGGCGCAGCCGAGGTCCTCGTGGACGAGCTGGCGGAAGATCACCCGGCTCACTCTACGGGCGGCTGGCCGCGGCGTGAACTAGGAGCGCGACTCGGCGTGCACTTCGGGCTCCACCTCGGGCGCGCGCTCGCGGCCGGCGCGCTGGGCGCCCCGCTCGCGTGCCAGCTCGAGGGCCGCGCCCACGAAGTCGCGGAACAGCGGCTGCGGGCGCAGCGGGCGCGACTTGAACTCGGGGTGGTACTGCGACGCCACGAAGAAGGGGTGCTCCGGCAGCTCGATGACCTCGACGAGCCGGTCGTCCGGTGAGGTTCCGCTGAAGACGAGGCCCGCCTGCTCGAGCCGCTTGCGCAGGTGGTTGTTGACCTCGTAGCGGTGACGGTGGCGCTCGTAGATCACCGCGTCGCCGTAGATCTCGCGGGCGCGCGTGTCGTCGTGCAGCTTCACGGGGTCGGCGCCGAGCCGCATGGTGCCGCCCATGTCGCGGACCTCCTTCTGCTCGGGCAGGAGGTCGATCACCGGGTAGGGCGTCTCGGGGTCGAACTCGGTCGAGTTGGCGCCGTCCATGCCGGCCACGTGGCGGGCGAACTCCGCCACCGCGATCTGCATGCCCAGGCAGATGCCGAGGTAGGGCACGCTGTGCTCGCGGGCGTAGCGCGCCGCCTGGATCTTGCCCTCGATCCCGCGCACGCCGAAGCCGCCCGGGACCAGGATGCCGTCGCAGGTGGCGAGCTCCTGCTCGACCTCGCCGTCGGTGAGCCGCTCGCTGTCCACCCACACGACCTCGACGTGGCCGCCGTGGAACGAGCCCGCGTGGTTGAGCGCCTCGATCACGGACAGGTAGGCGTCGGCCAGCTGGTTGTACTTGCCGACGAGCGCAATCCGAACCGGCTCGGTGGCCGACTCCACCCGCTCGACCAGTCCCTCCCAGTCGGACAGGTCCGGCGGGGGCAGCTCGATTCCGAAGTGCCTCAGCACCGCCTCGTCGACGCCCTCGTGCGCGAACTCGAGCGGCACCTTGTAGATCGAGTCGACGTCGCGTGCCGACACCACCGAGCTGACCGGCAGGTTCGCGAACAGCGCGATCTTCTCGCGGATCTCCTTGCCGAGCTGCTCCTCGGAGCGGCACATGACCATGTCGGGCTGGATGCCGATGCGGCGCAGCTCCTGGACCGAGTGCTGCGTGGGCTTCGTCTTCAGCTCACCGGCGTGGCCCAGGAACGGGACGAGCGTGAGGTGCACGAACATGCAGCGGTCGCGCCCGATCTCCGAGTGGAACTGGCGCAGCGCCTCGAGGAACGGCAGCGACTCGATGTCGCCCACCGTGCCGCCGATCTCCGTGATCACGATGTCCACGTCCGTGGTCTCGGCCACGAGCTTGATCCGGTTCTTGATCTCGTCGGTGATGTGCGGGATCACCTGGACGGTGCCGCCGAGGTAGTCGCCGCGGCGCTCGCGCCTGATCACGGAGTTGTAGATCGCCCCCGCGGTGGCGTTCGAGGCGCGGCTCGTGTTCGTGTCGGTGAAGCGCTCGTAGTGCCCAAGGTCGAGATCGGTCTCGGCGCCGTCCTCGGTGACGAACACCTCGCCGTGCTGGAACGGGCTCATCGTCCCGGGGTCCACGTTGATGTACGGGTCGAACTTCTGGATGGTCACGGACAGCCCGCGCGCGACCAGCAGTCGACCCAGAGAGGCCGCCGCGATGCCCTTCCCAAGTGCGGAGACGACGCCGCCGGTGACGAAGATGAAGCGGGTTTCCGGGCGGCTCTGTGGCATCAAGTCTCTGGGAAATCCAGTGTACTCGTCGAGGCGGCGGACGACTCCCTCACGCCGCCAGCAACTCCTTCGCGTGCCTGCGCGCGGCCTTGTCCGACGCCTCCGCGCCGAGCATCCGGCACAGCTCGGCGACCACGCCGTCGCCCTCGAGGGCCTCCACCGTGGTGAGCGCGGTCTCCGTATCGGCGGACTTCTCGATCCTGAAGTGGGCGCTCGCCAGCGCCGCGATCTGCGGCAGGTGCGTGATGCAGAGCACCTGGCGGGTGTCGCCGAGCGCGCGCAGCCGCTCGCCGACCGCGCGGGCCGTCTGCCCGCCCACGCCGGCGTCGACCTCGTCGAATACGACAGTGCGCGACTCGCCAGCGCCCGCGACCGTCATCAGCGCGAGCATCACGCGCGAGAGCTCGCCGCCGGACGCCGCATCGCGGATCGGGGCGGCCGGCACGCCGGGGTTGGGACCGAGCATGAACTCGACCCGCTCGGCGCCGGTGGGGCCGATCTCGGGCTCGGAGGGCTCGGCCGCGCCACCGGCCGCGCCCCGCGGCTCCACCAGGACCTCGAAGGCGGCGTTCTCCATCGCCAGCGCGGCGAGCTCCTCGCGCACCCGCTCGGCAAGCCGCGGCGCCGCCTCGCGGCGGGCGACGCCCACCTGCTCCGCGAGCGCGTCGCGCTCGGCGCGAGCCTCCGCGAGCGCGGCCTCGGCCCGCTCGGTCTCGACCTCGGCGTGCTCCAGGAGCGCCCGCTCCGTGCGGCAGCGCTCCGCGTGGGCGAGCACCGCTTCGACGCTGCCGCCGTGCTTGCGCTCGAGCCGGTCGTAGAGCTCGAGGCGCTCCTCGACCACGTCGAGCCGCCCCGGCTCGGCCTCGAGCGAGTCGGCGTAGCGGCGCAGCTCGCCACCGAGATCCTCGGCCTCGAGGCGGAGCGCGGCGAGCCGCTCGGCCAGCGCGTCGAGCTCGGGATCCGCGCCCGCCACGCCCTGGGCGAGGCTCTCCGTCCCCGCGAGCAGCGCGGCGACTCCGGGGTCGTCCCCGCTCGGCGCGATCGCCTCGGCCCCCGCCCCGGCGGCCGCCAGCAGGCCGTCGAGCTGGCGCAGCCGCGAGCGCTCCGCCACGAGCGACGCCTTCTCCTCCTCGCTCGGGTCGAGCTCCTCGATCTCCTCGATCTCGAAGGCCAGCAGGTCGAGGTCCCGGTCGCGCGTGCCGGCGCGCTCGCGCAGCTCGACGAGCGCCCGCTCCAGCTCGCGCATCCGGCCGTGGGCGGAGGCCAGGCCGGCGCGCAGCTCGAGCTGGCCGCGCCCGCAGAAGCCGTCCAGCAGCTCGAGCTGAGCGGAGGCGAGCGTGAGCCGCCTGTGCTCGTGCTGCCCGAAGAAGGCCACGAGCCGGCCGCCGAGCGCCTGGAGGTCGGCCGCCGTGGCGGAGCGGCCCTGCACGAATGCGCGCGAGCGCCCCTCCGCGCTCACCCGCCGCGCCAGCACGATCTCGTCGAGCTCCTCGCCCACGCGCTCGCGGAGGTCGGCGAACTCGGGTTCCTCGAGCAGGCCCGGCGGCAGCTCGAACACCCCCTCGACATATGCCTCCGATGCGCCCGGCCTGACGACGCCCGAGCGCGGCTTACCGCCCAGCAGAAGGTCGAGCGCATGCGCCAGCACGGTCTTCCCAGCGCCCGTCTCCCCCGTGATGGCCGTGAGCCCGTCTCCGGGCCGCAGCTCCGCCCTCTCGATCAGGAGCAGGTTCTCTATGCGCAGCTCGAGCAGCACCGCTCAGGTGTACCAGCGCGACCCGACGGAGCGGATGGGCGCGGTTGCACCTTTGTCACTTATTCGGCGCGTCGAAAACGCCGATAACGGGCCTGTGGGCCCCTACCCGCGCACGATATGACCGATCCAAGATTCCACGACCTGAGCGAGCTGCCGCGCCACTTGACGGCGACGCTCAACCTCAACGCCCTGAGCGAGGACCTGACCCGGCGCGCGATCGAGGCGACGGGGGCAGCCATCGGGGCTATCGCGCTCTGGGATCGGGAGCACGACTGCCTCACCACGCTGGCCGACCTGGAGGCTGTGAGAGTGGGTTCGGCGATACCGCCGGGCGAGACGTATGCGCGACTCGACGAGTACCCGGCCTCGAGGCGAGCCCTGACCGACCGGCGCGCGATCAGTATCCGTGTCGACCGGGCCGAGGACGACCCCATCGAGCGCGCATGGCTTCGCAGGTACGGGCTGAGCGCGGCCCTGCTGCTGCCGCTCGTGTCGCGTGGCGAGGCGATCGGCCTGATGTACGTCGCGCGGCTCAGCGGGGCGTTTTCCGACGACGACGCCGTCTACTGCCAGCTCCTCAGCGACATGGCCGGCAGCGCCATCGAGAACGCTCGGCTCTACGGGGAGCTCCAGTCGACCGTGACCCAGTACCGGTCGCTCATCGAGCGCCTCCCTGCGGTGACCTACCTGGACGACCTCGAGACAGGCGAGACGCGGTACGTGAGCCCCCAGATCACCGACCTGTTCGGAATCACCCCGACCGAGTGGAAGGCCAGTCCCGAAGCATGGCTGGATGCGGTCCATCCGGACGACCGCGAGCGGGCCAGCGCCGCGTTCGTCGAGGCGATGGAGGCGGGAGAGCCATTCCACGCCGAGTACCGCGTCCTCTCACCCGACGGAGTCGTCCGCTGGGTGCTCGACCGCACGGTCGTCCTGCCGCGGGTGGACGGCCAGCCCGCACTGACCCAGGGCATGATCTTCGACATCACGGAGAGGAAGCGCGCGGAGCAGGAGCTCGACCATCGGGCCAACCACGACCCGCTCACGGGACTCCCGAACCGCGACCAGTTCCGGGCCGCGCTTGACGAGGCGATCCTCTACGCCCGCGCCCACGAGCGCGTTGTTGGCGTGATGTACGTGGACCTGGACGACTTCAAGCTCGTGAACGACGGCTTCGGGCACGAGGTCGGCGACGAGCTGCTCGTTTCGGTCGCGGAGCGCCTCCGCGACGCGACGAGAGCGTCGGACCTCGTCGGACGCGACGGCGGGGACGAGTTCCTCGTCCTGATGCCCAACCTCCCCGCGAGCCTCGACGACGCGACGCGCGCAGCCGAGCTGGCGGTCGCCCGGGTAAGGGAGTCGCTCCTCCGCCCCGTCTCCGCGGGGCCGGCCGAGCTCGACGTGAGTGCGAGCGTCGGCGTGAGCCTCTTCCCCTTCGACGCAGCCGATACGCAGACGCTCCTGAAGCACGCCGACGCCGCCATGTACGACGCCAAGGCGGCGGGCCGCGACGTCTGCCGGTTCTACGAGCCGGGGGCGCGCGACTCCGAGGAGCGGCTCAGCCTGGCTGCTCGGCTCAGGCAGGCGATCAAGCACGGCGGGCTGGCGCTCCACTACCAGCCGATCGTCGAGCTCGCGTCCGGCCGCATCGTGGCGGTCGAGGCCCTCGCTCGCTGGAACGACGCCGAGCGGGGCGCGATCGCTCCGGACGAGTTCATCCCGCTCGCGGAGAGGACCGGCCTGATCCGTCCCCTGAGCGAGTACGTGATCGGCGAGGCGAGCCGACAGGCGGCCGAATGGCGGTCCGCCGGTCGCGACATCCATATGTCGCTCAACATCCCGCCCGACACCTGCCAGCAGATCGGCGCGGCGGCGATCGCGGGCATGATCGAGAGCACCGGCTGCCAGCTGTCGCGCATCACTCTCGAGATGACGGAGTCCGCCACGATGGTGCCGCAACCGGGGCTGAAAGAGGAAATGGACGCTCTCGCAGCGCTCGGCATCCAGCTGGCTATCGACGACTTCGGGACCGGACACTCGTCACTTGCACGGCTCGGCGAGTTCCCGGCGCGGTTTCTCAAGATCGAGCGCTCTTTCGTTCGTGGCCTACCGGATGCCCGCGCCGCCCGCACGCTCGTCAACGCGATCATGTACCTCGCGAAGGGGTTTGGCCTCATGGTCGTGGCCGAGGGCGTCGAGACCGAGGCCCAGCGCGACTTCCTGCTCGGGGCCGGCTGCCACTACGCGCAGGGCTACCTGTTCTCGCCGCCGGTGGAACCCGCCGAGATCTCCGCCCTGTGGCAGGCGGCGAGCGAGGGTGCCTCCGCGCTCGACGCAGTCACGCACTAGTCAGTAGGCGAGGCGCCCGAACTTTTCGCGCAGGCGGTGGTAGAAGCTCGCGCCGGGCACCTGGGCGAGCAGCGCGCAGCGCGGCTGGAAACGGATCGTCATCGACTCCTCGTGCGGGAGGACGCAGACCAGGCGGCCGTCCGTGGTCATCTCGACATCCTCCTGGCGAGAGCGATTGGTCACGGACAGAACGTCGCCGGGAGCGACCACCAGCGCCCGCGCGGTGAGCGTGTGGGGGGCGATGAACGAGACGACGTAGCCCTCCACTCCCCAGGCGAGAACCGGCCCGCCGTTCGCCAGGTTGTAGCCGGTGGACCCGGCGGGAGTGGCCACGACGAGGCCGTCGCAGCGCACCTCGCCGAGCTGCTCGCCCTCGACCGAGTAGGCAAGCTCGGCGACCCTCCCGCTATGGCGGCGGTGGAAGGAGATGTCGTTCATGGCGAGCTCGTCGCCATCCGAGGTCCCCGCGACCAGGCCGGGAAGCTCCAGCACGTCGAGCTCGCCTGCAAGCGCCATGCGCATGCCCTCGTCGAGCTCGGACGGCTCCACCGTCGCCAGGAAGCCGATCGGCGCCGAAGTTGACCGCGAAGACCGTCACGCGCCGGCCCGCGTACAGGCGCAGCGTGGACAGGATCGTGCCGTCGCCGCCGAGCACCACGGCCAGGTCGGTGTCGCCCGCCGGATCTGCCCCCAGCGCGACGCCGTCCGCTGGCTCGAGGTCGTGCTTGTCCACCTCGCGCTGCGGAACCCGCACCTCCACCCCCGCCCCGCGCGCCAGCTCGGTCACGCGCCGCAGGGCGTCGCCCGTCTGCTGGGGTTGTGCGTGCGTGAAGACGGTGAGGCTGCGGGGCGGGCGGCTCACGGCTCCGCCCTTCGCGCGGCGGCCTCCAGATCCTCCAGCGCGCCGTCGCGTCCGGGCTCGGCGATCCAGACGAAGCTCTCGCGGTTCCCGGCCGGGCCGGGCAGGCCCGAGGGCGCGTAGCCGAGCACCGAGGCGCCCAGCTCGGCCACCGCGTGCCGTCCGACCGCGGTGAGCGCCGAGCGCCGGTCGTCGGGCGAGCGCACCACGCCACCCTTGCCCACGCGCTCGCGGCCCACCTCGAACTGGGGCTTGACCATGGCGAGGAGGTCGAAGCGCGGCGCCGCCGCGGCCACCACCGCCGGGAGCACCTTGGTGAGCGAGATGAACGAGACGTCGGCGACGATCAGGTCGGGCGCATACCGCAGCTCATCGGGCCGGAGCGAGCGCGCGTTGCGACGCTCGATCACGGTCACGCGCTCGTCGTTTCTCAGCCGCCAGTGGAGCTCGCCATAGGCCACGTCGAGCGCGATCACGGACTCGGCGCCGCGCTGGAGGAGGCAGTCGGTGAAGCCGCCGGTGGAGGCGCCCACGTCGAGCGCGCGGCGCCCGCTCGGGTCGATCCCGAAGGCGTCGAGCGCGTTGGCGAGCTTCACCCCGCCGCGGGACACGAACGGCGGCGGCTCCGCCACCGCAAGCTCGACCTCGTCGGTGACCATCTCTCCCGGCTTCTGCGCCGGCCTCCCGCCCACGCGAACATCGCCCGCGATCACCGCGGCGGCGGCTCGGGAGCGCGACTCGAACAGGCCGCGCTCGGCGAGCAGGGTGTCGAGCCGCCGCTTTGCCACGCGGTGAGAGTACCCCCGGCCCGAGTGTGACCTACCTCACACAGCCCGACGGGCGTCGGCGTAGCCTCGGTCGGGATGGGTTTCTCCCACGCACTCTCGCATTCGCTTCGCCCCGCGCTGCTCACGGTGGCGGGCAGCGCTCTGATCGCCGTCCCCTTCCTGATGGGGCTCGACGCGGCGCCGCTCGTGACCGGCGTGCTGATCGGCACGCTGGCGATCGCGCTCGGCCTCGCGGGCACCGAGCCAGGCGGCCGGGGCACCCTCCCGCTCTCCGCCCAGGCCGTCTACGACCGCGGCCTGGCGCTCGGCCTGCTCCTGTCCGGCGGCATCTTCGGCGTGGCGGGCGAGCCCGAGGCGATGCTCCTGTTCGCGGGCGCGGGCCTTGCCGCGCTGTTCATGACCGCGGTCACGCGCTACAGCGCGCGCGCCGCCTGAAACTTCCTCCAAAAGAACACATACGCATCACTCCTCCCTCAGAAACGGCTCCGCTCTCCCCGCGGGGCCGTTTCTACGTCTGGGGGCCGCCCACGGCCTCGAGCGCCTGCTCGACCGTGCGGTACTCCTCGACCCGCGCGATCTTCCCGTCCCGGACGAGCACGGCGTAGGTCTCCGACACGTCGATCTCGATACCGCTGCCGTGGCCGTGCAGCCGCCCGCTCCAGGGCGCGACGACCCAGTCGCCGCAGTCGATGAAGTCCTCGAATCGGATCGCGGGGCCGAAGCGATCCGTCCACGGGTCGGCGAGGTGATCCACGAACCCGCGGAGCTCCGGGATGCCCCGGTAGACGCGCGAATCGGGCTCGTCGTCCGCCGTCTTCCACTCCGCGCCCGCGTCGTACGCGGCGAAGGCGTCGTTGAAGTCCCCGCGCCCGAACGCCTCGAAGCTCTCGCGGACGATCTCCACGTTCCGCTGGGACACCCTTCTATTCTGCACCGATGTCCAGCCACCGGTACGAGACTCGCCTGAACTGGAGCGGCTCCACCGGCCTCGGCTGGGATCACTACGACCGCGTGCACAGCGCCACGGCGCCGCCGGCGGAGCAGGAGATCCGCCTCACGACGGGCGAGTCGCACGGCGATCCGAGCATCCTGAACCCCGAGCAGCTGCTCGTGATGTCGGCCTCCTCCTGCCAGATGCTGTCGTTCCTGCACCTGGCCGCGAAGGCTCGCATCGACGTCGTGAGCTACGAGGACGAGGCCACTGGAGTGATGCCGCTGGACGACGAGCCGCTGCGAATCACGGAGATCACGCTGCGCCCGCGGATCACCGTGGCGGGCGATGCGAGCGAGGAGCGCGTGCTCAAGCTCGTGCACACCGCGCACGACCACTGCTTCATCGCGAACAGCCTGAACAGCGCGATGTCGATCGAGCCGTCCGTCGAGCGGCGCTAGCCTCTCCGCGCATGGCCGCTCCCGACCTCCTGCTCCAGCTGCTCACCGCCCCCGGCCCGCCCGGGCACGAGAGCGAGCCCGCGCGCGTGTGGCGCGAGGCGGCGGGAGCGTTCGCCGACGACGTCTCGGTCGACCGGCTCGGCACGACCGTCGCGCGCGTGAGCGGCCGGGCGGAGCATCCGCTGCTCGCCATCGTCGGTCACATCGACGAGATCGGCCTGCTGGTGAGCCACGTGAGCGACAAGGGCTTCCTGCACGTGGTGCAGTCCGGCGGCTGGGACCCGCAGGTGCTGGTGGGCCAGCGCGTACAGGTCTTCACGCGCGAGGGAATCGTGCCGGGCGTGGTGGGGCGCAAGCCGCCGCACCTCACCGACGCCGAGGAGCGCAAGAAGGCGATGCGGCTGAAGGACCTGCACGTGGACATCGGCGCGAAGGACGGCGACGAGGCGCGCTCGATGGTCTCGCCCGGCGACCAGGTGCTGCTGGCCGCGGAGCCCGTGGAGCTGCCGAACGACCGGCTGGTCTCGCGCGCGCTCGACAACCGCCTCGGCGTGTACGTGGCCATCGAGGTGGCGAGGCGCGTGAAGGATGCGGGCGGCGGTGGCGGCCCCGTGGCGGGCGTGGCCGCGGTCCAGGAGGAGATCGGCGCGCACGGAGCGCGCGTGATGGCCTTCGGGCTCGAGCCGGACCTCGCCGTCGTGGTGGACGTGACGCATGCCACCGACGCTCCCGGCGTGGACCCGGGTGAGATCGGCGACCACGGGCTCGGGAGCGGTCCCGTGATCACGCGGGGCGCGGTGGTCAGCCGGCCGCTCAACGACCTGCTCGACGAGGCCGCGAGCGCCGAGGGCATCGAGTGCGCGACCGAGGCGGCAGGCCGGCACACAGGGACCGACGCCGACGTGATCCACTTCAGCCGCGTCGGCGTGCCAACGGCGGTTGTGTCGATCCCGCTGCGCTACATGCACTCGCCCGTCGAGCTCGTGCAGCTCGGCGACGTGGAGGCCACGATCCGGCTGCTCACAGCGCTGGCGCTCCGGCTCGAGCCGGACAGCGCGCTCGCCCGCTGGTAGCTCGCCCCGCCTCCGGGTGGGACCTAGGCCAGCGAGGGTTCGAGCACGGCCTGCGCCACGCGCTCGGCCACGGCGGTGGGCGTGAGCCCGACCTCCTCGCGCAGCAGCGCGGGCTTGCCGTGGGTCACGTAGCGGTCGGGCAGGCCGAAGCGCAGGACGCGGGCGCTGCCGAGCAGGTCGCGGTCGGCGAGGTGCTCCAGCACGCCTGAGCCAAAGCCGCCGGCGAGGACGTTCTCCTCGACGGTCACGAGCACGTCGTGCTCGGCCGCCAGGCGCTCGATCAGCTCGGCGTCGAGCGGCTTGGCGAAGCGGGCGTCCGCCACGGTGGCCTCCAGCCCGTGCCCCTCGGCGAGCCTGTCCGCGGCGCCGAGCGCCACGCTCACGCCGTAGCCGTAGCCGAGTAGCGCGACCGTCTCCCCCTCGCGCAGGAGCTCGCCGCGGCCGATCTCGATCGGCTCCGGGCGCACCGGCAGCGGCACGCCCTCGGCCTCGCCGCGCGGGTAGCGCAGCGCCACCGGGCCGTCGTCGTAGAGCAGCGCGGTGTGGAGCATGTTCACGAGCGCGGCCTCGTCGCGTGGCGCCATCTGCACCATGTGCGGGAGGCAGCGCAGGTACGAGATGTCGAACGCGCCGTGGTGGGTCGGGCCATCGTCGCCGACGAGCCCCGCGCGGTCCATCGCGAACACCACGTTCAGCTTCTGGAGGCAGACGTCGTGGACGATCTGGTCGTACCCGCGCTGGAGGAAGGTCGAGTAGATCGCGGCCACCGGCTTGGCTCCCTCGAGGGCGAGCCCGGCGGCGAACAGCACGGCGTGCTGCTCGGCGATGCCCACGTCGTAGTAGCGCTCGGGCATCGCCTTCTGGAGCAGGTTGAGCCCGGTGCCGGAGTTCATCGCGGCGGTGATGCCCATCACGCGCTCGTCGCGGCGGCACTCCTCGACGAGGGCCTCGCCGAAGACAGTCGTGTACTGAGGCGGCGCTGGCTCGGCGCGCTTCGCGAGCGGGCTCGGCTTCTGCTTCGGCGCGGCGGTGCCGTTCACGATCGACCCGGGCTTGGCGGCGTGCCACTTCTCCATGCCCTCGAGCCCGCCCTCCTCGGCGGGCACGAAGCCCTTGCCCTTCACCGTCTTGCAGTGCACGACGACGGGACGGTCGGCCGCGAGCGCCTCGCCGATGGCCTGGCGCAGCGCCTTCACGTCGTGGCCGTCGATCACGCCCACGTAGGCGAGGTCGAGCTCCTCGAAGAAGAGCCCCGGGGCCCAGTACGCCTTCAGCGACTCCTTCAGGATCGGCCCGAGCCGCTCGATCTTGCTGCCGATGCCGGCGGGCAGCTTGGTGAGCGTCTCCTCCGCGTCCTCGCGCGCGTGGTACAGCTTCGGATTGAGGCGCATGCGGTTGAAGAGCCGCGACAGGGCGCCGACGTTCGGGGCGATCGACATGCCGTTGTCGTTCACCACGATCACGATCGGCATGTCCATGCCGCCGGCGTTCAGCAGCGCCTCGAAGGAAACGCCGCCGGTGAGCGCGCCGTCGCCGATCACGGCGACGACCTTGCCGTCCGGGGCCACGCCGCGGCGCATCGCCTCCTTGATGCCGACCGCGTACGACACGCTCGTCGACGCGTGGCCCGCGCCCATCACGTCGTGCTCGGACTCGTGCATCGAGCAGAAGGGCGCCAGCCCCTGGTACTTGCGGATCGTGTGGAGCTCGTCGCGGCGGCCGGTGAGCACCTTGTGCGGGTAGGCCTGGTGGCCGACGTCCCACAGCACCTTGTCGCGCGGCGAGTCGAGCAGCGAGTGGATCGCCACGGCGATCTCGCACGCGCCGAGGTTGGCGCCGAAGTGGCCGCCGATCTCCCCGATGGTGTCGATGATCAGCTCGCGGACTTCCTGGGCCACCTGGGTGAGCTGCTCGTCGTCGAGGCCCTTCAGGTCGGCCGGGCTGTCGATTTTTTCGAGGAGCTTGGTCATGTGGTCCGCGTGAGGATGTAGTCGGCGATCTGTGTGAGCCGGCCTGTGGCGCCCTCCGCCTGGGCGAGCGCCGCTCTGGCCGAGGCGTGCGTCTCCGTTGCAAGCTCCCGTGCCCGGCCGAGACCGAACACACTCACGTAGGTCGCCTTTCCAAGTCGCTCGTCGGAGCCCCGCGGCTTACCGAGCTCTGCCTCGTCGCCCGTCACGTCGAGGATGTCGTCGACGATCTGAAAGACCACGCCAAGCTCGGCCGCGAAGCGCCGGAACGGGATTGTGGCAGGTCCGTCGAGGCCCTCGAGCGCAAGGACGCAGCCGACCGACGCCGCGATCAGCGCGCCGGTCTTCAGCTCGTGCAGGCGGCGAAGGTCCTGCGCGTCGCTGCCCGCCACGTCCAGGAACTGTCCGCCGACCATTCCGTGGGTGCCGGCGGCGGTCACGAGCTCTCGAACCGCGGCAAGCACGTGCGCCGGCTCGCCCTGCTGTTCGGCGAGCGCGAGGCGGAGCGCTTCCGCGAACAGCCCGTCGCCCGCGAGGATCGCCACGTCCTCGCCGAAGGCCACGTGACAGGTGGGCTGGCCGCGGCGCAGCCCGTCGTCGTCCATCGCGGGGAGGTCGTCGTGGATCAGCGAGTAGGTGTGGATCATCTCGATGGCCGCGGCGAGCGGCAGCACCTCGTCGGTCGGCCGGCCGACCGCCTCGGCCGTCGCGAGCGCGAGCACCGGGCGGATGCGCTTGCCGCCGGCGAGCAGCGAGTAGCGCATGGCTTCCTCGAGGCGGGCGGTTCCGGGCTCGGCGGCGAAGCGCAGGCCCTCGAGGTAGTCGTCGACCTTCTGCTGCAGCTCTACGGGGTAGGCCGCCGCCTCGACTGAGGTCAAAGCAGGCGCTCCTGGCCCTCCGACTCGCTCGCCCCGCGCGCCCGGGAGTCGATTTCCGCGCTCAGGCGCGTCGCGATCTCGGCGCAGCGCTCGACGAGATCGGCCGCCTCGTCGGCGTCGACCGCCTCGGCGCGGAGCTTGTCCGCAACCGCCTCGAGCTCCTCGGCCAGCGCGCTGAGCGATTCCGGGCGGCTCACTCGGGCTGCTCCCGCTGCACGGCGCCCAGCACTCCGTTCACGAAGCCGGGGGCGTCCGCCGAGCAGAGCTCCTTGGCGGCCTCCACGGCCTCGTCGATCGCGACCTCCGTAGGAACATCGGGCCTGTTGCGCATTTCGTGGACCGCCACGCGCAGGATGTTCCGCTCGAGCGGAGCGATCCTGTCGAGCGACCAGCCCGTGGCGTGGCGCGCGATCGATTCGTCGAGCTTGCCGCGCTCGCTCTCGACTCCCTCCACGAGCTCGCGCGTGAAGGCGGTGGCGTCCCGCTCCACGAGCTCGGGTGCCGGCCGGCCGGTCACGTCGGCCTGGTACAGGGCCACTACCGCGGCCCTTCGCTGGTCGGTGCGCCTGGCCACGGCCCGCTCACGCGCGCGAGACGTACTCGCCGGAGCGGGTGTCCACGCGGATCCGGTCGCCCACGTTCACGAACAGCGGCACGCGCACGACCACGCCGGATTCGAGCGTGGCCGGCTTGTCGCCGCCGCCGCTCGCGGTGTCGCCACGGAGGCCGGGCTCGGTCTCGGCCACGCCCAGCTCGACGGCGCTCGGCACCTGGACGTCGGTGGGCGCCTCGTCCACGTAGAGGATCTCGACCTCCTGGTTGGGAAGCACCCACTTGAGCGACTCGGCCACAGCCTCCTCCGGCACGGCCATCTGCTCGTAGGTCTGCGTGTCCATGAAGTGCGCCTCGCTGCCGTCCGCGTACAGAAAGGTCATCTTGCGCGACTCGGTCCGCACGGGCCGGAACTTCTCCCCCGCCCGGAAGGTCCTGTCGATCACGGCCCCGTCATCCACCCGCTTCAGCTTCGTGCGAACGAAAGCGCCGCCCTTGCCGGGCTTCACGTGCTGGAACTCAACGATGCGGAAGACCGTGCCGTCCACCTCGATGTGAGTCCCGTTCTTGAACTGGTTGGTGCTGATCATGCGCGGAGGAAGGTTAGCCGCGGTTGTCGCGTGAGGCGGTGCGCGAGTCTGGGTAAACGACCCGCCACGAGGGCTTGGGGTGCGACCGCCGTGGCGATCCTTTCCGCGCTGCGAGGCACTTCATGGAGACCGGCGGACCGTTCGAGCTGACCGTGAACGCTCGCGGCGAAGGTCCGCTGGTGCGGGGGTCTGGCGACTACGTGGGCGAGTTCCAGGTCGAGGGGCCGGTCACGTGCATGCTCGTGGTCGGCAACAGGGCGTCGATCAAATACCCGCTTCCGCCGCTCCGAGGGCCCGGGCGCGCCGCCGCAGAACGGCGGCGTCGAGGTCTACATCGAGGACAACGGCAAGCCGCAGAACGGCCAGCCGGTCGACCGCGTGGCCACCGAGCCGCCACAGCCGCCGGAGCTCTTCGACGCCGGCGCCGGCGTCTGCGCCGACCCCACGCTCAACCCGGCGTGGAACCGCATCGAGACCGGCGACTACACGCTCCGCGACGCGGGCTGAGCCAGCAGCCGCCGCAGATCCGCCTCCACCAGCTCCGGCTCCTCGTGCAGCTGCCGCCAGGTGATCCGGATCACGAGCCAGCCCGCCGCCTGGAGCTTGCGGTCGCGAGCGCGGTCGGCCTCGAAGGCGTGTGCGGGCGAGTGGGTGGCGTGGCCGTCGAGCTCGACTATGAGCCGCTGCTCGGGCCACACGCAGTCGACCTCGTAGCCCTCGATCCGCTGGTTCGTCTTCGGGAGCGGAAGACCGGCATTGATGAGGAATGCCTGGAAGCGCTCCTCGAGCTCGCTGCGGATGACCCTCGCGCCGATGCTCGCCTCGTTCAGCAGCGTTCGGATCGACGCCAGGCCCGGCCGCCGCGGGTAGCGCTCGGCCAGGTCGTGGAGCGAGAGCGAGTCGGTGAGGCGCAGCTGCTCGGCTTGGCGGAGTGCGCTGCGTAGGTTGTCGAGTCGAACGACAGCACTGAGGTCGAGAAGCGTTCTCGGGACCGTTGTGGTTGGTATTCCTCGGTGCGTCGTTCGCTCGTCCGGCCGCACCGTTGCGCGATGCACGATGAGCTGTCTCTTCAGGCGGTGCGCCGTGCGAGTTGTGACCTCGATTCGGCTGCTGTCGCGAATGCCCCACAGCGCGGCGGCCGCGAAGTGGCTCAGCACGGCGTCGTGCCCGCAGGCGAGCACGGCCGCCATCCAGTGGCCGTCCCTGCTGAGCAGGCGGTGCCCGATCGTGTAGACGCCGCGGTGGACCGGGCGCAGCCGCGCGAGGTCGATTCGGTGCGTAATCGAGCCGCGATTGAGGCCAAGCTCTAAGAGCTGAGCCCGGGTTACGACCCCGTGCTGGCGCTCCGCGAGGTCACCGATCGCCCGATCCAGCCGACTCTCTCCACGTTGTGCATACATGTCATGCACAAGTGATCAACCGTGGGGTTTCGCCCCCGGGGCTAGCGGACGTCGGCCGGGAGGCGGTTCTCTTCGCTCAGCTTCTCGAGGTGGGCTGCGAGGGTCAGCGCGGCCGCGGCGCGCAGGTTGGGTGGGGCGTCGGGCCATGCGGCGTCGAGGAGCTCGTCGCGGGTGCGCAGGCCGGACGTCGAGTGCCTCGAGGAGGCGGCGCTCGCGGTCGAGCCGGTGGGCGATGTACTCGTCGAGCTTCGCGGCGGGGTCGCGGACGTAGGGGCCGTGCCCCGGGCAGATCAGCTCGAGGTCGAGCTCGCGAAGGCGGCGCAGCGAGTCGAGGTAGGCGGACAGCGAGCCCTCGCCGGGAGCGATGAACACGCTGCCCGCCCCGAGCACGGTGTCGCCCGTGAAGCAGACCCGGCCCATGAGAAGGCAGACGCTGTCGGCTGAGTGTCCCGGCGTCGCGAGCGCCCGGAACGGGCCAACCTCATCGCCGTCGCCGGGCAGCACGGCAGGCGCATCGAACAACTCCGCCGCCTCGGAATGATCAGCATGCGAATGCGTTAGGACGACCCCCTCAATGCTGCCGTCAACGACGCGCCGCACCGCATCGACATGCGAAGGGAGCGCCGGCCCCGGATCGACGACCCAGCGCCCGACCACGTAGGTATTCGTCCCGTCCAGGGTCAGGGGCGACGGGTTCGGGGCGCGGACGCGTGTGACTCCATCTGGCATCCCCGGGTTTCTAGCGCAGTATTCTGGCCCCAAGTTGGGCTCGCACTTGATTTCGGGGGATCGGTCCCGCGGTTTCCGCATGCTTCTCGCGGCACTAGCGGCCATCGCCGTCGTAACCGTGATCGACCTCGCCGTCGGCTCGTCGGTGATGCTCGTGCAGCTCCTGGTGGCCGGCCCGCTGATCGCGGCGACCGGCGCCACGGCGCGCAACACCACCGCCGTGGCCGCGCTGGCGCTGGCGCTCGCGCTCGTGCTCGGGTTGCGCTCCGACGACTTCGGCAGCAGCGAGCACCTGGTGGGAGTGGGCGTGGTCGCGGTCGGCGGTCTGCTCGCGGTGATCATCGCCGGCCTGCGCGCCCAGCGCGAGCGTGACGCGGCGCGCCTCCAGGTGCAGTACGGCGTCGCGCGCACGCTTGGGGACGCCGAGAGCTTCGAGGACGGCGCGCCGCGGCTGCTCGAGGCCATCGCTCGGCCACTGGGCCGGGAGGTGGCGCAGTTCTGGTCGATCGGCGAGGACGAGCGCCTGCACTGCGTGGCCCAGTGGCACGAGGACGGCGTCGAGGCCGGCGAGTTCGAGCGCGTGAGCAGCGAAATGGTGTTCGAGCCCGGTCATGGCCTGCCGGGCGAGGTCTGGGAGGGCGGGCGCCCGGTCTGGCTCGGCGATGCGGTTGCCAGGGGCACCTTCCTGCGCACGAAGGAGGCGCGAGCCGGCGGCCTCTACGGCGGCATGGCGTTCCCGGTGAGCAACGGGGACGAGTGCCTCGGCGTGATCGAGCTGTTCTCACGCGAGATCCGCGAGCAGGACCCGGAGCTCTACGCCCTCACCGAGGCGCTGGGGAGCCAGATCGGCGAGTTCCTCGAGGCGCTGCGGGCGGAGCAGGCCGTGCGCGTGAGCGAGAGCCGCAAGCGCGCGGTGCTCGACTCGTCGCTGGACGCGGTCATCACGATCGACCACCAGGGTCGCGTGGTGGAGTTCAACCGCGCGGCGGAGCGCCTGTTCGGCTACGACCGAGGACGCCGCCGTCGGCGAGGAGCTCGCCGAGCTGGTGATCCCGCCCAGCCTGCGCGCGCGCCACCGCGAGGGGCTGCGGCGCTACCTGGAGACCGGCGAGAGCAGCATCGTGGGCCAGCGCGTGGAGCTCACCGGCATGCGCGCCGACGGCGAGGAGTTCCCGATCGAGCTGGCGGTGAACCGCATCGAGGAGGCGGACCCGCCGATGTTCACCGGGATGATCCGCGACATCACCACCCGCCTCCAGGCCGAGCAGGAGCGCGAGGAGGCGCGCGGGCAGCTCGAGGCGATCCTCCAGGGCGTGGCGGACGCGGTGACCGCCCAGGGCCCGGACGGGCGCCTGCTGTTCGCCAACGACGCCGCGGTGCGGACGCTCGGCTTCGGCTCGACCGAGGAGCTGCTCAGCGCCCCGATCACCACGATCCTGGACCGCTTCGACATCCTCGACGAGGACCGCCGCCCGTTTCCGCTGGAGGCGCTCCCCGGCCGGCGCGCGCTGGCGGGCGAGGACGCGCCGGAGGCGGTGGTGCGCTTCCGCGTCCGAGGCACCGGTGAGGAGAGCTGGGCGGCCGTGAAGGCCACGCCGATCCGCGACCACGACGGCAACGTGACCATGGCGATCAACGTGATCGAGGACATCACCGCGCACAAGCGCGCGGAGCTCGGTCAGCGCTTCCTGGCCCGCAGCGCGGAGGTGCTCGCCTCGTCGCTGAACCCGGACGAGCTCTTGGTGGAGGTGGCCAATCTGGCGGTGCCCGAGGTGGCCGACTGGGTCGTGGTCGACCTCGCGACCGAAAGCGGCGGCCTCGACCGCAAGGCGCTGGCGCACGCGGATCCGGACGTGCGCGAGTGGGCGCTCGAGATGAGCAGGCGCTACCCGCCGCCCCCGGACGCGCCGGCCGGCGTCTACGAGGTGATCCGGACCGGCCAGCCCGAGCTCTATCCCGAGATCCCCGACGAGCTGCTGCGCGAGGGCGCCCAGGACGAGGAGCACTACCGCATCCTGACCGAGTTCGGCATGCGCTCGGCGATCATCGTGCCGATGACCACGCGCGGGCGCACGATCGGGGCGCTGACCTTCGTGAGCGGCAACTCCGGGCGCCGCTTCGACGAGCAGGACGTGGAGCTGGCCCAGGAGCTCGCGCGCCGCTGCGCCACCGCGATCGACAACGCGCGGCTCTACACCGAGCGCTCATACATCGCGCGCACGCTCCAGGAGAGCCTGCTGCCGATCGAGCTGCCGGACATCCCGGGCGTGGAGGCCGCCGCGCGCTTCCGCCCCACCGGCGAGGGCAACGAGGTGGGCGGCGACTTCTACGACATGTTCGAAACGGGCAACCGCGGCTGGGCCGTGGTGATGGGCGACGTGTGCGGCAAGGGGCCCGACGCCGCTGCGGTGACCGCCCTGGCCCGCTACACGCTGCGGGCCGCCGCGATGCGCGAACGGCTGCCGAGCCGCAGCCTCGCGGTGCTGAACGAGGCCCTCCTGCGGCAGCGCAACGACCGGCGTTTCTGCACCGTCGCCTACGCCTACATAGAGAAGCTGGACCGCGGGGCCCGCGTTGGCCTGGCCTCCGGCGGGCACCCCCTCCCCCTTCTCCTGCGCGTGGACGGCAGCGTGGAGGCCGTCGGGGCGCCCGGAACGCTGCTGGGCGTGGTCCCGGACCCGGATCTGGAGGACCGGGCTGTGACGCTCGAGCCCGGCGACGCGCTCGTCTTCTACACCGACGGCGTGATCGAGAGCCGTGGCGACTCGCACATCGACGAGCGCCGGCTCGCCGAGCTGATCGGCACCTGCGCCGGCGCCGGGGCCGACGCCATAGCGGCCAAGGTCGAGGAGGCCGCGGTGCTCTCCCAGGACGGGCGCCCGAGGGACGACATCGCCGTGCTGGTGCTGCGCATCGCCGAGTAAGGGGTCGTCCATTCGTTGGGATCCGGCATGCGGAGGGTTGGGCCTCGGCGCCACCCGGGTACACGGGCAGCATGGCCACAGAAACGCGCAGGGGCGTGGAGCACGGTCAGGACGGGCTCAGCATGGCACTCGGGCGAACGCCGGAGGCGGCGGCATTGGCTCGCCGTGCGATCGGGGAGCTGCGTGCCGACCTCGACCCACCGCTGATGGAGACGCTACGGCTGCTCGTGACCGAGCTGGTCACGAACAGCGTGCGGCACACCGCAGCGGACTTCGTGACGCTTAAGGTCGCCGTCGGCAAGGGGTCCGTGCTCACCGAGGTGGCCGACGCCGGTCCGGGCTTCGACGTCGAGTGCGTGGAGCAGGCTGGAGCCGACGACACCGGCTGGGGGCTGTTCCTGGTCCAGCGGCTCGCGAACACGTGGGGCGTGAAGCACGACGGACCGGCCAAGCGCGTCTGGTTCGAGCTGCGCCGCGCCTAGAGGCTGAGCTGCTGGCCCTCCGGCTCGGGGGGCGCCTGGCCCAGTAGCGATCGGAACCGCTGGGCGGCCGTCGGCGCATCGTCGCCGCGGTTGTTGTTGAAGGCCACGTGCACCTCCCCCGCCCGCTCGGCCATCTGCGTGGCCCTGCCGGCGATCTCCTCCAGCTCCTCGTCCGAGTACTGCCAGGCGAAGCGCTCGGCCACGGATTTGCCGGTGAGGTAGCCCTGCGTGTTGCGGCCGTGCGCGCGCAGGTAGGCCACGCGCGGGTTCGTGACCGCGTCGATCGGCGGCATGATCTGGAAGTTGTCGCCGGGCGGCGCGTCCACACCCACGAAGGACACGCCGCGGTCCGCGAACCAGTCGAGCGTGCGCTCGCGACGCTGGTCATCGACCCAGTTGCGATTGCGCAGCTCCACCGCCAAGCCGTGCGGCCCGAGGATCCCGACAAGCTCGTCGAGCTCCTCGAGCTCGTGCTTCCTGGGCGAGAAGGCCGGAGTGAGCTGGAGCAGGTAGGTGCCGAACCGGTCGGCGTCCCGCAACGGCGCGGTCTCCTCGACGAGCCGCTCTGCGAGGGCGCGTTCAAGCTCGGGGGTGCCGTGGAGCTCGCGCAGGTCGGGCGGGAGCGACTCGGCCGGCGCCGAGTGGCGCGAGAGCGCCCGGTGGGCCTTCACGTCGAACGTGAAGCCCGGCGGCGTGACCTCGACCCACGAGTGGGCCGTGTTGCGGTCCGGAACCGCGTAGAAGCTCGAGTTGAGCTCGACCATGTCGAAGTGCTGCGCGTACCAGGGCAGCCGCTCCTTCGCGGGCAGCTTCGGCGGATACCACTCCTTGACGAAGCCTGGGTCCGCCCAGCTCGAGGTCCCGACTCGGATGCGTCCGGCCATGGCTTCCACGGTAAAGGTCTTGCAAGGGAGTGCCGATTGCTGAGTGGTGCCCGACGCGCTGGCCTTCATCCTGCTCAGCGTCGCGTGGGCCCCTGTCCTGGTGCTGCTGCACGAGGCGGCCCACGCGTTCGCCGCTCTGGCGCTGACCGACGGTGACGTGTCGATCAGTACGCGGGGCGCAGGGCTGCTGGGCGGCTCGGCGACCTACGAGCCCGCAAGCCTGCGGCACGCGCGCGACGAAGCGTGGATCGCGGCCGCGGGCCCCGCTGCGACGCTACTGATCGCCACGGTGCTCTGGTCCGCGTGCTTTCGGAAGCGGGTCCGATTCGCGGAGTCGGGGCGACCGTAGCGAGCGCACAGTTCGTGACGAGCGCGCTGCCGCTCCGCTACGGAGCTGGTCTCGGCGGGCCGTCGGACAGCGACGGGCGCGTGATCTGGCGAGTCCTCACGGGTGCCCCGCCGGGTGGGATCGAGCGCGAGCTGCGCCGGGCCGGGGAGCCACAACGGGCGATCCGGCCTGGATTCGCGGCGCCGCTCGTGCTCGTCGCGGTGCTCGGGCTCTTGGTCGATCCGGTCATCGTGCTGTGGCTGGCGGGCCTCTTCGGCGCGGCCGTCCTGTTGCAGCGAAGCGACACCCGCGGGTAGCGTGGCGTGATGGAGCACTTGGAAGGCGCGTGGAAGCTGGAGGGGATCTCGCCCCGCGCGTACCAGCACCCCGCCGACCGCGCGGCCACGGCGGCCCTTCAGAAGGTGCCCTACCTCGACCAGGTGGTGCGCAAGCTCGTGTCGCTCGGCTACGAGCGCGCGCTGCGTGCGGCGTCGCTCGGGTCGGCGGTGCGGCTGGGCCAGGACCAGCTGCCGGGCATCTGGGTCCTGCACCGCCAGGTCTTCCACAGCCTCGACATGGAGCGGGTGCCGGACCTCTACATGACCCAGTTCCCGCTGGCGAACGCCTACACGATCGGCACCGACAAGCCGATCGTGCTGCTCAACTCCGAGCTGATCCGCATCCTCGACGACGACGGCCGCCGCGTCGTGCTGGCCCACGAGGCGGCGCACGTGCACTCGGACCATGTGCTCTACCGGACCGCGCTTCTGATCCTGCTCCAGATCGGCGCCTCGGCACGGCTGCCGCTTCTCGCCGGGCTGCCGCTGCTGGCCATCCAGTACGCGCTCCTGGAATGGTTCCGTGCGGCGGAGCTGTCGTGCGACCGCGCCGCGGCCCTCGTGACGCGCGATCCGACGGCGGTCTGCCGCGCGCTGATGACGATCGCCGCCGGCGAGGCGGCTGAGGACCTGAATCTGGACGCGTTCATCGCGCAGGGGATGGACTACAGCGAGGGCGGCGGCGGGCTCGAGCGGCTGACCAAGCTGTTCCAGGACCTGCGGCTGACCCACCCGATGCCGGTGCGCCGCGTGCGGCTCCTGCTCGACTGGGTGCACGAGGGCGAGTACGACCGGATCGTGCGCGGGGAGTACGTGCGCGTCGGCCAGGAGGGCTCGGCGCGGGAGGAGGCGGACGCCGCGAGCGCCTTCTATGGCGAGCGGATCTCGGCCGCCTTCCAGCAGGCCGGCTCGTCGATCTCCGAGGCCGGCCAGCAGTTCGGCGACTGGCTGAAGCGCAACCGCTCGGAGTAGCTCAGCCGCGCCTGCCGAAGCTGTGCGCCCGCGGCACGACTGCGCTGAGCTCGCCGGCGTCGCTCGACCACACGCGCCGCGGCTCGATGTGCGTCACCTGCGCGTTCGGCAGGTCCGGCCGGTCGAGGCGCTCGATCCGGTCCACGATCACGTTCGCGGTGCCGTCGCGGCGCTCGAGCCTCCCCGAGGCCAGCACCAGCGGCTCCGAGCGCACCGCCAGCCGGAAGCGGTCGTGGACTGGCGGGGAGATGATCAGGTTGATCGTGCCGAGCTCGTCCTCGAGCAGCATGAAGGTCACGCCCTTGGCGGTGGCGGGGCGCTGGCGTGCGATCACGAGGCCCGCCACGCGCACGCGCCGGCCGTGCGGGTGGGTCTCGAGGTCGGTGCTCGTGCTGAGGTCCGCGGGCAGCGCGGGCCGCATCAGCTCGAGCGGGTGCTCGCGCAGCGTCACGCCCGTTGAGCCGTAGTCGGCCAGCATGCGCTCCCAGGCACTCAGCGCGCGCAGGTCGGGCCCCTCCTGCGGCTCCAGCGGGAGGGCGAGCTGGGTGCCCTCCGGCACCTGGGTGCCCGGCACCGCCACTCCCAGCATCCAGAGCGCGCGGCGGCGTCTGCCCTGCTCGTGGCCCTCGACGAGCGCGTCGCAGGCCCCTGCCCACGCTAGCCGGCCGAGCGTCTCGGCGGAGGCGCCGGAGCGCCCGGCGAGGTCGCCGAGCGAGCGCCAGCCGACCCCGCGCTCGGCCACCATCGCGCGCACCTCGGCCTCCTTCACGCCGGTCACGTAGCCGAGGCCGATTCGCACCGAGCCGTTCTCCACGCGGCATTCCGCCCCGCTCCTGACCACGCAGGGCGGCAGCACCTCCACCCCGTGCCGCTGGGCCTCGTGCACGAGCGCGTCCGGCGGGTAGAAGCCCATCGGCTGCTCGTTCAGGAGCGCACACAGGAACTCCGGGTGGTAGTGCACCCGCAGCCAGGTGGACTGGTAGGCGAGCAGCCCGAAGGCAGCCGAGTGCGCCTTGGGGAAGCCGAAGCCGGAGAAGCCGACGATCTGGGTCCAGACCGTCGTGGCGGTCTCGCGCGTGGCCCCGCGCTCGGCCGCCCCGGACAGGAACTTCTCCTCGTAGGCGCGGATCGCCGCCTCCGAGCGGCGCCGGCTCATCGCGCGCCGCAGGCCCTCCGCCTCGCCCGCGCTGAAGCCGGCGAAGGCCATCGCCACCTCGAGCACCTGGTCCTGGAAGACGATCGTGCCGAGCGTGTCGCGCAACACCGGCTCGAGCGAGGGGTGCTCGTAGGGCACCTCGAAGTTCGGGTCGGCGCGCAGCGCCTTGCGGTGCTCGATGTAGGGGTGCACCGCCCCGCCGATGATCGGCCCTGGCCGCACGAGGGCCACCTGCACGGTGAGGTCGTCGAGCGTCTCTGGCCGCGTCCGCTTCAGCATCTGCATCTGCGCGCGCGACTCGATCTGGAACACGCCGGTGGTCTCCGCCTCCTGGATGCGGGCGTAGACCTCCCTGTCGTCGTAGGGAATCCTCGAGAGGTCGATCCTCTCTCCCCGCACGCGCGCGATCTCGTCGATGCAGCGCTCGACCGCCGACAGCATCCCCAGCCCGAGCAGGTCGATCTTCAGGAAGCCCGCGTCGCCGCAGGAGTCCTTGTCCCACTGCACCATCTGGCGCCCCTCCATGGAGGCGGGCTGGACCGGGCAGAGGTCGATCAGCGGCTGGGTCGCGATCACCATCCCGCCCGGGTGCTGCGACTGGTGGCGCGGCAATCCCCACGCGTCGTGGGCGAGCTTGACGAGCGCGTCCCAGCGCGGCGAGCCGCCGCGCGGTACCTCGTCAGTAATGTCATTTCGGTCCTTCCAGGGGTCCACCTGGCGCGCCAGCCGCTCGATCTCGCCCGGCGGCAGCCCGAGCGCCTTGGCGAAGTCGCGCACCGCCGAGCGCACCTGGAAGGTCGAGAAGGCCGCCACGAGCGCGCAGCGGTCGCGGCCGTAGCGGTCGTGCACTCGCGGGATCAGCACGTCGCGGATGTCGCGCGGGAAGTCGAGGTCGATGTCCGGCAGCGCCGTCAGCTCCTCGTTCAGGAAGCGGCCGAGCAGCAGCTCGTTGGCGATCGGGTCCACGTGCGAGAGCCCGGTGAGGTAGCAGACGACCGACGACACACTCGACCCGCGCCCGCGGCCCGGCGGCAGCAGGCGGCGCGCCGACTCCGGCCCGCGCACCTCCGCGGCCACCTCACGGGCGAGCTCGAGCATGTCGCGGTGGAGCAGGAAGAAGCCGGACAGCCCCAGGTGGCGGATCACACGCAGCTCCTCGTCCAGCCGGGCGGCGGCCTCGCTGCTGCGCCCGTAGCGCTCCTCGAAGCGGTCGCGGCAGAGGGCGGCGAGCTTGTCGTCCGCGTCCGGGTCCTCCGAGCCGGGGTAGCGGTAGCCGAGGTCCTCGGTGAGGTCGAAGCGCAGGCGCTCGGCGAGGCGCCCGCTCTCCTCCACCGCGCCCCGGTGCTCCCGGAAGCGCTCCGCCATCCGCTCGGGCGGGGCGAGCACATGCGAGGAGTTGCCGCGCCGGCTGGGCTCGGTCTCGTCGAGCGTCTTGCCGAGCCGCACCGCCACCATCGCGTCCTGGAGCGCGATCCGGTCGCGCGCGTGCACGTGGACGTTCCCTGTGGCGACGGTGGGCACCCCGAGCCGCTCGGCCAGCTCCGCGAGCAGCCTGTTGCGGCGGCGGTCGTGGCGCCAGAAGGGGCGCTGGAGCTCGATCCGGAAGCGCTCGGGGCCGAAGATCCGCAGCAGCCGGCGCGCCTCCGCCGCTGCCTCGGCGTGGCGGCCGGCCTCCACGCGCGAGGCCACCGCGCCGTCGCGCGCGCATCCCGATAGGCACACGAGCCCGGCGGCGAGCGGCTCGACGTCGTCGAGCGAGATGTGCGGCTCCCCGTCGAGCGGGTCCTGGCGGCGGCCGGCCTCCGTCCAGCCCTCGCGCGCCCAGCGACGGGTGTGCCAGTGCGAGGCGGTGAGCAGGCGGCAGAGGTTCGTGTAGCCCTCGCGCGTCTCACACAGGAGCGTGAGATGGGTGCCGTCGTCGAGCGTGACCTCCGCGCCCGTGATCGGCCGCACCCCGAGCGGCTTGAGCGCGTGCGCCATCTCCATGGCGCCGTGGAGCCCGTCGTGGTCGGTCAGCGCGAGGGCGCCGTGGCCCTGCTCAGCCGCGGTCCCCGCCAGCTCGGCCGGATGAGACGCCCCGTCGAGGAACGAGTAGGCCGAGTGGCAGTGGAGCTCGACATATGACACGAACACATGTTCGCACAACCCTCAACCAACCTAAAGGGGGTCTGACCCTTTAAGCGGTCAGGCGACGATTTCGCGGCGGCGGCGCTTTGACTCGTAGAGGACCGCGTCCGCCCGTGCCACGAGCCGGTCCGCGCTCTCCCCCGGCTCGTAGATCGCCAGGCCGAAGCTCGCCTCGATCGTCGCGATCGGCGGGCGCGCGGCGCGCGAGACCGCGTGCTGGAGGCGCATGGCCACGCGCTCGGCGTCGAGCTGGGACGCGCCGGCCAGCACCACGGCGAACTCGTCTCCCCCGAGGCGGTAGGCGTCGTCGCGGCGGAGGCCGGTGCGCAGGGCGTCCGCCAGCAGCCGCAGGGCGAGGTCGCCGGCCTCGTGGCCGAGCGAGTCGTTCACCTTCTTCAGGTTGTCCATGTCGCAGAGGATCAGCGCGAACGATGCGTCCGCGTGCGCGGCCTCGCGCGCCAGCCGCGCGCGGAACGCGCGCCGGTTCAGCACGCCGGTGAGCGCGTCATGGGTGGCCTCGTGGCGGAGCTTCAGCGCCTGGTCGGCGGACTGGAGGGCGGCCACCGCCTGGTTGGCGAACAGGCGCAGCGCCTGGAGGCGAGCCTGGGTCGGCAGCAGCCGGTCGCGCGGGTCGTCCACCCAGATCAGGCCGAGCGTGCGGCCCTGCGGCTCGGCCAGGGGCACGAGCAGCCAGTGGCGCGACCATGCGTGCGGCCCGCGGCCGTTCAACTCCGAGCGGTAGTCCACCTGGTGGCGCCCCAGCCGCTCCTCGGCCACCTCGGTCGGGACCAGGTAGCAGCCCGCCACCTCGAACTCGTCTGTGAACAGAGGCGAGAGCGTCTCGAGCGAGATGCCGTGGTTCACGGCATCCGACTCCATGTCCCAGCCGCTCGCCGCGTACGGCGTGAGCGGGGCCGCCCTCGTGGGCGCAAGCTCGATCACAACCTTGTCGAAGCCGAGCGCGTCGCGGATCCCGTCGCAGACGGCCTGGAGGATCTCGTCCGGCTCCTCGGCCTCCGCGAGGCGCGCCGAGACCTCCAGGATGCCCTCGAGCATGCGCTGGTGCTGGGCGTCGTTGGCGGTGTCCTGCGCGATCCGCAGCGCGAGCGCCGCGTGCCGGGAGATGGCCACGAGGGCGTCGAGCTCCTCGTCGGTGGGCCGGCGCCCGGTGTCGGGCTCGTCGACCGAGATCACGCCGATCAGCAGGCCCTTGGGGTCGCGCAGCGGAACGAACAGGGCGTCCTCGGCGGTCCAGGCGTCCGGTTCCTCGCTGGCGGTGATGGAGGGCACGTAGCTCTCCACGCCGAGACCGTCCCAGTCGAACTCGCCGCCGGGCACGAAGTAGGCGCCGCGGCGCCGGAAGCGCTCGTCGAGCAGCGGCACCCAGGTCTCGCGAGGGGAGCTCTTGCCCACCAGCTGGGAGACCGACTCCTCCGATCCCACCGCGGCCGAGGTGAGCATGTCGTCGAAGGCCGGCCGGTACACGTTCACGACCACGGCGCGGTAGCCGAGCAGGTCGGCGATCGTGCGGCAGACGTCCTCCAGGACGTCCTCTAGGTCCCTCTGGTCACGCACATCCGCGGTGCGCTCGAACATCGTGCCGAGGCGCGCGATCATCGGAAGCTTGCCGGCACGCATCATGCGTGGCTCTCCGGCACCCGGGGGCTGGTGAGGGGGGTCACTCAGGTTTTGTATCGGCGTGAGCCGCCACCAGCTGAAGTCCAAATTTCACGGGTTCCGGGGTCGAATTGCTCGCAAAGTGCGGGCTCTGTCAGGAACGCTGGAGGAACCAGCCCCCGCCGACGAGGTCGCGGAACACCACGACGTTTCGCCCGTCCAGGAGCACCACCTCGAAATAGCGCCGCCGCAGCGGGCGCCCGGTCCACCAGCGATCCTCCACGACCCACTCTTCGCGCACGCAGTCCACCTCCCTCCCGGCGATGTTGCGCGGCGAGCCGCCGTCGCCCTGGATCACGGAGGTGGGCTTGGGCGTGCCGAGCCGGCGTGTCCGCCTGCGCTCGTCCGGCGTCACGACGCGTCCGGGAACGGCGCGGCGTCCGGAAACGGCGCGAGCACCGCACGGCGCTCGGGTATGCGCGAGTCGGGATCCAGATCGAGCACGCGCAGGGCGGCGTCAGCCCCAGCAGCCTGGCGCGCCTGGCGGACCGCCTCGCCGAGCCGCGCGCGCCGCACCGAGGCCGCCTCGTCCAGCAGGCGCCCCTGGTCGTGCGCAGGCGGGCCGAACGCCTCCACCTCGAGCGCCAGCGACTCCGACGGCGCCGGCAGCTCGACCAGTTTCTGGGCGAGGGCCAGCCGGATGCGCGCGGGGTCGGCGCTCGCGTGCCGCAGCGTGACCGCGGTGCGCCAGGTGCCGCCCGCCACGAAGCGAGCCGACACCGCGAGCGCACGCAGCGAGCGCCCGCGGCGCTCGCGCCGGGCGAGCACGCGCGCGATCAGCAGCTCGAGCGCCCGCTCCAGCTGCTGACCCGAAGCAGCCTCCGGCAGGTCGAGCCGCTCGACCACCGGCTCCGAAGGGCGGCGCGGCTCCAGCGGGGTGTCACGCCCGCGGCTGAGGTCGAGCGCGAGCAGCCCGGGGTGGCCGAAGCGCTCGGCCACCGCGCGCGAGGGCAGCGCGGCCAGCTCTCCGAGCGTGCGGATACCGAGCCGCTCGAGCACCTCGGGCAGCGCCTGTAACTCGGGACGGGTGCGCAGCAACCCGACGGGCAGGGGAGCGAGGAAGTCGCGCGCTCCGGCGGGCTCGATAACGACGGCATTGAGGGGCGAGCGCGATGCGCCGGGGGCGGCGCCGGAGCCTCGCCGCCGCGGCCGCGCCTGGATCGCCGCCGCGTGCGCGGCGAAGCGGCTCGGCGCGGCGCCGAAGCGGGCGCCTGCTCCTAGCGCGCGGCGGGCCGCCGCCAGCACGCCCGCGAGGTCACCCCCGTGAATTCCCTCGAGCCCCCCGGCCACGAAGAACGCCGCTCCCGCGTGGTCCGACTCCAGCTCGGCCCCGATCCCCTCCA
Organism: uncultured Thermoleophilaceae bacterium; assembly: GCA_963771715.1. Classification (GTDB taxonomy): domain Bacteria; phylum Actinomycetota; class Thermoleophilia; order Solirubrobacterales; family Thermoleophilaceae; genus JACVRW01. The sequence goes on from CAVYUQ010000008.1 coordinate 72,081, forward strand.
GCCTGTCGAGCACGGTGCTCCACAGCGAGCGCACGCCCTCGGGGTCCGGCGGCACGAGCCGCAGCGACGGGCAGCGCGACATGGCCTCTCCCAACCGCATCCCGCGCACCACGCCAAACGCCTCGGCCGGAGCGGACACCTCCCCCACCACCTGCTCGCGCCCGGCCTCGGGCGCCAGCGCGGCCGGCTCCGAGAGCAGAGCGCGGCGGTCGCCGAGCGCCGCGAGGAGCTCGAAGCGCGGGTAGAGGACGCAGATCACCATGACCGAACACATGTTCGCATCCGGGTCGGCGGCGTGCAAGGCCGCTTGCCGCGGGTGCGTGCTGCGATTCGAAAAGACAGCATTGACGGGCAGCCCGGAGCCGGGTGGCAGAAAATCGTTGCGTTTTCCGCAACGTTTCTCTGCCACCTGACGGGCGCAGCCCCCTCAATGCGGTCGTTCGGGGCGGCGGCGCCGGCGCGAGGCGCTCCGCGGGCGGGCTACTTCTCAGGCGAGCAGGCGTTGCCCACGTTGGCGCGCTGGCCGCGGCCCACAGTTACCTTGGTGCTTGCCTTCGGGCGGCCGTTCGCGTCGAGGCAGGTGAGGGTCCAGCTCTCCTTGGTCCCGGTCTCGATCTTCGGGGTGGGCGAGCTGAACTTCACGGTCCCGCCCCTCCAGTCGTCGGGCGTGTTCATGACCTGGTCGTAGTTGACCACGTGCAGCGTGTAGTTGCCCGGCGGCGGGTCGAACAGGGAGGCGTCCTCGTCGGTGTCGCCGAACGAGGCCGACTGCGCGACGATCTGGCCGTTCGGGCCGATCAGGTAGATGTCCCAGTCGGTGTCCGGGCTCTCCCACTGGATGTGCACGGTCAGGCGCCCGTTGTCGACGCCGTCGGCGGGTCCCTTCACGGTGAACGGGATCGCTTCGTACGGCGGGTCGGGCGGGTAGACGGTGTTCTCCGCCGGGATCCCGGGCGGGTTCTCGAGCGCGATCGGGGCCTGCGGCGGACCGGTCGGGTCGCGGCCGTGGCGGCCGGCGACCAGCGGCCGTGTGGACGGGTTCACGTCCCAGCTGAACGTCTGGCCGGTGGTCTTCAGCTCGGACGAGAGCGTGTCCGTGAACTGGATCGAATCGCCGATCACGTCGCCGAGGTCGTCCTCCCACACCGGGGAGGTCGAGGTCTGGAAGGTCTTCGAGATGCGCAGGTGGGAGCCGGGGGGCGCCGAGCCCTCGATCACCGAGTGGAGCGCCGTGTCGGCGGTGGCCTGGAGCATCGTGAAGTACGCCTCACGGTTGCCGCCCTTGCCGGCGCCGGCGGCCGGCGGCAGCCCGAGGTACTCGGCCTCGACGCCCCTCGCGTAGGGCGGGTGGAACTCGTCGGCGCCGATCTCGAAGGTGAACGCGAAGCCGCCTGTGGACCAGAACGACCAGTCCTCGGTGCTGCCGGTGGTGTCGTAGAGCCCGAAGCCGGGGTCGTTCGAGTACCCGTTGTGCACCGCGAGCGAGGCGCCCAGCGCGCGGTAGGTCGGCTCCTCGAGCGGGAACCCGAAGTCGGCCACGCCCGGCGGCCGCAGGATCAGGTTCGAGTAGGTGTGGTTGGTGATCAGGTTCGTGACCTGGCGCGACGACACCAGCTCGCGGATGTTCCGCACCTCCGGCTCTGAGAAGGGCTCATCGCCGCGGTAGGTGTCGTCCGCCCAACTGGTGCTTGCGCCGGAGCCGCCCCAGAGTCCGCCGTAGTTGCGGTTGGGGTCGGTGCCGCGCAGGCGACCCGCCTTGTTGTCCTCGCAGCTCCCGCGCGCGTACTTCTGCGGCGTATGCGCCGAGATGCGGCAGTTCTTGCGCTTCATCTCGTAGTCGAACAGCGAGAAGTCCCCGAGCAGCGCGGCCTCGCGCGAGATGTTGAACCCGTCCGGGTTCACGATCGGCACCACGATGGTGCGCGTGTCCCGCACGAGCTGGGTCGTGCGCGGATCCTTGCCGTAGCCCCGCAACAGGTCGTAGGCGAACTCGATCGTGTGCTCCGAAGAGGGCCACTCGCGCGCGTGATGCAGGCCCATGATGAGGAAGACGGGCTTCCCGTCCGCGGTGTTCTCGGCCCCCGTGGAGATCTCGATGCCGTTCACGTCGCGGCCGAGGAGGCTCCTGTGGGTGAGCGTGATCGGCCGCGCCAGCGACGGGTACTGCATCGCGAGCCGCTTCATCTCCAGGTCGTAGTCGGGCAGGCGGCGGTAGCCGTCGCGCCCGCTCGGGAGCCCGGACGCGGCCGTCGCCCGAGCGTGTTGCACGTCGCGCAGGTGGTTGCGGTGGGTCCGCGCCGCCAGGTCGGCGATCCGCACGGAGTAGCGGAAGCCCGCGCGGCGCAGCGTCCGGACGTCGGCGCTGCCGTGCAGCACGACCTCCACCGAGTTCGCGTCGCCGTGCTCGGTGAGGTCGAGGCCGAGCGTCTGGAGGCGATCGCGGTCGGCGCGCCTGGGCGTGCGCACGTCGACGACCTGCACCCGGCCGCGCGCCCGCTTGGCCACGCGCGTGAAGTGGATTCCCACCCGGGCGGTCGCGGCGCTTCCGCGGAAGCGGCACGCCTGCACCGTCACGCGCTCACCCTTGCGGACGAAGCCCTCGGCGAGCTCGTTGCCCCGGAACGACGCCGAACCGGCCACGAGCCGGCCCTTGCGGCCGAAGACGGCGACGTCCCAGTCGCCGCGCGACTTCAGGCGCACGCTCACGATTGCGCGTGCCCGCGCCCTGCGGTGGACGATCACGCGCCCGGTCCGGGATGTGGAGATGTCGCGGTGGCAGGGACGGGCCACCGAGGCCCGCGCGGTGACGGTCTTGCTCGCCTCCGCGGCGCCCGCCCAGAGCGCCATCGGACCGAGAACAGCGGCAGCCAATAGGGCCGAACGCCGGCCCCCGCCCGTCCGAAAACAGTTGGACATACGTCGAACGAGCGTAGGTCCGATTCAAGGTTTTCGCCAGCGGTGCACCGGGCCGGGCGCTCAGAGCAAGCCCGCCAGGACGCTCGCCACACCGGTGCAGATCACCAGCGCGATCACGATCGTGGCGAAGCGGCGCTGGTCGAGGCGCCGGAACGCGAGGGCCCCGAGCGCATAGCCGATCAGCACGAGCGCGAGCAGCGGCGCCAGCTCGCCGAGGTCGACCGCGCCGCTCCCCTCGATGCCCACCAGGAGCGCCCCGCCCACGATGTTCAGCGCCAGGAACAGCGCCGCCAAAGTGGCGCGGAACTCGGCCGGGCGCAGCCCCTGCGCCTCCAGCCAGAGCACCAGCGGAGGCCCGCTGATGCTGATCGAGGTGGTGAGCACGCCGCTCGCGAATCCCGCCACGGCGGCGGGCACCTCACGGACCACGCCCCGGTGGCGCAGCTGCCACAGCGCCGCCGCGATCACCGCCACTCCTACGCCGACCTGGAGCGGCTCGCGCGAGAGCGCGGCGAGCAGCGCCGCGCCGATGGCGAGGCCGGGCAGGGCGGGCAGGATCAGCCGCGGCAGCAGCGGCCAGCGGGCGTCGTGGCCCTCGAGCAGCACGAGCACGTTCAGGACGGCGCCGAGCAGCAGCAGCGCCGTAACCGCCTCCGTGGGCTCCATCACCGCGAACAGCGCCGGCGAGAGCACGAGCGCGAATCCGAAGCCGGTGGCCGACTGCACGGCCGCCCCGACGAGCGCCGCCAGGGCGGCCAGGACCATCAGCCGACTGTGACCAGTTCCTTCGGGAAGCCCGTGAGGATCTCGGGCTCGCCGTCGGTCACGATCACGAGGTCCTCGATCCGAACTCCCACGTGGCCGGGCACGTACACGCCCGGCTCCACCGTCACCGCGTTGCCCGCCGCCAGCTCGCCCTCCGCGGTCTTGGCGAGGCGCGGCGCCTCGTGCACCTCGAGCCCCACGCCGTGCCCGAGGCCGTGGCCGAAATGCTCCCCGTGGCCGGCCGCGTCGATGATCTCGCGCGCCACCGCGTCCACTTCGCTGCACGCCGCGCCGGCCCTGACCGCGGCGAGCGACTCCGCCTGGGCGCCCCGCACCAACTCGTAGATCGCGAGCGCGTCGTCGTCGATCGAACCGGTGGCGAGCGTGCGCGTGCAGTCGGAGCAGTAGCCGTCCACGAGCGCGCCGATGTCGATCACCACGAGCGTGTCCTTCGGGATCTCGACGTCGCGCGGCACCGCGTGCGGACGCGCCCCGTGCTCGCCCGCGGCCACGATCGGCGGGAACGACGGCCCCTCCGCACCCGAGTCCTCCATGAAGCGGGCGAGCTGGATCGCAACCTCGCGCTCCGTGCGCCCGGCCAGCCCGCGCTCACGCAGCGACTCGTAGGCGGCGCTCGAGAGCTCCGCGGCCGCGCGCATCGCGGCCACCTCCGAGGCCTCCTTGACGGCGCGCAGCTCCTCCACCACGCCGCCGGCCGGGACGAGCTCCACGCCGTCGGGCAAGCGCTCGCCGAGCTTCCCGTGCGCGGCGACGCTCAGGTGCTCGTCGTCGAACCCCGCGCGCCCGCGCAGCCGCCCCGCCATGGCGCCGAGCATGTCGCGGCCGGCCTCCACGAGCTCGTACTCCGGCGCCTGCGAGCGCGCCTGCTCCACGTAGCGGAAGTCCGTGAAGAGGAACCGCTCCTCAGGCGTGAGGACGGCAGCCCCGTTGGTTCCGGTGAAGCCCGTCAGGTAGCGGACGTTCGTCAGGTCGGTGACGAGCAGCGAGTCCAGCTCCCGGGCCCGCAGCAGCTCGACCAGCCGGTCGCTCCTGCTCACCCCTCGAGCCGCTCCTTCAGCATCGCGAGCGCGTCGCGGTAGCCCTCCACGCCCCTGCCCTGGATCGCGCCCGATGCAGAGGTCGCGGATCACCGAGGTGCGGCGCCACTCCTCGCGGTGGTCCACGGCCGAGAGGTGCACCTCCACCGCCGGGAGCCCGGCCACCTCGAGCGCGTCGCGGATCGCGTACGAGTAGTGGGTCCACGCGCCGGGGTTGAGCACGAGCCCGTCCGCGCTCTCGCCGGCGCGGTGGAGCCGCTCGCAGTAGTCGCCCTCGTGGTTCGTCTGCGAGAAGCTCACCGCCATCCCGAGCTCTCGCGCGAAGCCCTTCACCTTCACCTCGAGCTCGGTGAGCGTGAGCCCGCCGTAGTGGTCGGCGTTGCGGCTGCCGAGCACGTCGAAGTTCACGCCGTGCATCACGTCGATGCGGTGCCTCACTCGGCGTGCACCTCCTCCACGGCGGCGCGCAGGTCGCCGGCATCGACCTCGTGACCCGGGCTGACCTCTCCTGGAGCCTCCACGAGCACGAACGGTACCCGCCCGCCGGAGCGCTTCTTGTCGCGCCCGACCAGCTCCACCACGTCGTCCACGGAGGCGCCCCGGAACGACGCCGGCAGGCCGCGCGCGCCGAGCAGCTCCGCCACCTCCGTCCTCAGCGCGTCGCGCCCGGAGAGCCGCAGCGCCGCGAGCAGGCCCACGGCGACCGCCTCGCCGTGCCGGTAGCGCGTGTAGCCGGTGGCGGACTCGATCGCGTGGCCGATCGTGTGGCCGAGGTTGAGCACCTGGCGGCGGCCGTCGTCGCGCTCGTCCTCGGCCACCACGCCCAGCTTGGTCCGGATGCAGCCGAGGATCACCTCGGCGTCGACCTCACCGCCCTGGCGCACCCGCGCCCACAGCGGGCCGCCGGCGATCAGCGCGGTCTTCACCACCTCGGGGTAGCCGGCGGCGAGCTCCTCGCGTGGGAGCGTCTCGAGCGCGGCCGGGTCGCAGAGGACCGCAGACGGCTGATGGAAGGCGCCCGCGTAGTTCTTTCCCTCGGGCAGGTCCACGCCGGTCTTCCCGCCGTAGGCGGAGTCCACCTGCGCCACCAGCGTGGTCGGCACCTGCACGTGGCGAATCCCGCGCTGGTAGACCGCGGCGCAGAAGCCGGCGAGATCACCCACGACTCCCCCGCCCACCGCCACCACGATGTCGCCGCGCTCCGCGCCGGCCTCCGCCAGGGCTCGCAGCACGAACTCGGCGGCGTGAATCGACTTGTGCTCCTCGCCGGCCATGGTCACGATCCGCTCGTGGCCCTCGAAGGGCTGCGCGCGCGCCACGTTCTCGTCCGTGACCACCACCCGGCGGCCGTCGCCCGGGTAGAAGAAGCCGGACCCGATCAGTCCGTGGCCCAGGAACACCGGGTACTCGCCGGACGACGAGGAGGCCCACACGAGGCGCGTGCCGGCGGGCGCGTCCGCGAGCGCGCGCAGCGCGGGCAGGGCGCGCCGCAGGGCGTCGCGGTCGCCGGGCGGCAGCAGCGCGTCGGACACCGACTCGTAGACGGGCGCGCGGTCGCCGTGCAGCTGCGCGAAGCGCCCGCTGTCGCGCGCGAGCGGCCGCCCCTTCCCGGACGCGCGCCGCCAGGCCTCCTCGGGCTCGACCTCGAGGTGAACGACGGTGTGCGATGCCAGCGCCGCGCGAACGCTCTCCGAGCCGAGCGCCCCGCCGCCCAGCGCGAGCACGGCGGCATCCGGCCGCCCGAGCAGCTCGAGCACGAGCTCCTCCTCGCGGGCGCGAAACGCCTCCTCGCCCTCCCTGTCGAAGAAGGACTCGACCGGCTCGCCGAGCCGCTGCTCGAGCTCGCGGTCGGAGTCGAGCGGCTCGGCGCCGAGCTCCGCGGCGAGCGAGCGGGCGCCGGTGGACTTCCCGGCCCCCATGAAGCCGACGAGCACGAGGGCTATGCGCGCCTCCAGCCGATGCGCTCCTCGTAGGCCCTCAGCGCGGCCTTCGCGTCGTCGATGTGGTCGCCGCCGAGCTTCTCGAGGTAGGCGGCGGCGAGCACGAGCGCCACCATCGCCTCCCCCACCACGCCGGCGGCCGGCACCGTGCAGGAGTCGGTGCGCTCGCGCAGCGCCTGGGCCGGCTCCTTGGTCTCGGTGTCCACCGAGCGCAGCGGCTTGGTGAGCGTCGGGAGCGGCTTCATCGCGCCGACCACCACCACCGGATCGCCGGTGGTCATACCGCCCTCGATCCCGCCGGCGCGGTTGGTCTCGCGGTTGTAGCCGCGCTCGTCCGACCAGAAGATCTCGTCGTGCGCCTTCGAGCCCACACGCTCGGCCAGCGCGAAGCCGTCGCCTATGCCCACGCCCTTCAGCGCCTGGATCGACATGATCGCCTGCGCGAGCCGGCCGTCGAGCCGCTCCTCCCAGGAGACGTGCGAGCCGATGCCCGGCACGAGCCCGAACGCCATCACCTCGTACTCGCCCCCGAGTGACTCGTTCGCCTTCCGCGCCGCGTCGATCTCCGCCACCATCGCCTCGCTCGCGGCGGCGTCCAGCGAGCGCACGGGCGACTCGTCCACGCCCTCGAAGTCCGCCGCGCTCAGGCCTTCGGGGGCCGGGGCCGTGACGGTGCCGATCCGCGTAACGTGCGAGCGGACCTCCACGCCGAACTCCCGGAGGTAGGTCTTGGCGAGCGCGCCCGCGGCCACCCGCGCCGCGGTCTCGCGGGCCGAGGCGCGCTCGAGCACGTTGCGCACGTCCGTGTGCCCGTACTTCTGGATGCCGGCGAGGTCCGCGTGGCCCGGGCGAGGCAGGTGCACCTCGTCCACCTCGGCCTCCACCGGCCAGGGATTCATCCGCTCCTCCCAGTTCTGGTAGTCGCGGTTCTCGATCCACATCGCCACCGGGCTGCCGAGCGTGCGCCCGTGACGGACGCCCGCGGTGACCTGCGCGCGGTCCTTCTCGATCTTCATGCGCCCGCCGCGGCCGTGCCCGAGCTGGCGCCGGGCGAGGTCCCGGTCGATGTCCTCCGGGCGCAGCTCGAGGCCGGCCGGAAGGCCCTCGACGATGGCGGTGAGCCCCGGTCCGTGGGATTCGCCCGCTGTAACGAAGCGCAACGACATGGCGCCCACACCCTACTTATGAGGGTGCGGGCGCCAGGTTGGAGGAGGGACTGCTGGAGGTGCTAGCTGAAGGGCTTCCAGTCGTGACAGGTGCGGGAGTTCGGGTTGGGCGCGCACGGGTTGAAGGCGTTGATGCCGTGCGGGTCGTTCGCCGGGCCCGGGTCGAGATCGACGCTCGGGTAGACGTTGCCGCCGCACAGGAACCCGCCGTCCCCGTCGAGGTCCTTCTTGACCTCGTAGATCTCGGAGATGTTGTTGTAGTCGTCGTTGTCCTGGTCGTCCTCGCCGTCGAGCAGCAGGTCGCCGTCGACGTCGGGGTCCGCCATGTCGAGCTCCGCGAACGGGCGAGCGTCGAAGGCACCGAACTCCTGCCCGCAGGTGAGCTTCGGCCACGGCTCGGCCTTCATGGCGTCCTGGGCGTAGAAGCCCACCCACCAGATCGGCCGGCCCGGACCGCGCGCGGACTCGAGGTAGTTGGCGATTCCGTCGGCGTCCGCGTCACGCTCGTCGTCGCGCCACGGACCGTCGCTGTGGAGGTCGTAGGTGGCCGGGAAGGCGTAGGCCGGTGCGGCGAGGCCGAAGGCGGGTCCGGTCCAGGCGGGCACGGGCGGCACCACGCTGGCGCGGCTGTACTTCGTGCCGTCGCTGTAGCCGAGCGGTGACTCGAGGTCGAGGCCGCCGGCCTTGCTCAGGTCGAGCGAGCTGCCCGTTACGCGCCAGGCGCGGTACTCCTCGAGCGTCGTCAGGCCGTCGCCGTCGAAGTCGATGGCGCTGAACTTGCCGTCGCTCGCGCCGTCCGACGGGTCGAGGGCGTTCGGGAAGGGCTTCTCGCCCGGGTACGGCACGGCCTTGACGTTGAGGTCCTTGGCCGACCAGTACTCCCAGCCGTCCGACATCTGGTCCTTGTCGGTGTCCGCCAGGCAGGGGTCCGTGCCGATCGTGAGCTCGAGGCTGTTCGCCAGGAGGTCGCCGTCGTGGTCCGCGCTGCTGTTGCAGACGGTCAGCGTGCCGCCACCGCCGCCGCCACCGTCGCCGTCGCCGGCGCCGGTCACGACCGGCGAGAGCCGGCGCGTGGTGAACTTGCTGAACTTGCGGGCGCTCAGCACGCGCAGCTTCAGGCGCGTCGGGCGCTGCCTGCTGCCGGAGACGCGCAGGAGGCGAGAGACCGCGGCGGGGATGCGCACGACGAGCTTCGTCGTGGTCGCCCGGCGCGGCTTCGCGAAGGCCGTGCGGCCGTCGGGACCCCGGAAGATCAGGGTGTTGCGGAGGCGCTGCGCCTTGAAGTGACGTCCGCGGACCGTCAGCAGGTTGCCGACGCTCACGCGCATTGGAGTCACACGAGTGATGCTCGGATCGGGCGCCGGCGCCGCGGATGCGGCGGGCACGGCCACCAGGGCCGCGGAGAGCGCAAGCAAGCAGATGAAGAGAACACGGCGCATGCCCATACCCCTATCGACGGTCCTGATGATCGGTTGAGTTTGCGTCGCCGCCGCTGGACACGGTCACGAGGTCGGCGAGCGGTGAGACGAAGTGGCGGCTTGCGACGGGCGAGCCGATCGCCGCGCGGGCGGTCTTGCCCCGCCGCCTGCTCGCGGCCGCGCTGGCGCCCACCTTCACCTTCCGGATCTCGTCGATGCGGAGGGTGTAGGAGTCGCCTTCCTCGTTGGTGAACTCGTGCTCCGAGCCCGCCCCGATGTACAGGAAGGCGCATTCCGAGGCGCGAGGCTTGCACTTGCCCTCGCCCGCGGCGTCGAGCGTCGAGTCGACCAGGAACACCGCGTTGCCGGCGTTCGCCGAGACGCCCAGGAAGAGGAGCAGCGGCGATGCCTCGCTCGGGAGCATTTCGAGTCGCTCCATGCTCTTGACGTGGCGCCTGCGCCCGTTCACCGTGAAGGTCAGGTCGACCACGTACCGGTACTGGGTCGTGGTCGGGGTGCCGCCACCGGTCGAGCCGGTGTCGCCGCCGCCGGTGGAGCCGGTGTCGCCGCCGCCCGTCGTGCCGCCGTCGTCGCCGGTCGAGCCGCCGCCTGAGCCGGCGTCGTCGCCTGTCCCGCCGCTGGTGGCCGTCGAGGGGGCGCCTTCCGCATCCTGGCGGGTGCGCTTCTCGATCGCCGCGGGCGGCCGGAACGGGTTGTTCGGGTCGAAGGTGTCGAGCGAGGATCCGCGCGACTCGTCGGTCTCGGTCAGCTTGACGCTCGCGAGCGCCTTGAGGTCCTTGGGATCGGGCGCCTTGCGGGCCGTCTTCACCGGCGCCGCCGGCGGCGTCTCAGAGGACTTCGAGAGCACCACGGGGACCGCGACGAGCGCCAGCAGCAGCACCGCGGCCACCGGCCAGAGGCGCTTCGCCTGGAGGTCTTGCCACAGATCTAGGAGGAAGAGCTTCATGGTGATCGCCTAGGGGGTCGCAGTCGCGGTCGGGGCTGGGCTGGAGCTGGGCGGCGTGGTCGTCGGCGTCGTCTCCGTGCCTGGCGCCGGGGCAGGACCCGTGGGCGTGGCGCCCGCGGTGGTGCCCTCGATCTTCGGCGAGAGGTAGACGGTGGCCGTGACCTCGGCCCGGATCCGGGGGAAGAGCTCCGGCTCACTCGCGAACCGCACGCCGTCCACGGTGATCAGGCGGCCGCTCACCAGCACGTTGTTGTTGGCGACCCGGACGAAGCGCTTGATGTCGTGGAAGAAGTCCGCGAGGCTGAAGAAGTTGCCGACGAACTCGAGCTCGAGCGGCACCGTCTCGAGACCGGCGGGGTTGGCCGCGGGCGCGCCCGTGCTGCTCGGCGCGGCTCCGCCGCCGACAGGCAGTCCGCCGCCTCCGGTGGAGGTCGAGGTCTGGGTGTCCACGCCCGACTGGGTCGCGGCGTCCGAGGCCTGAGCGGCGTCCTGCGCGGTGTTGTTGGCGCTCTCCACGGCGCTTCCGGGCGCGGTCTGCGCCGGGGCGCCACCGGCATCGGCGGCCGGCGTCGCGCCATCGGCCGGCGGCGTGCTGCCGTCGGCGGGCGTCGTGCCTTCGGCTTCGGTGCCCGTGGGGGCAGGCGCGGCGGTCACAAGCGGCGTGCGGGGGCCGGTCCCCATGCGGGTGAACCGGATACCGGTCCCCGCGGCGGCACGGTCGATCTGCACGATCAGGCTGGGCATGTCCACGCCCGCGGGAATGGCCTTGCCCAGGCGGACGATCTCGGTGTAGTCCGAGGCGAAGTCGGTCTGAGCGTCCTTGGCGGCCCGGGCCTGGCTCTTCGCAGCGTCGAGCCGCTCGGTCTGCTCGGCCACGTCCTTCGAGGCCTTGGCCGCCTGCTCGCGCTTCGGCGCCATCAGGAGGAACCAGTAGACGGCGACCACGACGACGGGAATGATCACCAGGGCAATCTTGCGATCGCGCTCCGTCAGGTTCATGACCCACCTCCGAGCGACGCGGGCACGCGCGTCTCGCCGCGCGGGGCCTCGGTTGGCCGGCTCGGTGACCGCGAAGCTCACGGTCACGTCGAACGTGTAGTAGGTCCCGCAGCTGTCCGCGGTCACCTCGCCCTGCTCGCCGACCTCGGTGCTCGACTGGTTCAGGACCACGTCGGTGACGCGGTGCATCTGCCGCAGGCGCACCATCATCCTGGCCACATCCGACTGGTTCGGGGTGCAGCCCGTGAGGGTGGCGCTCGGCCCGGCGGGTGCCGCCGTCGTGGTCGAGGTCTCGGCCGTGTCGCCTCCCGCGGCCCCGCCGCCCACGGACGCGTCCGAGGCCTGGAGCCAGCTGCCGGCCGGCATGGCACGTGAGAGCTCGCGCAGCATGCGCTCCCAGTCGAAGCGCGTCTCGGCGATCGTGCTGACCGACGCGAGCCGCGTCTGCTTGATCTGGGAGAAGTTCGTGAACGACTTGCTCTGCGCCACCTGGGCCTCGAGCTGGTCGGCCTCGGCCTTGGCGGCGGCGGCCTTGTTCTCGTTGTCCGTCACGTTGCCCGCCGTGAAGACGTACGCGGCGACCATGACGAGGAGCGTGGCGAGCACGCCGATCAGCACGTAGGCGCTGCCGGAGCGATTGCCCGTGGAGCGCACCCGGCGCTGCTCGGTCGGGATGAGGTTGACGGCCTTCATGCCGCCGCCCCCATGGCAAGACCCGCCGCGACGGTGTAGCGATGCGGATCCTCGCCGCCGGCGACGCCGGACGGATCGAGAAGCCCGAGCGGGGCGGCAACGGTGGTCGGCAGCCCGAGGTGGTGACCAAGGCTCTCGACGAGCGACTCGTCACTGGACCCCGGCCCGGAGACCACGACCTCGCCGACCGGCTTCGCCTGCGCCTGCGTCATGTAGTAGTCGATCGAGAGCCGCACCTCGTCCGCGAGCCGGGACGCCGCGTCGGCGTCGTCCCACACGGCTGCGAGCGGGCGGGTGAAGAAGCAGTTCGTTCCCACCGCGATCGCGAGGTTGCTGACCCCGGCCAGGTGGCAGAAGACCCGGGCGCCGACGTCCGCGTCGTTCTGAGTCGCGGTCGCGAGCACGCGAACGAGCGCGAAGGCGTCAAGGTCGATGCCCTCGGGCTTGAGGCCGGCCTTCTTCGCCGCCTCGAGCAGTCCTTCGATCATCGAGCGGCGCGCGGCCACGACGACGACCTGCATCCGCGGGGCGCCGTCCGGCGCCTCCATGTAGCCGGCGATCTGGTGATCGAGCACGGCGTCGTCGAGCGGCATCGCGATCGCGTCGGCCGCCTGGAAGCGGACCGCGGCGTCGCGCTGCTTCTCGTCCTGGATGTGCGGGAGCTCGATCACGCGGACGACGATCTGCTGGTTCGCCACGCCGAGGCGGACGGACTTCGGCAGCCCGGCCTCCTGGACGAAGTTGCGGAGCGCGTCCGCCAGCTCGTCGCGGTTCACGACTTCGCCGTCGGTCACGAGTCCGTGCCGCAGCTCCTGGCTGGCGACGCGCACGACGCGTCCACCGTCTACCTGGGCAGCGGCGACGTAGCGGCCGTCGATATCAAGACCGACGCCGCCCGTACTTGAGCTCTTGCGGAGGGAAAGGGCCATGGGCGTTCCACACCGGTATCGGCTTTCGGCTGGACAGCCTTAACGCAGGGCCGCGAATGTCCAGATCGGCTGGACGCCTGCGAGAAAGTTGTCCTCGTACAGGTCCACGAGCTCCGGCCCTGCAAGCACTCCGACAAGCCCTCCGAGGGCCAGGAAGACCCCGAACGGGATCGCCTTCTTGCGCGCGGACACTCCCTCGCGCGCGAGGATTGCAATGCCGACCACCGACCCGCTGAGGAAGGCCACGAGCATGGCGGGGATCACCGCGACGCCCAGGTAGAGGCCCATGGCGCCGGCCAGCTTCACGTCCCCCATCCCCATCCCGCGCGGGTAGGCGAGGACCGCGGCGAACAGGAAGAGGAACGCGCCGGCGCCGGCGATCAGGTGCTCGACCAGGTCCGAGCGATCGGCGATCAGAGTGCCCACCACGCCCCACGCCGCGAGCGGGTAGACGATCTTGTTGGGCAGCAGCTTGTGGTCGAGATCGATGCCCGCCAGCGCGATCAGTGCGGCCACGAACGGCAGCTCGAGGACGAGGTCGTCGTCGAACCCGCGCACGAGCACCACGGCCACGAACGCCAGCGCCGTGAGCAGCTCGACCGCGGGATAGCGCGGCGAGATCGTGGCGCCGCAGTGCCGGCAGCGGCCACGGAGGAGGAGCCACGACAGCACCGGCACGTTGTCGTAGCCGGCGATCTGTGTGCCGCAGCTCGGGCAGCGCGAGCGCGGGCTGACCACCGATTCGCCGAGCGGGAGGCGGTGGATCACGACGTTCAGGAAGCTGCCCAGCACCGCGCCGACGACGCCGGTCAGCGCGACCGCCGCGGCTATTGGCGTGCCTCCCGGCTCACGCCGGACACTCTAACCGCCGCTGATGTCGCGCCAGGAGTTCTGGACGATGCTGGCGCTGCCGTACGAGCTCACGCCGACGAATGCACCCTCGTCGTACGTGATGTTGACCCGGTTGGACCCGACGTCGATCCCGCCCGGGCCGTCCACGAAGGCCCCGCCATGAATCGTCAAGCCGCCGCGCAGGCGAAGCACCTCGTTGTCGCTGCTGTTGTCGTTGTTGAGGTGGTAGACGATTCCCCAGAAGTCGGACTTGCCGCCGAGCTCGAGTACGCCGTCGGCCCAGATCAGGATGCCGCTGGCGCCCTGGGCGTTCCAGACGTTGTTCTTCGTGTACTTGCCCTCGGGACAACCCTCGACCCAGACGACCTTGCCGGTCAGCTGCTCATCCGTGGGGCAGACGTTTTGGAAGTAGTGCCCGTCCGCGATGGCCCGCTCCTTGAGGCGCTCCTTGGTGTCGTCGGAGAGCGCGTCCTCCCCAACGAACTGCTGGCCCTCGATCGCGCCGGGCGGGTCGAGCTGCGGATTCTTCTTGTCGGGGGTGTACTCGGAGCATCCCGGAGTGCTCATATTGCAGCGCAGCGTGACCTTGTGGTCGCTCGTCGCGTCCGGGACGGTCTGGATGTAGACGCCGTTGCCGTTCGGAGTCAGCTCGAACTGGCCGGCGATGATGACCTTCTTGGGCAGGAACTCGATGTGCTCCTGCACCTGGACGAGCGCCACGAGCGTCCGCCGGCGGTCTCGAACGGTGGTCTCGGCCTTGACCCAGACGCGCCTGTTGGCGTTCTGGTCCCAGTGTGGGGTAGTGGTGGCCTCGACGGCGGTCGCGTTGTAGAACGGTCCGCTCACGTCGTCCCAGACCGTCGTCTTCCAGGTGGACCCGGTGGCGTAGTCGGGAGTGTTGTAGGCAGCGCTCAACTGGGCCGGATCCGGGCAGTAGAGCGCCGGCGCCGAGGTGTTCGAGCACGTCGGGGTGGTGTTGGCGTAGGCCGTGGCCGATCCCGCCCAGCGTCGCGACAGGACGAACGACTGCGAGTTGAGCGTCGCCTCGGCGAGGTTGAACGAGGACTCGCGCTGGCGCTCTCGCATCGACTCGACCTGCTGAGTGTCGACGAACGAGTAGGCCGCCAGGCCGACCACGGTCATCATGGTCATGAGCGCGATCGCCACCACGATCGCGGTGCCGCGCTCCTGCTTCAAAAGTCGTCTCACGGGAAGGTCACCGTCCCTGGATCGCAGCTTGCCGTCGCCGTCAGGTCGCCCTGGTCCTTGACCGTCAGCTGGACGTTGTAGGTGCCGTTGGTCTGGGCGTCCCAGAGCGCGACCACACCCGTCTTCTTCTCCACGCCGTTCACGATCCAGTGGTACTCCTTCAAGTTGAAGCCCTCCGGATCGCTGGATGCCGAGCCGTTCAGGGCGATCTGCTTGCCCGTGCCTGCCGCGATGGCGGTGCACGACGCGGTCGGAATCCGGTTCTGGTTGCGCAGGAAGACCCCCGAGCCGAGGCTCACGGCCCGCGGCAGCGCTCCGGGATTCGTGTCCACCATCAGCTCAGCCCGGATCGCGGAGATCTCGGATACCGGCGTCGCGTCCGGCGTGTAGGTGAACACGGCCGGCGGTGTCCCCTGTGCCGTGTTGACGACGTCCGAGGCCACGACGGTGCTGTTGTTCCAGCTGGCGTTCGGGCACCCGGAGGTCGAGTAGGACGGCGGCGGATTCGGGTCCTGCCAGGTCTGCTGCTGGCGGATCAGCGACGCCTTGCCACCGCTGACGTCGCCGACGCAGTAGCGGACGCGCTTGATGTTGCGGGCGTTGGCGGACCCCGTCGGCTTCACGGCGTCGACCGTGAGGAAGACGAGATCGAACGGCTCCGCCTTCTCGACGGCCTCCGGGTGATTGTCCTTCGGACTTGCAAGGTTGCGCAGCTGGCTCGACAGGCGCTCGATCGTCAGGCGCGCCTGGTCGGTGGACTCGTTGTGCAGGCGATTGATTCGCTCGTTCTTGTTGAACGAGACGAACGCCGTCATCGTGGCCATGACGACGACCGTGATGAGCGACATCGCCACCAGCAGCTCGATCAGCGAGAGCCCGTCCTGTTCGCGAGCGATTCTCATGGCGCCGACACGGGGCCCAGCGGCGCCGACTCGGAGAAGTTCTCGTCCACGGAGGTCACGTAGTAGGTGTGACTACCGGTCGCCCCGCCGCTGTCCCTGAAGGAGGTCAACACGTCCTGGCTCGTGCGGGCGACCCGGTCCGCGAGCGTCTTGCCGTCGCGGTAAACACGGTAGAAGATCACGTCAGAGCCCGCGTACGGCGGGCTGGCCGCCGGCGCCGGATCCCAGTTGAGCAGGACGTCGCCCCCGTCCACGGTCGCTGTGAGCGTCGGCGGCTGCTCCGGCTGCGTGCTCGCTTGGACGGCGGTGAGGGGCGCGGAGTTGGCGCCCTCTCGCAACGAGCCGTCCGATGGATCCTCGTCGAGTGCCCGTACGAAGTAGACCGATGCGCCGAGGGGCGGGTTCAGGTCGCGGCATTCGGTTACGGATGGTGAACCCGGATCTCCCGTGAAGTCGCAACCGGGCACGATGGAGGTGCTCAGCCCAATGACGCGGTAGACGCGGTATCCCTTGACGTCGGGCTCGTCGTTACGTGCCCACTGGATCTCCACGATGTCGTTCGCATCCGCGAAGCCGATGCGCGGGTTCCAGCCGCCGAACACGTCCTGCGGGGCCAGCGGCGCATCCCGGTTGAGGCGGATCGTCAGTGAACGGGTCGGTCCCGGCGTGTCGGCGGCGTCGAAAGCCGTGACGCTGACGACGTAGGTCCCGTCGTTCACGTGGGTCGAGCCCGTGTCGATGTCCCATGCGAACAGCGCCGTTGTCGTGCCCGTCACGCTGTCGAGCTCGACGCCGTCCACCGCGAAACGGATGGCGACCGCGTCGTCCTCGGCCTTGACCCCGAACTTGAGGTTCGAAACAGCAACCGTGACCGGGTTGCTGGGCTGCGACGTGAACTCCACGTCCGGACCCGCGGAGCTGGCCTCGTTGTTGATGACCCCGGTCTGCTTCACGTTTTTTGTGACTCCGCGCCGGGTCCACGAGACGGTGAGCGACAGGCGCTTGTAGTCGTCCGGGTTGCGATCGGCGGTCCCGGCGGTCGCGACACAGAATCCTCCGCCCGCCGTATTGCCGTAGCCGTCCTGGTCGTCGTCGACCGAGCAGACCGACACGTCGATCGTGTACGTCTGCTTGCGGCGCTCGACCGTCCACGCGACGGTCGACGGGGTGGTGTCCGCGAGTCCGGGCACGGTCTGGAGCAGGGTCTTCAGCGAGGTACCGCCGAGCTGGCGGTACGGAACCGAGCGGGCGGCCTCGATGACCTCGCGCGTCAGCGCGTTGCCCGCCTCGCGGTCCTTGTTGGCAAGGGTCCGCGCATTGGCGCCATCGATCAGGGCGACCGCGCCGCTGATCCCCACCACGAGGAGCAGCATGGTCACCATGACCTCGATGAGCGTGAAGCCACGCTCTTCTCGCACACGTAGGACGGCCGGCATCTCGAGGCCTAATCGGCTTCGCACCGCCGGTTCTTGATCGAACATGCGCGCAGAGGACAAAAAGACGGGAGGCGGGCCCTGGGGCCCGCCTCCCGGTACAGCACCCGGCCTAAGCCGGATTTACCACTTGCCGCCGTCCGAGCAGCCGGCCTTGCCGCCGGTCGAGCACGTGTACGGCTTCACGAAGTTACCTGCGGTCTTCGTGATGGTGAACGTGTTGCCGGACTTCGAGGTGCCGATCACCTCGTAAGAGTCGGCAGCGGTCGAGGTCACGGCCACCTGGCCGCCCGCGCCGCCGAGCGGGATACCGCTCGAGAGCAGGTCCTGCGCGGTGCCGGCTCCGCCGTTACCGTCGCAGAGCTGGTAGTCCTGCTCCTGCGTGTAACAAGACTCGACGTGCGAGACGATGTTACGCGCGTTTGACTTGGCCTCGGAGTCCTGACCCTTCTGACGCTGACCAAGGAAGGCCGGCAGCGCGATGGCGGCCAGAATACCGATGATGAGAATCACGACGAGGAGCTCAATAAGCGTGAAGCCCTTCTCCTCGTTGTGCATGCGCTCGCGGAGCATCCGCAGCATTTGTCTCCTCCTTGAGGTGACGGTTGGTTGGTCTGGTGCCAGCCGTCCGGGTCAAGGTCCAGGAGATTCGAATCTCGGTGGCAGCTCGGCCAGCTCCCTAAGGGGCCCCGGAGCTTTGCGCCCCCGCCTTACGACGGGTTTGCCCTTTTCACCGTGACTCTGGCTTTGCGGGTATCGGCCTTTCGCGACGCTGCCTTTAATCGCGAGCCGCAGCTGTCCTAGACCATCCGTCCACGGCGAACTGCTCCTCCGCGGCCGGCTCGCGATACCCCGACATGATCGTCGCGAGGACGAGCGGCGCGGTCCACGCGAGGTAGAAGTAGAACCAGTGCGCGGCGGGCAGCTGCACGGCGATCACCACGGCTGCGGCGAGCGCAACCACCTGGCGCGCGTCCCGCCTCCGGGGCACGAACGCCACCGCCACGGCCAGCGCCAGCGCGCCGAGCTTCAGCGCCGTCTGGAGCCACCCGAGCGAGGGGTGGAGCGCCCACAGGCTGAAGGGCGACACCCGCCCGAGCTGGTAGCCGATCGTCGTGTCGTAGAGCTCGCGCAGGCCGCCGTCGGGGATGAAAGGAACGGTCGCGGCAACGCAGACTGCCGTGAAGGCGAGGCCAAATGCCAGCGCGGGCCTCGCGCGCGCCTCGCCGCTGCCGCGCGCCAGCAGGGGCGCCAGCGCGAGCGGGACGAACTTCGCGGCCGAAACCAGGCCGAGCAGCACCCCGCGGCCTGGTGCGGAGCGGAGCGCGGCCAGCGCCAGCACGAGGAAGGCGGCCACCATGAGGTCGTTCGTGTTCTCCTGAAGCGCCGAGCAGCGAGAACGGATAGGCGGCCCAGGCGAACGCGAGCGCGAGCCCCAGCCGGCGCCCGCCGCGGCCCGGGCGCAGGGTCGTCCCGAGCAGCATCAGGCCCACGATCGTGAGCAGGTCGAAGGCGATCGCGGCCGCGTGCGCGGCGGGCACCGAGTCCCAGGTTCCGTCCCATGGGAAGAGCAGCTCGAACGGCACGTAGGCCAGGTAGTTGACCGGTCCGTAGGTGTCGCCGTGGACGTCGTTTGCCACGTACAGCTCCTCGCCGTGCACGATCCGGTCGGCGCCGACGACGCTCGCATAGCCCACGTCGATCACGTTCGAGTCGGCCAGGTTCAGCCCGACCCGGAACGCCACGAGCAGCACGAGCCCGATGGCCATCCAGCGCACGGGCAGCCGCGGCACGAGCCGCTCTGAGCGCTCCCGCGGCCGGAAGCCGGCGAGCAGCATGCGGACGAGGAGATAGGCGAGCAGCGGGTACACGAGCGGCATCGACACGTCGATGCGGCCCTGGTTGAAGTAGAGCTGGCTGAGGCCGAAGGCGAGCAGGACCACGAGGTCGAGGTGCAGCAGGCGCAGCGGCCGGCGCGGGTCGAAGAAGGCGGCCAGGAAGATCGCGGCGAGCGGAAGCCATACGTAGGGCGCGTTCAGCGACCTGCCCACGGACGGCTCCTCGCCGCGGGCCAGGGGCGCGGCCGCCTGCGGGCCGGTCCAGACCTCGAGAACGTCGCCGGTCAGCCCGCTCACGACCACCTCGACCCGGATGTCGCTGCCGTACTGGGACTGCTCGCCGGGCGTGTAGAAGAGGACCTCGAACGTGCCCGGGTCGCCCCCGAAGGTGGGGATCGCGACGGTGGCCTCGAGTTCCGGGTGCTCGGCGCGCGCCCTCCGGACCTCCGGCTGCTGGGCCGCGATGCTGCGGGCCTGCCGCGCGCTGATGCCGAAGCCGGGCGGCGGCTCGTTCTGCGAGGGAGGGGCCACCGACTCGGGCACGAGCGAGTCGGCCTGCGCATGCGCGGCGGCGGGAAGCGCTGTGAGGAGCGCGAGGGCTAGCGCAGCGACCAGCAGCCAACGGCGCCGCGCGCTGGTGCAGGACGGAGGGGGCATCCTGTGGTCGTATCGGCCGCTCCGCCAGGCGGCTTGACCCCCGCACCGCTGCACGCGCTGCCTAGCATGAGGGCGTGCACATTCGCCGCGCACTGCTGCTGTTCGCGATCGTCCTGGGGATGGGCGCGCTCGTGGCGTCGCTCTCGCGGCCCCCGGAGGAGCGCTCCACGACCGAGCCGAGCGAGCAGCCGGAACGGGCTCCGGCCACCGCTTCCCCGGCGCCGGCGGACAACCCACCGCCACCGGTGTCCTTCAACGCCGCCTCGGATGAGAGCCGCCGCGTCCGGGCGAGCCGCGCCGCGACGCTCGAGATCTCCGTCGACCAGCCCGGCAGCGTCGAGCTCCCGGGGCTGGGGCTCACCGCCAGCACCGACCCGCACACGCCCGCGCGCTTCGCGGTCTTCCCGACCCGCCCCGGCCGCTACGAGATCCTCTTCACGCCCGCGGACGGGGACGAGACCCGGCCGGCCGGGACCCTGGTGGTCCACTAGCCCGGAGACGTGACCATCGAGCGGCTGGCCACGATCGGGGTCTACGGGTTCACGCTGGACGAGTTCCTCAGCGCACTGCGCGAGGCCGACGTGCGGCTCCTGATCGACGTCCGCCAGCGCCGTGGCGTGCGCGGCCCCCAGTACGCCTGGGCCAACGCGAAGCGCCTCCAGGCGGCGCTCGCGGAGGCCGGGATCGGCTACGGCCACCACCCCGAGCTCGCCCCCACCACCGAGCTGCGCCAGCTCCAGTACCGCGAGGACGACCGGCTGGGCGTGGGCAAGCGCTCGCGCGAGCAGCTGGCCCCGGAGTACCGCCGGCGTTACCTCGGCGAGATCCTCGACCGGGCCGACCTGGGCGGCCTCGTGGCCGAGCTACCCGACGAGGGCGCCGGCGCGCTGTTCTGCGTGGAGCGCGATCCCGAGGCGTGCCACCGCTCGCTGATCGCCGACCGGCTCGCCGCGGGATACGGCCTGCCGGTCACTCACCTGCGCCCGGACTGAGGTAGCGGTCGTTCAGACTGAAGGCCGTGACGTCCGGGGAACAGGTGCTGGCCTGGCTCGAGCCGCGCGCGGACGAGATGGCCGCGCTGCTCGAGGAGCTGGTGGCCATCGACACCGAGAACCCGCCCGGCCGCCAGCTCGGCCGATGCGGACGTCTCCTGCACGACTCGATGGAGCGGTTGGGCCTGGCGCCCGAGCTGATCGAGGTGGCGCCTGCCCGTGAGCTCGAGGACCCGTGCATCGTGCGCGCCGCCGTCGGCCACGGCCCCGGCACGATCTACTTCCACGGGCACTTCGACGTCGTCCCGGCGCAGGACCCGGCGCAGTTTCGCCCCCAGCGGCACGACGGCAGGATCAGCGGACGCGGCAGCGCCGACATGAAGGGCGGACTGGTCAGCATGCTCTACGGCGCCCTCGCGGCGCGGGAGCTGGATCTGCTCGAAGGCCGCCGCATCGTGCTGCATTTCGTCTGCGACGAGGAGACCGGCAGCGTCGCCGGCTCCGGGACACCTCCGCGCGGCCGGCCTGATCGATCCTGACGCCCAGGCGATGCTCACCGCCGAGCCGACCGGTGGCGTGATCTGGCACGCGTGCCGCGGCGCGATCACGCTCCGCGTCCAGACCCGCGGGCGCGAGGCGCACGTGGGGTACGTCCACGAGGGCATCAACGCGTTCGAGCACATGATCCGCATCGCCGAGCCGCTGACCAGGCTCTCGCACGAGCTGCTGCGCGAACGCTCGATGCTCGTGGTGGGCGGACAGGCCGGTGCCGGCGCGGGCTTCAACGCCGTGCCGGGCTCGGCGTGGTTCTCGGTCGACCGCCGCTTCAACCCGGACGAGGAGCTGGAGCAGGAGCTCGCACGGCTGACCGCCACGATCGACGAGGCGGCCGACGCCGCGGGCGCCGAGGTCGAGATCGACGTGCTGCAGAAGCAACCCTCCGGCAGCACCGACCAGGCCCACCCCGCCGCCCAGACGCTGGCCAAGTGCATCGGCGCCATCGAGGGCGCGGCACCCAGCCTCGAGATGTGCCCCGGCGTGCTCGACACCCGCTGGTACTCCCAGCTGGGCATCCCGGCATTCGCCTACGGCGGCGGCCGTCTCGACGTCTCCCACGGCCCCGACGAGTACATCGACGAAGCCGCGATGCGCCGCTGCGCGGCGGTGTACGCCCTGTTCGCGCAAACGGCGCGATGAGCGACCTCGCAAGCGCGCTCGCCCGGGCTGAGGCGCAGGTCGCGGGCGCACGCGACGATCCGGCGGCGCGCCTTGCATTGATGGGGCGGGTCTTTCACGGGCCGACGGGCCGCGCACCGCGACACCTACCGTTCCGACGCGCAGCGTTGTCGTTCATGCGCTGGCAGGCCAGCCGGGGTGTGCTCAACCGGCTCGACGCGTCGCCGCCGGGCAGCGTGTGGTGGCGTGCGATCAACGAGCGGCTGCTGCGGGACGGATGCGAAACCGTCGCGCTCCTGGGCGGGTTGGCCGGTGCGCCGTCGTCTCAGGCCGTGCGACTCTGGCTGGAGTTCGGCGCGACGCCGACGGGGCGCAATTGGTACCGGGCGCATAACGCGAGCATCGTGGGCGCCTACCTGGACCACCGGGGACTCGCCGAAGCCGAGAGCTCGGCGGAGCGCTTTTTCATGAACGTTGCGCTGGCACGCGTGCTGTACGCGCACGCACTGAATGCGGCGCCGCGGCTGGCGCTGGGACGGTTGGCTCCGCTCGGCCGCCTGCTCGGCGATCCGCGGCTCGGGATGGCGGGAGTGTTCCTCTCACTCGGGCGCGTGCTCCCGGACCGCTATCCGCTCACCCTCAACGTCGAGCGCTATATCGCGGACGAGCGGCGTCTGGGCCGGATGCTCGACTACGCCGTCATCGTCCCGCGCCTGCAGCGCCTCTACGAATGGACCGCCGAGGAGCTTGCCGACCCGCGCGTGCTCGGGCTCGTTCGCGACGGCAACCCGATCTACGCGTGGCCCTTCGAGGAGCGGCACGTGTGGCGCACGAGGCACATGCCCTTCGCAGCGCGCGTCCTTGAACGCGTGACACGCGTCTAAGCCAGCGTCTTGCGTAGCCCGTCGACGGCCTGCTCCGACCAGCGCTTGATGAACCAGCGACCCAATGTCTTGTCGAACAATCCGTATCGGAGCGCTGGCGGATTCATTCCCATCTCCATGTCCACGAACGTCCCGCCCTGAGCGTCGGTCAAAAGCCAATGCTGAAAGCCGCCCGTCGTCGGGCAATGCCACTTCAGCTCCCTGAGCTCCTCGCGACGCTCGATGATGCGGCTGTACTCCAACCGTCGCCCAGGGACCCCCACCACCTGCGTGAATGGGTCGCCGACCTCGAACCGCTCGCCTCGGATCTCGACGGCAACCGGCCACCACTCCGGATATGTCGCAGGGTTGCCCACCAGCGCCCAGACCTCTTCCAGCGGAGCATCAATGTGAACCTGAGCACGGTAGGTCGACATCTCGCCATCCTCTCACTGTGACGGGGGAGCGTCCTCGCTCGTATCGGATACAGCGTGCGCATCGTCATCGTCATCGCCCTTGCCGCTGTCCTCCTTGGGGGGTGCGGGTCGGAGGTGGTCGACCGCAGCCGCGACCGCAGCGAGTCTGCCACGCCGCCCTACGACGGCCGGTTGGACGCTGGTGCGGCTGTCGGTGCGCTGGAGTGCGACGGCAAGACGCCTTACCGGCGCGGCGTGGGCGTCTACGACGACGGCTTGGCCACGGTGCAGGGGAGCGCCGAAGGAGCGCTGGACGATTACATGCGTGAGTCTGGCCTGAGCGCTATAGCGCCCTCCGACGCCTACGCCGTCGAGCGTGAGCAAGACGGCGGCGTGTTGTTCTCCTATGACGTGGTCGGCCGGACGAAAGTGGCGATGTTCGCTGCCAACGGCGTTCGCGACTGGAACGGCGACGAGGGCTGGGGCGTCCACGCGTGGGCGCAGTGCGATCCATCCGAGTTGCCTCCGGACGTGACGGACGACCTCAACATCGGCGTGTGGGAGGACGAATCAGGCCGACGCGTCCCCGTCACCCGCATCCAGTCGTTCCAGGGCGCCGAGCACTGTTCTTGGACGGACATCACGTTCCTCCTCCTCGGGCGGGAGGAGACGGCTGACTGGTACGTGCGCGACATCAACGGCGGCGACTTCTCCAGTCTGCTCCACACGACCTTTTCTGACGAGGCCACGCTCCCCGCGGATGCGTCGGACACGGGCTTGCGCCGGGAGGGCCGGCAGCTCTGGATCGCAGCGGGCGAAAAGGCGGCCTACCTGGTGAGCCTCGACGACCCACAGGATGTCGAGCGCTGGCCGGCGGCAAAGCAGCCCATACTGTGCGCGTGAGCGCCAGCGGCTCAACGGACAGCCATAGCCCCGGTGTCACCAACTTCGTCCACATCGGACTTGTCGTCGAGGACCTCGACGAGACGGTCCGCTTTCTTGCGCTGCTCGGCTTCGACTGCGGCGAGCCGGGGGTGTTCAGCGGTGAGTGGATCGATCGGATCATCGGTCTCGAGAACGTGAAGGCAGAGGTCGTGATGGCTCGCGCCCCCGACGGCAGCGACGTGTTCGAGGTGGTGCGCTTCCACTCGCCCTCCGCCGGCGCGGAGGAGCCGGCGCCGGCCGCGAACCGTCCTGGGCTCCGGCACGTCGCCCTCAAGGTCAACGACGTGCGTGGCGTGGTCGACCGCGTCCGAGAGGCCGGCTGGGAGACGGTCGGGGAGATCGTCGACTACGAGAACACGTTCCTCCTCTGCTACGTCCGCGGACCCGAGGGCCTGATCGTCGAACTCGCCGAGCGGCGGGGCGGCGCGCCGGGCTGAACGGCCAGACTGCGGGAGCCGTTACTCCCGCAGTCCTACGGCTTCCAGGGCCTGGTCGCGGTCGAGGAAGAACTCGATGCTCGTGATCGCCTGCTCCCGGACCGTCCAGACCATCGCCATCGAAATTTCGCCCTGCGCACCGCTCGCCTTCCCTCGGCCAACCCAACGGACCAGCACGACGACCTTGTCGTCCACGTCGATCAGGTCCTCCGTCTGCTGGGCGAAGTCCAAGGTGCCCATGCGGTCCAGGATCACCTGCCGGACCTGCTCGATACCTCGGTAGGTAGCGGAGCCGGGCCAGGCCGGATCTTCCCGCCATTCCACGTCCGGGTGGGCAGCTTCGAGAAAGACCGGAAGCGCCGCCTCAAAGCCCTCCGCGTCCATCACGTGGGTGACCCGCCGGACAACCTCGACGTTCTCCTGCGACATCGCCCTGCAGTATCTCGCGCTCCACCCGCGCGGTGACGGCGGCGATTCCGGACAGAGGCGCGCTATGCGCGCCTCGTCCGGCGGCGCGGCTGCCGTGCCGTGCTACTTGATCTGGTCGTAGACCTTGAACATCGGCAGGTACATCGCGATCACGATGAACCCGACGATGGCGCCGACGACCACGATCATGATCGGCTCGAGGATCGAGGTGAGGGCCTTGACGGCGGCCTCGACCTGCTCCTCGTAGAAGTCGGCGACCTTGGTCATCATCGTCTCGAGGGCGCCGGTCTCCTCGCCCACGCCGATCATCTGCGTGACCATGACGGGGAAGGCCTCGGGCACCGCGGCCATCGGGGCCGTGAGCGAGCCGCCCTTCTTGACCGACTCGCGGACGTCGTCCATTGCCTTCTCGACGACCTTGTTGCCGGATGTCTTGCCGGTGATGTCGATCGCCTCGAGCATCGGCACGCCGGCCGCGATCAGGCCCGAGAACGTGCGCGAGAATCGGGCCAGCGCCACCTTCTGCACGATGTCCCCGATCTTCATCGGGAACTTCAGCTTCAGGCGGTCCCACTGCATCCGGCCGCGCTCCGAGTTCTTCCACTTGCGGAAGAGCCAGACGGTCCCGAAGGCAACGCCGAACATCACATACCAGCGCTGCGTGACCATGTGCGAGAGGAAGACCGTGAACTTGGTAATGGCCGGCAGCTCGCCGCCGAAGTCCTTGAAGATCTTCTCGAACACTGGGACGAGGAAGGCCACGAGGGCGAACAGCACGACGAGCGCGAAGCCGCCGATCAGCGCCGGGTAGATCATCGCGGCCTTGATCTGGCGCCGCAGGGCCGCATCCTTCTCGAGCTGCTCGGCCACGCGGACGAGCGTGCTGTCCAGGATTCCTCCGGTCTCGCCGGCCTGGACCATCGCTACGTAGAGGTCGTTGAACAGGTCCGGGTGCTTGGCGAGCGAGTCAGAGAGCGCCAGCCCGGCCTCGACGTCCTTGCGGACCGCGATCCAGACGTCGCGGAGCTTGTCGTTCTCCGTCTGCTCCTCGATCACGTACAGCGACCGCAGCAGCGACATGCCGGAGTTGACCATCGTCGAGAGCTGGCGAGTGGCGATGACGAGCTCGTCGGCCTTCACGCGCTTGAAGCGCGCGAGGATGTCGCCCGCGCTCGCGGGGACCTGCTCCTCGATGTCGACGACGATCAGGCCCTTGGAGCGCAGCTGCGCCGCGACGGCCTGCTTGTCGCCCGCCTCCATCTCCCCCTTCGAGGGAGCGCCGGAGAGGTCAAGCGCCTTGAATGCGTACGTGGCCATGGCTCAGGCCGCCCTCACGGTGCCCATCAGGCGACGGAGCTCCTCGGGCGCCGAGGAACGCGCCTCCGCGAGCTCGCGCGAGATCTTGTTCTCCCGCACCAGCTGCACGAGCGAGGCGTCCATCGTCTGCATGCCGTGCGTGCCGCCGGTCTGGAGCGCCGAGTAGATCTGGTGCGTCTTGCCCTCGCGGATCAGGTTGCGGACCGCGGGGGTCGGCACGAGCACCTCGACGGCGACGCAGCGGCCCTTGCCGTCAGCCGTCGGGAGCAGCTGCTGGGTCACGATGCCCTGAAGCGCAACCGATAGCTGCACGCGCACCTGCTGCTGCTGCTCGGGCGGGAACACGTCCACGATGCGGTCCACCGTCTGCGCGGTGTCCTGGGTGTGGAGCGTCGCGAAGACGAGGTGCCCCGTCTCGGCCGCGGTCAGTGCGGTCGAGATCGTCTCGAGGTCTCTCATCTCGCCGACGAGGATCACGTCCGGGTCCTGGCGCAGCGCGGCCTTGAGGCCGAGCCCGAAGCTCTGCGCATCCGCGCCGAGCTCGCGCTGGTTCACGATGCACTTCTTGTGCTTGTGCAGGAACTCGATCGGGTCCTCGATGGTGAGGATGTGCTCGTGGCGCGTGTCGTTGATCAGGTCGAGCATCGCCGCGAGCGACGTGGACTTGCCTGAGCCGGTCGGCCCAGTGACGAGAACGAAGCCACGCGGCTTCTTCGTGAAGTCCTCCAGGATGGGCGGGAGCCCGAGCGAGGAGAGCTTCGGCATGTCGTGCGGGATCAGGCGGAAGGCTGCCGACAGCGCCGCGCGCTGCATGTACGCGTTCACGCGGAAGCGGGCCTTCCCCGGGATCGAGTAGGCGAGGTCGATCTGCCAATCGGTCTCCAGCCGCTGGCGCTGCTCGTTCGTGAGGATCGAGTAGATGACCTCACGAGTGAGCTGCGGCGTCAGATGTGGGTAATCCAACGCATGCAGCCGGCCGTGGTGGCGGATCATGGGCGGTGAGCCTGCTGTCAGATGGAGATCGGAGGCATTGCGCTCCATCACCTGCAGCAGGACTTCTGCGAAGTCGAACTCCATCAGAACTCCTATCGGCTGGAGGGTGCAATCACGTGACTCTTGCCACCTCGGCAATGGACGTGATTCCGTTTTTGACCTTTTCGAAGCCGTCCGCGCGCAGCGGGCGCATGCCCTGCGCGACGGCCACCTTCCGGATTTCCTCGGACGAGGCACGCTCGACGGTGAGGTCGCGAATCTCGTCTGAGACCGACATGACCTCGTAGAGGCCCGTCCTGCCCTTGTAGCCGGTGCCGCCGCAGCGGCTGCAGCCCACGGGCTCGTAGGCCTCGAGGTCGAAGGCCACGTTGAAGCCCGCCTTCTCGAGCGAGGAGACGCTCAGCATGGTCCGGCTCTTGCAGTACGTGCAGAGCTGCCGCACGAGCCGCTGGGCGACGATGCACACGATCGCCGACGCGCTCAGGAACGGCTCGATGTTCATCTCGGTGAGGCGCGTGATGGCCGACGGCGCGTCGTTCGTGTGCAGCGTCGACAGCACGAGGTGGCCGGTGAGCGCCGACTCGATGGCGATCTTGGCCGTCTCGCCGTCCCGGATCTCGCCGACCATGATCACGTCGGGGTCGGCGCGCAGCATGGCGCGCAGGCCGTTTGCGAAGGTGAGCCCCGCCTTGAGGTTCACCTGGAGCTGGTTCACGCCCGCGAGCCGGTACTCGACCGGGTCCTCGATCGTGATGATGTTGCGCGCCGGCTCGTTGATCTCATTGAGCGCGCCGTAGAGGGTCGTGGACTTGCCGGAGCCGGTCGGGCCGGTCACGAGCACCGCGCCGTAGGAGCGGCGGAAGGCCTCCTCGAAGATATGGGCGCTCTGCTCGGACATCCCGAGCGAGTCGAGGCCGATCAGGGCCTGCGACTTGTCCAGGATTCGCATGACGATGCCCTCGCCGTCCACGCGCGGCATGGTCACGACGCGGGTGTCGATGGCGTGCTTCTCGACGGTGAGCGACACGCGGCCGTCCTGCGGCACGCGCTTCTCCGCGATGTCCAGGTCCGACATGATCTTCACGCGCGAAATCACGCCGGCGATCATGCGACGCGGGATCTGGGTCGTCTCCCGGAGCACGCCGTCCACTCGGAAGCGCACGCGCATCTCGCGGCCCTCGGGCTCGAAGTGGATGTCGGACGCGCCCTCCTCGACCGCCTGGCCGATGATCGAGTTGACGAGCTTGATGACCGGGGCGTCGTCCGCGGACTCGCGGATCTCCGAGACCTCGGCCAGCTCCTCCTCGCCGAGGTCGATGGCCGCCGCGACCGCGTCGTCGAAGCGGCTCATGCGCCCGATCAGGCCCGAGATGTCGTCCGGCGACGCCACGACCGGCCGGACCTCGTTGCCCGTCATCAGCTTCAGGTCGTCGAGCGCGAGCACGTTCGACGGGTCAGCCATGGCCACCATCAGCTGGCCGCCGTCGTCGAAGCCGATCGGCACCGCGCCGAGCCGGCGCGCCGCCTGCGGCGTGATCGAGTTCAGGGCGCTGACGTCGGTCTTGTAGATCGTCAGGTCGACGTGGTCGAGGCCGAAGCGCTGGGCCACGGCCCGTGCGAGCTGGTCGCCCGTGATCGACCCGGACTCGAGCAGAACCTGCTCGGGCGAGCGCCCGGAGGCCTTGCCCTCCTCGACGGCGGCGTCCACGCGCTCGCGCGTGAGCGCGCCCATCTCGACGATCACGTCGGAGATGAAGCGTGAGCCGCTGGACTTCTTCTTCGGAGGAGTCAGCCCATTGCTGGGGACGGGCTGGGCCTCGGCTTCGCCCTCAGGCACGGCGCGCAACGGCGCCGCACCCTCCTTCTTGGTCATCGCGCGTCGGCGACTACCTGGACAAGCGAATCGGCGTCGATGTAGCCCTCGATCAGGCTCGCCTTGCCGCTGCGCCCAATCACCACGATCGCCGGTGCCTGGTTGACGCCGAGATCCTCAACCATGGACCCGTAGCGGTCCACGTTCCGCACGTCGTCTGTGAGGACGACAACGTTCTTCGTGCGCCGGTCGAGCGACCGGACCGACGTTTCGACGGCCCTGTCGTCGAGCCCTCTGTGGTTCTCGAAGAAGATCACGACCTTACGCTTATCGGCGACTGCGCGCTCGGCCTTCACATGCGCGTTCGTGTTCGGCACGCCGAGCCTCAGCTCCTCGCGCGTGACCCCGACCTGGCTGCCGAGGCCGCCGACGAAGCCGGTCGCGAGCTGGCCGAACTGGCCGCTCGGCAACCCGTTCTTGACCTTCGCCGGACGCGTGATGCTCTGAGGCTTGTTCACGCCCGAGAGCTGCAGGTCGAACGCGGCGTCGACCCGGCGGCCGCCGTCGCCCTTCCCGGAGAACTCGAGCGAGACGCGGCGCACGATCTTGTCGTCGCCCACCCAGGCGTCGAGGTGGCCGTCGCTGACGACCTTGGCGAGGCGCTCGTCGGCGTTCGCCGGCACCTGCCCGATGCGGCCGGTCGCCTTGAAGACATCCGTGATCGCCTTCACCGAGTTGACGTCGCCGGAGACGTGCGTGACCTGCACGCCGTCCATCTGCTCGGTGCCCTCGGACTTGACGTTGCGTAGCCAGCTGCTGGGGT
Source organism: uncultured Thermoleophilaceae bacterium (assembly GCA_963771715.1). GTDB lineage: Bacteria > Actinomycetota > Thermoleophilia > Solirubrobacterales > Thermoleophilaceae > JACVRW01. The sequence goes on from CAVYUQ010000008.1 coordinate 102,027, forward strand.
CGAGATCAAGCTTCGAGGCCTCGCTTGCCGGAGCGGCGCCGCTCTCGCGCGCCTCGACGATTTGGCTCCATGAATCCTGGGGCACCGCGTAGCCGGTGTCGCCGCGGGTGAGCCACGCGCGATCGCCCGTGGTCACGAATCCGCCACGCCCGTCGAAGCCGGGCACGTCCAGGCTCACCTGCACGTCGACCTTGGGCATCTCCTTGGCCGCGCCGAGCTCGAATGCGCCGGAGGTCCTGATCACGTTGCGCTCGCCGCCCGAGCTGAACGAGAGGCGGCCGTCGAAGCTGGCGCTCTCGAGCGCGTCGGGCGTGAGGCCGGCCCTCAGAAGCTCCTGCGGAGCGGCCGAGGAGGACTGCTCGGGCGTCGACGGGGCGGGCGCCGAACCCGGGTCGGCTGCCTTCTGCGCCGCCGGAGCGGCGTCATCGGCACCGCTGTTGCGGGCGTTCTGGACCGCGAAGACTGTCGCTCCAAGGAGCGCGACTCCGAGGAGGGCGAGGAGGAGGGGGCGGGAGAGCGCCATTGCCTCGCATATCGGCAGGCGTCCGGCTCTGGTTTAGGCCTGGGCGTATGTACTAGACGCGGGACCGGAAGGCCGCTTTGCGCATGGTCTCCACCGGTGGCTCGGTCCCGGTCCAGAGCTCGAGGCTGCGCGCACCCTGCCGCACGAGCACCTCGAGCCCGTCGACCACGCGCGCGCCGCGCTCCTCCGCCCAGCGGACGACGGGGGTCGGAGCGGCGCCGTAGACGAGGTCGGCGACCACGCGGGCGTCGACTAGCGGCAGCCCGTCGAGCGAGTCTCCGGCACGCAGCCCGACGGAGGTGGCGTTCACCAGCAGCTCGGACGGGCCGGGGCGCTCCGCGTGGCCCACCTCCAGGTCGGCCGCCAGCTCCGCGGCCTGCTCGGGCGTGCGGCTCCAGACCGTCACGTCGACCCCCGCCTGTGCGAGCGCCCAGGCCGCCGCACGGGCGGCGCCCCCGGCCCCCAGCACGAGCGCGCTTCCGGGCAGTGGCTCGCCGAGTGCGTCGAGGAGGCCGCCGGCGTCGGTGTTGTCCCCAAGGATGCGGCCGTCCTCCTCGAAGGTGAGCGTGTTCACCGCGCCGATCGCGCGCGCCGAATCACTCAGCTCGTCGGCGAGGTCGTGGGCCGCGAGCTTGTGGGGGATCGTCACGTTGGCGCCGCGGTAGCCCGACCCCGGCAGGGCCGTCACGGTTTGCTCGAAGCGCTCGGGCGGCACCGGCAGCCTCAGGTAGCGCCAGTCGAGGCCGAGCTCGGCCGAAGGCCGCGTTCATCATCTCCGGCGAGCGGCTGTGTCCGACCGGGAAGCCGAGGACGCCGGCGAGCGTGCTCAACAGGTCGTCGGCGACTTGCCGCCGTTCTTGTCCCGGGCGCGGTTGTACTGGTTCACGTAGCCCTGGAACTCGGCGTCAGTCTTGGCGAAGTTGTGCTTCCCGCATGTGCCCGGCTTCACCACGTAGAAGAGGAAGCCCGTTTTGGCCGGGTGGGCCGCGGCCTTGATCGAGGCGAGCCCCGGGTTGCCGATCGGACCGGGCGGAAGCCCCGGGTGCACGCGCGTGTTGTACGGGCTCGGGTTCTGGAGCTCCGACACCTTCAGCGGGCGCTTCCAGTTCCCGACCGCGAAGCGCGTGGTGGCGTCGATGTCGAGGCGGATGTCGTCGCGCAGGCGGTTGTAGATCACGGACGCGATGATCGGGCGCTCCCTCGCCACCATCGCCTCGCGCTCGATCAGCGACGCGATGATCAGCACGTCGTACGCATTCAGGTTCTTGCGCTTGGCGAAGCCGAGGTCCACCTTGTCGAAGTTGCGCTTGAACTGAGCGAGCTGTTGGTCGCGCAAGCGGGCCACCCGCTGGCCCTTCTTGAGCTCGTAGGTGGCCGGGAACAGGAAGCCCTCGAGGCTGGTGGCGCGCTTCGCCCCGTAGTCACTCGGGTCGAGCGACGGCGAGCGGCGCGTGGCGCGCGTGTAGTTGCCGCGCAGGCCCTTGGTGAGGGGGCGAATCTCCTTGCGGGACAGGCCCTCGGGGATGGCCACCTGAACGACGTTCGGCGGCACGCCCGCCTTGAGCACGTCGAGCGCGGCGGCGTAGGTCATGTCCTCGCGCAGCTCGTAGGAGCCTGGCCGCAGGTTGCCGCTGTCGCCGCCGATGCGCGCGCGCAGCTGGAAGAAGCCGGCGTCATCGATCACGCCGCTCTTCTCGAGGCGGTCGGCTATGTCAGAGAGGCTCGATCCCTGCGGGATGGTCACCCGCACCGTCTTGCCGTCGTCGTCTTTGAACGGCTGGAGCAGCATGACCAGGAACCAGGCGATGCCGGCCAGGATCAGGGCGAGCGCCCCGAGAGCGATCAGCCTGCCGGGGCCGCGCCGCCCGCGAGCGGTGCGCCGGCCACCCGGTTCGCGGCCTCCACCATCCCCGCCCTGGGTAAGGCGCCTTGCGTCCGCGAGCCAGTCGCGGCGGTGCCCGTCGGTCGCCGCAGGCTGCTCGACGGTCTCGTCCGGCCGACCCGGCGGGGCCGCGGTGCCTGTGGCGGCCGTGCCGGTGGCCGCGCTCATCGGCGCGGGCGCGGTACGGCGCGCGGCCGGCTCAGGCGCGAGGGGCTCGGCGTGCAGCACGTCAGCGCGCGCGGGCTCCGCGTGCGGCGGCTCGGCGCGCGCGGGCTCCACGCGCGGCGGCTCCACGCGCCTCGGCTGCGGCGCGGGCCTCCCCTCCCGTGCGGCCCGGCGGGCCTCGCGCTCAAGGCGCGCGGCCTCCCGCTCCTCGGGCGAACGGCCGCCCGGGACGGGCGGCGGCGCGGGACTCACTCGGGGGCGCCCGCTCGGCTGCGGGCGAGGTAGCTCTCCAGCAGATGGGCCGCGGCGCGTGAGTCCGCGTCACCCTCTCCCCCGGTGCGCTCCGCGAGTCGCGTGGTCAGGCGCTCGTCGTGAAGCTCCACCGGTACCGAGACTCTCCGCTCCAGGCGCTCGGCAAACGTGCGGGCCTCGGCGGCCTGATGCCCCTCCTCGCCGCCGAGCGTCAGCGGCAGGCCCACGACCACGCGCTCAGCGCCGTGCTCCTCCACGAGCCGAGCCAGCGCAGCGAGGCCGCGCTTCGTGTCCGGGCGCTCCACTACGCCGAGCGGCGTGGCGAGCGTGCCGCTCGGGTCCGAGATCGCGCAACCGCAGCGCGCGGACCCGTGGTCGAGCGCAAGGACGCGCATCAGCGGGGAACCTCGCCCCTGCGGACGCGGCGACCATCGAGTGTCGACTTTTCCCCGCTATAGGCAAGTAAGTCGACACTCGACCCTCGGAGTGCTCTGCCCCCCGTCATTGGCGCTGGCACCCCGTCATCAGCCGAGCGCCCTCTCGATCTCCGCACGGGCGGTGTCGAGCGCCTCGGGCAGCTTCTCGGGGTCGCGTCCGCCGGCCTGCGCGAGCGTGTCGCGCCCCCCACCGCCGCCGCCGACGACCGGTGCAGCCGCCCGCATGATCTCGCCCGCCTTGACCCCGCGCTCGACGACCGTCGGTGACACGTTGGCTACGAGATGCACACGACCGTCCACCTCGGAGCCCAGGACCACCACCGCGTTGCCGAGCTTTTGCCGGACGTTGTCCGCGATGTCACGGAGGGTGTTCGCGTCGATTCCTGACAGCGCCTCCGAGAGCACGAGGACCCCACCGTGTTCGCTCGCGAGGTCGGCCAGCGCGCCGATGTCGGGGCCGCCGCCCTTGGGCCGCTTCTCGAGCTCCTTCACGCGCTCGCTCAGGCGGTCGACCGCGTTCACGACCTCCTGCTCGGGCACCTTCAGCCGCGCCGCGATCTCGTTCAGGCGCTGCGTGCGCTCCTGGAAGAGCCGCGCGGCCTCCGGGCCGGTCACCGCCTCGATCCGGCGCACGTTCGAGGCGCTCGACGTCTCGCTGGTCACGTGGAACAGCCCGATCTCCGAGGTCGCCGACACGTGCGTGCCGCCGCACAGCTCGCGCGACACGCCCTCGATCTCGACCATTCGCACCCGGTCGCCGTACTTCTCTCCGAACAGCGCCATCGCGCCGAGACGCTCGGCCTCGTCGCGGGTGGTCTCGATCGCGCGCACGGTGTGGTTGGACGCTAGCCAGCCGCCCACCAGCCGCTCCACCTCGGCAAGGTCCTCGGGCGACATCCGCTCGCCGTGGGTGAAGTCGAAGCGCAGCTTGTCCGGGCCCACGTAGGAGCCCGCCTGGCGCACGTGGTCGCCGAGCCGCTCGCGCAGCGCCGCGTGCAGCAGGTGGGTGGCGGTGTGGTTGCGCATGGTCGCGAGCCGGCGGTCGCGCTCCACGAGCGCCCGCGCGGTCTCCCCCGCGCCGATCTCGCCCTCCACGGGCTCGAGCGCCAGCGCCTGGTCGTCGCCCACGCGGTACACGTCCACGACCCGCGCGCGGCCCGAGGGCGTCTCCACGAGGCCGATGTCCGAGATCTGGCCGCCGCCCTCCGGGTAAAAGGGGCTCTCCTCGAGCTTGGCGAGCACCCAGCCATTCGCGCGCTCGGCCACGCGCAGGACGGTGTCCGCCTCGGTTGTCTCGTAACCCACGAAGCGCGTCTGGAAGCCCGCCTCGCGCGCGAAGCGGAGCACGTCCTCGTGCTCCACATGCACGTCGGCACCGGCCTCCGCGCGGGCGCGCGTGCGAGAGCTGCCGGCGCGCGACACCTCGCGGGCGCGCTCCATCAGCTCCTCGAAGCCCTGGTCGTCGACCGAGAGGCCCTCCTCCGCCAGCAGCTCCTTCGTCATCTCGTAGGGGAAGCCGTACGTGTCGTGCAGCTTGAAGGCGTCCTCGGCGGAGACCCAGGAGGTGTTGTCGGCCTTGGCGCGCTCGATCAGCTCGGCCAGCAGGCGCTCCCCCTGCTCGAGCGTGTGGCTGAAGCTCTCCTCCTCCGCGCGCGCCCAGCGCTCGATCGTGGGCCACTGGCGCTCGAGGTCCGGGTACGCCTCCTTCATGGTGTCTCGCACGCGCTCGCACACGCGCACGAGGAACGGCTGGTCGATGCCGAGCACGTGCCCCTGCTGGATCGCGCGGCGCATGATCCGACGCAGGATGTAGCCGCGGTCCTCGTTCGACGGGACGACGCCGTCGGCGAGGAGGACGGTCGCGCCGCGGCCGTGGTCGGCGATGATCCGCAGCGCGCGGGTGGTCGGATAGTCGTCGCCGTACTTCTTGCCGGACAGCTCCTCGCCGAGCTCGATCAGCGGGCGGAACAGGTCCGTCTCGTACACCGACGGCACGCCCTGTAGGAGGCTCGCCATCCGCTCCAGCCCCATGCCGGTGTCGATGTTCTTTGTCGGCAGCTCGGGCAGCGACCCGTCGGCCTGGAGCTCGTACTGCATGAACACGAGGTTCCAGAACTCGAGGAAGCGCTCGGTGTCGTCGCCCGGGCGGTCCGTGTCCGGGCCGAACTCCGGGCCGCGGTCGAGGTAGAGCTCCGAGCACGGCCCGCAGGGGCCGGTCGGGCCCGACTGCCAGAAGTTGTCGTCGCGCCCCAGCAGGACGATGCGCTCGTCCGGCATGCCCACGGCCCGCCAGTGCTCGATCGCCTCGCCGTCCGGGCCGAGTCCGAGCTCCTCGTCGCCGCCGAAGACGGTGATCCAGAGGTCGTCGACGTCGAACCCGAAGCCGTACTCCTTGGAGGTGGAGAGGTCGAGGGCGTACTCGATCGCCTCCCTCTTGAAGTAGTCGCCCACCGAGAAGTTGCCGAGCATCTCGAAGAAGGTGAGGTGCCGGAGCGTCATGCCGACGTTCTCGATGTCGGTCGTGCGGAACGACTTCTGGCAGGAGGTGAGCCTGCGCGAGGGCGGCTCCTCCTCGCCGCGGAAGTACGGCTTGAACGGCTGCATGCCCGCCGTGGTGAGCAGGACGCTCGGGTCGTAGGAGCTCGGGACGAGCGACGCCGACGGCACGCGAAGATGGCCGTTCCGTTCGAAGGACGACAGGAACCGCTCCCGTATCTCGGCAGCCTTCATGGGCGCCCCAGTCTAGGCGCCGCGGTCTTGGCTCAGCGGAGTGGGCGGCTCGGGTTGTCGACCATCGCGGACCAAGCGCGGTGCCTCACGGGGCGGCCCTGCATGCACGTACCGCGCTCGATCTCGTCGTCTGAGAGCCCCATCTGATGGTGAGACCGCGCGCGCACCCCATTCCTTTATCGGGAGCCGCGACCTCGGACCCGATCGAGCAGGGGCCGCAGCTCGTCGGGGATCTGATCCTCGCTCACGGTCAGCTCCCGACGCCCGCTCTCGTCCTCGATCGCCAGGTGGTACTGGAAGCGGTCGGCCCCCTTGCCCTTGATCGGCGAGCCGGCGAGCAGCTGCGGCAGGTTCGCCTTCTCCACCAGGGCCTCGATCTCGCGCGCCTCTTCGTCGGAGAGCCCGGAGGTGTCGAGCTCCCCGAGCGTGGAGCTCAGGCCGGCGTAGCCGCCGCTTCTTGTCAGCTCAATGTGCAGTGAGTGATTGCAGCGCGGGCTGCTCGGTCGGGACGCCCACAGTCTCCCAGGCGTCCCTGACGGCCGTGGCCGCCGGGCTGCCCTGGCCCTGGAAGCGCTCGGCCGCCACCACCGTCAGGCGGGCGAATGCCCCGAAGCCCGAGTCTGGGCGCAGCGCGGGGTCGCGGAGCGCCTCGTACCAGATGCGCCCGCTGACCTCCCACGCGAAACCGCCGATCTCGGTGGCGGCCAGGTAGAACGCTCGGTTCGGGATGCCCGAGTTGATGTGCACGCCCCCGTTGTCCTGGATCGTCTCGACGTAGTTGTCCATGTGGGCGGGCTGCGGGTCCTTGCCGACGAGCGGGTCGTCGTAGGCCGTGCCGGGCGCCTTCATCGAGCGGAGGGCGTCGCCGGCGATGTTCGGCGTCCACACCTCGGAGCCGATCAGCCAGTCCGCCGACGCGGCGTCCTGGTGGTTCTTGTACTGCTTGACCAGCGAGCCCCAGACGTCGGAGAGCGACTCGTTCATGGCGCCCGACTGGCCGAAGTACTCGAGGGCCGCCTCCTTCTCGGTGACCCCGTGCCCGAGCTCGTGCCCGATCACGTCGAGCGAGCTCGTCATCAACCCGAGCACCTCGCCGTCGCCGTCTCCGAACACCATGCGCTGGCCGTCCCAGAAGGCGTTCGGGTAGAGCTCCCCGAAGTGGACCACGCCGCGGAGCGGCATGCCGGCGTCGTCGATCGAGTTGCGGCTGTACGCGCTGAGCCAGAACTCGAAGGTGTCGCCGAGGCCGTCGTACGCCTCGTCGGTGGCCGTGTCGCCCGTCGGCGCATCGCCCTCCCGGCGGACGATGGGCCCCCGGACGTCCTCGGTGCCGTGGGCGTCGCTGATCACGCGCGCCGGCCGAGGGGTGGCCACGCCGACGAGCGCGTCGCCGCGATTGCTCGTCGTCGCCACCCCCGAGAGCGAGTTCTGGACTCGCGCCAGACGGATCGCGTGGTCCTGGCTGAGGGCGCGCGTGGCCCAGTCGCGCTGCGCCTCGTCGCCCTTGCGCGCGATGTTCTCGAGGACGACCGGCGGCAGCACACAGTGCAGGCCGTGACTGCGGGAGTGCATGCAAGCCTCCTGGCGGTTGGGGGGTAATGCCGACCCTACGCCTCTACAACAGGCGCGACCACTGATCGCTCGCCTTTGCACTCGCTCTCCGCTGCAAGTGGCCGTGCACGCCCCCTCTTCCCTGCAATTTCCGTCCAGTTCAGCGCAGAAGCTGCGCACCCTCTGGAGCTTTCCCGGCCAAAGGTGTGCATTGCAAGCGCACGCATGCGACTCGCGCGCATATGCGCCGACGATGCCGGAGGGATGCTTCTAGCCGAGAGACTCGTCGGCGAGGCACGGCAGAGGCGTGCTCGCAAGATGGACCAGCGCGAGCGCGTCGTGACCGGCGTTTCGGCCTGCGCCTATCTGGCCGTGGCGGTCGCGATTGCAGTCTTCGTTCCGGACGAGCGAGACGTCGCGCCGATCGTCGTCCTCGGCCTGCTCCTGGGCTACGCCCTCATCCTTCAAGTCCGGTTCGAGTTCGGCGGCTACTACGCCTCGCCGGAGCAGCTCGCGTTCATCCCGCTGCTTCTGATCGCGCCGCTCCCGTACGTGCCGCTGCTGTTCGCCGCCGCCGGCGTCCTGGCCGCGGTCCCGGACATCGCCCGCAACAGCTGGCACCGCCACCGCTGGCTCGACACGTTTTCGGACTCGTGGGCGGCGCTCGGTGGCGTGATCGTCCTCGCGGCGCTGGCCCCCGGTGACCTGAACAGCTCCCACTTCCCCGTCTACCTCGCTGCCTTCGCCGCTCATTTCCTGACCGACGTGACCTGGACGTTGCTCCGGAACCGCCTGCTCGACCGCCTGCCCCTCACCGAGGTGCTGCGCGGGTTCGCAGGCACGGCCAGGGTCGACGCGATCCTCACTCCGCTCGCCTTCGTCGTTTCGCTGGCCGCCATCGAGCAGCCGCTGTACCTGCTCGCGATCGCCCCCGTGGTCTGGCTGCTGCACCTGTTCTCGCACGACCGCCGCGAGCGGTACTCGAAGACGCTCGAGCTGCACCGGGCCTACCGCGGCACCGTGATGCTGCTCTCCGACGTGATCGAGTCGGAGGACACCTACACCGCGCAGCATTCCCGCTCCGTCGTGGACCTCGTGAACGAGGTGGCCGACGAGCTGGGCGTGCCGCACGACGACCGCCAGGAGCTCGAGTTCGCCGCGATGCTGCACGACGTCGGCAAGATCGCGATCCCGAAGGAGATCCTGAACAAGCCGGCCGCACTCACGGCCACGGAGTTCGAGGTGATGAAGACCCACACGATCGAGGGTCAGTTCATGCTCGACCGGGTCGGCGGGCTGCTCGGACGCGTCGGCGAGATCGTGCGATCCTGCCACGAGCGCTGGGACGGCACCGGCTACCCAGACGGCCTCAAGGGCGACGAGATCCCCTACGCCGCCCGCATCGTCTTCTGCTGTGACGCCTACAACGCGATGACGAGCGACCGCGTCTACCGCGAGGCGATGCCCTCCGAGGAGGCCCTCGCAGAGCTGGAGCTCAACTCGGGGACGCAGTTCGACCCCAAGATGGTCGCCGCGGTCAAGAAGGTCGTGAGCGAGCGCCGGGTGGTCGTCTCCAACACGTCAGAGGGCGTCCGCGCCGTGCTCGCCGGGGCGCCGCTGCCACGCGAGATCAGCGCCAGCACCGCCAGCTAGCGTCAAGGACGGATGAGCCGCCAGCCCGGATCGCCTCAGCGCGACCGAGGTGACCACCCAGACGATCAGACCGCACGCCCCGGCGGCGGTGACCATGGCCCTGGTGCCGACCCAGTCGAGCAGCAGCGGGCCGGCCAGGAACCCGACGGCGAACGCCCACGCCGTGATGGCGTCGCGGATGCCGAAGATCCGGCCGCTCAAGGCGTCGGGCACGAGCGCCTGGATGAGCAACCGCTCGTAGATCAGCAGCATGCCGTTTCCGTAGCCGGCTGCGAGGAAGGTCACGACCGCGGCCGCAACGGAGGGAGCGAGCCCGCTTGCGGCGAAGCCGAGCGCCATCAGGAACGCGCCCGTCAGGTAGCGCCTGCGCAGCGCGCTCACCTCTCCCCCCCGTGACCCGCGCAGCGTCCCGGCGATGAACCCGAACCCGTAGGCCGTCACGAGCACGGCGAAGCCGGCGTCGCTGCTCCCGAGCTCGTCCCGTGCGAGGAGCGGCTGGCCGACGTTGAAGATCGCACCGAACAGGAGCGCCGCGCCCGACCCGACGAGGATCACCCGCAGGCCGGCCATGCCGGCGGTGGCCACCAGCCCGTCGCGCGTCTCGCGCAGCAGCGAAGGGCGCGGGCCCTCCCGCTCGCCGGCTGGAGGAGCCTCGCCGAAGCGCAGGGTGGCGAGCGCCACCGCGGACAGCGCGAACGTGACCGCGTTCGCGCCGAGGATCGTCTCCGGCCCGCCCAGCAGCAGCACGGCCGCCGCCGTGGCCGGCCCGGCGATGAAACCGAAGTCGGCGATCGCGCCGAACAGCGACGTGGCGGCAGGTAGCCGCCGCTCCTCCACGAGGCTGGGCAACGCCGCGAGGGCGGCGGGGGTGAACAGGCCGGTGCCCACTCCCGCGACCAGCGCGAGCAGGAACGTGCCCACGAATCCGTCGACGAGGACGAGGCCGAGGAATGCCACGGCGCGCAGGACGTCCGCGAGCACGGCGCAGCCTCGGCGCGACCAGCGGTCGGCGAAGGCTCCGAACAGCGGACCGAGCAGCATCGCCGGCACGACGTCGGCCAGCAGCACGAGCCCGATTGCCCACGGCGAGTTGAAGCGGTCAAGCGCCACGAGCAGCAGCGCGACGTAGGCCGCCCCGGTGCCCAGCGCCGACTGAGCGAGCGCGGCGAAGAACACTCTCGCCCGCCGCTCATGCCTGAGTAGTTCGATTACCGACCGCATCCGTTGCGCCCCAGGTTCGAGCCTATAGCGGGATGCGGCTCAACGAACGAGACCGCGCACCAGGCGCGGTCTCGTCAATCTTTGAAGAAGCTAACGACGGCAGATCATCCGGGGCTTCCCTCCCGTTCGATGGGCGTCAGACCCTGCACAAACTTTCTCTCCAAACCGGTGCAGATTGGGGCAGCCTGGCACATCTACCGGCGGAATGCCAGCTTTTTCTGAAAGAAATTGTGCAAAGTTGGTCTCAACGCTGCGTTGAGGCCATTTCGGGCCGGGTTCGGAGGTTCGAGCGGCGGCCCGGCGGCGGCCGCGATCAGCTCAAGCGCTCGACGCTGAGCTGTCAGCCTCTGAGGGCGAGGGCAGCTCGTCGCCCGCCGACAGCGGGCTGGCCGAGTCCTTGACGGCGCCCTTGATCTCCTCGGCGGAGACGTTCAGCGGGTGGTGGCAGGCCGCCAGGTGGCCGTTGGGGTAGCGCGCGAGGGGTGGTTCGACCTCGCGGCAGATTCCGGTGGCGCGGGGACAGCGAGGATGGAAGACGCAGCCGCTCGGGGGGTCGATCGGGTTGGGCGGCTCGCCGCTCACGACGATGCGCTCGCGGCTGCGGTTCTCCTCGGGATCGGGGATCGGGATCGCCGAGAGCAGCGCGAACGTGTACGGGTGGATCGGCTTCGTGTAGAGCTCCTCCGACGGCGAGAGCTCCATCAGCTTGCCCAGGTACATGACTGCGATCCGGTCGGACACGTGCCGCACCACGGACAGGTCGTGCGCAACGAACATGTAGGTGAGCTTGAACTCGTCCTGGAGGTCGTCCAGCAGGTTGATGATCTGGGCCTGCACCGACACGTCGAGCGCGGACACCGGCTCGTCCAGCACGATCAGCCGCGGCTCGAGCGCGAGCGCGCGCGCCACGCCGATCCGCTGGCGCTGGCCGCCCGAGAACTCGTGCGGGTAGCGGTTCAGGTGCTCGGGGGCGAGGCCCACCAGCCGTAGGAGCTCGCGCACGCGGTCCTCGACCTTGTCGCGCGGCGTGCCGTGCAGGCGCAGCGGCTGGCCGATGATCTGCACCACGCGCTTGCGCGGGTTGAGCGACGCGAACGGGTCCTGGAAGACCATCTGCATCTCGCGCCGCAGCGGCTCGAGCTGCTTGCGGCCGGCGGAGGTGATGTCGTCGCCACGGAAGCGCAGGTGGCCGTCGGTGGCATCGATCAGGCGCATGATCGCCCGCGACATCGTCGTCTTCCCGCAGCCGGACTCCCCCACGAGGCCGACGGTCTCGCCTTCGGAGATCGACAGGGTCACGTCGTTCACGGCGTGCACCCGCGCCACCTCGCGGTCCACGATGAATCCCTGCTTGATCGGGAAGAAGACCTTCAGGTGCTCGATGTCCACCAGCGGCGCGCCGTTCGACGACGGCGCGGCCTCGCCGGCCTGCGGCTCGACGCTCACGCCGCGTCCGCCCCGGTGGACTTCGCCGCCAGGCCGATCTCGCCGGGCCTGACCTCGCGCAGCTGCTTCTTCTGCTCGGCGGTGAGCCAGCAGCGGTCGCGATGCTCGGGCTTGCCCTCCAGCCGCGACTCGAGCGGCGGCACCTCGACGCACTTGGCGAACTCGTGCGGGCAGCGCGGCCGGAAGTGGCAGCCGGTCGGACGGTCGGACAGCGAGGGCGGCAGCCCCGCGATCGCCGGCAGCCGCTCGGGACGCGGGCGGTCGATGCGGGCGATCGACCCGAGCAGGCCCCAGGTGTAGGGGTGCTGGGGGTCGTAGAAGATCTCATCGAGCGTCCCGTGCTCCACGATCCGCCCGGCGTACATGACCGCGATGCGGTCGGCGATGTCGGCGACCACGCCGAGGTCGTGGGTTACGAGGATGATCGCGGCGCCGGTCTCGTCGCGAAGCTCGCGCATGCGCAGGAGGATCTGAGCCTGGATGGTCACGTCGAGCGCCGTGGTCGGCTCGTCGGCGATCAGCACGCTCGGGTTGCACGAGAGCGCCAGGGCGATCATCACGCGCTGGCGCATGCCGCCCGAGAACTCGAACGGGTAGTTGTCGATCCGCTCCCGTGCGCGCGGGATCCCGACCTTCTCGAGCAGCTCTATCGCCCGCTCGCGCGCCTGTTGGTCGGGCAGCGCCTCGTGCTCCTGTACCTGCTCCACGATCTGGGCGCCGATTTTCATCACCGGGTTCAGCGACGTCATCGGGTCCTGGAAGATCATCGCGATCTCCGCGCCGCGGATGCGCCGCAGCTGGTCCTCCGGCGCGTCGATCAGCTCGGTGCCCTTGTAGTGGGCCGTGCCCTCGAAGCGGGCGTTCGGCGAGCGCGTTAGCCCCATCAGCGTCATCGCGGTCACGGACTTGCCCGAACCGGACTCGCCCACCACGGCCAGCACCTCGCCGGGCTGAAGCTCGAGCGACACGCCGTCCACGGCCTGCACCACGCCCTCCTCCGTGGCGAAGGACACGCGCAGGTCCTCCACCGTGAGGATCGGATCGCCGCTGGACGCGGGCCCGACGCTCACTGGAGCCTGATCCGCGGGTCGAGGTACGCGTACAGGATGTCGACGATCGCGTTCAGCAGCACGATGAAGAACGCGGAGAACATCGTCGTCGCGAGCACCGGCGGCACGTCCAGCTGGCCCACGGCCTCGGCCGCGTACTGGCCCACGCCCTGGAGGTCGAAGACCGTCTCGGTGAGGATCGCACCACCACCCACGACGGCTCCGAAGTCGAGGCCCCAGAGCGTGACGATCGGGATCATCGAGTTGCGCAGGACGTGGCGGATCATGATCTGCCGCTCCGAGAGCCCCTTGGCCCTCGCGGTGCGCACGTAGTCCTCGTTGATCGTGTCGAGCACGTTCGAGCGCAGCACGCGCGAGTAGAACCCTATGAACAGGATCGCGAGCGCCGACCAGGGCAGGATCAGGTGGTAGGCCCAGTCGATCGGGTCCTTGGTGAACTCCACGTACCCGCCGTTCGGGAACCAGCCGAGCTTGTAGCCCAGGTAGTGGTTCATCAGCGCGCCGATCCAGAACACCGGCATCGAGATCCCGATCAGCGCGATGATCGTGAGGAAGCGGTCCGCGAACCTGCCGGCCTTGACGGCGCTGTAGAGCCCGAAGCAGATCGCAACGAACATCCAGAGGATCGCCGCGCCGAAGGCGAGCGACAGCGTCCGCGGCAGGCCCTTGACGATCTCGTCGCCCACTGGCAGCTGCGTGAAGTAGGACACGAGGTCGCCCGTGAAGACCTTCTTCATCGTCGTGAAGTACTGGACGAAGATGTTGTCGTCGAAGCCCCACTCCTTGCGGATCGCCTCGATCTGCGCCTCGCGCGGCTGCCTGCCCGCCATCCGCTCGGCCGGGTCGCCGTTCGGGATGACGTTGAAGATCAGGAACGTCATGACGGAGACGGCGAACATCACGAACGACATCTGGACCAGGCGCCGGACGATGAAGCGGCCCATCGCCTAGTGCTCCAGTCGGACCTTCGCCCGCGGGTCGAGGGCGTCGCGCACCCCGTCGCCGAAGACGTTCAGCGACAGCACCGTGAACACGAGCATCGCTCCCGGCACGATCGCGAGATGCGGCGCCGTGGCGATGCGATCGACGCCTTCGTCGATCATCGTGCCCCAGGACGGGTTCGGCGCCCGCACGCCGGCGCCGAGGAACGAGAGCGCCGCCTCCAGCAGCACCGCGTTCGCGATCAGCAGCGTGAAGAACACGAGGATCGTCGAGGCGAGGTTCGGCAGCACCTCGGTAAACATGATCCGGATTGGCCCGGCGCCCTGCGCCCTCGCCGCCTCGACGAACTCCTTCTCGCGCAGAGAGAGCACCTGGCCGCGCACCGGCCGGGCCATGTACGGCACGTACACGAGGCCGATGATCAGGATCGTGATCAGCAGCGAGTCGCCGCTGATGTTGATAGGTCCGATCTTGAGGCCTCCCAGCGCCAGCGCCACGCCGAGGGCCGTGCCCAGGATGATCACGGGGAACGACCACATGATGTCGAGCAGCGCGCGGATCACGGCGTCCAGTGCGCCGCGGAAGTAGCCCGCGAGCAGCCCCAGCACGATCGACAGCACCGTCGTGATCAGAGCCGCGGTGATCCCGATCACGAGCGAGTTGCGCCCGCCGTAGAGGAGACGCACCATGATGTCGCGGCCGTTACGGTCCGCGCCGAGGAAGAACCTGCCGTCGGCCTTCAGCCACTGGGGGCCGATCGGCACGCCGTCGAGGCCGACCACGTTCTTGCTCTCGCCGTCCACCCTGATCGTGTCCGACAGGTGGTTCGTGTTCGGCCCGCTGTGGGCCACGTTGTCGGCCCAGACCGGCGCCGCGGCGCACGCGGCGACCAGGAGGATGAAGAGGAAGCCGAACAGCAGGGCCACCTTGTTGCGGCGCAGCCGCCGGAGTCCGAGCCGCCACGGTCCGAGCCCGTGTACGTGCTCTCGCCCGGCCTCCTCCTCCCAGGCGGCCGGCCCCTGGAGTACCTGTTCGGTTGCCGGCTCCGTGGCCACGTGAATCCCTCAGCTCCCTCGAGAGAAAACAGTACCCCAAGGGGAGGGCGCCGAAGCGCCCTCCCCGCGGGAACCGATCAACGAACTACTTGAGGCAGAAGCTCGTGTAGTCGTTGTTCCAGACCGGATGGAACCTCGTGCAGTTCTCGAAGTCCATCCGCTCGGAGACGAACGTCGCGAGCTTGCGGTGGCCGTAGGGGACGATCCACGCCCGCTCGACCAGCTTGTTGTTGAGGTCCTTCCACTGGTCGGAGACCTCTTGCGTCAGCTCCGGCTCTCCGTTCAGCTCGGCGATCCCCTTGGTGATCTCCGGGTCGTCCACGTTCCCGAAGTTCTGGTTGTTCGTCGGCTGAATCGACGCCCCGTCCACGAGGAACATGAAGTTCTTCGGGTGCGGGAAGTCCTGGAACCAGTTCGCGAAGCCGGTCTGTGCCTCCGTCTTCTGGTTGCCGATGGTCTGGAAATACACACCGCCGTCAAGGATCTTCGGCTTGGCGTTGAAGCCCATCTTCGTGAGCATGTCCGCGTACGCCTCGGTGACCTTGTCAGTCGGGTCGTCGTTGTTGCCCCAGACGGTCACGTCCGTGCCGTCCACGCCGGCGTCCTTGATCATCTGCCGGGCCTTCTCGAGGTCGGGCGGCTCGTTCGGGTTGCCAAACGGGCAGTCCTCGACGTCGAGCGCCTCGTCGTAGCCGGGCATGCCGGGCGGCAGGAACGAGCAGCCTGGCGTGGTCTCGCCCGCGAAGATGCGCGCGAGGCCCGGCTTGTCGACGCCCCAGTTGACCGCCTCGCGGACCTTGGGGTCGTCGAACGGCGCCACCTGCGTGTTCATGAACATGTAGTACGTCGACGCCGTCGTGATCTCCTCATAACGGTCCGAGTACTTCGCCTTCACCTCCGGCTTGATGTCGGCCGGCGGCGGGTCCTGCATGTAGTCGAGCTTGCCCGAGATCACGTCCTGCGCCTGCCGCTGGGCGTTCTTGACGATCAGCGCGGTGATCTTGTCGATCTTGGCCGGCGGGTTGTCCGGTCCGAGGTCGGGGAACAGCTTGTTCTTCTCGAGCACGAACTGCCGGTTCGGCACCGACTCCGTGATCTTGTACTGGCCCACGCCCGGAGGCGGGTTCTCGGTCAGGTTCTTGAACGGCGTGTCGCCCGGCACCAGCGCGGCGAAGGGCATTGCCAGCACGTTCGAGAACGTGCCGTCCGGCTCGTTCACGGTGACCGTGATCGTGCCGGCGTTGTCGTCGGTCTCGATCCCCGGGATATCGGCCTCGGCCTTGCCGTTCTTGACATACGCTTCGGCGCCCTTGATGCCGAGGTAGAACGCCGATCCGCCCGACTCGAGGTTGAGCACGCGCTGAATCGTGCGCTCGAAGTCCGATGCCTTCACCGCCGAGCCGTCCGAGTACTTCAGCCCGTCGCGAAGCGTCATCTCGTAGGTCAGGCCGTCCTCGGATACCTTCGGCAGCTCCTGAGCGAGGCCCGGGATCAGCTGCGACCCCTCCTCGCCCTCGGCGCGCTTGTAAGCGACCAGCCCCGTGTAGACGGTAGAGAGCGGCTCCCAGCCGTTCACCGTATAGCTCAGCGCCGGATCCATGTAGTCAGGCTGCGAGGTCTCCGCAATCGTGATGGATCCCCCCTCCTTGGCCCCGCCGCCACCGCCGCCGCCGCCGCCATCGTCGTCATCGTCGCCACAGGCGCTGATCACGAACAGGGACAGGCAGGCGACGAGCAGCACCAGCGCACGTCTACCGAGCTTTCCCATTAATCCCTCCAGCTGTCGTTTCGGCAGGCAGAAGTGCCCACCGCGCGGCAAGATACCCGCTCATTCGAGGGTTTCGGTCCCGTTCCACGGAACCAAAATGTGCGCTTAACGCAGCGGTTAGGCGGCGCCGGGCGGGAGCCGCAGTAGCTCCTCGCGCATGATCGAGAGCGACTTGCGGATCAGGCGCGACACGTGCATCTGCGATAGGCCGACCCGCTGCGCGATCTGCGTCTGAGGCAGCCCCTCCTCGAAGCGCATCCGCAGGATTTCGCGCTCGCGCGGCGGCAGGCGGTCGAGCGCGGGCTCGAGCGCGGCGCGGTCCTCGGAGCGTTCGAACTCCTCGTCCTCGCCGCCGATCGTCTCGAGCGGATCGAGCTCCTCGTCGCCGCCGGGGCCGGTGGAGAGCGAGACGGTCGAGTATGCGGAGCCAACCTCCATGGCCTCGAGCACCTCCTCCGGCGTGGTCTTCAGCTCCTCGGCGATCTCCGCGATGCTGGGCGAGCGGCCGAGCCGGCCGGTGAGGCGCTCGATGGCCCCGGACATCGACGCGTTCAGCTCCTGGAGCGCGCGCGGAACGCGGATGGCCCAGCCCTTGTCGCGGAAGTGGCGCTTGATCTCGCCGACCACGTTCGGCGTGGCGTAGGTGGCAAGCGACACCTCACGGTCGAGCTCGAAGCGGTCGATCGCCTTGATGAGGCCGATCGCGCCCACCTGCTCGATGTCCTCCAGCGACTCGCCGCGGCCGGCGTAGCGCCGAGCGAGCGAGCGCACCAGCGGGAGGTGACGCTCGATCAGCTCCTCGCGGGCGCTCGTGTCCCCGCCCTCGTGGTAGCGGCGCATAAGGGCGCGGTCCTCCTCGCGCGCCTTCTCCGACGACACCGAGGAACGGCGCTGGGACGCACTCACGGCATGCCCTTGAGCTTCTCGAGGCGGACGACGATGGCACCGTTGCCTGCGTCCTCCACCCCGAACGAGTCCACAACCGTTTGGAGAATCCTGCGAAGAGTGAGCACTCCGGGCAGCGCGTCGCCGTCGCGTAGGGCCTCCGCGACGGCCGCTTCGGAAAGCGGCCCGACACGCGTCCGGATGCTCGCCTCGCCGACCTCGAACGACAGGTGGACGCTGCCCACCTGGCCGGCCTCGGCCAGCAGGCGCTCCACGGCGAGTTGGAGGTCGTCGATCTCCTCGAAGGCGAAGTCCACGCGCTCGGCGATCCCGCCGATGATCAGCCGCACGACGGCCTGGAAGTCGCCCGACAGCGGCGCCTCGAGCTCGATGCGCTCGGGCAGCTCCGTCACCGCGGCTCTCCGATGGTTCCCTCGCCCACGACACGATCCTGACGCATCAGGCACCCAAGCTGCCCCGGTGCCACCGCGTGGGCGTCGTGCTCCAGTTCCAGGAGCACCCGCCCGCCGTGCTCGATAGCGCGGCAGGCGATGGGCTTCGCGTGGTAGCGCAGACGCACCTGTTCGACCTCGGACGCAGGGCGGTGAAGGGTGGCGTCCTCGAGGAACACGGTGCGGGTGGCCAGCTCCTGCTTCGGGCCGACCACCACGCGGTTGCTCGCGGCGTCCTTCTCGAGCACGTACACGGGCTCGGAAGTCGCGATGCCGAGCCCGCGGCGCTGGCCGACCGTGTAGTTGTGATGGCCCTCGTGGCGGCCGAGCACGCGGCCCTGGCGATCGACGATCTCGCCCGGCCTGCGCAGGCGCGGTCCGCCGTGGCGCTGGAGGAAGGCGCGGCCGCCGAGGCCGGCCACGAAGCAGAGGTCCTGGCTCTCGCGCTTGTCGGCCACCGGCAGCCCCGCGTCGCGGGCGAGCTGGCGGACGGCGTCCTTCGTGAGCCCGCCGAGCGGGAAGCTGAGCCGGTCGAGCAGCGCCGGGTCGAGCTTCGCGAGCATGTAGCTCTGGTCCTTCGCCGGGTCGGCGGCTGCGCGCACGAGCGGGCCGCTGTCGTCGCGCGCGATGCGCGCGTAGTGCCCGGTCGCGAGCCGTGCTGCGCCGAGCGCGTCGGCCAGCTCGAGCATGGCGTCGAAGCGCACCTCGCCGTTGCAGCGCACGCACGGGTTGGGCGTGCGGCCGGCCGCGTAGCCGTCGAGGAAGCGGTCCACCACCTCGGCCCGGAAGCGCTCGCGCAGGTCCAGCGTGATGTGCGGGATGCCCATTCCATGGGCGAGGTGGCGGGCGCCGATCACGGCCTGCGGGGAGCAGCAGCTCTTGTCGCCGTCGGTGGCGGGATCGGCCCAGAGCTCGAGCGTCACGGCAACCACCTCGTCGCCCGCGTCGAGCGCCAGCTGGGCGGCGGCAGCACTGTCCACGCCGCCGCTCATGGCCACAAGCGTGCGGCGCGTGCTGGGCGCGAGCGTCAGCGCGCCGGCGCGCCCACTGGCGCCATCCTTCGCGGCCGCCCCATCCTTCGCGGCCGCCCCGAGCGCGCGGTGGAGCGCGTCGGCCGCGAGCTCCGCCGCGTGCCGCTTCGGCGGCGTCAGCCCGCCCAGCGCGTCCGCCACGTCGCCTGCGCCCAGGCCGCATGCACCGAGGAAGGGCCCGCCCTCGATGAGCTCCACTGTCGCGCTCGCCGCCGCCGTCAGCGCTCCGCATCCTTCGGCGTCGAAGCCCGCCTCGGCGATCCGCTCACCCTCGATGCGCAACGCGATGCGCACAACGTCGCCACACGCGGCACCGCCGGCGGCGCCCGTGTAGGGAGCCCCGGCGAGGGCGCCCTTGCCGGAGGGCGCGTCGAGATGTTCCGCGAACGACCGCACTGAGGGCGAACGCTATCGGGCGGCGAGCCCCAGCCGACAGGCTGGAGGCCAGCCATCGAAAACCAAGCCTCGCGAGGAAGAGGGTCAGGGGCAGTGCTCCGCACGACCCTGGCCCGATGACAAAGCGAGGCGACGGTTTGCAGATGGGTGGCCCCAGCCTGCCGCTGTCGGATCCGGTAGTTGGGCCTGCTGTCGTAGCAAGTCCGGGTGTCCTCCGCGGCGGGCCACGGCCCTACCTCGAGTCGGACTCCCTTACCGGTGTTATTCGGCTCAACATGTGCGGCCGACTGGCGTACAGGCTCGGGCCTTGATCGAGGCTAGCACTGGGCCGGGCGGCTGCGGGGCCCAGCGCTGAGGCTGGGGCGCTCCGCGGGCGGGGCGACCAGCTTGATGCCGAGCTCGTCGAGCTGCCGCTGGTCGACCGGTGCCGGCGCGCCCGTGAGCGGGTCGATTCCGCTGGCGGCCTTGGGGAAGGCGATCACGTCGCGGATCGAGGAGGCGCCCGCGAGCAGCGCGACCATGCGGTCGATGCCGAACGCCACGCCCCCGTGCGGCGGCGCGCCGTAGGTCAGCGCCTCGAGCAGGAAGCCGAAGCGCTCCTTCGCCTCCTCGGGCCCGATGCCGAGCGTGGAGAAGACCTTCTGCTGGACCTCGGGGTCGCTGATACGGATCGAGCCGCCGCCCAGCTCCCAGCCGTCGAAGACCACGTCGTACGCGCGGCTGCGCCAGGTGCCGGGATCGCCGTCGAGGTCGCCGGTCGGGCTGGTGAAGGGGTGGTGGAGCGGGTCCCAGCGCGACTCCCCCTCGTTCCACTCGAACATCGGAAAGTCCACGACCCAGAACACGTCGTGTCCCTCGGGCTCACCCTCCGCGACCTCGGGCCGAAGCGCCCCGAGCACTCGCGCGGCCACGTCCGCCGTATCGGCGACGACCAGGATCGCGTCACCCTCGTGCGCATTTAGTGCGTCGTTCGCCCGCGCGATTTCCTCCGGGCTGAGACGTTTTGCGATCGGGGAGCGCCAGCCGTCGCCCTCGACGACCGCCCAGGCGAGACCCTTGGCACCGAGCTGCTGCGCCTTCTCGGTGAGTGCGTCGAAGCGGCTGCGTGGGAACTCTCCCGTTGCCGTCAGTGCACGGACGACCGGCGCCTCGCGGAAGATGTTCAGTTCGGACTCGCGGAAAATTTCGGTCACGTCCACGATCTCCACGCCCAGCCGGCGGTCGGGACGGTCGGAGCCGTAGCGCAGCATCGCCTCGTCGTAGGTGATGCGCTCGAGCGGTAGCGAGACCTCCACGCCGCCGAGCGCGAGCACGCGCTGGAGCAGGCGGTCCACCACGTCGAACACGTCCTCCTCCTCGACGAACGACAGCTCCATGTCCAGCTGTGTGAACTCGGGCTGGCGGTCGGCGCGGAAGTCCTCGTCGCGGAAGCAGCGCGCGATCTGGAAGTAGCGCTCGTAGCCGCCGATCATCAGCAGCTGCTTGAACAGCTGCGGCGACTGCGGCATCGCATACCAGGAGCCGCGCACGAGCCGGCTCGGCACCAGGAAGTCGCGCGCGCCCTCGGGGGTGGAGCGGGTCATGATCGGCGTCTCGATCTCGAGATAGCCATCGTCGGCGAGGAAGTCGCGGATCTCCTTCACCACGTCGTGGCGCAGGATCATCTGGTCGCGCATGCGCGCCTTGCGCAGGTCGAGGTAGCGGTAGCGCAGGCGCAGCTCCTCGCCGACCGGGTCGTCCTCGTCGATCTGGAACGGCGGCGTCTCCGCATCGGCGAGCTGCTCGAGCTCCGCCGCCACGACCTCGACCTCGCCGGTGGGCAGGTCCGGGTTCACGGCGCTCTCGTCGCGGCGCACGAGCTCGCCGCTCACGGTGATCACGTCCTCGCCGCGAAGGTTGCCGGCCGCGGCGTGCGCCTCGGGCGCCTCCTCAGGGCGGAACACGAGCTGGAGCAGGCCGGTGCGGTCGCGCACGTCGATGAAGATCAGCCCGCCGTGGTCGCGCCTGCGGTGCACCCAGCCCGCCACGCGCACCTGCTGCCCGACGGCATCGGCGCGCAGCTCGCCCGCCCAGTGCGTTCGGTAGCGGTTGGGTCGCGGGGGCTTCACCCGAGGATCTCCTCGACCATCTCGATGGCCTGCTCGGCGCTCGCGGCCGGGCGCTGCTCACCGCTGTCCATGTCCTTGACCTCGATCTGGTCACCCATGATCACGGCAGCGCGCGCGCCCACCCGATTTGCCTGTTTGAGCTGCCCCTTCATGCTCCGGCCGGCCTGTTCCATCTCGGTGCGGAGCCCGGCGTGGCGTAGGCGTCGCGCAAGGAGGAAGGCGTCGTGCCGGCCGTCGGTGATCACGAGAAAGACGTCGGCGGACTCGGTGTCGTCGCCCGCTCCGGCCGCGAGCAGCATCCGCTCCACCCCCGCGGCCCAGCCCACGCCGGGGGTCGGCGGGCCGCCCAGCTCCTCGACCAGCCCGTCGTAGCGGCCGCCGCCGCCGAGCGCGGCCTGCGCTCCCAGGCGCTCAGACTCGAACTCGAACACCGTGCGCGTGTAGTAGTCCAGGCCGCGCACGAGCGTGGGGTCGAGCTCGTACGCCATCCCTGCGGCGTCGAGCAGCGCGCGCACCTCGGCGAAGTGCTCGGCGTCGTCCGAGCTGAGCCGGTCGATCAGCCGCGGCGCATCGGCCATCACCGCCTGGGTGCCGGCGTGGTCGGCATCGAAGGCCCGCAGCGGGTTCTGCTCGAGCCGGTCGCGCACCTCCTCCGAGAGCTCGCCCTCGCGCGCGCGCAGGTGACCACGCAGCTCGTCGAGATAGTCCGCGCGCGTGGCCGGCGTGCCGAGGCTCGACAGCCGCAGCCGCGACGGCCCGGTGCCCGCCCGCTCGAAGATCTCGGCGAGCAGCAGGATCAGCTCGGCGTCGAGCGTGGGGTCGTCCGAGCCGATCGCCTCGGCGTCGATCTGCGTGAACTGGCGGAAGCGGCCCGCCTGCGGGGCCTCGTGGCGGAAGAACGGACCGGCGGACCAGACCTTCACGGGCTGCGGCAGCTTGTGCATGCCGTGCTCGATGTACGCGCGACAGATGCCCGCGGTGGCCTCGGGACGCAACGTGAGCGAGCGCCCGGCCTTGTCCTCGAACGTGAACATCTCCTTCTGGACGATGTCGGTGGACTCCCCCACGCCGCGCGCGAACAGCTCGGTGTCCTCGAAGACCGGCGTCTCCATCGGCTCGTAGCCGGCGCGGCCGAGCACGTCGCCGGTGATCTCCACCACGCGCAGCCGCCTGCGCGCGTCCGGAGGCAGCACGTCCAACGTGCCGCGCGGGGCCTGGAACTTCTTCACCTCGCGAGCTCGGCCAGGAACGGGTTGGTGGCCCGCTCGGCGGCCAGGGTGGTTATGCCCATGTGGCCCGGATAGACGTCGGTCTCACCCGGCAGCGACTCGACCAGCCCGCGGATCGACTCGAGCAGGGTCCCGTGGTCGCCCCCGGGCAGGTCGGTGCGGCCGATCGACTGCTGGAACAGCACGTCGCCGGAGAAGATCGCCTGCTCGTCCGGG
Organism: uncultured Thermoleophilaceae bacterium; assembly: GCA_963771715.1. Classification (GTDB taxonomy): domain Bacteria; phylum Actinomycetota; class Thermoleophilia; order Solirubrobacterales; family Thermoleophilaceae; genus JACVRW01. Next base: position 125,039 of record CAVYUQ010000008.1, read on the forward strand.
ATCGAGAACGTCACGTGGCCGGGGCTGTGGCCGGGTGTGAACAGCACGTCGATCTCGAAGCCCGCGAGCTCGAGCCGCTCGCCCCCCTCGAGCGTGTGCTCGGCCTCGTACGACTCGAACGGGCCGAAGCCCGCCCACGGCACGAAGCTCATGATGTCGGCGAGCACGAACGCCTCGATCTTCGGCACCCAGACCTCGGCGCCGGTGGCGCGTGCCACCGGGGCCACCGCGCCGACGTGGTCGAAGTGGGTGTGCGTGAGCAGGATCGCGTCGAGCTTCACGCCGAGCGCGTCGATGGCGCCGAGCAGCTTGTCGGGCTCGTCCCCGGGGTCAACGATCACGGCGCGGTCGGATCCCTCGTGCCGGAAGATGTAGCTGTTCTCCTGCACCGGCCCGACGGTGAACATGCGCACGTCCATGGCTAGCGGCCGCCTGCCGCCTTGCGGCGCTGGCGGAAGCGGAAGACGGCCATGTCGGTCACGTAGCCGAGCGGGATGTAGAGGAGGAACATGAAGCCGGCCAGGATCACGCCCTGCGCGATGCTGCGCTGGAACGCCAGGACCACGAGCACTCCGAACACGGCGGCGGCGATCGCCGCCCTGTTCATGGCGCTCTTCCACGTTGGCGGGCGGTCGAGCCGCTCCTGGCGCCGCTGGCGGGCGATCTGCTTGGCGTCCTCGCGCGTCTGAGGCCGCCCGGTCCGGCCGGCGCGCTCGATCGTTCCGGCCGGAGTGCCGCGGTGCTTGCGTGTGCGCTTGCGCTTGGTCTGGGCCATCGACCGGCGACGTTACCGGACGGCGCCGCCTCTCTACCGCCCGTAGAAGCGGGCGAGGACGCCCTCGAGCAGCCTCGTCGTGTGTTTGGAGTTCGGGAACCAGTTGAGGTCGCGCTTCATGCCGAAGCGCGTGACCATGATCGTGTGCGGCTCCGTGTACTTGAGGATGCCCTCGCGCGCGTTGCGCGAGCCCACCCCCGAGTCGGCCGAGCCGCCGAACGGCGCCTCGTAGCCGAGGCACTGGATGATCGCGTCGTTCACGGCCGTGCTGCCGGCGCGGATTCGGCGCGCGATCGCCTCGCCCTTCGAGAGGTCCTTGGTGAACACGGACGACCCGAGCCCGTACACCGAGTCGTTCGCGAGCCGGACCGCCTCGTCCACGTCGCCGACCCTCATCACCGGCAGCGTCGGCCCGAACGTCTCCTCACGCATGCAGGCCATGTCGTGGTTCACGTTCACGAGCACGGTGGGCTCGTAGTAGATGCCCGGCCCCTCGCCACGCTGGCCGCCGGTGAGCGCGATCGCGCCCTTGTCGAGCGCGTCCGCCACATGGCGCTCGACCGTGTCCATCTGCGGCGGGAACGTCATCGAGCCCACATCCGCCTCGCCCGCTGAGGTCACTCCGCGCTGGCGCAGCTTGCCCACCGCGGTCACGAGCTTCTCGACGAAGGCGTCGTGCACCTCGTCCTCGACGTAGATGCGCTCAACCGACAGGCAGATCTGCCCGCTGTTCAGCAGTCCCATCGTCGCGGCGGCGTTGGCGGCGCGGTCGAGGTCGGCGTCGGCACAGACGATCATCGGGTCCTTGCCGCCCATCTCGAGGGAGACGGGGATCAGTCGCTCGGCTGCCCGGGCGGCGACCTTGCGGCCCGTGCGCGTGGAGCCGGTGAACATCACCATGTCCACGTGGTCCACGAGCGCGGCGCCGGTGTCGCCGCGGCCGGTGGCCACGAGCAGCACGTCCTCCGGCAGCCCGGCCTCGCGCACGAAGCCCTCGGCCGCCATCTTCGTCGTGAGCGGCGTCACGTCGGACGGCTTGAGCACGACCGAGTTCCCGGCCATGAGCGCCGGCACGGAATCGACGAGCCCGGTTCCGAGCGGGTAGTTCCAGGGCGCGATCACCCCGACCACGCCGAGCGGCCGGCGGCGCACGACGAACTTGCGGCCGAGCACCATCGGACTGCGCGCCGGAACGCGCTCGTCCTTCAGGTAGCCCTCCGCCTTCTTCTCCCAGAAGCGCAGGGCGCCCGCCACCACGAAGACCTCGTTCAAGACGGCGTCCTCGTAGGTCTTGCCCGTCTCGCTCATCGTCGATTCGACCACGCGGTCGCGGTTGTGGACGAGCCAGCGCCGCATCGCTCCGACCATCTCGGCTCGCTCGCGGATCGGCCGGGCCGCCCACTCCCTCTGCGCCGTTCGCGCACGGGCGACCAGCGTGGGGACGTCGTTCGTCATGTCCGGAACGTGCCCGGCGACCTCCCCGGTGGCGGGGTTTTCGACCGCGATCTGCTCGCGGGTTTCGTCGCTGGTGGAGGCAGTGGTGGCGCTCATACGCGCACCATTGCACTCTGGCCGCGGAGTGTCTACGCCACGGCGCGCAGCGCGTCCTCGAGGATGTGGCGCTCCGGCTCGAAACCGCGCAGCGGCACGTCGTCGGGGAAGCCCTCGAAGGCGGCCCGCGGCGCGAGGCCGATCAGCTCCGCCTCCGCGACCTCCGCGCGCGCGCGCACGTATTCCACGATCTCGCGCAGCGGGACCGCCTTGTGATCGTGCACGTTCGTGGACACCTGGGCGCGGTTGCGGTCGTGGAGGTAGAGCCCGAGCGCGCGCACCCCGGGAAGGCCGCCGCCCGACTCGCGCAGGCCGGCGGCGATGTTCTTCGCCACCGCGAGGTCGTCGGTCACCAGATCGACGTTGAAGGCCACGAGCGGCGGCCGCGCCGCGGCGAGCACGGCACCCGCGCTCGGGTGCGGCGCGTGCGGGCCGAAGTCGGGCACGAGCTCGCCCGTTTCGATCCGCCGGGCCAGCTCGCGCGGGCCGCCGCGGCGAATCCACGCGCGCTCGGCGTGCTCCGGCCTGGTGGCGAGCTCGCCGTAGAGGAACACCGGCACACCCAGCTCCTCGCCGATCAGGGCGGAGGCGGTGAGCGTCTCGGCGATCGCGGCGCCGCGACGCTCCTCGTCGAGATAGACCACCGGCATCACGTCCAGCGCGCCCACGTGCGGGTGGATGCCAGTGTGGGCGCTGATGTCGATCCGCGCGATGGCGGAGCGGGCCCCGCTCAGGAGCGCCTCGGCCATCTCCTCCTGGTACGCCGCGAGCGTGAACACGGCGCGGTCGTGGTCGGGGTCGGTGTGCAGGTCGAGGAAGCGCGCCGGCGCGAAGGCGCGCCCGATCGCCTCGAGCGTGGCGAGGTCCCGCCCCTCGCTCACATTCGGAACCGTCATGAGAAGCGGCCGCGCATCCACGCGGTGAAGGCTACGAGACCTCCGGCGGCATCGGCGGAGCGGGAGGCTTCAGCCTCCCGCTCCATCAGCCGGCTACTTACGCTCAGCGATCAGCCAAGGCAGATCGCCTGACCCGACAGGGTCCAGTTCGCTGCAATGTCGTCCGTCTCCGATGCGGAGACGCGCCACAGCGTGGGGTTCGTCGTCTGGGCACGGTTGTTGTCGGTGAGCGCGACCTCGCGATTCACCGCGAGCACGTCGAGGGCGGGCGCCGAACTGCGGAGTCGTGAAGGCTCCGGCACCGATCGCGACCGTCCCGGCCGGACAGTCGAACACGATGGTCTTTTGGTCGTCGGAGTCCGTGGGCGACGCCTCGAAACGGCCCCAGCTGCAGGTTCTTGGCGTACGCGCTCGCGTCGGTTCCTCCCAGCGCCAGGGCGTTTGCAGCGGTTGCGGCGTTCGCCGCGTTATCCGCGTTCGCCGCGCTCGGGACCTTGCCCAGGCTCGCCTCGGCGATGTCGTTGCCGGTCAGCGAGTCGTCGGCGACATCACCGCTCGCGACCGCGCCGGTTCGGATGTCGGTCCCCCGGACGTTGTTGTTCCTGATGTCCTTCGACCTGACGTTGTTGTTCTTGATGTCGCCGGAGTCGACGGTGTTCGTACCTGGCAGCGCGATTGCCGTCCCAGACAATGCCGCGAGCAGGGCTACGAACGCCACGACCATCGCGGGCGACGGGTGGCGGCGAAGCAGGTCCTTCATGGATCCCCCTTCGGTTGTCTGGAACCGCCCTCCTGGCGGCTCCGATTACCCCAAGCGCCACCGTCTCCGCCGAACCGACCACCCACCATTGGAGCGGAGGCCACACGGGTAAGACCCACCTCCCCGACCCGAGCGCCGCAATCAAGCTTCCGGTCGAATTGGACGAGATTCGCGGGCGAAATCGTCGCCGGTGCGCGCGAGCCGCCGGAGCCCTCCCGCTCTACACTTGCTCCCTCGCGGCTCCGTAGCTCAGCGGTAAGAGCGCACGACTCATAATCGTGAGGTCGGTGGTTCGAATCCACCCGGAGCTATCTCACTGCCAGGAGGACTGAGTGGAGCGAACAGGGAAAGGCTCGTGGGGCTGGATTCGCGGGTGGCCCACGTGGGTCAAGATCCTCGTCGCCCTGCTGGTCGTCTGGCTGTTGCTCATCCTGGGCAGCATCGTCCAGGCGGCTATAACCGAGTAGCCGCGCGTCGCCGAGGGGTAGAGCGACAGCACACATGTCGCGAGATGAGCAGTGGCTTCGCCACATTCCTGAGGCCGGTTGTGCATCTCTACGGCGATGAAAGGTCCGAGGCATTCGCAAATCGGGGGGATCGTTCTAGGGGTTTCCCCGACGCGGTCAGGTGCCGCTGTGGGTGAGCCTGAGGGCATGTCTCTCACAACCCCTCGGAGGTTCACCTCGATGCGCAGCATCCTGGTCGTATGTCTCGTCGCCGTCGCCGTGGCCGCCGTCCCGGCTGGCGCGTCGGCCGCCGGCTTCCACATGAGCCGCGACTTCAGCGCGAACGGCGACAGCGCACGCGCGTACGGCAAGACCTGTGGCAAGACCAAGTACGGCGATTGGCGCTGGCGCGCCTCGGTCGGCTCCGGCGATCTGCGCGTCAACTACCGCTGGATCGAGCCGGTGCGTGCCGACGGTAAGGCCCGCCACCTGCGCTTCACCGAGATCAGCGGCCCGATCGTGGCTTCGCAGCCGCCGTCGCTCCAGGACGACTTCGTGGCGGCGGTCAAGCGCGTCCTGGAGAGGATCACCGTTCGCAGCGTGGCCGGCGGCAGCAAGCTCGCCTACACCTCGCCGACCGGCGGAAAGTCGACGATCCGGTTCAGGCCCGCGCGCGGCTGCTGAAAGACCGCGGCCGCTCTCGCACGCCGCTCGGGGGTCTGGTAGCCCCGAGCGGCTTCATGGGCGCGGCTGCCAGTCCGGATGAAAGTCGAAAGCCTGGCTCGCCGTCCTGTTCACCTGCTCGCTACCGTCGGCGCTCATCGTGTAGATGTCGCCGAAGCCGCCTGCCTTGCCGTCGCGCTCGCTGGCGAACACGATCTCGGCGCCGTCGGGAGCCCAGGCCGGGTAGCCGTCGCCAGCGGCGTCGAAGGTGAGCCTCGTCTGGTCGCCGCCGTCGGCATTCATCGCGTAGATCTCGAAGTTGCCGCCGTCCCGGTCACTGGTAAACACGATCCGGCTGCCGTCAGGCGACCAGCCGGGAACGAACTCGGACGCGTCATTGAAGGTGAGCTGCCTGCGGTCCGAGCCCCGGGCGTTCGTGGTGTAGACCTCGAAGTCGCCGTCGCGATCGCTGAGGAAGACGAGCCTCCTGCCGTCCGGCGACCAGCTGGGCTGCGAGTCCTGAACACCTGGGGTTTGCGTGAGGTTGCGCTGACTCGTGCCGTCGGCCTTCATCGTGAGAACGTCGTAGTCGAACTGCCCCCGGATCGGATCGAAGTCCCGTTGGAAGGCAATACGTAAGCCGTCTGGTGACCAGGCGGGATCCTCGTCATCAAAGGCGTTGAAGGTGAGCTGGACCTTGTTCGACCCGTCGGCGTTCATCAGGAATACCTCCTGGTCGCCCTCGGGATTCGTGGCGCTGACGCGATCGCTGTTGAAGGCGATCTGGCGGCCGTCGGCCCGCCAGTTCGGCGAGAACTCGTCGGCCTTCGAGTTGTTGCTCAGGTTGACGAGGCCGGTCCCGTCGGGGTCCATCGACCAGATGTCGAAGTCGGCGCCCTGGCGGTCGCTGACGAACGCGATCTTCCCGTTCTGGCCCGGAAAGGCCGCGCCGGCTGCCGGGACGCCCGTCACGAACACCCCGATGCAGACGATCCCGAACGTACAGAGGATGCGGGTCATGCTTGTCACTCCCCTCGCTTCTCCTTAGGGCTCAGATGCACCGCTCGGGCGACCATGGCGGCCCGAGGTTGCAGTTCGGCCGCAGGTGGGCGAAAGTTTGTTGCGAGACGGAATGGACTTCCGGATCCTTGGCCCGCTTGAGGTCTCCGACAACGGTCGGCGGCTTGAGATCGGGGGTCCCAAGCAGCGCACGCTCCTGGCGATCCTCCTCCTGCATCCGAACGAGGTCGTATCGGCGCACAGGCTGATCGACGAGGTCTGGGGCGAGGCGCCTCCGGCCACCGCCGCCAAGACTCTGCGGGCGCACGTGTCGCGCCTGCGCAAAGCCCTCAATGGTGAAGCCGGAGCCGCGGGGCGCACGGGCGGACGCCTCGAAACCCGCGGGCCGGGCTACCTCCTGAACGTGCGGCCCGGCGAGCTCGACGCGGACCGCTGTCAGGCCCTGCTCGACGACGCCCGGCGTGCCCTCGCCACGGGCAAGACCGGCGAGGCTGCCGAGAGCATCCGCCGGGCGCTCGAGCTCTGGCGTGGCTCGCCGCTCGCCGACTTCGCGTACGACGCATTCGCCCAGGCGGAGATCGCCCGCCTCGAGGAGCTTCGCCTGGAGGCCCTCGAGGAGCGCATCGAGGCCGAGCTTGCGCTCGGGCATCACCGCGAGGTGGTCGGCGAAGTGGAGGGGCTCCAGGGTCGGCACCCGCTCCGCGAGCGCCTGCTCGGTCAGCTCATGCTCGCGCTCTACCGCTCGGATCGCCAAACGGAGGCCCTGCACGTCTATCAGCGCGGTCGCATGGCTCTCAACGAGGAGCTCGGGCTCGAGCCGAGTCAGGGGCTGCGCCGACTCGAGCGCCAGATCCTCGAGCACGATCCGGCACTGGGGCCCCGCGCGCGGGGTCGACAGCACCAGGCCGCAGCGGCCCGGCGGAAGCCGCGTCCGATCGTTCTCGCCGGGGTGCTAGCCCTTGCCGCCGCCGTCGCCACGGCCGTGCTCCTGCTCGCCCGCGGCGGCAGCGTCGAGGCGGTCGCGCGCAGCGGGGTGGGCGCCCATGACGCGAAGACCGGGGAGCTGCTGGCCACAATCCCGCTGGGGACGACGCCCTCGACGGTTGCCGTGGGAGAAGGAGCCGTCTGGGTGCTCGATGCCGACGACAAGACCGTCTCGCGGATCGATCCGTCACGGCGCACGGTCACGCGGACCTTCGGCACGGCCTCAACCCCCACCGACCTTGCCGTCGGAGCGGGTGCGGTCTGGATTGGCAATGGCTTTCGCAAGCCAGGCGTCCACGGTCCCTTCGTCCCGGAGAGCGTCTCCCGCATCGACCCGCGATCGGGTCTCATCGCCGAGACGATCCCGCTTCCCCGGGGGCGCGGGCCATACCTGCAGGGTCACGCGATCGTCCAGCAGCACATCGCCGTCACGGCCGCTGCGGTGTGGGCCATCAATCCCGACCTGACCGTCTCCCGGATCGATCCCCGGACCAACGACGTCGTGGCGACGATCGGGGGAGTCAAGGCGCTGAACATCGCCGCCGGAGACGGCGGCGTGTGGGTTGTCGACGGCGAGACGGCCGTGGCCCGGATCGACCCCGCAACCAACCGTGTGACCCGGAGGATCGAGGTCGCCACCGACAGCCTTACAGCGCTCGCGGTTGGCGCCGGCGCAGTGTGGGTGGCCAACACGCTCGGAGGCAGCGTCTGGCGGATCGACTCCGAGCCGGCCACTCTCCTGCATGAGATCCCGCTCGAGCTCGGAGTGGGCGGCGTTGCCTTCGGCTCGGGGAGCGTTTGGGCGACCAACGAGATCGCCGGGAAGCTCTACCGGATCGATCCGCGCACGAACCGGGCCCGCATGGTCAGCCGAGTGGCCGCACCGCGCGGGGTGGCGTTCGGGGCGGGCACGGCCTGGGTCACGGCCGGAGGGCCGCCGTCCGCCGACGAGACGCTGCCGGTCTCGGCGTGCGGCAAGGTCTTCGCCGGCGGCGCCGCCGGCCGCCGGTTGCTGCTCGTGTCGAACCTCCCCCTGCAGGGCACCTGGAGCCCAGCAACTCGGCCCATGGTGGAGGCGATCCGGTTCGTGCTAGAGCGGCATGGCTTCCGGGCAGGGCGACACACGGTCGGCTACCAGTCGTGCGACGAGTCGACCGCAAAGGCGCACGGGTTCGAGTTCTACAGGTGCTACTCGAACGCGAGGGCCTATGCACGCAGCCCGGACGTGATCGGCGTCATCGGCGCGCACAGCTCCTTCTGCTCGTACTTCCAGATCCCGATCGCGAACCAGGCGCCCGGCGGACCGCTGGCCATGATCAGCCCATCCAACACCTGGACCGGGCTCACACGTCCCCACAGGGGCATGAAGGAGGGCGAGCTCCGCGATCGCTACCCGACCGGCGAGCGCAACTACGTCCGGATCGCGGCGGCCGATCACCTCCAGGCCGTCGCCGACGCGGAGCTCGCCAGGCAGCTCGGATCGAAGCGCATGTTCGTGCTCCGATACGGCGACGATCCTTACCTGGCGGGGTTCGCCGCGAACGTCGGAAGGGCGGCGGGGAACCTGGGCATAGAGGTCGCGGGCTCCGACGCCTGGAATCCAGATGCGCGGCACTTCGACCGGCTTGCTCGGCGAGTCTCCCGGGCGGGCGCGGATGCGGTGTTCATCGCTGGCCATCTCCTGCCGAACGGCGGCGAGCTGGTCCGTGATCTTCGTGCCGAGCTCGGCCCCGACGCCGCGCTGATCGCCACCGACTACTTCTGGACCATTCCCAATCTGATTGCGGCCGCCGGACCCGCCGCTCGCGGAATGTACGTGAGCGTCTTCGGCCTCCCGAACAGCCAGCTACCGCCCAGAGGACAGCGATTCCTCGCGGATTTCGGAGCCACGCGCGGAGGCGATCCGACCCCGCACTTCTCCGCGGCGTACGCCGCCCAGGCCGCGGAGATCATGCTCGACGCGATCGCCCGCTCAGACGGCACGCGCACATCGGTGACGCGCGAGCTCCGCCGGACGACGGTTGAGGACGGCATCCTCGGAGACATCCGCTTCGACGCGAATGGCGACCTCGCGGTGGGACCTGTGTCGATCCTCCGCGTGGCCGCCAAACGTCAGCCGAACTCGCTTATCCTGCCTCAGTATCGAGGCGCGGTTCTCGACCGGGTCGTCAGGGCCAGCGCGTCTGGTCTTCGTTGACTCGAGCGCTCGCTACCGGCGCTCCCCGCCCCGCGCTCAGCTCGCCGCGATGCGGAAGCTGGCCGTGCGGAGCGGGGAGCGGTTGCCGGCGGCGTCGGTGGCGGCGATCACGGCGCGGTAGCGGCCGGGCCGGAGTGCCCGCTTCCCGATCCTGCCGCTGAATCGGATGCTGTTCGCGCCGTTCGCCGCGCTGCGCCGGAGCGTCCCGACGCCGACGTAGCGCGTGCAGCGCTTCGCCTGCCGCAGCCGCGGCGAGGGCGCGACGCACCGGCCGCCGGCGCGGCGGCCGGGAAGCGCGCGCTGGAGCTTGAGGGTGATCCGCGCCGGCTCGCTGAGCGAGTACCTGAAGCGCGTGCCGTGTGGCAGCGCGGCCGCCACCGGCGTGGCGGCGCGAGCCAGCGCGAACAGTGACGGCGTGGCCCGGAAGCGCCCGATCAGCGGTGCCTGCGTGTCGAGGGCCGGGCTGCTGCCCGCTCCGCCGGCGGGCGGCGGATCTCCGCCCCCGGCGGCACCGGTCTGAAACTCGAAGGCGCCCAGGTCGCGGCGCGGCGTCCCGTCGCCGTTGCCGTCCACGAGCGACGGGTGGCCGTCCATATCGGCCCCCTGCGCAGTGCCCGGATCGCCTACGTCGATCAGCGGAGAGTCGGGCCGCAGGTGGTAATCGCCGAACTGCGGATCCACGAACCGGGCATCGCCGACGTTCAGCATGTTGGTCAGAGTTGATGCCCGCATTCACGCCGCTGATCTCGTTCGGCCCGGACTCGATGTCGGAGTACGACACGGCGATCCGCGCATGACCGCCCCCCTTGGTGGACGCCGTGAGCCGGCCGCCTCGGATGATCGAGTTCTTCAGGTTCACGTCGGCGTTCTGGTCAGGGGCAGAGAACGTGTTGGCCACCACCGCTTGGCTGGCGTTGCGGCCAGGCCCGACGATCGTCAACCCGTCGGCGTTGATCGTGGCGGGCCCGCCGGGCTGCGGGTTCGCGTAGAGCGCCACGGAGTTCAGCGCGCCTGTATGCATGACGCTGTTCTTGACGGTCGTCACGTTGCCGCCGCCCACCAGCGCGACCGAGGCCGAGAAGCGCGAGCGCTCGATCGTCCCGCCATGGGCGCTCGCGACCCCGAGGTAGGCCACCATCGTGGAGTTGCGCACCGTGCCGCCGCCGGCGTCGAGCCAGACGGCCGTCGTCTGCGGCGCTCCGGCCAGCATCACGCTCGAGTCCTCGAGCGTCCCGCCGTTCTCGAGGTGAACGCCAGTCCGCTTGGCCTGCTGCGGCGAAGCCTCGACGACGTCGATTCGCCGCGCTGCGTCGTCGGTCGCCAGTCCGTTGAAGCCGTACGCGGCGCTGGCCGGTATCTGGATCCTCAGGTCGTGAACCGAGCTTCCCGCTCCGCCGAAGAGGCGCAGCACGCCGGTCGCTGCGCTCGGGCCCGTGAGGACGGTCTGCCCTGGCCCCTTCCCGATGATCTCCACCGGTGAGTTCGACTGGCTGTAGTCGAACCCGCCCGTGGTCGGCGCGGTGTAGGTCCAGGCGCCGAGAAAGATGCGGTCGGGGTCGGTGTTGGCCTTGGCCTTTTCGAGCGCCGTCTGGAGATCCACGACGTTCGTGCCGCCGCAGCCGACGTTGGGGACCACGCAGTAGTCGGCGGCGCCCGCGACGGCGGGGAGAGCTCCCGTCAGGCCGGCCGCCACCGCACCTGCGGCCAACCAGCGGCAGATGCGATTCGGTCGAGCGGTCATGGCGACAACCTCGCGCCGGCGCGCCGGCGGACGGTCACGGCCGCCTTGGTCGTCCTCGACACCCCCGCGCCGTCGTGCGCGACGTTGGTGTCCCTGCCTCGCAGGCGACGCACGCCCCTGAGCCGCCGCTGGCCGGCGCGCGTGACGCGCACCCGTAGCTTGGCCCGACCGCCGGCGGCCATGGAGAACCGCGCCCTGCCGAGGACGACCCGCCGCGCGGCAGCCGCGCCCTGGCGCGGCCGCGCGGTGAGCGTCGTCCGGCCCGAGCAGCCACCCACCGTGCCCACAGGGCAGCTCAGCTTCAGCGTGATGAACTTGCCGGAGAGGGTGAGCCTGCTGGACACGAGCGCGACGCCCGCGAATCCCGCTGGCGAGCTCGGAGCCGAGGAGACCGGCGGCGCCTGGGTGGTGAAGGTGTGGGCGTATCCCCGACTGATCCCGGTCTTGTTGGACGCCACGAGCCGGTAGTGGTACGTCGTCCCGGGGCTCAGGCCGTCGAGCGCGGCCGTAACCGGGAGCGCACCGAGGCCGGCGCCCGGGTCCGTCGCGTTCGTGCTGCTGCCGTACGCCGTCGTGGGGCCGTACTCGAAGTGGTAGCTGGTCGGGACGGCGTTCGCGGTAACGCTTCCGATCAGCGTCGCGGACTGGGTGCCGATCCCGGTGGCCGGCCCGGTGACCACCAGGGGAGCCGGGACGTACTCGTCGGCGCCGATGTCCGTCGGGCCGATGCGGCGCGGGTCGCCTTCGAAGTCGAACGAGCCGTTGAGCGGCTCGTTGAGGCCGGCGTCGATCGTCACCGAGCCGGCGGCCTGGCGGTAGTCGCCTGCGGCCGCATTGACGAACGTGGGCGCCACGTGCTGGTTGCCCCCGCCGTCGACGCACTCGATGTTGAACCCGTACTTCGCGCAGTTCGCGAAGTTCGAGTGGGTCGCGGTGAGCGTGACCCCACCCCCGAGGCCGTCGCTGCCGATCCAAATGCTGTCGCCACCGGGGCCGCCTTGGGCGATGACATTCGTGAGACTGACCGTGACCTGCCCCGACCCGAAGATGTTGATCGCCGTCTCGCCCGGCTCGGTCGCGATCGCGGTCACATTGCGGAGGCTGGCGGTATTCGTCCCGCCTTCCCAACTCGCACAGATGGGATTCCGCTCAGCGACGACGACGCTGTCGCGGATGATGCCGTTCAGGAACAAAACCGCGCAGGTCGTTACGGGGGCGCCCTTTACGACGACCCGGTCGATCCTCGCCCCCGAGGTAGTCACGGCGGCGGCGTCTTCCGCCTGCTCGATGTCCACGTCGCGGAGCAGGGAGCCGTTCATCAGCCGCAGCCCCCCTTGGCTCGGACCGCTGAACAGCAGCCGCGGGTGGGGCTGGCCCGCGATCCCGCGAATCGTGATGTTCGCGTTGTCCTCGACCGTCTCCGTCAGCGGATAGTCGCCGGGGTTCAGGATGACCTCGTCCCCTGCCTTGGCGACCGTCATGGCGGACTTGAGGCTGCACGGCGTCTCAGAAAGGCAGCCGATGCCGCCACCCGTGGGGCTTGCGTAGCGCTGCGCGGCCGAGGCGGCCGACGGAACCGCTGCGACCGTGACGGCGGCAGCGAGGACAGCGAATAGACACGGCGTGCGTCCTGGGACGTGCATGGCACCCACCGTCTCAGCACGGAGAGCGCACAGCCATGGGGGCGTTCCGCCAATCTGGTGGCGGACAACCGACGCCCCGCGTGCGGTTTGCCCCTACGCCACGCGGCCGGCCATCACCGTCGTGGCCACCAGCGGGACGCCCGGCCGGTACACGAGGTGCGTGTAGGAGGGGCAGTCGAGGATCACCGCGTCCGCTCGCGCGCCGGGCGTGAGCCGGCCGACGTCGTCGCGTGCAGCGCCCGCGCGCCGCCGCGCGTGGCGGCCAGGAGCGCCTCCTCGGGCGTCATCCGCATGTCGCGCACGGCGAGCGCGATGCAGAACGCCATCGAGGTCGTGTAGCTGGAGCCCGGGTTGCAGTTGGTCGCGATGGCCACCTCGACGCCGGCGTCGATCGCGCGGCGCGCGTCGGGGTAGGGCTGGCGGGTCGAGAAGTCCGTGGCGGGCAGGAAGGTGGCCACCGTCTCGCCGCCTGCGAGCGCGGCGACGTCGTCGTCCGACAGGTAGGTGCAGTGGTCCACCGAAGCGGCGCCCATCTCGACCGCGAGACGGACGCCCGGCCCGAAGCCCAGCTGGTTCCCATGCACGCGCAGGCCGAGCCCGGCGTCGCGGCCGGCCTCGAGCACGGCGCGTGACTGGTCGGCGTCGAAGGCGCCCTCCTCGCAGAACACGTCGATCCAGCGCGCATACGGGCGGCAGGCGGCGAGCATCTCGCCGCATACGAGCTCCACGTACTCGTCCGCGCGGCCCTCGTACTCGGGCGGCACCGCGTGCGCTCCCAGGAACGTCACGTCGTCGGTCAGCTCCGCCGCGACCGCGCACGAGCGGCGCTCCGTCTCCGGCTCGAGCCCGTAGCCGGACTTGATCTCCAGGTGCGTGATGCCGGCGCGCACGGCCTCGGCGCGGCGCGCGCGGGCGAGCGAGCGCAGCTCGTCGTCGCCGGCGGCGCGGGTGGCCTCGGTCGTGACCCGGATCCCGGACGCCGCGTACGGCCGCCCGGCCATGCGCGCGGCGAACTCGTCGGCGCGGTCGCCGGCGAAGACGAGGTGCGTGTGGCTGTCGACGAAGCCCGGGATCACGCAGCGCCCCGCGGCGTCGAGCCGCTCGTCACCCTCGGCGCCCGCGCGCTCGATCGCGACCGACCCGGTCGCCGTCGATCACGACGGCGGCGTCGCGCACCAGCCCGAGCGGCCCCTCGCCGAGCGAGGGCTCGCCGGTGACCAGCAGGCCGATGTTGTCGATAACGAGGACGCTCATGCCGTTGCCGCGAGGACGGCCTCATGCAGCTCGCGGGGCACGTCGATGGTCGCGTGGCGGCCCTCACGGACGAGCTCCCGGCCGTCCGCCAGGACGTCCGTCACGTCGGGCGCGCCGGCCCCGAAGACGACTGCGTCGAGCGCGTTCGCGGGGTCCGTGCCGGCAAGGCGCACTCCCGCGAGGGATACCGTGACGAGGTCGGCGCGCGCGCCGGGCGCGATCCGCCCGGCGTCCGGCCACCCCAGGCAGGCGTGCCCGTCTCCGGAGGCGGCACGCAGCAACGCAGCTGCGGTGTGGCGCGCGCGCTCCCCGCTGGCGAGGCGCTCGTCCAGCTCCACGGCGCGAGCCTCCTCGAAGAGGTCGATCACGGCATGGGAGTCGCTTCCGAGCGACAGCGAGGCGCCCGCCTCGGCCAGGCGGCGCATCTCGCCGATGCCGTCGGCCAGGTCGCGCTCGGTCGTCGGGCACGCGCAGCAGCAGGCTCCGCTGCCGCCGAGCAGCGACACGTCGCCGTCGTCAAGGTGCGTGGCGTGCACAGCGGTGAAGCGCGCCGCGAGCGCGCCCGCATCGGACAGCACCGCGGTCGGGGTGCGCCCGTAAGCCTCGCGGCAAGCCTGGTTCTCGGCCGGCTGCTCGGATACGTGCGCGTGCAGGGGACGGTCCCGCTCGGCCGCCCAGCCGGCGACGATCGCCGCGGACTCGGGGTCGACCGCCCGCACGCTGTGTATCGCACCCCCGAGCCGCACCGACTCCCCCTCCTGAAGCGCCTCGACCCGCTCCGCCCAGGCGGTCGCGCTGCCGTCCGAGAACCGGCGCTGCGGCCCGGCCAGCGGCTCGCCGATCCCGCCATGCAGGTAGCAGCTGTCGATCAAGGTGATCCGCAGCCCGGCGTCGGCGGCCGCGGCGATCAGCGCGTGGCCCATCTCGTTGGGGTCGTCGTACGACACGCCGTCGGGGCCGTGATGCAGGTAGTGGAACTCCCCCACCGCCGTCACGCCGGCCAGCACCATCTCGGCGTAGGTGGCGCGGGCGAGCGCCAGATAGCCCTCCGGATCGAGGCGGGCAGCGAGCCGGTACATGTGCTCGCGCCAGTTCCAGAATGAGCCGCGCCAGTGGGTGCGACCGCGAAGCGCGCGTTGAAAGGCGTGCGAGTGGGAGTTCGCAAGGCCGGGCAGCGTCAGGCCCTCCAGGCGCCGCGCGCCGGGCGGCGGCGCCGGCGTGGCGCCGGTGACCGAGGCGATCCTGCCGTCCTCGACGTCGATCAGAACGCCCGCCTCCGCGCGCTCCCCGCCCAGCCAGGCCAGCTCGCACCAGTAGGCCGTCACGAGCCCACCCGCTCGACGAGCCGTCGGGCTCGCTCCACGAAAGCGTCCTGGTGGAAGCGCTCGAACTCAGCCCACGTGGTGAGCGTCCTCGGATCCTCGACCCGGTCGACGAACAGGATGCCGTCGAGGTGGTCGAGCTCGTGCTGGAACGTGCCGGCCGTCAGGCCGCGCCTCACCTCCTCGTGCTCCGCGCCCTCGCGGTCGAGGTAGCGCAGCCGGATGCTCACGTGGCGAGGAACCTCGCCGCGCAGGTCCGGCACGGACAGGCAGCCCTCGTTGATCTGCTCGACGTCGTCGTCCAGCGGCTCGATCACCGGGTTCACGATCACCGTGAGCGGGATCGGCGGCTTGTAGGGGTAGCGCGGATTGCCCGGCCTCACCTCCACGACGGCCACGCGGAGCGTCTCGGCCACCTGGTTCGCGGCCAGCCCGGCGCCGTCGGCCGCGCGCATGGTCTCGATCATGTCGTCGATCAGCCGCTGCACCTCCGGCGTGCCCAGCTCCTCGGGGCTGACCTCGCGCGCGCGTTCGCGCAGGACGGGATGGCCGATCTCCACGATCTCGCGCCGGCTCACCCGTCGTGCTCGCGCATCGGGATGCGTACGCCGCGCTCCTCGGCCACCTCGTTGGCGCGCTCGTAGCCGGCGTCGGCATGGCGGATCACGCCGGTGCCCGGATCGGCGGTGAGCACGCGGTCGAGCTTCTCGGCGGCGAGCTCGGAGCCGTCCGCCACGCACACCATGCCCGCGTGGATCGAGCGCCCGATCCCGACCCCGCCGCCGTGGTGGATGCTCACCCAGGATGCGCCGGCGGCGGTGTTGACCATGGCGTTCAGGAGCGGCCAGTCGGCGATCGCGTCCGAGCCGTCGAGCATCGACTCGGTCTCGCGGTAGGGCGAGGCGACCGAGCCCGAGTCGAGGTGGTCGCGCCCGATCACGATCGGCGCCCGCAGCTCGCCGCTCCCCACCATCTCGTTGAAGCGCAGCCCGAGCCGGCGGCGCTCGCCGTATCCGAGCCAGCAGATCCGGGCGGGCAGGCCCTGGAACGCGATCCGCTCGCCGGCCATGCGGATCCAGCGCGCGAGGCTCTCGTCCTCGGGGAACTCCGCGAGCACCGCGCGGTCCGTGGCCGCGATGTCCTCCGGGTCGCCCGACAGCGCCACCCAGCGGAACGGGCCCTTCCCCTCGCAGAACAGCGGGCGGATGTAGGCCGGGACGAAGCCCGGGTAGTCGAACGCGCGCTCGAAGCCGCCCAGCTTCGCCTCGGCGCGCAGGCTGTTGCCGTAGTCGAACACCTCCGCTCCGCCGTCCATGAAGCCGACCATGGCGAAGCAATGAGCCGCCGCCGAGACGCGCGCGCGGCGGACGTACTCGTCGGGATCTTCGCCGCGCAGGCGGTCGGCGTCCGCGAGCGACAGGCCGGCGGGCACGTACCCGACCAGCGGGTCGTGGGCGCTCGTCTGGTCGGTGACCACGTCGGCCTCGAAGCCCTGGCGCAGCAGCTCCGGAAGCACCTCGGCGGCGTTCGCGCAGAGCCCGACGCTCAGCGCGCGCCGCTCGCGCTTCGCGCGCAGGCAGCGCTCGACGGCGTCGGCCAGGTCGTCGGCCTCCTCGTCGAGGTAGCGCGTCTCGAGCCGGCGGCGGATGCGGTCGCGGTCCACCTCCACGCACAGGGCCACGCCCTCGTTCATCGTCACCGCGAGCGGCTGCGCCCCGCCCATGCCGCCGAGCCCCGCGGTGAGCGTGACCGTGCCGGCCAGCGAGCCGCCGAAGCGCCTACGCGCGATCTCGGCGAAGCACTCGTAGGTGCCCTGCACGATCCCCTGGCTGCCGATGTAGATCCACGAGCCCGCCGTCATCTGGCCGTACATCGTCAGCCCGAGCGCCTCGAGCCGGCGGAACTCGTCCCAGGTGGCCCACTCGCCGACCAGGTTCGAGTTCGCGATCAGCACGCGCGGCGCCCACTCGTGCGTGCGGAACACGCCCACCGGCTTCCCGGACTGGACGAGCATGGTCTCGTCGTCCGCGAGCGTGCGGAGCGTTCGCACGAGCGCGTCGAAGGCCTCCCACGAGCGCGCCGCGCGGCCGGTGCCGCCATACACCACGAGCTCGTCGGGCCGCTCCGCCACGTCCGGGTCGAGGTTGTTCATCAGCATCCGCAGTGCCGCCTCCTGGCCCCAGCCGCGGCAGGAGAGCTCGCCGCCGCGCGGAGCATGGACCTCGCGCACGCTCACTCGAGGCTCCCGATCGCGCCCTCGACCGCGTCGAGCGCCGCCCCCGAGGCCACGAGCGCCTCGGCGTCCGCCAGCTCCGGCGCGAGCCAGCGGTCCGGCCCCGGGCCGGGGACGGCCGCGCGCACCGCGGCGAGCGCGGCCGCGGTGCCGGGGCCCGGCGCGAGCGGCGCGCGCAGATCGAGCGCGCGCGCGGCGCAGGTGAGCTCGACCGCGAGGATGCGGCCCAGGTTCGCCACGACGGTGCGCAGCTTGCGGGCGCCGCCCCAGCCCATCGACACGTGGTCCTCCTGCATGGCGCTCGTGGGCAGCGAGTCGGTGCCGGCGGGCACGCACAGGCGGCGGTTCTCGGCCACCATCGCCGCCTGGGTGTACTGGGCGAGCATCAGCCCCGAGTTCACCCCGGCGTCCTCGGTCAGGAACGGCGGCAGCCCGTACGAGCGGGCCGGATCGAGCAGGCGGTCCGTGCGGCGCTCCGCGATCGCGCCGACCTCCGCGGCCGCGATCGCGAGGAAGTCGCACGCAAGCGCCACGGGTGCGCCGTGAAAGTTCCCGCACGACTCCACGCGCCCGTCGGGCAGTACCACCGGATTGTCGATGGCGGAGCGCAGCTCGGCGCGCGCCACCGTGTCGGCGTGGGCCCAGGTGTCGCGCGCGGCGCCGTTCACCTGCGGCGCGCAGCGCACCGAGTACGCGTCCTGCACGCGCGGATCGTCGTGGCGGTGGCTCGCCACGATCTCGGAGCTCGCGAGCAGCCGCGTGAGATTGGCCGCGCTGAGGGCCTGCCCGGGCTGCGGGCGCATTGCCACGAGCTCCGCCGCGAAGGCGCGATCGGTGCCGAGCAGCGCCTCGGTCGACATGGCCGCCGTCACGTCCGCCGTCTTCAGCAGGCGGGCCAGGTCGTGAAGGGCCAGCAGCAGCATCCCGAGGATGCCGTCCGTGCCGTTGATGAGGGCGAGGCCCTCCTTCGCGGTCAGGGTGAGCGGATCGATCGACGCGGCGGCCAGGCCCTCCGCCGCCGGGATGCGATCGCCGGCGGGCGTCCAGACCTCGCCCTCGCCCATGAGCGCGAGACCGCAGTGGGCGAGCGGAGCGAGGTCGCCGCTCGCCCCGAGCGAGCCGTGCTCGGGCACCACCGGGTCGAGCCCCGCCGCCAGCAGCGCGAGCATGGTGTCGGCCACGATCGGGCGTGCCCCCGAGCAGCCCATTGCGAGCGAGCGCGCGCGCAGGAACATCATCGCGCGCACGCACTCGCGCTCGATCGGAGGGCCCATGCCCGCCGCGTGCGAGCGGATCAGCGCGCGCTGAAGCTCCTCGCGCCGCTCGGCGGGGATCCATGTGCCGGCGAGCGAGCCGAACCCGGTCGAGACGCCGTAGACCGGCTGGTCCGAGCCGGCGAGGCGCTCCACCACGGCCGCGCTCTCCTCCATCGCGGCGCGCGCCTCGTCGGAGAGCCGCGCTGGCACGCCGTGGCGGGCCACGGCCACGACGTCGGCGGGCTCGACCCGGTCGCCGGTCAGCTCGATCGTCGCCGTCTCCACCCGGCCATTCGATCACAAGCGCGCGGCGCGGCCCTCCGAGAGCAGCAGGCCGGCCGCGAGGACACCGGCGGCCGCCGGCACGAGCCCCACGAACGCATAGCCGGAGCCCTCGGCAACGATGCCGCCGACCAGCGGTCCCAGTAGGTACCCGATGATCCCGATCTGCGACCAGACGACCATCGCGGTGACGATCCGCTCCAGCGGGACGGCCTCCACGAGCAGGCCGAGCGACCCCGTGTTCGCAAGGCCGATCCCAACACCTGCGAGCAACAGCGCCAGCAGCCAGAGCGGGACGTGCGCAACGATGCCCGCCAGCGAGATCCCGGCCACCACCAGCAACACCGCAGCGAGCACAAGGGGGCGTGGTCGCGCGCCGGCCACCGCGCTCGCGCTCACCGCGACCACGACGGACGTGCCCACGTAGAGGCCCGCGATCTCCGGCTGGCTGAGGCGCTCGGCGAAGTGCAGAGGCAGCACGCCTTCGAGCACCCCAAGCGCCAGCACCGCGAACAGGATGCCGACCGACGCCACCCAGAACCCACGCGTTCGCAGAGCGGCGCGGTCCGGCACGAAAGCGCGTCGCGTTACGGGCTCGCCGACCAGCAGCACCAGCGGCAGCGCGAGCAGCAGTAGCACGAGGTAGGCGAGGAACGGGCCGTGAACGCCGCCGAAGATGGCGAGCGCCGGCCCGATCAGCCCGCCCGCCGCGTATGCGGCGTACACACGGCTCATGCACACGTACTCCTCGCCTGGCCAGCGGTCGATCGTGTCGAACATGACGCCGATCCAGAGCCCGCCGGACGCAACGCCCATCAGGAGACGTGCGGGGAAGTAGACCGTGAGCGAGTCGCCGAGGACGAAGCCGGCCGCGCCGACCGCAACGAGGACGAGCGAGCCCATGAGGAGCACTCGGGCGCCGCGCCGCCGGACGAGCCACCCGGCGAGCGCGAACCCGAGGATCATGCCCGCCGGAAACGAGGCGACCAGCAGACCGACCGTCGCGGGGCCGGCCCCGGTGCCGTCGGCGATCGCGGGCAGAACCGGGACGATCACGCTGTATCCGGTCGCGTCGAGCGCCCCGAGCCCCAGCAGCAACGGATAGGCCGCGCGCTCCTGCACGGCAGCAGGCTACCGCGGAGATGGTCGGGTCATCGGGGCCGCTCCATGCCGCGACGGTGGAAGAAGGCGCCCCCCGAGCCCGCGAGCACGGCGACCACGGAGATCGCGTACGCCTGCAGGAACACGTCGAGCACGCGCGCGGGCGCGGAAATCGGATTGGGCAGCTGGGTGCCCCGGTGACCACCATCACGAACACGAGGCGGCTGCGGAGGTGCGCGTGCGTGGGCGTGGTCCCTCGCACGATCTTGCGGATCTCCTCGACAGGGCTCGACTACACCCTCGGGGTGACCTTCACTGCTGTCGTAAGCGGCGGCGCTTCCCTGCCGTCCGTCGCCTGGGCAGTGCGGGTCCACAAGACCTTCTGAAACGCGCCTGCGAAAGTTGTTCGGGTGGCGAAGGTCTGGGTCCTCGACACCGAGACGAAGGGCACGGGCGCCCAGATGGTGCCGCTCGAGAAGGTGCTCAGGCGGCCGGCCTCCGAGCCGGAGCGCCGGCGTGCGCGGCCGCTGCCCAAGCGGCGGCCCAGGCAGGAGGCGCCCGAGCCGGTGCCGCCGCGGCGCTTCCGGGTGATCGACGCGTTCTCCCGCCAGGTGCTCGCGGACGACGCCAACGCACCGGAGACGCTCGAGGTGCTGCGCGGCGTCGAGCAGCCCGTCGACGTGAGCATCTACGTCTGGGAGCACAGGCCGCAGGAGTGGCGGCTGCTCACCAACCGTGAGCGCAAGCTGCTCTGGGAGTTCAGGGACCGGCGCTAGGCAGCAACGGCGGGCGCGGGCGTCGGAACCAGCGCCGGCGCCGGTGCCTCGACGGGCACTTGCGCTGAAGCGCGCGCCTGCGCGAGCTCCGCGTGGACCTGGCCGGCCGGAAGCCGCCCGGCGAGGAAGCAGGCGAGCACCCGTTGCTCGGCTGGGCTGAGGCGGTGAATCACTACGGCTGCCGGGCTCCGTCCCATGACCTGAGAGTTCTCTTTCCCCCACAATGGTCCTGCAAAACAGGAGGACGGCTCTAGTGTTGCTTGGCGGTGAAGACCTTCTGGCGCCTGCTCGGCTTTCTCCGCCCGTACCGTCGCGGCGTGATCATGTCGTTCGTCCTCGCGGCGGCGGCGATGGGCGTGAGCGTGCTCGTGCCGTACCTGGTGGGACGCACCGTCGACGAGATCAGCAACGGCGGCGACAACCTCTGGCCGCTGGCGCTGGCAGTCGGGGGCGCGGGCGTGCTGCGACTGGTGTTCAGCGTGGTGCGCAGGATCGTGGCCGGGCGGGTCTCGCTGGGCGTCGAGTACGACCTGCGCAACCGCATGTACCACCACCTCCAGTCGCTGGAGCTCGCCTTCTTCGACGGCCAGCAGACCGGGCAGCTCATGTCGCGCGCCACCGTGGACCTTCAGTCGGTGCGCTTCTTCCTCGGCTACGGCCTCATCTTCCTGGTCCAGTCCGCGATCACGATCCTGATCGCGGCGGGCGTGATGATCGTGATCGACCCAAGGCTCGCGGCGGTGGCGCTCGCCCCCACGCCGTTCGTCGTCTGGGTCGCGTTCCGCTACGGCCAGCGCAACCGGCCCGCGACGCAGGAGGTGCAGCAGCGCATCGCGGAGCTGACCGCCGAGGCCGAGGAGAACATCGGCGGCGTGCGCGTGGTCAAGGCGTTCGCGCAGGAGCAGCGCCAGCTGCGCCGCTTCGGCAGGGCGGTCGCGCGGGTGTTCGACCAGTCGATGGTCTCCACGCGCCTGCGCGCGTTCTACTCGCCGTTCATCGGCTTCCTACCCCAGCTCGGCCTCGCCGCGCTGCTGCTCGTGGGCGGCAGGCAGGCCATCAACGGCACCATCACGGTGGGCGAGTTCATCGCCTTCTACGGCTACGTCCTGATGCTCACCGGCCCGATGCGCTGGCTCGGCATGGCGCTCGGGATGGCGCAGCGCGCCGTGGCGAGCGGCGCGCGCGTGTTCGAGCTGCTCGACCGCGAGCCGCAACTCACCGCGGCGCCTGACGCGAAGCCGCTGCCGCCCGGCGGCGGGCGCGTGGAGCTGCGCAACGTGACCTTCGGCTACGACGGCGAGGAGCCGGTGCTGCGCGGGATCGACCTCGACGTGGAGCCCGGCCGCACCGTCGCGATCGTCGGCCCGACCGGATCCGGCAAGACCACGCTCGTGATGCTGATCCCGCGTCTCTACGACGTGACCGAGGGCGCCGTGCTCGTGGACGGCGTGGACGTGCGCGACGTGGAGCCGGCATCGCTGCGCGGCGAGGTGGCCGTCGTCTCGGACGACGCGTTCCTGTTCTCCGCGACCCTCGGCGACAACATCGCCTACGCCCGCCCGGACGCGAGCGAGGAGGAGATCATCGCCGCCGCCGAGCGCGCCGGGCTCGCGGAACTGCTCGACGAGCTGCCCGACGGGCTGGACACGCTGGTCGGCGAGCGCGGCCTCACGCTCAGCGGCGGGCAGCGCCAGCGCGTGGCCATCGCCCGTGCGCTGATCGCCCAGCCGCGCATCCTGATCCTCGACGACGCGACCTCGAGCGTGGACGCCACCACCGAGAACCGCATCAAGTCCGCGCTCGGCGACGTGATGACGGGGCGCACCACGTTCGTGATCGCGCACCGGCTGTCGACGATCGCGCTCGCCGACGAGGTGGTCGTGCTGGAGGACGGCGAGATCGTCGCGCGCGGCTCGCACGCCGAGCTGCTCGAGAGCTCGCCGCTCTATCGCGAGATCGCCGAGAAGGGCCTGCCGGACCAGGTGTTCCTCACGCGCGAGGACCCGGAGCGCGAGGTGGCGGGGCTGTGAGCGGAACGACGCGTGGCGCCCTAGCGCGGCTCCGCGATGCCGATCGCGCGGAGCGCGCCGGCCGCCTGCGCCACCTGATCAGCCTGCTGCGGCCGTACCGCGGGCGCGTGATCCTGATGTTCGTCGCGCTCGTGATCGCCACCGCGGCGGCGCTGGCTCCCCCCTACCTCGCCGGCCGCGCGATCGACGACGGCATCCGCCAGGAGGACATGAGCGCGCTGACCGTGATCGTGATCGCGTTCGTGGCGGCGGCGCTCCTGAACTGGGCGGCCACCTACCTGCAGACCTACCTGATCAACTGGGTCGGGCAGCGCGCGCTTCAGGATCTGAGGGTCGAGGTGTTCGAGCACCTCCAGCGGCTCTCGATCGGCTTCTACTCGCGCAACCGGGCGGGCGTGCTGATCTCGCGGCTGACCAACGACGTCCAGGCGCTCGACCAGCTCGTCACCGAGGGGATCTCGACGCTCTTCTCCGCGACGCTGACGCTGGCCGGCACCGCCGTGATCCTGGTCGTGCTCGACCCGGGCCTCGCCCTGATCACCTTCCTGACGTTCCCGCTCCTGCTGGTGGCGAGCGTGGCGTTCCGGCTCGCGTCCAGCGGGGCGTACAGGCTCACGCGCGAGAAGATCGCGCAGGTCACCGCCTACCTCCAGGAGACGCTCTCCGGCGTGCGCGTGGTGCGTGCGTTCGGCCAGGAGCCCCGGCACCGGCGGCGGTTCGCGGAGCTGAACGACGAGCACCGCGAGGCGAACATGAAGACGGTCTACCTGAACGCCGCGTACTTCCCGTCGGTGGAGCTGCTGTCGGCAGTCGCCACCGCGGCGATCCTGATCTACGGCGGGAACGAGGTGGTCGACGGCACCGTGACGATCGGCGTGCTCGCAACGTTCGTCTTCTACCTCCAGAGCTTCTTCGACCCGATCCAGTCGCTCTCGCAGCTCTACACCACCTACCAGGCCGGCATGGCGGCGCTCGACAAGATCTTCGAGCTGCTCGACGAGGAGCCGGACGTGGCCGACAAGCCCGGCGCGCTGGAGCTCCCTCGTGTGCGCGGGGAGATCCGCTTCGACGAGGTGACCTTCTCGTACGGCGGCGACGCGCTCGCGCTCGACCGGGTGAGCCTCGACGTGCCGCCCGGCCAGACGCTCGCGCTCGTGGGCGCTACCGGCGCGGGCAAGTCGACGCTCGCGAAGCTGGTGGCCCGATTCTACGACCCGGACTCGGGGCGCGTGCTGATCGACGGGCATGACCTCCGCGACGTGACGGAGCGCTCGCTTCGCTCGCAGCTCGGCATCGTGCCGCAGGAGAGCTTCCTGTTCTCGGGCTCGATCCGCGACAACATCGCCTTCGGCCGCCCGGACGCGACCGACGAGGACGTGCGGGCCGCGGCGCAGGCGGTGGGCGCGCACGACTTCATCGAGCGGCTCCCGGACGGCTACGACACCGAGGTGGGAGAGCGCGGCGGGCACCTGTCGGCGGGGCAGCGCCAGCTCGTGGCGTTCGCGCGCGCGGCGGCAGCGGACCCGCGCATCCTGATCCTCGACGAGGCGACCTCGAACGTGGACGTGCGCACCGAGGCGCAGATCGAGCGCGGCCTGCGCCGGCTGCTCGCCGGCCGCACGGCGATCGTGATCGCGCACCGCCTGTCCACGATCCGCGGCGCCGGGCGGATCGTCGTGCTCGACCACGGCGGCATCGTCGAGCAGGGCACGCACGACGAGCTGCTGGAAGCGGATGGCGCGTACGCGCGTCTATACCGCGACTGGGCCGCTCAGTCCGCCGCCTGACGCAGGTATTCTGCGCCCGGTGAGGCGTCTCTCTCTGGCGCTGGGGCTCGCGGTGCTCTTGGTGCTGCCCGCCTCCGCGCCCGCAACGGTCACGATGACCGACTTCAAGGTGGAGCCCAGCTCGAAGCAGGGCGGCGGCCACCCGAGCGTCACGATCACGCAGGCGTTCAGCTACGACAACACGACCGACAGCGTGAAGGACGCCTTCGTGCGCCTCCAGCCGGGCCTGCTCGGCAATCCGCAGTCCGCGGCGTTCTGCTCCCAGCAGCAGTTCCAGGCGGACAGCTGTCCGGCGGAGTCGAGGGTCGGGACGGTCGCGATCGATGCCCTGGCCTACCCGCTGCCGCTGATCGGGGTGCCCTCCACGAGCCACGGCAACGTCTACAACATGAAGCCCACGGGCGACGAGCCGGCGCGGGTCGGGATCGTGGTCGACGCCGCCGAGGGCCTCCAGAAGCTGTTCCTCCAGGCGCCGGTGTACATCCGCCCGGGCGCGGACGGCTATGGGCTCGAGTCCACCTTCGCCGACCAGCCGCGCACCGCCGGTGTCCCAGTCCAGATCACGAAGATCGCGCTCACGTTCAACGCCAAGGGCAGCAAGGGGCCGTTCATGCGCATGCCGACGTCGTGCGCCCAGGGCACCTCCGTGAGCCGCGCGAACTCGTGGGAGGCGGCCGGCTCGTTCTCCCAGAAGGAGTTCAAGATGACGCCGACGGGATGCGGCTCGCTGGCGTTCGCGCCGAAGGCCGAGGGCTTCCTGGGCGCGCCCGGGCTCACGGGAGTCGGGCAGTTCCCGCCGATCAGGACGACGCTGAGGTTCGACCCCGAGGAGGCCGCGCTCAGGCGCGCCGAGGTGATCCTCCCGCCCTCGGTCCAGCCGAACCTGCCCGGACTACAGCGCGCGTGCGCGCGCGAGGCGGCCGCGGCGAGCAGCTGCCCGGAGAGCTCGCGCGTGGGCACCGCGACCATCGACTCGCCGCTCCAGCCGGCGCCGGTCAGGGGACCCGTGTATCTCGCCTACAACACCGCCGCGGTCACGCCGGGCCTGCTGGTTCTCCTGCCGGCGCCGGTCGGCGTGCGGCTCGACGCGGAGGTCCTCCCCATTCCGGCCGGCACGCGCAACACGTTCGCGTCGAACCCGGACCTGCCCGTGCGCAGCTTCACGCTCGCGTTCGACGGCGGGCGCCCCGACGCCGCGCTGAGGCTCGCGGCGGACCTCTGCGCCGAGGGCACCGACCTCACGATGCGCGTCAAGCTGATCGCCCACAACGGCAAGCAGTCCGAGTTCACGCAGGAGCTGGCCACGCCCGGCTGCGACCCACGCGCAACGGTCTCGATCCGCCGCCGCGGCCGGACCGCGTCGCTGGTGGCGCGCCTGCGCGCGGCCCGCAACGGGCCCGGCATCACCGCCTTCACGCTGAAGCTGCCGAGGACCCTGACGCGCGGCAAGCGGCGCCCGGTCGTGATCGCCGGCGGCGTCCGCATGCGCCCGATCAGCCGCAGGCGCGTCGCCTCGATGCAGTTCCGCCGCGAGGTCCGCTCGGCCAGGATCGTGTGGCGCGGCCTGCGAGCCAGCCGCAGGCTGCGACGCAGAGCGCTGATCCGCCTGACGATCCAGGACGCGCGCAACCACCTGACGACGCTGAAGCCACGCGTACGGGTGCGACGCCTGGCGCCGAGCCGCGGCGGCTAGATCCCTACGCCGCCTCGCTCCTCTTGCGGCCTCGCCCGGAGAAGTTCTCGGTCTGCGAGTGGCAGTTCGGGCACAGGAACTGGAGGTTGGCGAGCCGGTTGTCGCGGCCATCGCCATTGACGTGATGGAGCGCCATCGATAGCGGCCGGCCGCGCCACTCAGCGAGCCCACATTCCTCGCAGCGATTCTGCTTCACCCCAGCCCTGATGAGCCTGTTCTTCAGGTTGTGGCGACTGCGGTAGGTGTCCGCGACCAGCAGACGCTCGAGCGGCAGCACCCAGTCGCGCGTGGTGATCGCCCCGCGCTGGACGGCCGCGCTCCAGGTCTGACGGGAGAACCCGAAGCGCGCCACGCATTCCGCCACGCTGTGTCCATCGTCGTAGAAGCGCTGCACCGCGCTCCAGTCGTAGCGGCGGGCGCCCCGCTCGTCCACCGGATGACCGAGGCGGCGGGCGTGGTAGGAGACCGTCGACTTGCTCAAGCCGAGGGCCGCCGCAATCTCGCCTCGCGACATCCCCTGGGCGAGCATCCTGGAGACCAGGACTCGGGTCTCAACGATCCGCCGTACGCTCGCTCATACGAACGTATGTTCCCAGACGTTTCGGACGGCTCAGCCGGTGGACGGTCCCCACGCGGCTCCTATACTGAGACGCCGTTGGGGATTGGTGTAATTGGCAGCACGCGACACTCTGGATGTCGAAGTTGGGGTTCGAGTCCCTGATCCCCAGTAGCTAGATTGAGGTTCGGCGCCGTCCGGGTCGGCCGATTAGGCAATGCTTGTATCATCTGTAGCAAGCAGCACTACAGAGAGTGGGCTCGGGATGGAACCTCTTGCAATCGCATTCGTCGTGTTCTTCTTCGTCACGATCGTCCTCGGGCCCATCCTGGGCGCGGAGTCTCGGCCGGAGTGGCTGTATCCGGACAGCAAGTTCCGGAAGATGTACGGCAGGTTCGGACAACAGCCGCCCCGCTAGAGCGAGCTGAGGTCGGTCTCCGAGTCCGCCAGCGCGGCGGGGTCGACCTGGGTGTGCTCGCGTGATGAAGCGGCGGGCGTGCTCCAGGTCGTCGGAGCGGCCCACGGTCAGCGCGGCGGTCACACGGCCGTCGTCGAGGTAGAAGGCCGTGAAGTCGTGCTCCTCCATCGAGCCGCGCACGACCACGTCGCCTGATCCGGGTCCCACGTACTCCATCGAGACCCAGTCGGCCAGGTCCGAGAAGAAGTACGGCACGACGTCGTGCTCGACGCCGCGGCCGAGCATGTTCAGCCCGGCGGTCTTGCCCTGGTTGAACGCCACGTCCCAGTGCTCGATGCGCATCGGGGCGCCGTGGATCGGGCTGTCGTACTCGCAGATGTCGCCGGCCGCGTAGATCCCCGGCACCGAGCTCTCGAGTCCGGCCGAGCAGAGCACGCCTCCCGCCTCCCCGATCTCGAGGCCGGCGGCCCGGGCCAGCGTCACGTCCGGGGTCACGCCGATTCCCACCACCACGAAGTCGCATTCGAGCTCGAGGCCCTTCTTCGTGACCACCTTCGTCACGCGCTCGCCGTCGCCCTCGAAGCGGTCGAGCTCCTGGCCGCCGTGAACCGTCACGCCGTGCTCCTCGAGCACGCCCTGGAAGAAGCGCCCGACCTCGTGGCCGAAGGACGGCTCGAAGGTCACGTCCTCCAGCATCACGATCGTGCAGTCCACGCCGTGCGCCGCGGTGAGCGAGGCCGCCACCTCGCAGCCGATGTAGCTGCCGCCGATCAGCACGGCGCGCTTGCGGGTCTCCGCTTCGGCCCGGATCGCATCCGAGTTCGCGAAGGCGCGCAGGTAGTGGATCCCGTCGAGGTCGCAGCCGTCCACGCGCAGCCGCTTCACGTTCGCGCCCGTGGCGAGCAGCGCCGTCTCGAACTCGATCTCGTCCTTCGTGGACAGCGTGGCCACTCGCTCCGCCGCGTCGAGCTTCATCACGCTCGTCCGCTCGAGCCGCTCGATGTTCTGCTCGTCCCACCACTCGTCCGGCCGGAACAGCACCTCCTCGCGCGACTCCTTGCCCTGGAGGTAGGTCTTCGACAGCGGCGGGCGGTTGTAGGGCGGGTCCGGCTCGCGCCCCACGAGCAGGATCGAGCCCTCGCCGCCGTCCTCGCGCAGCCAGCGCGCGCAGTTCGCGGCGGCCAGACCGCCGCCGATCACCAGGTGGTCGACCTTGCGTCGCGCCACGGCTATGCGGCCGTGCGGGCGGTGAACAGCTCTGTCACGCGCGACTCGATGCCCACGTCGAGGACCACGAGCACCTCGTCATTGGGCTCGATCACCGAGTCGCCGGTCGGCACGAAGCCGCCGCCCTCGCGCAGGATCGAGATCACGAGCGAGCCGTCGGGCAGGCCGAGGTCCTTCACGGCGCGGCCGGCGGCGGGCGAGCCCTCGGCCACCTCCAGCTCGATGATCTCGAGCCGCTCCTCGGGCAGGTCGAGGAGATGCACGAGGCCGTACTTCGGGACCTCGTGCTCGATCAGTCGCAGGATCAGGTCCGTGGCGGAGATCACCGGGCGCACGCCGAGCAGCTCGAAGTGCTGAAGGTTGCGCGGGTTGTTGCAGCGGGCCACCACGCGCGCCACGCCGTACTTCTCGCGCGCCACCTGTGAGATCAGGATGTTGTCCTCGTCGTCGCCCGTCACGGCCACGACCAGGTCGGCGCGCTCGATGCCCGAGCGCTCCAGGACCCACAGCTCCGAGCCGTCGCCGTACATCGCGCTGTGCTCGAGCTCCTGCTCCACGACGGCGTAGCGGTGCTGGTCCGACTCGATCACCGTGATCTCGTGCCGCTTGTTGATCAGCTCACGGGCGAGGTTCCAGCCCACCTTCCCGGCGCCCACGATCACCACGTACATGGGCTAACCCGCCACTCCCTCGAAGCGGATCTGCCCGCGCACCGCCGCCTCGAGGAGCTCGATGGCGGTCTGCGTGGGGCAGACGGTCTGGAGACCCTGCTCCGCGTACCAGCGCGCGCGCGCCGGGTCGAGCACGCGCACCACCACGCGCTCGACGTTGAAGCGCCGCTGTGCGATCTGGGCGATCACGAGGTTCGTGTTGTCGCCGTCCGTGGAGGCCACGAACGCGTCCGCGCGCTCGATCCCGGCCGCGAGCAGGGCGTCGATCTCGAGCGCCGTGCCCTCGGTGAACTGGCCGCCGCGCTCCTCCCAGCTGTTGGCCTGGCCGCGATCCAGCAGCGCGATGGCCTCGGCGTCCTCGTCGAGCACGGAGACCTCGTGGCCCTCTTCAAGCATGGAGTTGGCGATTGCGGACCCCACGCGCCCGCAGCCAACGATCAGAACGAACATATTGATCCCACAATACATCCGGCCGGGGGCAAACCCGCGCCAGCTGTAGCTCCGCTGTCAGCGCTAGGGAAGCACGCCTTCGCGGGTGCCCTCCTCGCCCGCTGGCGGGGCGGTCAGGATCACCTTGCAGGGCGCCTTTTCGATCACGTAGCGGGTGGTGTCACCGATGAAGCGGTCGCGCGCCCGCCCTCGCCCTCCGAGGATCGCACCGCCGCGCAGCCGGCTCGGCTCCTCCGCCCCGAGGACGATCGCCTCGACCCCGCGGCGGCGCGCCTCCGAGACGATCGCCTGGCCCACCGAGCGGCCGCGCACCATTGCCGTGGCCACCTCCACGCCGGCGTACTCCTCCCCCACCTCCTTGGCCCGCGCGAGCACGCGCTTCGCCTCCTGCACGCGCTCGTCCGGTACGCGGGCGTCGATCGGCAGCGACATCGGTATCTCGAACACGAAGAGCGCCTCGAGCACCGCGCCGCCCTCCTCCTCCTCGCTCGCGGAAGCCGCGAGGCGGCCGGCGGTGCCCACGATGTCGTCGTCGAGCTCCTCGCCGAACACGGGGACGAGGATGCTGCCGTACTGCGCGCCGCCGCCCTCCTGGAGCGCCTCGGCCGGGATGGTGAAGCGCTGCGTGAGCGACTTGCCCTGCCCGCGCCGGTAGACCACGTAGAGAGTGATTCCGGCCGCCATCCAGACCGTGCCGATCACGCGCGCGCCCGCGTGGAACGTGACCACGCTGATCCACACGGAGATCGCGAACAGCGCCCCGAACACCGCCGGGAGCGGCACCTTCGCACCGCGGATCGGGACCGAGAGCGGCACGCGGAACGCGCTGGGACGGTCCGCCTCGCGGAAGCGCAGCGCGATCACCGACAGGTGGGCGAGAGCGAAGGCGATCATCGCGCCGTAGGCGAACAGGCCCGCGAGGAACTCCACGTCGTGCGGGAGGGCGAGCGCGAAGGCGATCAGCGCGGCCATCGAGATCGTCACGTAGGGCGTGCCGAGGCGCCGGTGCAGGCGTCCGACCGCGCTCGGGATCTGGCGGTTGGTGGCGAGCGAGTAGGCGAGCCGCGCCAGGCCGAGCATCTGGCCGTTCATCGCGGCGAGCAGCATCGCCGCCGCGGTGGCGCCCACCACGTAGCGGGCCACGTCGAGCAGGACGCCGGGCTCGTAGGCGGAGACGATCGCCAGCACGGGCGCCTCGACGAAGCGCTCGCCGAGGGCCGTCCGGTCGCCCACCACCGGGGCGGCCATCAGGCCGGCCGCCGACACGCACAGGAACAGCAGCAGCGCGGCGGCTATCGAGGCGAGCACCACGCGCTTCAGGCCGCGGCGGCCCACCCGGATCTCGCCCGCAAGCCCGGACGCCGCCTCGACGCCGATCACCGCCACGGTGGCGATGCCGGTCGCGAAGATCAGGTCCTCCCAGCGCGGCGCCACGCCGAGGTCGATCGAGGAGGTGATCGCCCCCGGGTCCCAGTACTGCGCGAAGCCGATCACGGAGACGCCGACGAGCACGGCGATGCTGAACAGCGACAGCCGCAGGACCGTGGCGAGCCGCTCCGCGGACAGCCCGCGGATGTTCTGCATCGCCACCAGCAAGAGCGCGCCCCCGGCGAGCACGAGCGGCAGGGCGCCCTCGTCGAGCTCGCTCCAGAAGACGGTCAGGTACTCCGAGACGACGACCGCCCCGATCGCCATCACGATCAGGTAGTCGAGCAGGATGGCCCAGCCGGCGACGAAGCTCCAGAACTCGTCGAAGGCGTAGCGGGCGAAGGTCGAGGCGCCGCCGCGCTCGATGTGCAGCGAGCTGCCCTCGACGTAGGTGGCCATCGTGACCGCGAAGAAGACGCCGGCGAGCAGGAACACCACCGGCGTGAGCCCGAGCGCGCGGTTGGCCACCACGCCGAGCGAGAAGAAGATCGCCGAGACGACGGCGCTGAGCGTGATCGCGAACAGCGCCGGCTCGCCGAGCGACCGCGCGATCAGAACGCGGGCGCGCTCCGAGCTGCGCTTCAGGCCCTCGCGCGCGCGGTCCGACATCTGGCCGGCGAGGCCCTCGCCGAGGTGGCGCTCGCCGTGGCCCTCACCGGCGTGGGTCTCGTCCCCGGCGCCGCCCTCCCCGCCGGAGCGGCTCACCTTTCGTCGGCGCGGCCGCCGCCGCGCGCGCTCGCGAGCCAGAGCCGGCCGGCGCCGAGCAGCGCCAGCAGCGTGCCGAGCACCACGCCGAGCGCCAGCGCTCCGCCGCCGCGCGCGAGCGCCGAGACCACCATCGCCACCCCGACGATGAGGAGCAGCGCACTCAGCACGCGCGTCGAGGCGCCGTAGGCGGTCCTCACTTGGCCGCCTTCGGTGTGGAGTCGATGATCACGCGGCAGGGACGCTCCTGAAGCACGGTCTCCAGCGTACGCCCGAACAGGGACGCGCCGGCGCGTCGCGGCGGCAGCGGCATCACCACCGCGCGCGCCCGGATCTCCCTCGCCTCCTCGACCACCCGGCGACCCGCCTGCCCCGGGCGCACCTTCTCCCAGTGGCCGGTCACGCGCCGGCCACCGCGCACGCGGGCCGAGTCGATGAGCGAGGACGCCTTCGCCTCCTGCTCGGGCATGGCGGCGTTGATCGGCGAGTTCGGCGGCACGGTGATCGTGACGAGCACGTGGACGCCGCGGCGCCGGCGCGCGGCGAGCCGCACCGCGGTCGAGACCGCCTCGGGCGAGTAGTGGTCGTCCTCGAAGGCCACGAGCACGGACTCGTATTCCACCTCGTGCTCCACCACGGGCTTCGGCACCACCACCTTGTGGGTCTCGGTGAGCGACAGGCCCTGGCGGCGGCGGTAGATCACGTACAGCGTGATCCCGAGCGCCATCCAGCCAACGCCCGAGACCAGCACGCGCAGGTCGAGTACCGTCGCGACGATCAGCGCGATGCCGGTGCCGAGGCCGCCGAGGATCGAGTACAGCGGCAGCTCGTCGGCCGCGGATCCTGATGTTGCCCGGCCCCTTCCACGGTCGCGCCACGTCCGGGCGTTTGATCCGCAGGGTCGTCACGGACACGTGCGCGATCGTGAACGAGAGCATCGCGCCGAAGGCGTAGATCACTCCGAGGAAGTCGGCCTGGCCCGGCAGGATGGCCAGGCACGCGACCGCGCTGAAGACTGCGATCGCGATGTACGGAGTGCGGAAGCGCGGGTGGAGCGTTCGCAGGATCTCCGGGAGCTGGCGGTGCTGGCCCATCGAGTAGCTGAGCCGCGAGACGCCGAGGATGCCGGCGTTGGTGGCGATGAACAGGATCGTCGCCGCGAGGATGCCCACGTAGATCTCCGCCGGGTGCTGGAGCGAGCCCAGGTCCATGTTCTCCACCACGCCGAGCACCGGGTCGTCGGCGTAGCCGCCCTCCTCCTTCGGGAGGGCCAGGATCGTCTCGCCGTCCTTCACCGGCATGGCCGACAGCGCGACCGCCGGCAGGAAGGTGTAGATCACCGCCACGGCGCCGACCACGAGGCCGATCCCGCGCGGGATCGTCTTGCCGTAGTCGCGCGCCTCCTCGGCCATGTTCGAGATCGTCTCGATGCCGGTGTACGCCACCATCGCGACCGGGATCGCGATCAGGAAGTCGCCGACGGTCGGTGTCGTGCCGAAGTCCACCTGGCGCACGAGCAGCTCCGGGTCGAACACGAGCACGATCCCGACGACGACGAGGATCACCTGGGTCAGGAAGTCGGCGACCGCGAAGCCGATGTTCACGCCCGCCGACTCCTTCACGCCCACGATGTTGAGCATGCCGAGGAGGGCGACCACGATGATGCCGGCCACGATGTCGGTCGGCGACTCGCCCAGCGGCTCCCAGAAGACGCCGAGGTAGTGCGGCACGAAGAACGCCGAGATGGCGATCGTGATGATGTAGGTGAGCATCTGCGCCCACGCCGCGAAGAAGGACCAGAACTCGTTGAATGCGCGGCGCGCGAAGCTGGACGAGCCGCCCGCCTCGGGGAACATCGTCGTGGCCTCGGCGTAGGTGGCCGCGGTGGCGGCGAAGATCAGGCCGGCGATCACGAACACCACTGGCGTCATGCCGGCCGCGTAGATCGCCACGAGGCCGAGGGCGTAGTAGATCGAGCTGCCGACGTTGCCGTAGGCGGTCGAGAACAACGCCCCGGTTCCGAGCACGCGCTCGAGGCCGCGGTTCTTGGGCCTGTACTCAGCCATCAACTGTCGAACGCTAATGGTCCGGGAGGCTGTTCAGAGTGCGATTTGCGCTGCTCGTGAATCGCGTCTAACCGGCCTCAGTTCCGCAGCCAGTCCAGAACCTCGGCCGCGTGCCCGTCTGGTGGGAAAACGGGATAGAAGACGTGCCGGATCCTGCCGTCGTCGATCACGAGCGTGAGGCGCTTGAGCAGCGTCCAGCCGCTGGTCTCGAAGGTCGGGAGGCCGAGCGCCGTCGTCAGCTCGAGCTCGCTCGTCGCTGAGGACGGGGAAGGGCAGGTGGAGGCGCTCCGCCATCTCGCGCTGGTAGTCGCTCGACTGGGTGCTCAGCGCCAGCACGCGAGCGCCGAGCTCCTCGAACTGCCGGTGCGCGTCGCGGAAGCCGCAGGCCTCCGGGGTGCAGCCGCGGGCGCCCGGGATGGCGTTCCAGCCCGGCGGCAGCTCCTCGTCGGGCCGGCCGGTGCGGGGGTAGCAGAAGAGGACCGTGCGCCCGTCGAGCTGGTCCAGCCGGATGGTCTCCCCTGTCGTCGCCTCCAGCGCGATTGCCGGAACGGCCGCATTGAGGAGGTGGCGGGCCGCGCCGTCGTCTTCCGGGACCGGGAGGTCGTCCGGGAGGGTGTGAATGTCGTCCGCGCGTTCCACGGCCCCGAGCCTATGCGCTCGGAGCCTCCTGGTCGTGATCGGAATCATCCGGCTCGCGCTCGGCCCAGTGCCACGTGGCCAGGGTGGCGCTCCGGGGGTTACCGGTGGGTGACTCGTGCAACGAGTGCGTTACGACCGGGGCGTGCGGGTGGCGGCGCACGGCCCGGCCCTCGCGCGTGGCGGCCGGGCCGTCCGCCGAGTGGTGCTCGTGCTAGACCAGGAACGGGATGAGCAGCAGGGCCACGATGTTCGCGACCTTGATCATCGGGTTGATCGCTGGGCCGGCGGTGTCCTTGTAGGGGTCGCCGACCGTGTCGCCCGTGACCGAGGCGGCGTGGGCCTCCGAGCCCTTTCCGCCGTACTCGCCGTCCTCGATCAGCTTCTTGGCGTTGTCCCACGCGCCGCCGCCGGCCGTCATCGAGATGGCCGCGAAGAAGCCCACCACGATCACGCCGATCAGAAGGCCGCCAAGTGCCTGGGTGGAGAGCAGGCCGACCACGGTCGTGACCACGATCGGGATCAGCGCCGGGACGATCATCTCCTTCTGCGCCGAGGCGGTGACGATCGCGACGGCGCGGGCGTAGTCCGGCTTCTCGGTGCGGTCCATGATGCCCGGCTTCTCCTTGAACTGCCGGCGCACCTCCTCGACCACGCCACCGCCGGCGCGGCCCACGGCCTCGATCGCCAGCGCGGCGAACAGGTAGACCATCATGCCGCCGATGATCAGCCCCACGAGCACCTCGGGTTGCGAGATGTCGAACGAAACGACCGTGGAGCCTTCCTTGGTCGCCTCCTCGCGCAGCTCCTCGACGAACGCCGCGAAGAGCACCAGTGCCGCCAAGACCGCGGACCCGATCGCGTACCCCTTGGTCACTGCCTTCGTTGTGTTACCCACGGCGTCCAAGGGATCCGTAACAGCGCGCACGTCCTCGGGAAGGTTCGCCATCTCCGCGATGCCGCCCGCGTTATCGGTGATCGGCCCGAACGCGTCAAGGGCCACGATCAGCCCGGTGAGCGACAGCTGCGCCATCACCGCCACGCCGATGCCGTAGATGCCGGCCAGCTCGTTGGCGAGCAGGATGCCGCCCACCAGCAGGAGCGCCGGGGCCGCGGTGGACTGGAAGCCCTGGGCGAGGCCCTGGATGATGTTGGTCGCGTGGCCCGTCTGCGAGGCGCGCGCGGTGGTGCGCACCGGCCGGAAGCGGGTCGAGGTGTAGTAGTCCGTGATCACGAACAGCCCGGCGGTCACGCCGACACCGACCAGGGTGCAGAACCAGAGCTTGATCGCCGTCGGCGGGTCGGCGCCGGCCCGGAGCAGGTCGGAGACGCCCTCCTTGTAGCTGAGGTCGTCCAACATGATCAGCGTGATCGGCAGGAACGCGATCGCGGCCAGCACGCCCGAGACGATCAGTCCCTGGTAGAGCGCCCGCTCCACGTTCCCGGCGCGGCTGCGCACCGCGTAGGTGCCGATGATCGACGCGATCAGCGACACGCCGCCGATCACCAGCGGGTAGGTGGCCACCGTGCCGATCTCCTGGAAGGTCAGGACGCCGAGCAGCATCACGGCCACGGCGGTCACGGCGTAGGTCTCGAACAGGTCGGCCGCCATGCCGGCGCAGTCGCCGACGTTGTCGCCCACGTTGTCGGCGATCACCGCCGGGTTGCGCGGGTCGTCCTCGGGGATGCCGGCCTCGATCTTGCCGACGAGGTCGGCGCCCACGTCGGCGGCCTTGGTGAAGATGCCGCCGCCCAGACGGGCGAAGACGGAGATCAGCGAGCCGCCGAAGCCGAGGCCGATGAGCGCGTCGATGGCGTCGCGCTCGTCGGTGCCGGTGGCGATCAGGATTCCGTAGTAACCCGCCACGCCGAGCAGCGCCAGGCCGGCCACGAGCATGCCGGTGACGGCGCCCCCCTTGAAGGCCACCTCCAGCGCCTTCGATACGCCGCTGCGCGCCGACTCGGCAACGCGCGCGTTCGCACGCACCGAGACATTCATCCCGATGAACCCGGCCGCGCCCGACAAGGTGCCGCCGATCAGGAATCCGATCGCCACGAGGATGCCGTTGGCGTCCTGGGCCTCGAGCCCGATCGCCAGCACGATCGCCAGCACCACCGCGACGCCGGCGATGATCGTGTACTGGCGGCGGAGGTACGCCTTGGCGCCCTCCTGCACGGCCGTGGAGATGTCCTGCATCTCCTGGTTGCCGGGCGAGAGCGCGAGCAGCCAGCGCGAGGTCACGATGCCGTAGATCAGGGCGCAGCCCGCACAGGCGAGCGCTATTACCACGCCCCAGTCAGTCAGGAATTCCAAGGGGTATGTCCTCCGTCTTGATTCAGAAGAGTCAGCGCGCGACGCCCCCGCTAGTGGTGGACGATTGCGCTGTCCAGCGCCGTCGCGCAGATGTCGTCCGGCTGCGGGCCGATTTTCGGCACCGCCCGGAACAGGAGCGCGCGCAGTCTATCGAGGTTCTCGGCGAAGGCGCCGAACGCCATATCCGCGGACACCGGCGGCACCTCGGGCCTGTCCTTGAGCCCAACGTCGTAGTCCGTGACGAGCGAGACGTTCGCGTAGCAGAGCTCCAGCTCGCGGGCGAGCCAGCACTCGGGGTACTGGGTCATGTTGACCACGTCGAAGCCGCTGGCGGCGTACCAGCTCGATTCGGCCCTCGTGGAGAAGCGCGGACCTTCGATCACGACCACCGTCCCGCCCTCCACGACCGGGATCCCCTCCTCCCGCGCGGCCTCGGCGAGGATCGCGCGCAGATCCGGGCAGTAGGGGTCGGCCGCCGAGACGTGCGTGGTCTGCGGCCCGTCGTAGAAGGTGCTCTCGCGCGCGGCCGTGCGGTCCACGAACTGGTCGCACAGCACGAAGGTGCCGGGCTCGAGCTCGGGCTTGAGGGAGCCGCAGGCGGAGGGGCCGATGATCCGGTCCACGCCCACCTCCTTCATGGCCCAGATGTTCGCCCGGTAGTTGATGCGGTGAGGCGGCAGCGTGTGCTCGTCGCCGTGGCGAGGCATGAACGCGACGTCCGCGCCTTCGATCGTTCCAACGCGCACTGGCGCGGAAGGCGGGCCGTACGGCGTGGGCAC
Organism: uncultured Thermoleophilaceae bacterium; assembly: GCA_963771715.1. GTDB lineage: Bacteria > Actinomycetota > Thermoleophilia > Solirubrobacterales > Thermoleophilaceae > JACVRW01. The sequence goes on from CAVYUQ010000008.1 coordinate 162,699, forward strand.
CGGCACTTCGGTCATGTCATCGAGGAACTTGTAGAAGCCGGAGCCTCCGAAGACTCCTATCACGAGCCGGGCGTCCAAATCTTGGATGGAGGCGGCTGCGCTGGCTGCTCCGGCGCCCCCTGGCTCTCCTTCGCGTAGAGCATCTGAACCTGGTCGAGGGCGTTCTGGATCGGGCCGACAGCGTCCTGCGGCACGAGCGGCAGCATCTGCTTCGCGGCATCGATCGCCTTGCGCGCCTCGGCCGGGTCCTTTGCACCTTCGACCGAGAGCTTCTGGCCAGCGAGGTTCACGAGGGTCGCGACCGTCTGGAGAACCACGTCCTCGGTCTTGATCTGCCTCAGGGCGTCGAGCAGCTGCTCCTCGGTCGGCTGCTGGGGCTCGTTCACGTGGGAACCTCCTCGGCCGCGTAGGTGCGCTGGGTAAGCGCCACCTCGGCGGCATAGATGTCTTCCATAGTGGCTCCTTCCGCCAGCGCGCGCTTCTGGCGCCGCGCGCCGTTCTCGTCAGGTAGGCCGGGATCGATCCCCAGCGCACCGCGCGCCGGCGCGGTCCAGGCCAGCAGCCGGTCGACCGCGGCCGCCGCGGGGTACTCCTCGGCACGCTCCAGGTCGATCAGCTTGCCGTCGAGCCCGTACCGGATCGCCCGCCAGAGGTTCTCCTCGATCATGCGCCGCGGCGGGTCGTCGAACGGCACGCCCTCGTCGTGGTCCAGCGCGGCCTGGGCGATGCACGACGTGATCAGGGCGGCCAGCGCGGTCGAGTCGTCCGCGCTCGTCTGCGCGTCGCAGATGCGCATCTCCACTGTCCCGTACGAGTGGTGCGGGCGGACGCTCCACCACACCTGGGTGAACTCGATGATCGTGTTGGTCCGTACGAGGAAGTCGATGTAGTCCGCGTAGGCCTGCCAGGCGCCGAACGCGTCCGGGACCCCGCAGCGCGGGAAGCTCTTCGTGAAGATCTGCGTGCGCGCGGAGTGCAGCCCCGAGTGGCGCCCGTCGAGGAACGGCGAGTTGGCAGAGATCGCCAGCAGCTCGGGCATGACCGCGCGCAGCCGGTCGCACACGCGGATCGCCCGCTCGGCCCCGTTCACGCCCACGTGCACGTGCAGGCTGAACGTGTTGTTCCGCCATGCCACATACTGGAGCGCCTCCTCCACGCCCCGGTAGTGCTCCGTGTCGATGATCTCCTGCTCCTGCCAGGGGCTCCACGGGTGCGTGCCGGTGGCGCCCAGCAGGGCGTCGTGGCGCGCCGCCAGCGCGAACAGGCGCGAGCGCGCCTCGCGCTGCTTCGCGACCGCGTCGGCGAAGTTCTCGCCGCGCCCCGAGCGGATCTCGATCTCGGACTTGATCAGCTCCCCGGCCACCGACTCCGCCAGGACGGGGTCGTCCTGCGCGGCGGAGCGCAGCTCCTCGAAGCGCTGGTCGAGCGAGAGGGTCCGCGGATCGAGGATCGCGAACTCCTCCTCGAGCCCGACCGTGAAGTCGCTCGAGGCCTGGAAGACCTCCCTGACCCTCGGCATGTCCAGCATGGATGAGGTCTTAGGTGAGGTAGAAGTAGAGCGCGTAGAGCAGGTCCACGGCGGGGCTCGAGGTGTGCACCGTGACCTCGGGCGGGACCTGCAGCAGGGCTTCCGAGTAGTTGAAGATGATCTTCACGCCCGCGGCCACGAGGTCGTCGGCCACCTCCTGCGCGGCCTCCGTGGGCACCGCGAGCACGCCCACCACCACGTCCTCGTCGCGGATCACCCGCCGGAGGTCGTCGTAGGGGCGCACCGTGAGGTTGTCGCCGACCTGGCTGCCGACCTTGCCCGGGTCCTTGTCGAACAGCGCCACGACCCGGAACCCGTGGTCGGCGAAGATGTCCGAGCCGGCGATCGCCTGGCCCAGGTTGCCCGCGCCGAACAGCGCGATGTTGTGCTTCCCGGTGGAACGCAGGATCTTGCGGATCTGCGAGACGAGCGAGTCGACGTTGTAGCCCACGCCGCGCTTGCCGAACTTGCCGAAGCCGGACAGGTCCCGCCGGATCTGGGTCGAGTTGACGTGCGTGTAGTCCGCCAGCTCCTGGGACGAGATCGTCTCGCGCCCCATCTTCTTCGCCTGGGTCAGGACCTGGAGATATCGCGACAGTCGGGCAGCCACCCCGAGCGAGAGCCGCTCCGAGGCCGCCGGCTCGCCTTCCGGGCGCACCGGCTGAAGCCCGACGCCGCCCGCTGTGGGGTCGTCGTACCTCACAAGCCGTCCACTCTATCGAGCCGCTCCAACAAGACCGCCTCCTCGACGTGGAACTCGAACAGCTCCCGACCGTCCAGGGCGAGTACCGGGATCCGCTCTCCGTACTCCTTGTAGAGCACCGGATCGAGCGTCACGTCCACCTCCTGGAGCTCGAACGGCCGCTGCGCGCGCACCCGCTCCACCACGGCGCGGGCGTCGTCGCACAGGTGGCAGCCGGGCTTGCCGTACAGGGTCACGAGTGGCATCGCGGCTGATGCTGCCACTCTTTTCGCGTGGATCACATAGAGCTGATCGTCTTCGGGCTCCTTGTGGCCATCGCCGCGCTCGCCGTGCTCGCGGGCGTCCTGCGTGTGCCCTACCCGATCACGCTCGTGCTCGGCGGCGCCGTGATCGGGTTCCTGCCGGGGGTTCCCTCCGTGGAGCTCGACCCGGACATCGTGCTCCTGATCTTCCTGCCGCCGCTCCTCTACGGCGCGGCGTTCTTCAGCTCGGTGCGAGAGCTGCGCCAGAACGCGAAGGCAATCGCCATGCTGGCGATCCCACTCGTGTTCGTGACGATGGCGGCCGTTGCCGTAATCGCGCACGAGGTGGTCGGACTCGGCTGGGCTGAGTCGTTCGTGCTCGGCGCCATCGTCTCGCCAACCGATGCGGTGGCGCCCACGGAGATCATGCGGCGCGTCGGGGCGCCCCGCCGTCTGGTGGCGATCGTCGAGGGCGAGAACCTGACCAACGACTGGACCGCCCTGATCCTCTACCGCTTCGCCGTCGCGGCCGTGGCGTCGGGCTCCTTCTCGCTCTGGGAGGCGGGCCTCGAGTTCATCGCGAGCGGCGTGGGCGGCCTCATCGTGGGGCTGGCGGCGGGCTGGCTGATCCGGCAGGTCCGGTCGCGAATCGACGATCCGCCGACCGAGATCACGATCTCGATCCTCTCCGGGTACGTGGGCTACCTGCCGGCCGAGGAGCTCGGGCTCTCGGGTGTGATCGCAGCGGTCACGACGGGGCTCTACATGGCCTGGTACACGCCTCAGCTCACGACCGCGATCATGCGCCTCCAGGGCGTGGCAGTCTGGGAAATCCTCACCTTCCTGCTCAACGCCGTGCTGTTCCTGCTCGTGGGGCTTCAGCTGCCCGGGATCCTGGACGACCTGTCGGGGCGCTCCACCGGCGAGCTCCTGCTCTGGGCAGGGCTGTTGAGCGCCCTGGTGATCGTGGTCCGGCTCGCGTGGGTGTTCGCAGTGCCCTTCGCCATGCGCCTGATCGACCGCCGCGAGTCGCAGCGGCGACGCAGGCTCGCGGCTCCTCAGCGCCTGGTGGTGGGCTGGGCCGGGATGCGCGGGTCCGTGTCCCTGGCCGCCGCCCTCGCCATCCCGCTCGAGACCGACGCTGGCGCGCCGTTTCCCGGGCGCGACCTGATCATCTTCCTGGCCTTCGCCGTGATCCTCGTGACGCTGGTGGGCCAGGGCCTCACGCTCAGCCCGCTGATCGACAGGCTCGGCATCGAGGACGACGGCGAGGAGGGCCACGAGGACACGCTGGCGAGACGGCGCGTAGCCGAGGCCGCGCTCGAGCGGCTCGAGGAGCTCGGCGAGCCTGACTGGATCACCCCAGAGAGCGTGGGCCGCGCCCGCCAGCTCTTCGACTACCGCCAGCGGCGCTTCGGCGCGCTGGAGGACGGCGCCGGCGACAACCTCGAGGACCGCGCGGAAGCGTGGCGGCGCCTCATGTACGACCTCTACGACGCGCAGCGCCAAGCTCTGCTCGAGCTGCGCAACACCGGTGCCATCAGCGACGAGGTCAGGCGCAGGGTCGAGCGCGACATCGACCTCGAGGAGACTCGGATCCAGAACTAGAGCATCGCTGCGCGCCGGGCCGAGCCCGGCGCTTGCGCTAAGGCAGGCGCGCCGCCGCGTCCAGGCTCAGGTAGCCCGGATACTCGACGGGCTCGAGGAAGCGAGCCGCGCCGGCGATCATCGCGGCGTTGTCGGTGCAGAGCTCGGGCGGTGGGATCCAGGCGCGCACGCCCAGGCCGGCGATCGCCTCGCGCAGCTCCGAGTTCGCCGCCACGCCGCCGCCGATCGCGAGCCGCTCGAGGCCCTCGCGCTCCAGCGCCGCGCGCGTCCGGTTCACGAGCGCATCGACGATCGCCCGCTGGTAGGAGGCGGCCAGGTCCGCGCTTCGGGAGTCCGCGCCGTCGCCGAGGTCGCGGATCGTGTACAGCAGCGAGGTCTTCAGCCCGCTGAAGCTGAAGTCGAGCTCGCCGGGCGCGCTGCGCGGGAAGGCGAATGCCTCGGGGTCGCCCTCGCGCGCCAGGCGGTCGATGGCCGGGCCGCCCGGATAGCCGAGCCCGAGCAGGCGCGCGCCCTTGTCGAACGCCTCCCCGGCGGCGTCGTCGAGCGTCTGCCCGAGCACCGAGTAGCTCGCCGGATCGTCCACGCGCGCGAGGAACGTATGGCCGCCGCTCGCGACAAGGCAGAGGTAGGGCGCCTCCACCGGGTCCGGGCCGAGCGTGCTCGCCACCACGTGCCCGTGCAGGTGGTCCACCGGCACCAGCGGCAGCTCGCGCGTGGCTGCCAGCGCCTTGGCGGACGAGAGGCCCACCAGCAGCGCCCCGATCAGCCCCGGCCCGCGCGTGACCGCCACCATGTCGATCTCGTCGAGGCCGGCGCCGGCTCGCTCGAGCGCGTCCGCGGTGACCGCGTCCACGAGCTCGAGGTGGTGGCGCGAGGCGATCTCCGGCACCACGCCGCCGTAGCGCGCGTGGAGCAGCCCCTGCGAGGCGATCACGTTCGAGGCGATCTCACCCTCGGCGGTCACCACCGCCGCGCAGGTGTCGTCGCAGCTCGTCTCGATGGCGAGGATCACGCGGGGGCCGTCACGCGGTGGTGCGTTCCTCCACCGTCCGCCACATGATGAGCGCGTCCTCGCGGTTGTCGTGGTAGTACGCCCGGCGGCGGCCCGCGGCGCGGAATCCGAAGCGCTCGTAGAGGCGGATGGCGGACTCGTTCGAGGTGCGTACCTCGAGCGTGTACTGCTCGCTCGGCTTGTCGGCCTGCTCGAAGAGGCGCACGAGCAGGGCCGTGGCTATGCCCTGGCGCCGCCTGCGCGGATCCACGGCCACGTTCATCAGGTGCCAGACGGTGTCGTAGCGGGAGCAGACCAGGTAGCCCACCATCACGCCGTCCTCGAGCGCGGCGAGGCAGATCCCCGACGGCTTCGACAGCTCGAGCACGAACATCGCCAGCGACCACGGCGTCGGGAAGGCACGCCGCTCGATCGCGATCACCTGCGGCAGGTCGGCGTAGGCGAGCTGGCGGATCTCGAGTTCGGAGTTCACTGTTGCGGCTTTGCGTCCGGGTCTCTCAGATAGTCGGGCAGAACGGCCTCCGGCGGCTCGTCGGCCGCCTCGGCCCCGAGCCGGCAGACGTGCAGCGCACGCACCACGTGGGCCTGCGAGTCGTCCGCTGGAACCTGGATGCCGGCCTCCTCGAGCATCCCCCGAAATCGTACCGAGCCGTCTCCCGCTGCCAGCGGGCTGAAGCGTCCCTCGCGCAGGCGCTCCACCAGCTCCTCCGGCGGCGCGGCGAACGGCGCCCACAGCCGGTCGCTCCCCTCGTACAGCGCGCCGAACAGCTCTCCCCTGCGCGCGTCGATGAGCGGCAGCCGCAGCGGCGCCTCGATGCCGGCGGCAAGCGCGGCGAGCGACGAGACCCGGCGCAGCGGCAGGCCGTTCGCGCTCGCCAGGGCGCGGGCCGTCGCCAGCCCGATGCGCAGGCCCGTGAAGGTGCCCGGCCCGACCCCGACCGCGATCGCGTCGAGGTCGCCCCAGCCCACGTCCGCCCGTGCCATCGCCTCCGCCAGCGCCGGCATCAGCTCGCTCGCGTGCGCGGGCGGGTCCTGAAGCCGCTCTGGCGGCGGCGCGATCTCGAAGGCCTCGCCGTCCGCCCGCAGCACGCAGGCGCTCGCCGCCGACGTGGAGGTGTCCAGTCCGAGCAGGGTCACGCCACGGTGATCCGGCGGCGGTCGCCCCCGGCGTGTTCGAGCAGCACTCGTGCGGCCACTCGGTCGATGCTCGGCTCCGCCACGGACGGCCACTCCACGAAGGCCACGCGCTCGGGCGTGAGGTAGTCCTCGAGCAGCGCGGGGTCCTCGCCGGCCAGCGAGCCGAGCCGGTAGAGGTCCAGGTGAGCGATCTCGGGCGCGTGCCCCAGCACGTGCCCGATCGTGAACGTCGGGCTCGTGACCGGGCCCTCCACGCCGAGCGCTCGGCACGCGCCGCGCACGAACGTGGTCTTGCCGCTGCCGAGCTCCCCGCTCACCAGCACCACGTCACCCGGGCTGAGCCCCCGCGCCAGCTCGGCGCCGGCCGCCTCGGTGTCCTCTGGACCGTTCGATTGTTTGACGTTCGCGGGCATCGGATAAGCCTCTTAGGGAAGACCGTACGAACCTTGGCAGGGGGAGTCTGGAATGCGTAGCGGGACACTCGCGGCCGTGCTGGCCGCGTTGACCATGCTCATGGGCACGACGACCGCGTTCGCGGCCACGCCCCAGCTCGGCTCCTCGCCCGACTGGAGCACGGTCGATGGTGCGGTGCCCTACGGCAACGGCCATGCCGTGCCCCTCAAGGCGGCACAGCCTGCATGGTTCACCGACGCCCTCGCCGCCCAGGTCGCGGCCGCAAACGGAGCCCCGGTGGCCGCGCCGACGGACGCGCCGCTCCCCGGCGAGGTCGGCATCCGCCCAGGGTCGTGGATGATCGCGCCGGCCGGCTGCACCATGAACTTCGTGTTCGGCACCCCCGGCAGCTACTCGATCGGTACGGCCGGGCACTGCGGCAAGGCCGGCGAGCACGTCGTTCTGCTCACGCTGGCGCCCGGCACCGGCAACCCCGTGCTCGTCGACATCGGCGCGATCAGCAAGAGCGTCGACGGCGGCATTGGCAACGACTTCGCCCTCGTCCCGGTACGGCCCGAGGTGCAGAAGTGGGTGAGCCCGACGATCGCAGTCGTGGCCGGCCCCTGCGGCTCGTACACCGGGTCGGGTCCGGAGGCGGTCTTCCACTACGGGCACGGCCTGGCCGTGGGCACCGGGGGCACGCCGCGCGCCGGTCTCGCCCTGACGTGGGAGAGCACGGCATTCGGCTGGTCCGGCGCGGCAGCACCTGGCGACTCCGGCAGCGCGGTGCGGGTGAACACCGGCATGCAGGCGGCCGGCGACCTGACTCACCTCGTGGTCGACACGAACTGGCTGCCGAGCTACATCGCGGGCACGCGCATGGGCCGGATCCTTCAGATCGCAGGCGAGCCGCTGGCGAATAGCCCGCTCTGCTGACCAGTTTCCCCCCGGGCGTCGGCCGGTCTCCCCCGGCCGGCCGTCGCCCGCCCCCCTTGTCTCGTCACGCCGCGCGACGGCGGCTCTCGCCCTCAGGCACCGATCCGAGCTGCCTGACGGGCGGCCAGCCGGAACCGCCGGCCGGCCTTGGCGACGCGAGTGTGAACCGCCTGAGGCGACGGCGGAGCACTCTGCGGACGGCGTATTCGCGTCGGACAAGCTCGGAGCGGTCAGGGCCATTGGGTGCGCTTGGGTCTCTGGGGAACATGTCTGCGATCGTGACCCATGAGCCAAGCCATGGCGATGGGGCTGGCCGACGAATCGCTGGCGGCTAACCGAACCGCGCTAGTCGAACAGGGTCGGCGGAGTCTCCGGCTCGGCCGGCGCCGCTGCCGAGGCGGCGGCAAGCGGCGCCACCGCGCCGATAGGCACCGGCGGCGGCTCCTCGAGCAGCGCCGGGAGGCGCGCGAAGTCCTCGCGCAGCTCCTCCAGCGTTTGGGTGCTGCGCAGCGCAGCCGCGGGATGGAACAGCGGGTAGACGCGCAGCAGGCGCCCGCCCAGCTCGTGCACCTGCGGGCGTCCGTGCACGCTCGTGATGCCGCGCTGGGAGCGGGTGAGCAGCTTGGTGGAGAAGTTCCCGAGCGTGCAGATCACGCGCGGCTCGATCAGCTCGATCTTGCGGTGCAGGAACGGCCTGCACGCGTCGATCTCGTCCGGCTGCGGATCGCGGTTCCCGGGCGGGCGCGACTGAAGGACGTTCGCGATGAAGACGTCCTCGCGGGCGAGGCCGATCTCCTCGAGCAGCTTGTTCAGCAGCTGGCCGGCGCGCCCCACGAACGGCAGCCCCTGCTGGTCCTCGTGCATGCCGGGCGCCTCCCCGACGAACATCAGGTTGGCGTCCGCGTTGCCCGAGCCGAACACCACCTTCGTGCGCGTCTTGAAGAGCGGGCAGCGCTCGCAGGCGGACGCTTCCCGGTACAGCTCGACGAGCTCGGCGCGGCGCTCCTCCGCGCTGCGTGACTCCATGGGCCCGTAGCCTAGGACCTGCGGTTGACGGCACGCTCGGTGGGTATCCTGAAAGCCGCCGGCCGCTACCGAGCCCGGAGTGGACCGGCAGGGAATGCACCCAGACCACTACACCCTTCCAAGCCCGCTGCGGGTGGGCATAGTCGGCTCAGGCCGCGTGGGCACCGCGCTCGCGGGCGCCCTGCGCGACGCCGGGGTCGAGGTCGAGGGCCCCCTGGGCCGTGGCGAGCGCCCGGCCGGCTGCGACGCGATCCTGCTGTGCGTGCCCGACGCCGAGATCGGGGCCGCCGCGGAGGTCGTGACCGCCGCCGCGCCGCTGGTGGGCCACACGAGCGGCGCCACGCCGCTGTCCGCGCTGGCACACGCGGGCGTGGAGGCGTTCGGCCTGCACCCGCTCCAGACGGTCGCCCATCCCGGTGTCCGCTTCCAGGGCGCGGGCGCGGCGGTGGCGGGATCGACGCCGGAGGCGCTGGCCTTCGCCACGGCGCTGGCCGAACGGCTCGGCATGACGCCCTTCGAGATCGACGACGAGGGCCGCGCCGCCTACCACGCCGCCGCATCGGTGGCCTCGAATTTCCTCGTCACGCTTCAGGCCGCTGCCGAGACGATCGCGGGAGGCGCAGGCCTCGAGCCGGAGCAGGCCCGAGCGCTGTTCGCTCCGCTCGTGCGCCAGACGGTCGAGAACATCGCGCAGCTGGGCCCGGAGGCGGCGCTCACCGGGCCGGTGGCGCGCGGCGACGAGGCCACCGTGGCCGCGCAGCGCGCCGCGGTCGAGGAGGCGGCGCCGGAGCTGCTCGGCCTGTTCGACGAGCTGGTGCGCCGGACGCGCGAGCTGGCGGGCCAGGAGGCCCCGGCATGAGGTCGGTTCAGACCGTCGCCGAGCTGCGCGAGCTGCTCGCGCCCGAGCGCCGCGCCGGGCGCAGCATCGGACTCGTGCCCACGATGGGCTTCTTCCACGAGGGCCACCTGTCGCTGATGCGCCGCGCGCGCGAGGACAACGACGTGCTGGTCGTCTCCCTGTTCGTGAACCCGGCGCAGTTCGCGCCGGGGGAGGACTTCGCCGCCTACCCGCGCGACGAGCAGCGGGACGCCGAGCTGGCGGAGGCGGGGGCGTCGACGTCCTCTTCTCCCCGCCGGTGGAGGAGGTCTACCCGGACGGGTTCGACACGACGGTCACCGTCGGGAGCCTCACGGAGACCCTCGAGGGCGACGAGGCCCAGCGCGGCGCGGAGCACTTCCGGGGCGTCACGACGGTCGTGACGAAGCTCTTCAACATGGTCGGGCCGGACGCGGCGTACTTCGGGCAGAAGGACGCGCAGCAGGCGCTCGTGATCCGCAAGCTCGTGCGCGATCTCGACATCCCGGTCCGGATCGAGGTGTGCCCGACGATCCGCGACCACGACGGGCTTGCGCTCAGCTCCCGGAACGCCTACCTGAGCCCGGAGGAGCGCGAGCGCGCCCTCGCCCTCAGCCGCGCCCTGCGGGCGGCCGAGTCCGCCGTGGCGGGCGGCACGCGCGAGGCGGCGGCGGTGGTGGCCGCCGCGCGCGAGGAGCTCGAGCGCGCCGGCGTCGAGCCCGACTACCTTCAGCTCCGCTCCGCCACTGACCTCTCCCCCGTCGAGCGCGTGAACGGCTCGACCCTGCTCGCCGTGGCCGCCCGCGTTGGGCGCGCCCGGCTCATCGACAACGCGATTCTCGGAGGCGAGAAATGAGCCACCGTCCCACCCAGCGCCCTGCCATCAGCCTCAGCACGCTGGCGGAGAAGAAGGCCCTCGGCGAGCCCGTCGTGATGGTCACGGCCTACGACTACCCGAGCGCCCAGGTGGCCGAGGAGGCCGGCGTGGACGTGGTGCTGGTGGGCGACTCCGGCGCGATGACGGTGCTCGGGCATCCCTCGACCGTCCCCGTGACGCTCGAGGAGCTGCTCATGCTCGCGCAGGCGGTGCGGCGCGGCCTGACGACGCCGCTGATGATCGGCGACATGCCGTTCGGCTCCTACGAGGCGTCGAACGAGGAGGCCATCCACAGCGCGCAGCGGTTCATCAAGGAGGCCGGCTGCGACGCGGTCAAGATCGAGCGCGGCGGCACGTCGGTCGAGCGGGCGCGGGCACTCGTGGGCGCTGGGATCCCGGTGATGGGACACGTGGGCCTCACGCCGCAGACCGCCACGGCGCTCGGTGGCTACCGCTCCCAGGGGCGCACGGCGGAGCGGGCGCTCGACGTGATGCACGACGCCGTCGCGCTCCAGGAGGCGGGCTGCTTCGCGCTCGTCTTCGAGGCGATCCCGAGCGCGCTCACCGAGGCGATCATGCCGCGCATGCAGATCCCGGTGATCGGCATCGGAGCCGGCGCCGCCACCGACGGCCAGGTGCTCGTCTTCCACGATCTGCTGGGGATCTACGACGGCCACGCCGCGCGCTTCGTGAAGCGCTACGCCAGCGTGCGCGAGGAGATGATCAAGGGCGTCGCGGCGTTCGCCGACGAGGTGCGCGCACGGCGCTACCCCGAGCCGGAGCACGGCTACACGATGGCGCCCGACGAGATCGCGCGGCTCCACGAGCTGCTCGGCGAGCAGACCGGCGAGCCGTTCACGGGCGGGTTCTCGCTCTGACGGTCCACGGCGGCGAGCTCCGCCTCTCCACCGAGGGGAACGGGGACACGATCGACATCACCGCCGGCGTGCAGAGCGTCGTGGAGCAGGCCGGCGTCGAGGCCGGCCTCGTGTGCGTGTTCGTGCCTGGCTCGACGGCCGCCGTCACGACGATGGAGTACGAGCCGGGCGGCGTGCACGACCTGCGCGAGGCGCTCGACCGCCTGATCCCGCAGGAGGGCGACTACGAACATAATCGCCTCAATGCGGACACGAACTCGCACGCCCACATCCGGGCGGCAATCGTCGGCCCCTCGGAGACGCTTCCGGTGCGCGGCGGCCGGCTGGCGCTCGGCACCTGGCAGCAGATCGTCCTCGTGGACTTCGACGACCACGCGCGGCAGCGGACCGTGGTCGTGCAGGTGCTCGATTAAGTACCGAAACCACTGGGTAGGCCCCGGGTTGTGAGATTCATGACCCGATTCCGTCGTTTCATCCCATCACCTGCGATGGCCGTGGCGCTGCTGGCGCTGTTCATGGCCATGGGCGGCTCTGCCTACGCCCTCATCGTGACCAGCGGGAGCATCAAGAACAACACGATCCGGAGCGTTGACGTCCGCAACGGTGCCCTGCTCGGCAAGGACGTCCGCCGGGACGGCCTGGGCGGCCGGGCGATCAAGGAGTCGACGCTCGGCACCGTTCCGGGCGCGCTCGTCGCACACGGCAGCGCTCGCTTCTCGGTCGTGGCCGCCGGAGGGCTCCAGGTGCGCGGACGCGGCACCACCTCGGTGTCCCGCACCGGCGAGGGCCGCTACCAGGCGATCTTCGACGCGAACGTGCGCAACTGCGGGTACTACGCCACGATCGGCGGCCCGAGCGCGGCGGCGCCGCCGGACAACGGCCAGATCACCGTGAGCTCACTGGGCTCGAACGTGAACGGGGTGGACATCCAGACGACCGGAGCTCAGCGGCGCGGCCGCGAACAAGCCGTTCCACCTAGTCGTCCTCTGCTGATCCGTATTCCACGCGCCGGAGCACCTTCGCGGGTGCTCCGGCCGCGATGGAGTACGGCGGGATGTCCTGGGTGACGACGCTGTTCGCGCCGATCACGCTGCGCTCGCCAACGGTCACCCCGCTGGTCACGACCACGTTCGCCCCGCACCAGACGTTGTCGCCGATGCGGGTCGGGCCCTTGCTCGTGAACCCCTGCCAGGTGATCGGCGTTTCCGGGTCGTCGAAGCGGTGGTTGGCATCGGTGACGAAGCACCCATTCGCGAACATGCAGTGATCGCCGATCTCCACGAGGCCGGCGGACGCCACCATCACGCCGATGTTCAGGAACGTCCCCTCCCCGATACGAATGCGCCCATCGTCGGACGCCGTGAGCCACACGTGCGGCTCGAACAGCGTTCCCTCGCCGATCTCGAGCCGCCCCTCGCGTAGGGCCTCGAGGACGTTCCCGTGCAGCGGCCAGCGGGCGAACGCCCGCCGCCGGGCCATCTCCTGGTGGATGCGAAGCCGGTTCCAGGGCAGCGAGTTGCGCTCGTACCAGCGCCACTTCTGCCACCACAGTCGAGCGTTCTGCACCGGCGCAGCTTGCCAGACATGACCGGCGTGCCCGTTCTCTACGACCCCGACTGCGGCTTCTGCCGGGTGTCGCTCGCCGTGGTGCTGCGATGGGACCGGCACGGCCGGCTGCGCCCGGTGCCCCTCGGCGGCGAGGAGGCGGACGCGCTCCTGCACGGGATGCCGGAGGACGAGCGCATGGCCTCCTGGCACCTCGTGGAGCCGGGCAGCGTGCACTCCGGGGGCGCCGCGTTCGCGCCCGTACTCGCGCGCCTCCCCGGCGGGCGCCCGCTCGCGCGGCTCAGCGCCCGCTTCCCGCGCGCCTCCGAGCGCGCCTACCGCCTCGTGGCCGACCATCGCTCGCTCTTCGGGCGCCTTTTGCCGGCGGCCGCGCGCCGATGGGCCGATCGCGTGATCTCAGAATCTCGGCCGGATAGCCGATGACTATGGAGTGGACCCGCTCGCCGAACTGCCTGGCGCCGAGGGCTTCGAGGCGCTCCTGGCCCGCGAGGAGCTGCGCCGCGGCAGGACGGACGAGCTCCTCGCCGTGGCGATGCTCGACATCGACGGCCTGCGGCGGGTGAACCGGGAGCACGGCGCGGCTGCGGGGACCGACCTCCTGCGCATCTGCGTGACCACGCTTCGGGGCACCCTGCGGGCGGTCGACGACCTCGCCCGCGTCGGGCCCGACGAGTTCGCCGTGCTGCTTCACGGGACGGACGCCCGCAGCGCCGCTATCTGGGCCGACCGCTTCGAGGACGAGCTCGTAGCGGAGTCCTTCGAGCTCGTGGGCGGGCCGGTCACGTGCTCGATCGGCATCGCGAGCCCGGCCGACGACCTGAACCTGATGCAGGCCGCCGCGAAGGCCCACCGCCGGATGGAGGTCGTCCAGACCATGCGAAAGCTCCGCCGGATGAGCGAGGGTGGCACGGGTCCGGCCTGACGTCGCCTTGCCGTCCGTGCCCCTGGGTAGGTTCAGCGACCCGAACCTACGCTGACCCAAATCGAAGTTGACTTCGCAGCAAAGGTGACAGAGGATCGTCCACGAGCCCACGGCCCTGGGCCCGCAATCAACTCAAGGAGGCCTTCACCCATGCGAGATTTCCTCGCGCGCCGGCCGTCGCCGGCCATGGCAGTTGCATTCGTTGCACTCCTGGCGGCGTTGTCGGGCACTGCGATCGCACTGCCCGGCACGAACACCGTCGACTCCGGCGACATCGTGAACAACACCATCCGAAGCAAGGACGTCCGGAACAACAACCTCAAGAGCAGCGACGTCCGCAACGGCACTCTTCGTGGCACGGACGTACGAGACAACTCGCTGACGGGTGCAGACATCGACGAGGGCACGCTCGGCCAGGTGCCGTCGGCGAACACCGCCAACAGCGCCAACACGGCGAACACGGCCAACTCCGCGAACTCCGCGGGCAACGCGAACACCGTGAACGGCGTTCAGGTCATCCCGCTGAACTTTGCGGTCGAACAGCCGGTCGGGAACACCCAGATTCTGAACGTGAACGGCCTGACGATCACGGTGGCCTGCGCCGCGGGCCCGACCCTTAGCGCGACCGCGAACACCACGGTCGACGGGGCGCAGTTCCAGAGCTCGTCCGCTACGTCGGGCGATGGGCTCAACGGTGACGGGGCCAACCCGGACTCCGGCCGGGAGACCACGAACGAGATCCTTGACGACAACTTCACGATCGCCGAGAACAAGAACCTGGTCGGTGAAGACACCGACTTCCAGCAGGGCACGACCTCCTACACGAACCCGAACGGAGAGCACGTGACCGTTCACTGGACGGCCGACGACTTCGCGACCGGACCGGATTGCGAGTTCACGGGCTTCGCTTTCGCGAGCTAGCCTGAGAAGGACTAGGACACGACCGGGCGGCGGGCGGCCTCATCGCCGCCGCCCGGTCCCCGTCCTGTCGTAGAGCCAGACACGCCAATGGCCTTCAGCCGACGTTTCCTACAGCGCCCTTTGTTGCGGCGCCATGGCCCTTGCGGTCGGCGCCTGCGAGGAAGGGAAGCCGGCCAGCGCCGACAAGAAGTCAACCCTGAGCGCAGCCGAGCCGACCGCAACGACGCCGGCACCGTCTCAGACGGCTGACGACTCCAGCCGCCCCACTCGGAAGCAAAAGACACGTTCGCGGGAGCGCAGCGGACGCACCGCTTCGAACGGCTCGCGCGAGGGCGCGCGCCGCGGGCAGACCTCATCCGGCACGACGGCGGCCGAGCGCAAGGCGTCGGCGGAGGCGCAGCGCAACGCGCGCAGCGGGGCGGTGGCGCCAGACGCCCCGTCCACAGATCCCAGCCAGGCTCGGGACGGCGAAGCCCGGGACGACTGGGCGCTCTACCAGCACCGCAAGAGCAAGAACCGCGCAAAGTAGACAGGCGCGGCTGACCCAAAACCTGCGCTGAGCACAGATCGAAGTTGACTTGGGAGCGGCGGTCGCCGAGGATCGCAGGCAGCCCCACCCGGGCTCGCAACCAACGCAAGGAGGCACCCAATGCGAGAGTTCCTCGCGCGTCGGCCGTCACCCGCCATGGCGGTCGCATTCGTGGCACTACTGGCGGCCCTGTCAGGTACAGCGATCGCGCTACCCGGCAGGAACACGGTGGATAGCGGCGACATCATCAACGGGCAGGTCAAGGGCAAGGACATCCGCAACAACGCCGTCACCGGCAAAAAGGTGAAGAACGGCGCCATCAAGACCCTCGATGTCGGAGACGACACCCTCACCGGCGCCGATGTCAACGAAGGCACGCTCGGTCAGGTCCCTTCAGCGAACTTGGCCACCACGGCTAACGTGGCAAACACCGTCCCGGACGGCGCGATCGGCGCGAGCAAACTCGGGAGCATCACGGTGCGCTTCGCCATGGGGCCAGACGCGGCGGATAACCAGCAGAGCCGGGCCAACGCCTTCTGCCCGGCCGGGCAGCGCGCGCTCGGAGGCGGCGCTCGAAACGAATTCAACAGCACCGAGCCCGAGCTACTGGCGTCGCGCCCTGTCATCTCGCCGGACAACGTGGAGGCTCCGGAGGACGGAGGCACGTTCACTGGCTGGCGGGCGACGATCTTCAACCCGCCGGCGGGCTCGGCCGGGCCATTCCAGGCAGAGGCCTGGGTCATCTGCCTCGGCTAACGCGCGGATGTCAGGCGGCGGCCGCGACCTTGCGCTGCGGCCGTCGCCGCTTCGGCGGCGGCTTCACGATGCCGCGCAGGAAGCGGCCCGTGTGGGACCCCTCGGTGCCCGCCACCTGCTCGGGCGTGCCGTGCGCCACGAGCTTGCCGCCCTCCTCGCCGCCCTCGGGACCGAGGTCGATGATGCGGTCGGAGGTCTTGATCACGTCGAGGTTGTGCTCGATCACGACCACGGTGTTGCCCTGGTCCACCAGGCGGTTCAGCATCTCGAGCAGCCGCTGGACGTCGGCGAAGTGGAGGCCGGTGGTGGGCTCGTCGAGGATGTAGAGCGTCCGGCCGGTGGCGATCTTCGAGAGCTCGCTCGCCAGCTTCACGCGCTGTGCCTCGCCGCCGGACAGGGTCGTGGCCGGCTGGCCGAGCCTGATGTAGTCGAGCCCGACGTCGTGCAGCGCCTGCAGCCGGCGCTTGATCTTCGGGATGTGCTCGAAGAAGCCCACGGCCTCCTCGACTGTCATGTCGAGCACGTCGGCGATCGTCTTGCTCTTGAAGCGCACCTCGAGCGTCTCGCGGTTGTAGCGCTTGCCGTGGCACTGCTCGCAGGGCACGTACACGTCCGGCAGGAAGTGCATCTCGATCTTGATCTGGCCGTCGCCGCGGCAGACCTCGCAGCGCCCGCCCTTGACGTTGAACGAGAAGCGACCCGGCTTGTACCCGCGCGCCCGGGCCTCCTGCGTGCGCGAGTAGAGCTCGCGGATGTGGTCGAACAGCCCGATGTAGGTGGCCGGGTTCGAGCGCGGGGTGCGCCCGATCGGCGACTGGTCGATGTTGATGATCTTGTCGACCTGGTCGAGCCCGCTGATGCGCCGGTGCGCCCCGGGCCGCTGCTTCGCTCGGTGCAGCCGGTTCGCGACCGCCTTGTAGAGCACCTCGTTCACGAACGTGGACTTGCCGGAACCCGACACGCCCGTGACGGAGCAGAAGACCCCGAGCGGGACCTTCACGTCGATGTTCTTGAGGTTGTGCTGCGAGGCGCCCTGGACCTCGATGTAGCCGGCTCGGCCGGCGCCGCTTCTTCGGAAGCGGGATCGAGAGCTTGCCCGATAGGTACTGGCCCGTGAGCGAGTCGTTCGAGCCGATCACCTGCTCCGGCGTGCCCTCCGCCACGAGCTCGCCGCCGTGCTCGCCGGCACCCGGACCGAGGTCCACCAGATGGTCGGCCGACCGCATCGTGCCCTCGTCGTGCTCCACCACGATGACCGTGTTGCCGAGATCGCGCAGCCGCTCGAGCGTGCCGATCAGGCGCTCGTTGTCGCGCTGGTGCAGGCCGATCGACGGCTCGTCGAGGATGTACAGCACGCCCACGAGCGAGGAGCCGATCTGGGTGGCGAGCCGGATCCGCTGCGCCTCGCCGCCCGACAGCGTGGCGGCCGCCCGCTCGAGCGACAGATACCCGACGCCGACGTTGTCGAGGAAGCGCAGCCGCTCGTCGATCTCGCGCAGGATCAGCCGGGCGATCTGGCGCTCGGTGTCGGACAGCTCGAGCCCATCCAGCCAGTCGATCGCCCGCCGCGCGGACATGCGAGTGAACTCGTTGATCCCGAGGCCGCCGACCTTGACGGCCAGCGACTCGGGCCTCAGCCGCGCCCCCTTGCACTCCGGGCAGGGCCGCAGCGTCATGTACTCCTCGATCTTCTCGCGCGACCAGTCGGAGTCGGTCTCGCGGTAGCGGCGCTCCAGGTTCGGGACGATGCCCTCGAAGGTGGTGGTGTACGAGCGGCGGCGGCCGTAGCGGTTGCGGTACGAGATGTAGATGCGGTCGCCGTTCGTGCCGTAGAGGAAGCAGTTGCGGACGTCCTCGGCGAGGTCCTCCCAGGGGCGGTCCATGTCGACCTCCCACTTGTCCGCGATCGCCTGCGTCATCTGCTCGTAGTAGTTCGAGGCGCTCGTGGACCACGGCAGGATGGCCCCGTCGTTCAGCGACAGCGACGGGTCCGGCACGATCAGCTCGGGATCGATCTCCATCTGCGAGCCGAGCCCCGTGCAGCGCGGGCAGGCGCCGTGCGGCGAGTTGAACGAGAACATCCGCGGCTCCAGCTCCGGCATCGAGGTGCCGCAGTGCAGGCACATGAAGCGCTCCGAGTAGGTGCTGACGTCCCCCGTCTCCGCATCCTCGATGTCGACGATGCCCTCGGCGCGCGCCACCGCCGTCTCGATCGAGTCGGCCAGCCGCTTGCGGAGGTCGCTCCGCATCACCAGCCGGTCGATCACGACGGAGATGTCGTGCTTGTACTTCTTGTCGAGGACGATGTCCTCCTCGAGCCGGCGCAGCTCGCCGTCGACCTTCACGCGCGTGAAGCCGTCGGTCCGCAGCTCTTCGAAGAGCTTGCCGTATTCACCTTTTCGGCCGCGCACCACCGGCGCCAGCACCATGAACTTGGTGCCCTCCGGCAGCTGCATCACCTGGTCGATCACCTGCTCGGCAGACTGCGCGGCGATCGGACGGCCGCAGTTGTAGCAATGCGGATGGCCCACCCTGGCCCAGAGCAGGCGCAGGTAGTCGTAGATCTCGGTGACCGTGCCGACCGTGGAGCGCGGGTTGCGCGAGGTGGTCTTCTGGTCGATCGAGATCGCCGGCGACAGGCCCTCGATCGAGTCCACGTCCGGCTTGTCCATCTGGCCCAGGAACTGACGCGCGTAAGCGCTCAGCGACTCCACGTAGCGCCGCTGGCCCTCGGCATAGATGGTGTCGAAGGCGAGGCTCGACTTACCGGAGCCGGACAGGCCCGTGATCACGATCAGCGAATTTCGCGGCAGCCTCAGGTGAAGGTCCTTGAGGTTGTGCTCGCGGGCGCCGGATACGACTATCTCGCCACTCGAATTCACTGCGGACAACGAGTCTAGAGCCGCGGGCGGATCGAACACCCGTTCGTTTTGCGCAGATTGCGGGAAGCGATCCTCCCCCGTACCAAACGCCACCGCGACTGTCTCGGAAGCGGGCGTAGGCTCGAAGCAGTCGCGGTCGCGACGTTGCGAGAGTTCTAGCGAAGGGAGACCGCCGTGGACGAGCGCCTGCCTGGCCTGCCGGACGAACTCCAGAAGCCTCACCAGGCCGCCATCCAGTTCTCCGAGAGCCCCGAGGTGCTTCGCGTGCTCGGGGAAGCTGCCTCGGATCCCGACCTGAAGAGGGAGCTCGAGGAAGACCCGCAGCGCTTTCTCGAGTCCCGCGGCGTTCCCGTCCCCGAGGGGCTCCGGCTCGACCTCCTCGAGGTGCGGGGACCCGCCATGCCCGGTCCCGACTACGAGTTCTTCACCATCCGCATGTTCAACTGCAAGAAGTACTGGCGCATCAAGCGAAATGCGGACGGCACGCGCGAAATCGAGACCGCGGAGATCTGTTACGGCTTCGAGGTCGTGCCGCACCCGCTTCCGCCGATTGCATAGCGCCGCGGCCCCGGCCGCCCCCCCCGGCCTGGGTTGGGCGCTTTACCTGGGCATATGGCAAGGAAGCGCCCAACCCGACCAGAGGCGGCGGGCTAGTCGATTTGTGTACCGAGCTCGGTACATAAACCGCCTAACCCCGGCCGGTCAGCTGTCAGCGCTGCTGTCGGCGGCGTTCCGCGGCGCGTTCGCCGCCCAGCCGCGCGGCCGGGACGCGCGGCGAGCCTTACGGCCCGCGCGCCCCGGACGTAATGCACCCGTTACACGAGTCACCACCGGGGACGGTCGGAGCGCCACCATTGCCAGGTGGGTGGTGAACGTCGCGCTATTCGCAACGCTCGGCACCCACCTGCTCGATCGTGGCGAGCAGACGCTCGTCGTCGACATGAGCAGCGATAGTGTCCGAGCGTGCAGTTCGGCTACACGATCCTCTACGTCTCCGACGTGGGAGCCAGCCTGGACTTCTACGAGCGCGCGCTCGGCCAGCGGCGCCGCTTCCTGCACGAGAGCGGGCAGTACGCGGAGCTGGACACGGGTGACACCGCCCTCGCGTTCGCCGCCCACGAGCTGGCGGCCGCGAACCTGCCGGGCGTATTCCGGCCCGAGGAGCGCCCCAGCCTGCGGCCGGCCTTCGAGGTCTGCTTCGTCACGAACAACGTGCAGTCCGCGTTCGACCGCGCGATCGAGGAGGGCGCCGAGTCGGTGAGCCCGCCCCAGACGAAGCCGTGGGGACAGGACGTGGCCTACGTCCGCGACCCGGACGGCAACCTCGTGGAGATCGCCTCGCCGGCCTAGCTCTCGCTGCCCGCGCGTGCGTAGACCTCGTCGAGCAGAGCCTCCGGGTCGTCGAGCTCGAAGTTCTCGGACAGGTAGCGGGCCGTTTCCTCGCGCGGCGAGCCGCTCAGCGCCATGTTGAGCGCGATCACGCGAGCCCCCTCGTGGCCGTCGGCAGCGGGTGGCACCGGCGCGGGCGGCGGCTCGGCTGGCGGCACCGGCTCGGCCGGCGGCTGCTCCGACTCGGGTTCCGGCTCGGGCTCGGCTACCGCTTCGGGCTCGGCCGCCGCTTCGGGCTCCGACTCGACAGCCGCCGCCGCTTCCGCGGCTTCCGCGCGCTTCTCCGCGACGCCCTCCCCCACCGCCCGCAGCTCCTCCAAATCGGCCTTAAGCGCGGAGAGCTCGTCCCGGACGGTGTCGGCGAGCCCCTGCAGCGAGCGCTCGATCTCGTCCGCGCGCGCGGAGAGGCGCTGGGCCACCGCCTGGGCTCGCTGGAGCTGCGAGTCGATCTCCTGGGCGGCCTCAGCACGCAGCGCGGTCGCGCTCTGCTCCGCGGCCTCCAAGATGGCGCGCACGTTCTCGGCTGCCGAGGCAGCGGCGGACTGCTTTCCCTCACTCATCGACAGGAGCGTACAGCGGGGCTACTGCTTGACCCGGAAGGCCCCGCGCATGAACGGGTGGATGCGGCAGAAGTACGTGTAGGTGCCCGGCTGGAGGTTGGCCGGCGTCTTCCACTCGAGCGCCCCGGTCGTAGGCGGCACCGCCGACCCGAGCGTGCTCGACTCGAACTGCACGGCTCCGTCCGCGATCGGGTAGGCGATGCCCGTCGAGCGGTTGCAGGGCGCCTTGCAGGACGTGATCGAGTGGTAGATCCGCTTCTGGGTGTCGACCTGGTTGCGGAAGTTCAGCGACTGCCCGGGCCGGATCACGGGCGGCAGGCCCGCGGGGCCCGGCAGGCTCAGGTCGCCGAACTGGTACTTGAAGTCCACGATGTCGAGGTTGCCCGGGTTCTCCGACCCGTCGGGCAGCTGGCGCGGATCGGGCAGGCCGGTCGCCTGGCCGCCGTGATTGTTGTTCTCGGGCAGATGCCCATGCGTGACGGCGCCCCTGTAGTTCACGCGCCTCTTGAAGGGGTTGCGGCCCCGCCCCTCGTCGGCCATGTAGGCGACCATGATGCCCATCGACTCCCACCACGCCGCCCGCTTCGTGTCGTAGGTCGCGCTGACCGAGAGCACGTCGCCCCTCCGAAGCTTCACGCGCCAGTCGCGCCGCGTCGCGGTCATGGCCACGTCCCAGGACACGGCTCCCGCGGGCTCGAAGTACTTCGCCACCGAGCGGAAGAGGTGAGCCTTGTTGCCGCGCCCGCGCGGCGCGTCGCGCCTGCTCGACGGCCGGATGTGCGCTCCGCGCCGGCGCACGTAGAGATCCGTGTGGAGGCCGCCCGGGTGCAGGTGACCCGCCGTGGCCACCAGCACGCCCGGCCTGTCCACGACCCACTGGTTCCTCTTGCGACCACCGCGGTACGGGTTGCGGGCGTCGTCCGGATAGGTGTAGCGCCCCCTCTGTCCGGACCCCTTCTCGACATTGAAGACGGGGTAGAAGCTGCCGTTCTGGACGTCCATCCAGATCGGGCGCACCGGCCGCATCGCCCGCCCGGCGCGCGAGGCGCTGGGCACGAAGTCGACCTCGTAGGTCATGTAGACCTGCGTCGGCACAGGCGTCAGGTTGTGGATCATGTGGTTGAGCAGCAGGCCGTCCGATGCCTTCACGCGGATAGCCGTATCCCCTGGGCAGGTTCAGGATCGTCTTCTCCTCACCGGCCGGGAAGAACAGCTCGGCGGGGAAGCCGCCGGTCGCGGCCGGCCGCGAGGTGTTCACCCAGACGCCGTGGTGGAGGTGGATCACGTCGACCCCCGGCACGCGCCCGTCCAGATAGGTCAGGTCGGGCCGGATGCGGGTGAAGTAGCCGTCCACCTGCGGTCGTTCGCGGATCAGCGCGTAGCCGATCTCGTTCTGGCCCGGCACGATGTTGAACGGGCCGATCTTGTACTTGATCCGCTGCGCGCCGCTCGCCAGCGAGGTCACGGCGACGGCCTTACCCTCGGGCGCGGCCATCGCGGGGGGCGCCACGACGGCCAGCAGCGCAAGCGTCGCGATGAGCGCGCATCCTGCGCGCTTCCGAGCGGCGGCCATGGCCGCCAACCTTAGCTACCTGCGCCCGCGCTGCAGGTTGATGCGGGAGAGCTCGCGGCCGATCCGAGACTCGGCGACCTCCACGCGCCCGCGCGCGCTCTCGTAGGCGTCCTCGTCAGCCGCGCGCGCTGCGCCCGCCAGGCTCACGTAGGCGGCTGAGGCGCGCTGCGCGGCGGACACCAGCTCGGGCGAGCTCAGGCCGTCGGCCGCGTGGCCGTACGCCCTCGCGAGCCGGTCCGCCGCATCGGCCTGCTCGTCGGTCGTCGAGGCGAAGGCGAGGTCGTCGCGCAGCCTGAAGCGCACGTCGTCGAGCCGATCCA
Organism: uncultured Thermoleophilaceae bacterium; assembly: GCA_963771715.1. GTDB lineage: Bacteria > Actinomycetota > Thermoleophilia > Solirubrobacterales > Thermoleophilaceae > JACVRW01. The sequence continues at coordinate 185,313 of CAVYUQ010000008.1, forward strand.
CGGCGGGCCCGTCCGCCGATCGCACGGTGCTGGCCGCCTGCTCGGAGGAGGCGCCGGGCATGCCGAGCAGCGCCCCGAAGCCGACGGCCACGACGAGCACCAGCAGCATCGGCCCCAATGCCGCCAGCCTCACCTTGAGCGGCGTCCTGGGCCGGGCCGGCGGCTCTGCGGGCAGGGCGGGCGGCGTGGGCGCGGGCGCCGGCGTGACTGGAGTCGACTTCGCGGGCACCGGGGCGGCCTCGGGCGGGGCGAGCTCGCGGGAGGCAGGTCCCGGCGTCGCGTACGAGGCCGTTCGCAGCACCAGCGCTGCGCTCGCCATCAGCTCTCCGGCGGACTGCGGGCGCTGGCCCGGCTCCTTCGCCATGCCGCGCGCCACGATCGCGTCCAGCGCGGCGGGCAGCTCCGGCCTTCGCTCGCTCGGCTTCGGCGGCGGCTGCGACACGTGGGCATAGGTGATCATCACCGGGTCGTGGTGCGCGAAGGGCTCCTGGCCGGTGAGCGCGTGGACCAGCAGACCGGTGAGTGAGTACACGTTGCTCGCCGGGCCGAGCTCCTCACCGCGCGCGCCCTCCGGCGACTCGTAGTGCAGGTGAGCGTCCCGGCGAACGACATCGCCCCATCCCGGCTGCCCCACGGCGGCGAACAGCCCAAACAGGTCGAGCTTCACGCGATCGCCGTCGACCAGCACGCTCTCGCCGCTGAGCGTGCGGTGGACGAGACCCGCGGCATGGGCTGCGTCGAGCCCGTCCGCGACCGCCTTGAGCAGCCTTAGCGCGAGATTGTGGTCGAGTGGCCCGTTGCGCAGGAGGTCGGCGAGCGACCGCGCCGGGAACCGGTCGGTGGCCACGAACAGGCGGCCGCCCTCCTCACCGACCTCGCGCACGCCCAGCAGCGCCGGGTGTCCGAGCTCGGCGCGAGTGCGGGCCAGCCGCCGGAAGCGAGCGCGCGCGCGCCGGTTCGGCACCGGCTCGGCGCTCACCTGGAGCGTGGCGGGGCTTCCATCCGAAGCCGTAGCCGTGAACAGGAGGCTCCCGGCCTCGCGCCGGCGCGGTGAGGCATCCAGCCGGTAGCCGGCCAGCACGGCCTCGGGCGCTGCGTCGCGCGTGGGCTCTTCGGTGTGCCTGATCATCCGGAGTCGTCGAACGGTTCGCCGACGGGTGTGGTGGTCGGGGGTGGCGCCTCGGGCGTGGTCTCCTGCGGCGCGGGCTCCTCGGGCGCGCTCTCCTCCTGCTCACGTTTGCGCTCGCGCGCCAGCCTCCTGCGTTCCGCCGCAAGCTCGCGCTCGGCCTCCGCCTCGCGCTCCGCGGCCCGCTGAGCGCGGCGCTCGGCACGTATCCGCCGCCGCTCCTCGCGAGCGGCCCTCTCCTCAGCGGCCTCGCGCTCCTCGCGCCGCTTTGCCAGCCTTCGCTCGCGCGCCTCCCGCGCCTTCTCCCGCCGCGCCTCGAGCTCCGCCTCGGTCGGGCCGGGCTCGCCCTTCATCGCGGGCAGCTCCGAGGCGGTCCGCAGGGCGAGCGGTCGCGCCTTGACAGCGGGCGAGCCGGGGTCATCGCTGCCGGCCGCGTGTGCGACGCCGAACGCGCCGGCGAACGCCGCCAGCCCCACCACGGCGATGGTCACGGGGCCGGGGCTCCGCGGTGGGCCGGGCTCTCGGCGTGGCCACCTCACGTGCATCGAGTGGGCTCGGTGGTGGCGCCGGGCATGAGGCAGCGGTCGGTGCGGAGGGGCCGCCTCCCCGCCCGAATTCGGAAGCGGACGTACCTTCCGATCACGTCCGGCGCGCGGACGAAGACCTCGATGCGCGCGCCGGCCACCAGGACGCGCGCGAACTCGGACAGCCGCACGCGGCCGGTCTCGACAACTCGCCGCCGGGAGCGCGAATGGACAGCCTGCGACCGGTGCAGGTGACCTTCACGCGCGCGCCACGCGGGGCGCCGCGGACCTCGATGAGCGAGATGCGGGCCCCGCGCGGCACGACGAATCCAACCAGCCGGACCGTCGGGAAGGGACTCATGAGCGCCGGCTTGGCGGCGGGAGTGATCGGGGTCGCGGCCGGCGGAGGCGGGCTGGTGGCGACCACCGGGGCGGCAGCGACCGTGATCGTGCGCGTGATCGCCCGCGAGACGCCGTCGCCGTCCGTCACGCGGAGCGAGACCTGGTGGTCGCCCGCGCTGAAGGTCGCCGTGGCCGTGGACCCGGTGGCATCGTCGAACTGCCCGTCGTCGTCCAGGTCCCAGGCCTCGCTCGCCAGCGCCCCCTCCGCGTCCACCGAGGTCGAGAACAGCTGCACCTCGCCGCCGTCGACCGGGCTGCCCGGCGTCCACACGAAGCCGGCCACCGGCGGGGCGTTCACCCTGAAGCTCGATTGCGCATCGTCGCTCTCGCCGTTCGGCTGCGCCACCGTCAGTTGAACGGTGTGGTTTCCGTTCGTCGCGAAGGTGTGCGTGACCGACGTTCCGCTGCCGACCGCGACGACCATCGATCACCCAGCTCAACGTGCTGCCGGGGGCGGCCACGGAATCGGATGTGAACGTCGCCTCGTCGCCAACCTGGAGCAGCACCGAGTCGTCAGGGTCGCGGTGGAAGGCGGCGGTCGGGACGGACGGGTCGCGGACGTCCACCACCTGAGTGTCGCTGTCCTGCGCGGCGTCCTCGTCCGTCACGGTCAGGGTCACGTCGTGCGGCCCCGGGGTGCTGAACTTGTGGAGCGGGTTGGGCTCCGTCGAGTCGGTGAGGCCGTCGGCGTCGAAGTCCCACTCGACGCCCGTCACCGAGTCGTCGCAGTCCGTGGACGTCGACGTGAAGAGGATCCACTCGTCGGGATCCGGCGTGGCCGGGCTGTAGTCGAAGGACGCGGCCGGCGGGGCGTTCACGACGACGACGTCGTGCATGACGGGAGTGCCACCCGCCACGTCCATCGTGACCGGATAGGTCCCCTCGGCGTCGAACGTGTGCGTGTTGCCGGTGACGAAGATGGTGTCGTTCTCGTAGTCCCAGGTCACGTCCTCCGGGGCGGCGTTCAGAGCCGTGAACGTGGCCTCCTCGCAGGCCATCGGCGACGCGGGGTCGACCGTGAAATCGGGCGGGTCCACCCCGAAGGCGGCGGGGGCGGAGAGGCAAGCCAGCACCAGCAGGCCGAGCGCAGCCAGAGGCGCGCGCCTGGCGCCGTGATGAGAGGGGCGGGACTGGGAGGGCTGCGAAGTTGCCAGCTACTCCAGAGGTATCACACCTAGCGCGGTATGTCCTGCGCCTGAAAGCGAGGATGTCAGGCGCTCGCCTCGGCCTCGTCCAGCTCGTGGCGCAGCGACTTGATCTCGTCGCGCAGCTTGGCCGCGTACTCGAAGCGGAGATCGTCCGCCGCGGCGAGCATCTCCTCCTCGAGCTCGACCATCGTGCGCCGGATGTCCTCGGCCGACATCCCCTCGGTGTCGCGCCTGCGGCGCCCGCGTCCGGTGGGGACCTTCGACTCCATCATCAGGAAGTCGCTGATGTCGGAGATGCCCTTCTGGATCGTGGCGGGCGTGATGCCGTGCTCCTCGTTGTAGGTGACCTGGATGGCGCGGCGGCGGTCCGTCTCGCTGATCGCGGTGCGCATCGCGGCGGTCTCCTTGTCGGCGTACATGATCACCTTGCCGCGGATGTTCCGGGCGGCGCGGCCGATCGTCTGGATCAGCGAGGTCTCACCGCGGAGGAAGCCCTCCTTGTCCGCGTCGAGGATGGCCACCAGCGAGACCTCCGGCAGGTCGAGGCCCTCGCGCAGGAGGTTCACGCCCACGAGCACGTCGTACTCGCCGAGCCGCAGCTCGCGGATGATCTGGATGCGCTCGAGGGTGTCGATCTCGGAGTGCAGGTAGCGCACCTTGAAGCCGTACTCGAGCAGGTAGTCGGTGAGGTCCTCGGCCATCTTCTTCGTGAGCGTGGTCACGAGCGTGCGCTCCTCGACCTCGACGCGCTGGCGGATCTCCTCCATCAGGTCGTCGATCTGGTTCTTCGTCTCGCGCACGTCGACCTCGGGGTCGATAACGCCGGTCGGCCTCACGATCTGCTCCACGATCTGGGACGAGTGGTTGCGCTCGAAGTCGCTCGGCGTGGCCGACACGAACACGATCTGCGGGGTGTGCTGGAGGAACTCGTCGAAGGTCTGGGGCCGGTTGTCGAGCGCGCTCGGGAGCCGGAAGCCGAAGTCCACCAGCGTGTTCTTGCGCGAGCGGTCGCCCTCGAACATGCCGCCGATCTGCGGCACCGTCTGGTGCGACTCGTCGATGAAGCACACGAAGTCGTCCGGGAAGAAGTCGAGCAGGCAGAACGGCCGCTCGCCGGGCGCGCGCCCGTCGAGGATGCGCGAGTAGTTCTCGATCCCGTTGCAGAACCCGAGCTCGCGCAGCATCTCCATGTCGAACTGCGTGCGCTGGCGCAGCCGGTGTGACTCGAGCAGCTTGCCCTGCTCCTCGAGCTCCTTGCAGCGCGCCTCCATCTCGTCGCGGATCTCGCCGACTGCGCGCTCGATCGTGGGCCGGTCGGTGGCGTAGTGGGTGGCCGGCCAGATGCCCGCGTGCTCGAGCTCCTGGAAGACCTCGCCGGTGAGCGGGTCGAAGTGCTGGATCGCCTCGATCTCGTCGCCGAAGAAGACCGCCCGGTACGCCGACTCGGCGTAGGCCGGGAACACCTCGAGCGTCTCGCCGCGCACGCGGAAGGTCCCGCGGCCGAGCGCGGCGTCGTTGCGCGTGTACATGTTGTCGACGAGCTTGCGCAGCACCTCGTCGCGGTCCACCATCTCGCCCTTCTTCAGCAGCGTGACCTGGGCGTTGTACTTGTCGGGCGAGCCGAGTCCGTAGATGCACGAAACCGACGCCACGACGATCACGTCGCGGCGTGCGAACAGCGCGCTCGTGGCCGCGTGCCGGAGCCGGTCGATCTCCTCGTTGATGGAGGAGTCCTTCTCGATGTACAGGTCCTGCGCCGGGACGTATGCCTCGGGCTGGTAGTAGTCGTAGTACGAGACGAAGTACTCGACGGAGTTCTTCGGGAAGAACTCGCGGAACTCGTTGCAGAGCTGGGCCGCGAGCGTCTTGTTGTGGGCGATCACGAGCGAGGGCCGCTGGACCTGCTCGATCGTGAACGCCATCGTGGCCGTCTTGCCCGAGCCCGTGACTCCCAGCAGGGTCTGGAAGCGGTCACCCGCGTCGATGCCGCGCGCTAGCGCGGCCAGCGCCTCGGGCTGGTCGGCCACGGGGTTGTACGCCGGGTTGATCTCGAACTTCGGCACGACCTATAGACGTTAGCGGTGCTGGCTGTCGGCGCCGATCAGGCGAGCAGCCCCCGCTTGCCGGACGCTGGCAGGCGCTTGATGCGGACCTCCTCGCGCATCGCCTCGGAGCGAGTGGCGAACTCGCGCGTGTACACGAGCTCCACGGGCCGCCGCGTGCGGGTGTAGCGGCTGGCGCTGCCGGCCTGGTGCTGACGCAGCCGCCGCTCGGGGTCGGTGGACCAGCCGCAGTAGAGCGTGCCGTCGGCGCAGCGCAGCAGGTACACGAAGGCAGCCACAGGGGGAGCTAACCGCACCCCTCGGATGCCTGCTAGCCCCAGCGAAAGGCGGCTCCTTCGGTGCGACCGTGGACTCATCGCAAATAACAACGAATCGGAGGAACAGAAAATGAACGGACGCAGCATCGCACTCATCGTCACCGGCACCCTCGCCAGCCTCGTTGCAGCCGGCCTTCTGGCCGTGGGCGGGCTTGCACTATGGGGCGACTCACAGAAGGACAGCGACGGCTACCTCTCGACCGACACCCACCAGTTCGAGACCGGAACGCGAGCACTCGCCACCGAGAACCTCGACCTGGACCTCGGGGACGCCGACTGGGCCGCCCAGACGAACGACCTCGGCAAGGCCCGAGTACAGGTGGACTCGCGCGGCGACAAGCCGGTGTTCGTCGGGATCGCCCGCACGAACGACGTGGAGCGCTACCTCGCCGGCGTCTCGCACAGCACGCTCACCGACGTGAGCACCTCGCCGTTCGAGGCCGACTACGACGACCATGCCGGCGATCGCCAGCCGGCGGCGCCCGCCGACTCCCACATCTGGGCCGCGTCCGAGCAGGGCTCGGGCAAGCAGACCCTGAACTGGGAGATCGAGGACGGCGACTGGTCGGTCGTGGTGATGAACGCCGACGGCTCCGCCGGAGTCGACGCCGACATCAGCGCCGGGGCCGAGGTCCCGTTCCTGAGTGCCCTCGGCTGGTCCGCGCTGGGCAGCGGCACCCTCGCGCTCGTCATCGGAGTCGCCCTGTTCGTCATGGGCATCCGCCGCCCGAGCGACCCGACGGGAAGGGCGCCGGTCACCAGCGCCGCGCCGGCTGCGGCCTGATCGACCAGCTGCTGCTGGACAGCCCCCGTGCCTGACTGTCAGGCGCGGGGGCTTTGGCTGCCTCCGCCAGGTGGGTGGCCGGCGTCGTGCATGGCGCGACGTTGCCCACCCACCTGACGAGCTACGCCATTAGGTGGCAGACAATCGTGGCGGAAAACGCACCGCTTTTCTGCCACCTGGGCCGGCCGGCCCCAGTGCTGGGCTCGGACCCTCATACACGCTTGGCCCTGAACGTCGCATCCCCCTCCCCCAATTCACTCCCTGAACTTTGCGCACGCCCCTTAGCCTTGACCCCTCATGGCTGTGGTGATCGGAAGCGCGCTAGACAAGGACATGGCGGGGACCCCGCTCTTCCGGGGCGTGTCCTTCAAGCTCGAGCGCGGCGACCGCATGACGCTCGCCGGCCGCAACGGGGCCGGCAAGACGACGCTCCTGCGGATGGTCTCCGGCGAGACCGGGATCGACGGCGGCGAGCTGGTCTTCGAGAAGGGCACGCGCGTGGCGCTCCACGACCAGCGGCCGCCCCGCGAGCGCGACCTCACCCTGCGCGACTACGTCCTCTCGGGCTGCCGCGACCTCGTTGCGCTGGAGGAGGATCTGCGCCGGCTCGAGGGCGAGATGGCGGAGCGGCCGGACGACGGCGACCTGCTCGAGCGCTATTCGCACGCGCAATCGCGCCTCGAGCACGCCGGCGGCTGGAACTGGCGTGCCCGGGCGCTCGGGCCGCTGCACGGCCTCGGCTTCGCCGACGAGCAGCTCGACAGGAAGCTGTCGAGCTTCTCGGGCGGCGAGCTCACGCGGGCCTCGCTGGCGCGCGCGCTCGCGGGCGATCCCGACCTGCTGCTGCTCGACGAGCCCACGAACCACCTCGACATCGCCTCCCTCGAGTGGCTCGAGGAATACCTCACGGGGCTCGACGCGGCGGTGATCCTCGTCGCCCACGACCGCTGGTTCCTGGAGGCGGTGGGAACCTCCGTGCTTGAGCTCGAGGCCGGGCGCTCGCGCTTCTTCCCGGGCTCGTGGCACGCGTGGCGCCGCGAGGCGGCGGCGCGCGACATCCAGGTCGGCAAGCAGATCGAGAAGCAGCAGGCCGAGATCGCACGCATGGAGCGCTTCATCGAGCGCTTCCGCTACAAGGCGAGCAAGGCGCGCCAGGCCCAGTCGCGCGTGAAGAAGCTCCAGAAGATGGAGCGGGTCGAGCGCGATCCCACGGACAACCGCTCGCTCGGATTCCGCTTCGGGGGCGCCGAGCGCGCCGGACGGGTGGTGATCGACCTCGAGGGCGGGCGCCTCGAGGTGCCGGGCCGGACGCTGCTGGAAGACGGCGAGCTCTGGCTCGAGCGCGGCGAGCACGTGTCGCTCGTGGGGCCGAACGGCGCCGGCAAGACCACCCTGATCGAGGCGCTGGCGGGGCGGCGTGAGCTCGACGGCGGGCGCATCCGGACCGGGCACAACGTGCAGCTCGGCTACCTGTCGCAGCACGCCGAGGAGCTGGGCTCGTCGGGAACCCTGCTCGAGGCCACCCAGCGCGCCACCGGCCTGACGCCGAACAAGGCGCGCGCCCTGCTGGGCCGCTTCCTGTTCAGCGGCGAGGAGGCCGAGAAGCCGATGGAGGGACTCTCCGGAGGCGAGCGCAGACGGGTGTCGCTCGCGATCCTCGTGGCGTCCGGCGCGAACGTCCTGATCCTGGACGAGCCCACCAACCACCTCGACATCGACGCGCGCGAGGCGCTCGAGGACGCGCTCTCGGGCTTCGACGGCAACGTGCTGCTCGTGTCGCACGACCGCGCGCTGCTGGACGCGGTCGGCACGCGCACGATCGCCATGGAGGACGGGCGCCTGCGCAGCTATCAGGGTGGCTGGGCCGAGTACTCGCGCGTGCGCGACGAGCGCCGCGAGGAGGAGCGGGCGCGCCCGGGGCGCGAGAAGCGGGCCACGGCCAGGGCCAAGGCGGCGAAGCCGGACGGGAACGGCCGCACGAAGCCCGCCGGACCCTCGAAGAACGCCGTCAGGCGCGCAGCGGAGCTCGAGCGCGCGGTGGAGAAGGCCGAGGCCGCTCTGCGAGCGATCGAGGACGAGCTGGCCGACCCCTCCGCGTGGGCCAGCCCGACGAGCAGCGAGCGAGCCGCCGACCGCCACGCAGCGGCGAAGAAGGCCGTCGAGGAGGCCTACGCCCGCTGGGAGCAGGCCTCCGCGTAGGGCCCGCCGAGGCGGGCGACCCGGTCGAGCCGCCCGCCCACAGCGTCAAGGCCGCATTCCGGGACCGTTCAGGTCCCGGTCCTGGTTGCGGTCGGCGGGGCCCGGGATGTGCTCCACGGAGGGCGCCACACGCACCGAGTCCCTGTAGCCCGAGCTCTCGCCTCCGCCGCTCGCTGCGAGCGCGATCGCGAGCGTCAACGCGACGGCGGTGACGAGCGCCATAAGCGCCAGCGTGATCGGGCGGACGCGGAACTGCACCGGGGTTGACAGAGCGCTGTGCAGCTCTCCTCTTGTGGTTGGCATGTCTCCTCCTTGGGTCGGGACGACGACAACCTGCGCTGACCCGGTTGTGAGACGCCTGTCAAGCGGTAACACGCGGTTGCGAAGGACCGCGAAGGGCGGCGAGACTGGAGCCCAGTGGACTTCCGCATCCTCGGCCCACTCGAGGTCAGCCACGAAGGGCTTGAGCTCCCGCTCGCGGGCAGCAAGCAGCGGGCGGTGCTGGCGATCCTGCTGCTGCACGCGAACGAGGTCGTCTCCAGTGACCGCCTGATCGACGAGCTCTGGGGTGAGCAGCCGCCGCCCAGCGCCGCGAAGAGCCTCCAGGTGCACGTCTCGCGGCTGCGCCAGGCGCTCGACCGCTCTGGTGAGAGCGACGCGGGCAGCGTGATCGTCACGCGCCGGGGCGGATACCTGATCCAGCTCGGCCCGGACGAGCTCGACAAGGCGCGCTTCGAGAGGCTGTTGGACGAGGGCACGAAGGCTCTTGCCGACGCCAGCCCGGAGCGCGCGGCCGGGCTGCTGCGAGACGCCCTGGCGCTCTGGCGTGGCCCCCCGCTCGCCGATTTCGCGTACGAGCCCTTCGCCCAGGCCGAGATCGCACGTCTCGCGGAGCTGCGCCTGTCCGCAGTGGAGCAGCGCATCGAGGCCGAGCTGGCGCTTGGCCACCATACGCAGGTGATCGGCGAGCTCGAATCGCTGGTCGGCCACCATCCGTTCCGGGAGCGCCTGCGCGCCCAGCTCATGCTCGCGCTCTACCGCTCGGGGCGCCAGGCGGAGGCTCTCGAGGCGTACCAGGATGCGCGCCACGCGCTCGTCGACGAGCTGGGCATCGAGCCGGGCGAAGAGCTCCAGGAGCTCCAGAGCCGCATCCTCGCGCACGACCCCGCGCTCGGCGGACCGGGCGCGCCCACCCGCCGCGAGCTCCGCGAAGCGGCGGCGGCATCCGCCGAGCCGGCGGTGGCCGTCGCCACGCCACACCGCCGCCGACCGCTCGCCGCAGCGGGCGCCGTCGTGCTCGTGCTGGCGCTCGCGGGGCTCGTCGTACTCCTTGTCGCCGACTCCGGCGACGACGGCGGTGCCGCGCCGGTGACCGACGACAGCCACGCGGTCGCCGTCATCGACCCCGCGGACAACCGGGTCACGACGGTCGTCCCGGTCGGGACCAACCCGGGGCCGCTCGCTTTCGAGCCCGAGTCGCGCTCGCTGTGGGTCGCGAATCTCGACGACGAGTCGGTCACGCGGATCGACACGAGCCCGGTGCAAACGGGGCGCACGGTCGGGATCGGCGAGCGGCCCGTCGGCCTGGCCGCCGGCGACGGTGCGGTCTGGGTGGCGGGGGTCAAGCGAACGAGGCCATTCGTGACCGCCCGCCGGATCGACCCCCGCTTTGACAGGTACGGGCCGCCTATTCGGATCGAGACTCTCCCGGAGGGGCTCGACAGCCTGCCGGAGGGTGGCGGCAGCCTCGCGCTGGACGGGGGATCGCTGTGGGTCGCTCCCCTCTTCGGCCGGCTGACGCGGATCGACGCCGCGACGGGCGCGGTGCGGACACCGAGGCTCGACACCGAGCACTCGCCCAGCAGCGTGGCCTCGAACGGCCGGACGGTGTGGGTCGCCGACCAGGGGGCGGCCACAGTGTCGCGTATCGACCCGCGCACGGGTATCTCCCAGCCGATCCCCGTAGCCGGCGGGCCGGTGGACATCGCGCTCGGAGCAGGCGGGGCCTGGGTGACGCTCGCGCTCGGCGACGCGGTCGCTCGCATCGATCCCAGCACCGGCACGGTTCGGAGCACCACGGGCGTCGGCCGCCGGCCGGCGGGTGTCGCCGTCGGGGCGGGCGGCGTCTGGGTCGCGAACAGCGGCGACGGAACCGTATCGAGGCTCGACCCCAGGACCGGCGACCTGGCTGACACGATCCCGGTGGGCGCGAGCCCTCAGGACGTCGTCGTCGCCGACGGCCGGGTCTGGGTGAGTGTCCGCCCCCGGCAAGGGATCGACCGCGCCGAGCCGGGCGGCACGGTGCGCGTGGAGACGACGGACGAACGGGAGTCCCTGGACCCGGCTCTCGCCTACGACGGGGCCTCATGGCAGATCCTCTATTCGACCTGCGCCAAGCTCCTCAACTACCCGGATGAGCGCGGCACGGCCGGTTCGCAGCTCGTGCCGGAGCTAGCGGAGTCGTTGCCGCGGGTGTCGGACGGTGGGCGCACCTACACCTTCAGGATCCGCAGGGGCTTTCGCTTCTCGCCGCCCTCCGGCGAACCGGTCACGGCGCAGAGCATGAAGTACTCAATCGAGCGCAGCATGAACCCGAGGATGAGCGGGCCCGCGCGCGGGCTGGTGAGCGAACTGGTCGGCGTGAGCGCCGCCGGGAACAGGCTGACGCTTCGGCTCGCGCGTTCGGTCGCGGACTTCCCCGCCCGGATCTCGCTCCCCTTCTTCTGCGCGGTGCCGAGCGGCACGCCCATCGATCCGAATGGGGTCCGCAGAGTGCCGTCCGCCGGGCCCTACTACGTGAGCTCGTTCGTCCCGGGACAGGAGATCATGCTCCGCCGCAATCCCAACTACCGCGGCCCGCGGCCGCGGCGCCCGAACGCGATCCGGATCACGCTAGGCACCGGGGAAGCGGGCACCCTCCGGCGCGTGGAAGCGGGCGAAGCCGACTACGCCGCCGACGTGACCATTCCGACCAGTGTGCGCCGGCTCCAGGAGCGATACGGCCCCAGGAGCCCGGCAGCGAAGGCGGGGCGGCAGCGCTACTTCGCGAACACAGGACCCCAGACCACCCATCTCGCGTTCAACACCAGCCGACCGCCGTTCTCGTTGGCTCGCCTGCGCCGCGCGGTGAACTACGCGATCGACCGCCGGGCCCTGTCGCGCCCAGGCCCGTTCACCGGCCTGCCGGCCGTGCCGACCGACCAGTACCTGCCGCCCAGCATGCCGGGCTTCCGCGACGCCCGGCTCTACCCGTCCACCCCGGACCTCGCGAAGGCGCGTCGCCTCGCCGGGCCCGAGCGGAGGACCGTCGTTCTCTACGTGGTGAACGAGCCTCCGCACGTGCGGTTCGCGGAGATCGTCAAGGCAAACCTGCGCAGGATCGGCATCGACGTCCAGATCAAGGCGTCGGGAAGCGCCTACATTCAGATCGGGCGCCGAGGCGCACCGTTCGACCTGGCCCTGAACGGCTGGGTGGCCGACTACCCGGACCCGATGACCTTCCTGCGACTGCTCGACGGCCGCACCATCGGCCCTGACAACAACTTCAACTTCGCCTACTTCGACGATCCGGGCTTCAACCGAAGGCTGGACGCGGCCGACGCACTACCGTCCCCCGCCCGCGAGCTCGCTCTTGGGAGGCTCGATGCGCAGGTCGCCCGCACGGCGGCGCCCTGGGCCGCGGTGGCGAACGAGCGAGAGCACTCCTTCTTCTCCGAGCGCATCGGCTGCCAGCTCTTCAATCCGGTCTACGGGATCGACTACGGCGCGCTCTGCATCAGGGGCGAAGGCCGCGAGTAGGGGACCTTCGCGCAGTCCAGGGTGCCGGTTCAGGGTGTAACCCCGATGTCCCTCGGCGGACTGAGGTCGAAGATCGCCCTATGACCGCAATCGAGATGCAAATCCACCTTCAGGACCTCGAAGCGGAGCGCGCGCTGGCCTCGATCGAGGGGCTCGCCGAGGACCCCGCTTACATGGCCGACCTCACCGACGAGATCATGGCCACGCGCCATGCCTACGTCGGGGCCGCCGTCACCGAGATCGCGATTCTGCGCGCGGACCTGTCGGGACCGCTGTACGGCTGAGCGCCTGCACGGGCTGGCGGTTCTGGGGCTGCGCGACGAGCAGATACGCGACCCCGACCACCGCTATCACCGCCAGCACGATCGGCGCCGCCCACACCTGGTAGAAGGGCGCGTCAGGCGGAGCGAGCGACTCGCGCGGCCAGGCGATGTTCACGGTCTCGAAGGCGAGCCAGCCCACCGCCAGCACGTTCACCACCACGCCGGCCCGGCCGAGCCGGACGAGGCCGCCGGGCCGCCAGCTGCCTCGCAGCCGCGCGATCAGCGCGGCCAGCGCGGTCATCAGGAACGACACGTAGATCGCGGCCGTGCCGAAGGCGATCAGGCTGCCCACCGCGGCCGAGTCGAGCCCCAGCAGCAGCCCGAGTGACGCCACCAGCGTGGTGGCCACGATGGCGCCGATCGGCGCCTTGCGCCGGTCGACGGTCCGCAGAAAGCCCGACGCGGGCAGGGCGCCGTCGCGGGCCAGCGAGAAGATCGTGCGCGCGGTGAGCGCCTGCGCAGCCATCCCGCAGGCCAGGAAGGCAGTGAGCACGACGGCGGCGAACGGCTTGGTAGACCACGAGCCGAAGGAGCTCACGACCGCGGTGGTAACGGGATCGACGTCGTCCCCGGCCACGACCGACGCCGGGTCGGGGTGCGCGAGCGTGACCGCGAGCGCGTTCAGGATCACCAGCCCCGCGACGCCGAGCAGAGCGATCCAGATCGCCCGTGGCACATGTCGTGCCGCCTGCTTGGTCTCCTCGGACGCGCCGACCGCCACGTCGAAGCCGATGAACACCCACCCGCCCACCGCCAGGGCGGCCAAGAGCGCGGCGAACTCAGACCCGCCGGACAGCGCCTCCGCGCCGAGCGTGTCCGTGAGGATCGACAGGTCCTGCTCGCGAAACACCAGCAGCAGCGCCAGGCCGATCCCCACCGAGGCCAGGATCTCCGCGGCGATCCCAGCCTGCACCGCCCGCCCGAGGACCTTGATCCCGAGTCCTCCCATCACCGAGCAGACGATCACGAGCACCACGCCAGTGAGGACGATCGCGTTCGCGGTCGGCTCGATCCCGAACAGGGTGAGCGCCCATGGGGCGCCCAGGTAGGCGATCGTCGTGTTCGCCACCGCGTAGGCGCAGATCGCCACCCAGCCCGCGAACCAGCCGTAGCGGCCGCCGAGCAGCCGCTTGCTCCACTGGTAGGCGCCCCCGGCGATCGGGAACTCCGAGGCGAGCTCCGAGTACACGGCGAGCAGCATGGACTGGCCGGCGAGCGCAATAGGCAGGACCCAGACCCATTCCGGCCCCGCAACGACCGTTCCCACGAAGGCCACGGCGTAGAGCCCCACGACGGGGGAGATCCCGGCAAAGCCGAGCGCTGCCGTGTCGAAGATCTTCAGGCCGCGGTCGAGCTGCTGCTCGTAGCCGAGCTCGCGCAGCCGGGCGGCGTCGGCGTCAAGACCCGCCGCCTCCCCGGTCACACCAGGTCCGCCGACTCTTGGGCCGGGCGACCCTCCCGCTCGATCAGGCGCGCCACCTCCACCCGGGACGAGGCCCCGAGCTTGTGGAAGACGTTGCGGATGTGCGACTCGACCGTCTTCTCGCTGAGGAAGAGCTTGGCGGCGATCTGCTTGTTCGTGAGCCGCTCGGTGATCAGCTCGCTGATCTCGCGCTCGCGCTCGGTCAGGGAATCGAGGCCGGATTCGCCGGCCGCGGCCGGCCCGCGCACCTCCGCGCGGGCGCCGAGCTTGCGCAGCTCGCGCCGGGCCTCGTCGCGCATCCGCTGCGAGCCGCACACGTCGAGCTCGCGCTCGGCCACGCGCAGCTCCTTGATGGCGCCCGCCCGGTCGCCGGCCGCCACGAGCGCGCGCCCGAGCAGGCTGCGCGAGCAGGCCACCTGAAGCCCGGCGCCGATCGCCGTGCCGGCGGCGATCGACTCCTCCGCCGCTCGCACCGCGCCGGCTGGGTCGCCGCCAGCGAGCTGCAGCGCAGCCCGCGTGCGCGCGGCGAGCACCGTCGGCAGCTTCAGCTCGACCTTCGCAGCGGCTTCCTCGGAAAGGCGCGTGAAGGACTCGGCCTCGTCGCGGTTCCCGAGCGCAAGCTCGGCGAGGGCGAGGTTCTCCCAGTTGAAGTAGCGCTCGGCGGGGATCCAGTTCTCCATCTCGGCGCCGCCCACCTCGCGCATCATCTGGAGCGATTGCTCGACCTGACCGAGTTCGAAGTGCGCGACCGCGAGCGCCCAGCCGGCGCCGCCTCCGGCCGAGGGCATTGTTCCGCCAGACCGTCGCCCACCCACGCTCACGCTCTCCTCGCCCGCGGCGATCGTGCCGTCGAGGTCCCCGGCGAAGTAGCGCGCCCAGGCGAGCTCGAAGAGCGCCCAGAAGAGCAGGTGCGGATTGGCCGACAGGCGCGCGATCTCCACGGCGGTCTCGCAGATCTCGTTCGCCTCGGCCAGCCGGCCCTGCATCTCGAACGGATAGCCACGGAGGAGCATCAGAGGCACGAGCAGCCGCCCCTCCCCCGTCGTCCGCGCGATTGCGACGCCGCGTTCGGCGTGCGCGATCGCCTCGTCGTAGTGCTCGAGGTAGTTCTCCGCCCAGCCCAGGTAGTAGAGCGTCTCCAGGCGCGGGGCCAGCTCGGAGTCGTCCATGCGCTCGATCTGCTCAAGCGCCTCGGCGCGGTGCTCGCGCGCCGAGTCGATCTCCGCGCCCGCGGCCTCGCCCAGGGCCAGCGCGGATGCGGCGACCGCGATCAGGCCGGGATCGCCCAGCCGGCGGGCCGTATCGAGCGCGGCGCCGCCCATCTCGGAGGTCCGCTCGAGGTCCTTCGCGTAGAGGCCGTCGATCGCAAGCTCCACCTGCAGGGCGGCGGCCTCGGGCGTGTCGCGCTCGGGCAGCTCCTCCCAGGCCCGGGACAGGCGCCGGTGGGCGTCCTCGTGGCGGCCGTGCCAGTGCTCGACCGAGGCGCACAGCGCGATCAGCTCGATCCGCCGCATGGCCGACTCGCCCGGCAGCAGCTCGACCGCCTCCAGCAACGTGCTGCGGCAACCGTCGAACTCGCCGAGCGACCGCCTCGCCGAGGCGAGCGCCACGCGCACCTCCACCTGCCGCTCCGCGTCGGCGCTCGGCAGCAGGCGCAGGGCCGCGTCGAACCAGCGGGCCGCCGCGGCCGGCGCCCGCGCGGAGGCGGCTCGCCCGGCCTCGAGCAGGGTCTCGATGGCGGCCTCGTCGCCGTGCCCGGCGGACTGCTCCAGGTGATTGGCGCACTCGGCCGCCGCGGCACCGCGGCTCGCGAGCAGCTCTGCCGCCCGGGCGTGGGCGGCGAGCCTCCAGCCACCGCGCGTGGACTCGTAGACGGCCCGGCGCACGAGCGGATGGCGGAAGCTGAAGCGGCGCGGCACGTCGGTCGGCCGGACGAACCCGACCGCGAGCAGGTCGTCGAGCGCCGCAAGCCCCTCGGAGTCGGACAGCCCGGCTATCGCGGCGGCCAGATCGGGCTCGAACGGCTCGCCGGCCACCGCGGCCGAGTCGAGGAACGCGCGCGGCTGCGGAGGCAGCGACGCAAGCTCCTCCGAGATCACCGCAGCCACTGCCGAGGGCACGCCCTTCTCCGTCGCGCCCGCCCCGTCGGACGAGCGCTCCAGGGACCGGGCATCGCCCGCCCGCCACAGCTGCTCGAGGTAGAAGGGGTTGCCGCCCGCGTGGCTGTAGACCGCCGCCACGCGCTCGGCGTCCGCGCCGCCGAGCAGCTCCGTCGCCTCCGACCTGCTCAGCGGCCCGAGCTCGAGGCGGTCGACCGCCGCGCCCGCAAGCGCGGCCGAGAGCCGCTCGGCCGCCGGGCCGGGGCGGAATCCGAGCGCCAGCAGGACCGGGGCGGCCGGCTCGCGGCGCACGAGCGTGGCGATCAGCTCGATCGAGGCGCCGTCGCTCCAGTGGAGGTCGTCGAGCACCAGCACGAGCGGCCGCTCGCTTGCGATCAGCCCGAGCAGGCGCCGGACGGCCCGGTGGGCCCGGTAGCGCTCCTCCGCGAGGGTCCCCAGGCCGCCCTCGGCACCACCGAGCGACGGCAGCAGCTGCGCCAGCTCGCGCTCGAGGGCGGGGTTCCAGCCCTCGTGCTCGCTCAGCTCCTGCGAGGCGACGTAGGCGTCGAGCGCGTCGACGAAGACGCTGAACGGCAGCTCGCTCTCGAACTCGGCGGCCGCACCGGAGAGGACCACGTGCCCGCGTTCCTCCGCGCTGCTGCGAAGCGCCCGAAGCAGCCGCGTCTTGCCGATGCCCGGCTCTCCTTCGACGGTGAGGCAGGCTGCGCTGCCCTGGTCCAGCGCGTCAAGCGTCTGCTCCAGGCGTCCCAGCTCCGTCTCGCGCCCGACCAGGGGCGCGGCGCTGGAATGCGAGTCCACCGTGCTGCCGAGGATAACGCCGCTCGGGCGCCGTTTCAGGGTGCTGGTTGAGGGATCGCCCCGGATGAACCCTGACCGCGTTCCGGCCAGGATCGACTCATGCCCGTTTTCCTCCTCAATCACCGGCACGAACCGCACGAGTGCGCCGCTGCATTTGCGGCGTGGCAGGGCTTCGACAGCCCGCTGAGGCACGGGCGTGCCCCCTCGAGCTGCCTCGCCGGCGGGCACGGCCTCTGGTGGCGCGTCGAGGCGGCCGACCTCGCTGGGGCGCTTGCGCTGCTCCCGAAGTTCGTGGCCAGCCGGACCACCGCCGTCGAGGTCAGAGACGTCGAGATCCCCTGACGCAACCCGCAAGTCCAACCCAACCACAAGGAGTCCCCATGTCCGTTACCCACACCACCCCCACCCCGACCGCTCCTGAGGCCGGCGAGGCCCGCCGCCCGTCGCTGCTGCGCTGGATCAGCGGCGGCGTCGTGACGGCCGCTGTTCTCGCGACACTCACGGTGGCCCTCTGGCCGGCGTCCGAGGCCGACAAGGCCCGCGCCGACGGCGAGGCGTTCGGCCAGGCCGTGAACCACCTCTACTACGCCGACAGCGAGGCCGAGGTCGATGCCGCGCTGGCCGAGGTGGACGAGGCCGCCGCCGACACCCGCGAGCACGCCGGTGACGAGGTGGCCGAGCAGGTCGCCGAGCAGGGCGACGCGCTGTCGCGTGCAGCCGATGGGTACGTCGGCGCCGTCACGAGCGATGACGCGTTCGAGTCGGACCTGTACGAGGTCGAGCTGGACGTGGCCCTCGACGACCTGACCAGCGAGGCCAGCGACTTCCGGGCCCAGGGCCCGGAGGTGCACCAGGCCTTCTGGGAGGGCGTTGACGAGGGTCTCGCCAACGGCTGATCGGTATCAACCGCCGGCGGCCTCGGCCTACAGGCCGAGGTCGTCGGCGTAGTTGTCTCTGTACTCGCCGCGGCGCTCCATCACGTTGTCCACGTAGGCGCGCGTCTCGGGGAAGGGGATGTGCTCCGCCGACTTGAACTCCGAGGCGCCGCCGGCCTTGGCCACCCACCTGTCCACGTTGCCCAGACCGGCGTTGTAGGCGGCGACGGCGAGCGTCTCGCTGCCGCCGTAGTGGTCGATCAGGTAGCGCAGGTAGTAGCTCCCGTAGGCGATGTTGATCTGCGGAGTGGACAGGTCGGACTGCTTGAAGCGGTAGCCGCCCGAGTGCCGCGCGATGAAGTCGGCCGTGTCGGGGGTGATTTGCATCAGACCGCGGGCGCCCGCGTGCGAGGTCTGGTCGCGGAAGCGCGACTCCTCGTAGATCACCGCCGCGATCAGCGCAGGGTCGAGCCCCTTGTCGGCGGCCTGCTGGCGAATGATGTCGTCGTGCCGGAGCGGGAGCGTGATCTCGCGCACGGCATTCGGAGCGAGGCCGGTCACGATCGCCACGCACGTGGCCGCCACGAGCGCCGCCACCGCGAGCATGCTCAGCCGGCGGCGCCTGATTCTGGCGCGCGAGGGGCGGCGGGCGACTCTGCGGGCGGCGTGTGAGCTCACGGGACCGGTTCGAGTTTCGCAAGTACTCGCGACAGTGTCTCTCTCAACTCCTCAAGCGTGCCGTCGTTGCGCACCTCGAAGTCCGCACGCTGCGACTTCTCTGCTTGGCTGAGCTGCCTTCCGGCGCGCTCCGCGACCGCGGCGTGGCCGCGCGCGCTCGCTCTCTCCTCACGCAGGGTCTCGTCGGCCACGACGGCGATTGTGGCGTCGAAGGCGGCCTCCATCCCGGATTCGAACAGCAGCGGCACCTCCACCACGGCGGCCGGCGGCGCCGGGTCGAGCGTCTCCACCTCCTGCTTCCACTCGGCCACGCGCCGCCCCACGCGCGGCCACAGCTCGGCTTCGAGCCAGGCGCGCGCCTCGTCGTCTCCGAACACGCGCTCGGCGATCAGCGAGCGGTCGAGGCGGCCGTCGCGGGCCACGTCCGGGCCGAGCCGCTCGACCACGGCGGCACGCAGCTCGTCACCCGTGAGCAGCTCGTGGACGACCGCGTCGGTCGACAGCGTGGCCGCTCCCAGCTCGCCCAGCGCGCGCAGGGCCTCCGACTTGCCAGCACCGAGACCACCGGTGAGCCCCACGAAGGGGACCCCGGCCACCTACTGGTCCTGGGACTCTTCGTCCTCGCTGGGAGGAGCCGCGGGCTCCTCGGTCGCCTCCGCGGCGGGTTCCTCGGTGGCCTCCGCCGCGGGCTCCGCGTCAGGGGCCGGCTCCGCGTCAGGGGCGGGCTCCGGGTCGACGGCGTCGGGCGCGGGCTCCGCCTCGGGCAGCTCGGCCTCAGACGCCTCGGCCTCGGGCGCCGCAGGGGCCTCCTCGGGAGCGTCCGCCGGCAGGTTGCGGAGCGCGTCGAGCCCGCCGATCGACGGACCAGCGAAAACGTCCTCCGACAGGCCCAGGTCCGGCACGTCGCCGATCTCGCCGCCCGCCGCCTCCGCCGCGGCAGCTCCGGCCTCGGCGGCCGACTTGATGTGCGCCAGCTGCTCCTCCACCCGCTTCACGGACAGGGAGAGGCGGCGGCGCTCGGAGTCGATCTCGAGGATCTTCACGCGCACGTCCTGGCCCGGCTCCACGATCTCGCGGGGGTTCTCCACGTGGTGGTGGGCGAGCTCGGAGATGTGCACGAGCCCCTCGACGCCGTCCATGATCTCCACGAACGCACCGAACGTGACGACCTTGGTGACCTTGCCCTCGAGCTCGTCGCCGATCCGGTAGGTGTCGATCACCCGCTGCCACGGGTCCTCCTGCGTCTGCTTGAGACCCAGGGAGATGCGCTGGCGGTCGCGGTCGATGTCGAGCACCTTCACCGGCACGACGTCGCCGATCGAGAGGATCTCGGACGGGTGGTTCACGTGGCTCCAGGAGAGCTCTGAGATGTGGATCAGGCCGTCGATGCCGTCCAGGTCGACGAAGGCGCCGAAGTCGACGATGTTCGAGATCGCGCCCTCCACGACCATGCCGGGCTGGAGGCGGTCGAGGATCTGCTGGCGGACCTCCTTGCGCTCCTCCTCGAGGACCGCACGGCGGCTGAGCACCACGTTGTTGCGCGAGCGGTTCAGCTCGATGACCTTGCACTCGATCTTGGTGCCGAGGAACTCGTCCAGGTTCTGCACGCGGCGGATGTCGACGAGCGACGCCGGCAGGAAGCCGCGCACGCCCAGGTCGATGATCAGGCCGCCCTTCACGACCTCGATCACGGTGCCCTCCACGGGCTCGCCGGACTCGGCCGCGGCCTCGATCTTGCGCCAGGCCTTCTCGAAGCGCGCGCGCTTCTTGGAGAGGACGAGCCGGCCGTCCTGGTCCTCCTTGGTGAGGACGAGGGCGTCCACCTCCTCGCCCAGCTCCACCTCGTCGTGCGGATCCACCGACTTCCGGATCGAGAGCTCATTCATCGGAATGACGCCCTCGCTCTTGTAGCCGATGTCGACCAGGACCTCGTCCTGGTCGATGCGGACGACCTTGCCCGAAACGACGTCGCCCTCCTCGAAGGGGACGAGGGTGGCGTCGTAGTTGGGGACGATCTGACCGTCGATTTCGAGCAGCATCCCGCCCGAGCCCTCGACGGTGCGAGGTGGTGTAGCAGTCTCTGTATCCGGCACTGAGACGCACAAGCCTAGCTAGTGCGAAGCCTCGAGGCGGCGCGCTCGGGCGTTAGCGGAATGTTGCGGCCGCCGCTACGAACTCGCGGGCGACCGCCTCCCCGACCAGCCCCTGGGCGAGACAGCACCATCAGCAGCAGGCCTTGCGCTCTACCGGCCGAAGAGCGGCCGCGGCGTCCGCACCGCTCCGAGCTCGGCGTAGCTCGGCGCCGCCGCCGGGCGAGCCGTAGCTGGACGGGGTCGACCCTCCGGGCACCGCGGGTCGCCACGACCACGGGCAACCCGACGCTCGAGCGCGGAGCGTAGGCCGCCCACCGGCGCTGCCCGGCACGTTGCCGCTCCCGGAGCCCGCGACGCACCGAGTCGCCGTCGACGCCAATGGCCTCCGAGCAAGGCCTCGATGCACCGCACGCAGCCGATGCCGGGGTAGAGCGGTGACGAGCGCCACGTGCCACGAGAGCTCGGCGGGCGGCTCGACCGTGAAGCCGGGAGGCGGCAGCAGCGGACAGCTCTACCGATCTGAGCGTGACCCGCCCGAGCGGGCCGCGCCGCTGGTGACGCGGAACGCCGAAACGAGCCCGCTGTCGAG
Source organism: uncultured Thermoleophilaceae bacterium (assembly GCA_963771715.1). Lineage (GTDB taxonomy): Bacteria > Actinomycetota > Thermoleophilia > Solirubrobacterales > Thermoleophilaceae > JACVRW01. The sequence continues at coordinate 206,573 of CAVYUQ010000008.1, forward strand.
CTTCAGGACCCAGCGCGCGGCGTGGACCTCGTCGCTCGATCGCGCACCAGGGCACGCGGCCCCTCGCGCCTCGGGCGCCGAGGCCAGCCGCAGCGCGTTGGAGAAAGTTGCGCGGGACCGTCCGCGGACGAGCTCCTCCGGGGCTCCGCATTGCTCCGACGAACACCGGCCGGTCTCTCGGCGCGGAGCGGTCAGGTCGGTGAGGAACGCGGTCTCCTACGAGCGTGTACGGGTCCCGTGGGTCACTACCACCCCGTCGACCTGCGGCTGCGGCGAGCGCCTCGCCGGCCCGCCGCGCCACTGCGAGCATGTGGTCGGGTGTCAGATTCAAGCTCGAGAGCGCCGCTACTCCTCGACCTCCACGTCCGCCACCTCGGCTAGCCCTTGCACGCCGGCCACGAGCTCCTCGCCCGATGACGGCGAGGACGCTTGGCGCCGGTCGTCCGGGTCGGGCAGCGACGCGATGGTGCCGCCGGTCGTGAGGACGAGGACCGACACGCCCGGGATCTTAGGCGGGCGCTAGCCTGCGCCGCATGCCGACTCGCCGCACAACGCGGGGCGCCGATCGCACGCCGCTGGGCGGCGACTACGACGTCCTGATCTGCGGCGCGAGCTTCGCCGGGCTGGCCGTGGCGCGCGAGCTGGCCGGCACCGGCGCGCGGGTTCTGGTGCTCGACCGCTACGAGATCGGCGAGCGCCAGACCTCGGCCTGCGGGATCCCGACCGAGTGGCTGCGGGCCATGGACCTGATGGGGTCGCACCGACAGACGTTCGGGCGGCTCGTGGTCCACACGCCGTTCGGCACATCCGTGCTGGAGCTGCCATGGACGTTCTCGACCTTCGATTACCCCGAGCTCTGCCGCCTGCTCGCCGCCCAGTCCGACTCACGAGTTCCAGACCGCCAAGGTGAACGGGCGCACCGGCAACACGGTTCACACCGATCGGGGCGATCTCTCGGCGCCGGTGGTCGTCGACGCGCTCGGCTGGCGCCGTGTCCTGGGCAGCGGCTACCAGCCTCCGGAAGCCCCCCTCTCACGCGGCCTGGAGGTCCATCCCTGGGGCGCCGGCGAGGAGATGGAGCTGTGGATCGACCGCAAGTACGTGCCGGCGGGCTACGGCTGGAGCTTCCCGGCCGGCGACGAGACGCGCATCGGCGTGGGCTCGTTCGACCCTCGCTTCCACGTGAAGGACACGACGGTGATGCTGGCCGAGGACCTCGCGCGCGAGCCGGTGCGCTACCAGGGCAACTGGATCCCGCACAGGCTGCGGGCCGCCACCGACGACGGCGTCTTCTTCGTGGGCGACTCGGCCGGCCACTGCCTGCCGCTCACCGCCGAGGGGATCCGGACCGCGCTCTATTTCGGGATCGCCTGCGGCCGCGAGCTGCGGGCGGTCGTGGAGGGCCGGCAGTCGATCGCGTCGGCGCTGGGCCGCTACGGCGACTTCTCGGAGGCCCACCGCTGGAAGTTCGAGGCGATGCTGGCCGCCCAGAGGCTGGTCCCGCGCGTCCCCCCACGCCTGCTGCACCGCTCGATCCGGGCGATGCAGGCGAAGCGCTTCGTGGACTGGAGCTTCGGCCACTACCTCGGGATCGCGCCCCCGGAATTCGCGACGGCGGCGCCACCGCCGCGCAAGCGCGCGCCGCAGCTCCGGAGTCCGCTCGCCGCGTGAGCGCGGGGGCTCAGCGGTTGTGGTTCACCAACTCGACGTTGTTGCCGTCGGGGTCGAGCAGGTAGGCGCTGTAGTAGCCGGGGTGGTAGTCCGAGCGCTCCCCGGGCGTGCCGTTGTCGCGGTAGCCGGCCTCGATCGCGGCCCGGTGGAACTCGTCCACGGCCTGGTTGTCGGTCGCGGGGAAGGCGATGTGGAGGTCCTGCGTGACGTGGCTGCCCGTTAGCACCGAGAAGGAGCCGGGCCGGCCGCGGAACTGCGCCCGCTCGGCGGTCACGGTGCCGAGCGCGAGGCCGGCGTGCGGCGCGATGGTCTCGTAGAAGCGCTTCGACGCGGCGACATCCCGCACGCGGACCCACAGGTGGTCGATTCCGGGTGAGACGTCCTCGAAATGGACCGCCTCGACGCTGTTCCCGTCCGGGTCGAGCAGGAAGCCGCCGTAGTAGTCGTCGCCGTACTCCGGCCGCGGACCCGGCTCGCCGTCGCTCTCGAAGCCGGCGTCCACGCCCGCCTGCCAGAACTCGTCGACGCGCTCGCGTGACGGAGCGCCGAACCCGACGTGCAGCCCGCCCGTGACCGGATTCCACGCGGTTGCGTCGGCGAGCGAGAAGTTGCCCCACTCGATGAACTGCGTGCCCGAGTAGGTCTCGTCGATCCCGATCACCTCGAGCACCGTGCTGTAGAAGCGCTCGGACGCGGCGCGGTCGGAGACCCGGATGGTCACGTGGTCGAACATGGACCGCGCCCTACTCGCGCACGATCAGGAACACGCCGAGGCCAAGCAGGATCACCCCCGCCACCCTGCCGACGGTGATCGGCTTCTCGGGTAGGTCGAGGATGCCGAGACGGTCCGCGACAACGGAGATCGTGAGCTGGCCCGCAACGGTGGCCGCGGTCACGCCGCCGGCGCCCAGCGCCGGGACGCTCGACAGGGCCGTCGTCACGTAGGCCGCGCCCGCGATGCCGCCGAAGACCCAGCCCCACCACGGCGGCGACTCGCCGACCGACTGGAAGCCGCCCGCCAGGACGAAGGTGATGAAGATCAGGAGCGTGCCGCCGACGAGAAAGTTCATCGTGGCCGAGCCGAACTTGCCGATGTGGTCGGCGAGGCGCGGCGTTCATCGGTGCCTGGATAGCCACGAGCCCGCCGGCCACGACCGTGGCCAGCAGTGCCGCCTCCTTGCTCACTTCGCCTCCAGCCAGTTCTCGCCGACGCCCACGTCCACCCCGAGCGGCGGGTCCATCTCGAAGGCGTCCGCCATCTCGCGCTCGATGATCTCGCTGGCGGCGGCCACCTCGTCCTCGGGGCCCTCGAACAGCAGCTCGTCGTGGATCTGGAGCACGATCCGGGTGGAGAGCCCGGCGGCGCGCAGCTGGTCGCGTGCGCGGACCATCGCCACCTTCATGATGTCGGCGGCCGTGCCCTGGATCACCATGTTCACGGCCAGGCGCTCGCCCAGCGAGCGCGTCTGGAACTGGCGCGAGCGCAGCTCGGGCACGCGCCGGATGCGCCCGAACAGCGTGGTCACGTGCCCCTCCTCCCGGGCCCGCTCGATCGTCTCCTCGATGAACGCCTTCACGCGCGGGAAGCGCTCGAGGTAGGCATCGATGAACTGCTGTGCCTCCTCCTTCTCGATCTGAAGCCGGTCGGCGAGGCCGAAGGCCGACAGCCCGTAGACGATCCCGTAGTTGACCATCTTGGCCTTCGAGCGCGTGCCGGGGTCGGTGCGGCCGCCGAGGATGGCCTCGGCGGTGGCGGTGTGCACGTCCTCGCCGCGGCGGAAGATCTCCTTCAGCACGGGCTCGTCGGCGATGTGCGCGAGCAGGCGCAGCTCCACCTGCGAGTAGTCGGCCGAGATCAGCCTGTGACCGGGCTCAGCGACGAAGCAGGCCCGGATCTCGCGCCCCTGCTCGGTGCGGATCGGGATGTTCTGGAGGTTCGGGTCGGTGCTGGACAGGCGCCCGGTCGCGGTGGCGGTCTGGTTGAAGGTGGTGTGGAGGCGCCCGTCGTCGCCGATCAGCTCGGGGAAGGCGTCGAGGTAGGTCGACTTCAGCTTCGTGACCTCGCGCCACTCCTCGATCGCCGGGATGATCTCGTGCTCGTCGCGGATCGCCTGGAGCACGCGCGCATCGGTGGAGAAGCCGGTCTTGCCGCGGCGCTTGCGCGACAGCCCCAGCTTCTCGAACAGGATCGGCGCGAGCTGCTGCGGCGAGCCGATCGTGAACTCCTCGCCCGCAAGCTCCCAGACACGGCGCTCGAGCTCCGCCGCTCGCGTGCCGAAGCGCTGGCTGATCTCGCCGCAGGCGCTCGACGTCGAGCTTCACGCCGGCGCGCTCCATCTCCACGAGCACGTCCACGAGCGGCAGCTCCACCTCCTCGAAGAGCCGCATCAGGCCGTCCTCCTCGAGCCGGGCGCGCTGGCGCTCCGCCAGCACCCGCGTGACCACCGCGCGCTCGGCGATCCCGTTCGCGCCGTCCACGCTCGCGGCGATGCCGGCCTCGGTGGTCAGCTCGTCGAGCGGATAGCCGCGCCGCGCGGGGTCGATCAGGTAGGCGGCGATCATCGTGTCGTGCTCGAGCACCGCCGCCGGGGCCGGCCTCCTCGCTCACCGCGGTGGTCTTCCAGTCGTGGTACACGAGCGGGCGCTCGCCGCGCGCCATGGTGAGCGCGGTGAGCGTCTCGCACTCCGCCACGAGCACCTCTCCCCCGCCGTAGGCCGCCACGCGCATCGGGCCGAGCGGCGGGCCGCCCACGTCGAGCGTCTCCTGGCCCTCCTGCTCCCCGGCCGGCCGCGGCCGCTCTGCCGCCACCGCCACCAGCTCGCCCTCCAGCGACCCGAGCTGCGCCAGCGGCACCTCGCGCGCGGTCGTGGAGATGACCTCCTCGGCGCGCTCGGCCGGCGCGGCGGCCTCGCCCTCGCCCGAGCGCCTCCTCCAGCCGCTCGAGCGGCGCCCGCAGCTCGAACTCGCGGAAGGTCTCGCGCAGCCGCGAGCGGTCCGGCTCGCGTGCGGCGATGTGGTCCAGGTCGATCTCGCCGAGGTCGATGTCGCGGATCGCCGTGGCGAGCTGCTTCGAGATGCGTGCGTCCTCGGCGTGGTTGGTGAGGTTCTCCTTGCGCTTGGCGCCGGAGATGTTGTCGATGTTGCCGAGCACGCCCTCGAGGTCGCCGTGCTCCTGGAGCAGCTGCGACGCGGTCTTCTCGCCGATCCCCGGCACGCCCGGGATGTTGTCCGAGGTGTCGCCCTTGAGGCCCACGAAGTCGGGGATCAGCTCGGGCGCGATGCCGTAGCGATCGATCACCGCCTCGCGGTCGTAGACCTTCGTCTCGGTGATCCCGCGGCTGGTGGCCATCACGCGCACGCCGGGCTCGATCAGCTGGAACAGGTCGCGGTCGCCGGTCACGACCATCACCTCGAAGCCCTCGTCGCGCGCCCGGCGCGCGACGGTGGCGATCACGTCGTCGGCCTCGAAGCCCTCCACGCGCACGTTCTCGTAGCCGAAGCTGTCCACCAGCGGCTCCATGTACGGCCACTGCTCGGCGAGCAGGTCGGGCTTCGAGTCGCGCTGCCCCTTGTACTCCTCGTAGACCTCCTTGCGACCCGACATGCCGGCGTCCCAGACCACCAGCGTGGGCTTCACGCCGTACTCGGAGATGATCTTCACGAGCATCGACGCGAAGCCGAAGATCGCGTTCGTGGGCTGCCCCTTCGAGGTGGCGATCGACTCGGGCAGCGCGAAAAACGCGCGATAGACAAGGCTGTTCCCGTCGATCAGGAACAGCTCCTTGGGCGGCTCGGGCGGCACCGCTCAACCCTATCGATGGCATCGGTCCGAGCCGCTCTAACGGCAGCGCTGAGGGGTTGGGCGCTTGTCCGTTGCGAACTGCGAAACGGGAAAAGCGACGGACAGCACCCCTCAGTGGTGTAGTTCGGCGAGCGGCGTCGATCCTATGATCCGCAGCGTGGCCACGCCCTCCGCACAGTTCTCGCTCACCCTCCGCGTCGCCCTGCCCTCGCGGCCCGGCGGCGTGCTCGGCAAGGTCACGGCGGCGATCACGCGCGTGGGCGGCTCGATCGTGGCGGTGGACACCGTGGCTGCGAAGGGCGATCGCACGATCCGCGAGATCACCGTGGAGTGCGGCAGCGCCGAGCACCGCGGCCAGGTGATCTCGGCGGTCCAGTCGGTCAAGGGGGCCGAGGTGGTCGAGATCACCGACCGCACCTTCGAGGTGCACCGCCGCGGCAAGATCCACACCGGCCTCAACATCCCGCTGAAGACGCGCGACGACCTCTCGATGGCCTACACGCCCGGCGTGGCGCGCGTATGCACGGCCATCGCCGAGAACCGCCAGAAGGCCTTCAAGTACACGATCAAGGCGAACACGGTGGCCGTTGTTTCCGACGGCACCGCGGTGCTCGGCCTCGGTGACATCGGCCCGGAGGCGGCCATGCCCGTGATGGAGGGCAAGGCGATGCTGTTCAAGGAGTTCGGCGACGTGGACGCCTTCCCGATCTGCCTCGCCACCAAGGACGTGGACGAGATCGTGGAGACCGTGATCCGCATCGCGCCCGACCTTCGGCGGCATCAACCTCGAGGACATCTCCTCGCCGCGCTGCTTCGAGATCGAGCAGCGGCTGCAGGAGGCGCTCGACATCCCGGTGTTCCACGACGACCAGCATGGAACGGCGATCGTGACCCTCGCCGCCCTCATCAATGCTTGTCGTTTGACAGGACGAGCCATGGAGGACCTGCAGGTCCTCGATGGTGGGCGCCGGCGCGGCCGGCGTGGCCGTGGCCAAGATCCTGATGGACGCCGGCGTGACCTCGATCGTGGCCTGCGACCGCTTCGGCGCCATCCACACGGGGCGCGACGACTACCACGGCCGGCTCGATGAACGCCCCGAAGCGCTGGCTCGCCGAGCACACCAACCCGGAGCGGCGCGACGGCAAGCCGCGCGAGGTGATCGAGGGCATGGACGTGTTCATCGGGCTGTCCGGGCCCGGGATCATCGAAGCGCACGACCTCCAGAAGATGAACCCGGACCCGTTCGTGTTCGCCATGGCCAACCCGAACCCGGAGGTGAAGCCCGAGGAGGCGGCGCCGTTCGTGCGGGTGATGGCCACCGGCCGCTCGGACTACCCGAACCAGATCAACAACGTGCTCGCGTTCCCGGGGATCTTCCGCGGCGCGCTCGACGCTCGCGCGACGGCGATCACCGAGGAGATGAAGCTGGCGGCCGCGCGCGGGATCGCCTCCGTTGTGGGCGACGACGAGCTCGACGAGGACTACATCATCCCGAGCGTCTTCAACCGCGACGTGGCGCGCGCGGTGGCGAGCGCCGTGGCGGAGGTCGCGGAGCGCTCGCGAGGAGCCCGGCGAGGCCGACCAGCCCACGGTGGAGCGGGCCACGGTCAGCTGATGCCGGTCGCGGCGGGGGGCGCCTGATGCGGGTCGCCGTGACCGGCGCCACCGGGATGATCGGCGCCGGGCTGGTCCGGGCGCTCGTGGAGCGCGGCGACGAGGTCACGGCGCTCTCGCGAAACGCGGAGGGCGCGAGCGAGGCGCTCGGCGTCCCGGCCGCCACCTGGGCAGATCCGAAGGCCGAGCAGCCGCCGCTCGAGGCGCTGCGCGGCCGCGACGGCGTGGTGCACCTGCTCGGGGAGGTGATCGCGCAGCGATGGTCGGACGACGCGAAGCGCGAGATCCGCGACTCACGCGTGCTCTCCACCCGCAACCTGGTGGACGCGCTGGGCGAGCTCGCCCCCGAGGAGCGCCCGCGCGTCCTCGTTTCAGGGTCCGGGGCCGGCTGGTACGGCCACCGCGGCGACGAGCGGCTCGACGAATCGGCCCCCGAGCCCGGCGACGACTTCCTCGCGCAGCTGAGCGACGACTGGGAGGCCGAGGCGCGCCGCGCGGAGGAACTGGGCGTCCGGGTGGTGCTCAACCGGACGGGCGTGGTGCTGTCCGAGTCCGGCGGAGCGCTCGAGAAGATGCTCCCCTTCTTCAAGGCCGGCATCGGCGGGCCGGTGGCGGGCGGGCGCCAGTACGTGCCGTGGGTGCACGTGGACGACGTGGTCGGCGCCACGATCTTTTCGCTCGAGACCGAGGAGGTGCGCGGACCGGTGAACGTGACCGCCCCGGAGCCCGTGACCAACAAGGAGCTCTCGAAGATGCTCGGCCGCGTGCTGCGCCGCCCCGCGTTCGCGCCGGTGCCCGGCATGGCCGTGAAGGCTCTCTACGGCCAGATGGCCGAAATCGTGATCACCGGGCAGCGCGCGGTGCCCGGGCGACTCCAGGAGCTCGGCTACCACTTCCGCTGGCCGGAGCTCGAGCCCGCTCTGCGCGACGCAACCGGGCGCTAGTTCGCGGCCTGGCGCTCGGTGCGCAGCTCGGCCATCGTCTTGCCGCCTGTGGCGCGCTGGATGTCGATCGTGTAGACCAGCGCGGCCGCGATCACCAAGACCATCAGCGCCACCGCGACCAGGCCGATGCGGCCTGCGCCGCTTGCGTCGATGGTCGCGACGAAGAAGGCGGAGGCAGCCAGCAGGATCACCTCGACGACGATGAGCGTGGTCCGCGCCGTCGCGCTCAGCCCCTCGTGCAGCTTCCAGCGCGAGATCTCGCGGGGCGGGAACACGGCCCACACGAACGCGCCCAGCACGCTGAACACAATGCCTGTGACCAGGCCCCACTTCTCCCCGTAGCCCTTCACCTCCGAGAAGAGCGACGCGATGATCGCCGACCCGAGCCAGACGAATGTGAGCCAGAGCGCCGCGGTTCCGATGACTGCCAGCAACATCAGCTCACGCTCCCAGGTAGGCCTTCTGGACCTCGGGGTTCTCGCGCAGAGCGGCGGACTGATCGGCGAGCGTCACGACACCCGTCTCGAGCACGTAGGCCCGCTTGGATACGTCAAGCGCGAAGTTCGCGTTCTGCTCCACCAGCAGGATCGTCGTGCCCTGCTTGTTGATCTCGGCGATCGTCTCGTAGATCCGCTCCACCAGGATCGGCGCGATGCCCATCGATGGCTCGTCGAGGAGCAGCAGGGTCGGCTGAGCCATCAGCGCGCGGCCGATCGCCAGCATCTGCTGCTCGCCGCCCGACATCGTGCCGCCCTTCTGGCGCTCGCGCTCCTTGAGCCGCGGGAACAGGGAGAACACGCGGTCGAGGTCCTCCTTGATACCGGCCTCGTCGCGGCGCAGGTACGCACCGAGCATCAGGTTCTCGTACACGGTCATGCGCGAGAACACGTGCCGCCCCTCGGGCGAGTGCGCCACGCCCATGGAGACGATCTCCTGCGGCGGCGTCTCGGTGATCTCGCGGTCCTGAAAGCGGATCGAGCCCTGGCGCGGCGGGGTCAGCCCGGAGATCGAGCGCAGCGTCGTGGACTTGCCGGCCCCGTTCGAGCCGATCAGCGTGACGCACTCGCCCTCCTGGACCTCGATCGAGATGCCCTTGAGGGCCTCGATGTTGCCGTAGTAGGTGTGGACGTCCTTGACCTCGAGCAGCGCCATCAGTCGGACTCCGTCCGATCGGCGCCGGTGTGGTCGCGCTCCGCCTGCTTGCCGAGGTACGCCTCGATCACCCGCGGGTTCTGCCGCACCTCCTGCGGCGTGCCCTCGGCGATCTTGGTCCCGTGGTCCAGCACGGTGATGTACTCGGAGGCCTCCATGACCACCTGCATGTCGTGCTCGATGAGGAGGATGCTGAGGCCGCGCTCGTCGCGGAGGCGGCGCATGAAGTCGGTGAGCTCCTTCGACTCCTGCGGGTTCATCCCGGCCGTCGGCTCGTCGAGCAGCAGCAGCTTGGGGTCGGACGAGAGCGCGCGGGCGATCTCCAGCCGGCGCTGGTCGCCGTAGGACAGGTTGATCGACATCTGGTCGTGGAGGTCGTCCTTCAGCCCGACGTAGCGGAGCTCCTCGCGCGCCTTCTCGGTCACCCGCTCCTCCTCCTTGCGCACGCCCGGCGTGCGCAGGATCGACCCGAACAGTCCGGCCTTCATGCGGGCGTGCTGGCCGACCATCACGTTCTCGAGCGCGCTCATCGTCGCGAACAGGCGGATGTTCTGGAACGTCCTCGCCACGCCCAGCGCCATGATCCGGTCCGGCCGGCGGCCCGTGATGTTGCGTCCGTCGAACTCGACTCGCCCGAAGGTGGGCTTGTAGAGCCCGGTGAGCATGTTGAAGAAGGTGGTCTTGCCGGCCCCGTTCGGCCCGATGATCGAGACGATCCGGCCGCGCGGGATCTCGAACGTCACGTCCTCGACGGCGACGAGGCCGCCGAAGACCTTCGTGATGCCCGTCGTCGACAGGATCGCGTCGCCGTCCGCGCTCGGCGGCGGGCCCGCGGCCTGGCCGGTGTCGTCGGCCGTGCTCATGCGCGCGCCTCGAACACGTCGGTCTCCGGTCCGCCCACGCCGGTCGTGGCTCCCACGCCAACGTGCTCGGCCAGCTCGAGCTTGCGTCTTCGCTCAGGCAGCAGGCCCTCGGGTCTCAGGATCATCATCATCACCAGCAGGAAGCCGTAGATCGCCGACGACAGCTCGGAGAGGTCCAGGTCGAGGTCGAACCACTCGCGCGGCTTGGCGTTCGCGTCCGGAATGAACTTGAAGTTCAGGTAGACGAGCGTCGCGGCGCCGATCAGCACGCCCTCGATCGACCCGAGCCCGCCGAGGATGACCATGGCCAGGATGAAGATCGAGAAGAAGAACTGGAACTGGTCCGCGTTCACCGTGTTCAGCAGCGAGGCGAGGAACACGCCCGCCATACCGCCGAAGGCCGCGCCCGTGCCGTAGGCGAGCAGCTTGGTCTTGACGAGCGGCACGCCCATGGACGCCGCGGCGACCTCGTCCTCGCGCAGCGCGATCCAGGCGCGGCCGAGGCGCGAGTCGCGCAGGCGGTAGTTCACGAACAGCACCAGCAGGACCAGGACGAGCGCGGTCCAGAACCACGGGCGCAGGTCGAGCGACTTGAACGGCTCGATGCCACGGGAAGTCGATCTTGTCGATCGGCGTGATGCCCTGTCGGCCCGCGGAGAAGTTCGCCCCCTTGCCGAACACGTCCTCGAGCGGTCCGCCTAGCAGCGGCACGTCCTTGTAGTGCAGCTCGTCGCCGTTGATGACGATGCGGCCGATGATCTCGCCGAACGCCAGCGTGACGATGGCGATGTAGTCGCCGCGCAGGCGCAGCGTCGGCAGGCCGATCAGCATGCCGGCGATCGCGCAGATGATGATCGCGAGGATCACCACGATCACGAAGTTCAGGTGGATGCCCGGCAGGCTCTGCCGCCGGCGATCGAGACGAGGAACGTGGATTCCGTTGCCGCCCTCGCCGGCCTCGGCGTAGAAGCCCGACATGAACCAGCCCGGCCGTGAGGGCGCCGAGTGCGAAGAAGGCCACGTAGCCCAGGTCCAGCAGTCCCGCGTAGCCGACGATGATGTTCAGGCCGAGGGCCATCACCGAGTAGGCCAGGATCAGAACCGCGATGCCGAGGAACTCGCTGTTCTCCTCGTGCGCGAGCGGCAGGTAGACCGCCCAGAGAAGCAGCGCGACCATGACGGCGATCGTCACGCGACGGTCGTCCGCGAACAGGACGCGCAGCAGGATGAGCAGGCCGAGGATCAGCGGCCATCCCCAGGCTCATGTCGAGCAGCTGGGACGTGAAGATGATGATCAGCGGCACGGCGATCGGCCGCGGTCAGGAGCGTCTTTTGATCGGTCTTCGGCTTCGGCATCCGCTAGCCGGCTTCCCTCGTCTCCTCGCCCAGGAGGCCCTGGGGCCGGAAGACCATGATCAGGACCAGGTACGCGAACACGATCGCGGGGGTCCACTCACCGCCGATCCGGTTGTCGGAGGTCTGCTGGATGATCCCGATGATGAAGCCGCCGAGCACGGCGCCCTGGAGGTTGCCGATGCCGCCCATGACGGCGGCCGTGAAGGCGATCAGGCCGGCCTGGAAGCCCTGGAAGTACCAGATCGTGGTCTGGTAGAGCGCGTACACGAGCCCTGCCGCACCGGCCATCAGGCCGCCGAGCAGGAAGGTCAGCGAGATCGTCGTGTCCACGTTGATGCCCATCAGCCGCGCCGCCTCGGGGTCCTGCGCGGTGGCACGCATCGCCCGGCCCATGCGGCTCTGGGTGATGAAGGTCGTAAGGAGCAGGACCAGCGGGATCGTCGACCGCGACCGCGAGCACGTCGCCCTGGTGCACCACCACGCCGCCGATCTCGAAGAGGCTCTTCTGCGGCTCCACGAGCTGGGGGACGCCCTCCTGCGAGCCTCCGATCCAGAGGATGCCGACGTTCTGGAGGATGAACGACATGCCGACCGCGGTGATCAGCGGCGCCAGCTTGGGCGCCGATCTCAGCGGCCGGTAGGCCACCCTTTCGATCATCACGTTCAGGGTCCCGCTGACTGAGCATCGCGACGATCAGCGACGCCAGCAGTCCGACGATCAGGCCGAGGATCGCGGTCTCCTCGGTGAGCCCGATGACTCCCCAGAACCAGGCGGCCGTGACCAGCGAGCCGATCATGAAGACCTCGCCGTGGGCGAAGTTGATCAGCTCGATGATTCCGTAGACGAGCGTGTAGCCGAGCGCGATCAGCGCCCAGATCGCGCCGTTCGAGAGACCGGCGACCAGGTTGTTGCCCAGCCGCGTGAGATTGCCGTCCGTGGCCAGGTCATGGAGCCCGAACGCGACCGGCATGATCAGGAGGACGGCAATGAGGCCGTATTGGCCGATGTACTTCCGGACCCGGTCCCAGGTGTTGCCCCGGACCGGCCCGCGGGCTGCTTCGGTGCTTGCCTCCAAGTTCCCCTCGGTGCGACTTCTATCACGGACTGGGGGCGGACCGATAGGGGCGGCCCCCAAATGACGGGGGGCGGACCGATCGGCCCGCCCCCCGTTTACCGCGTTAGTGCGACGTGAGGATCAGCCTGCCTCGGCCTTCACCGTCTCGTCGAACTTCAGCTCGCCACCGTCGATCGAGTAGACGCCGTAGTCCGTCAGCGTCGTGTCGCCGTTCTCGTCGATGTCGTAGGTGCCGAGCACCGACTCACGACCCTTCGTTGCGAACAGCGCGTCGATCATCTTCTGACGATCCGTGCAGTCCGGCCCGAGCTCCTTGCAGGTGTCGAGGACCAGCTTCATGGCCTCGTACCCGTAGATCGCGTATGGGTCCGGGTTCGCCTCGCCGTACTTGGCCGAGAAGTCATCGAAGAACTTCTGGCCCTCGGGCGGGTACTGGTCCGGCGACAGCGTCGCCACCGTGACCTTGACCCTGCTCGCGACGTCGGCGGGGATGCCGCCCTCCTTCGGGATCGGCGAAGCCGGACTCGGCCACGCCGTCAGGCCCGTAGAGCTTGGCGTCCGGCACCGCGGCGGCCACGTCCTTGTACAGCTGGACCGCGCCGTTGGCGGTGATGCCCGAGAACACGAAGCAATCCGCGCCCGCGTCCTCGATCGTGGATGCCTGCGAGCGGAAGTTCGGGGCCTTCGGGTCGATGCCCTCGTTGCCCGCGACCTCGAGACCCTGCGCCTTCGCAGAGCTCTCGATGTTCCGCGACAGGCCTGCGCCGTACACCTCCTTGTCGTTCAGGATGTACACGGTCGTGCAGCCGTCCTTCTTCATGACCGTCGCCAGGGCGGCGCCCTGGATGGTGTCCTTCGGGACGATGCGCAGGTAGTGGCGCTCGCCCGTCGGGTAGTACTTGTCGGGCTCGCCCTTGTCGGCGCCCGGCTCGTCCGAGGTCAGGCCCACGGCGGTGTTCGCCGGGCTGATCTGGGCGATCGGGACCTCGTTCAGGATCGGGATCGAGACTGCGCTCCCGCCTGAGTTGAACTCGCCGATGTAGGCGATCGCAGAATCGTCACCCGCGACCTTGCGCGCGTTGGCCCCTACGGCCTCCGGCGTCCAGCTGCCGGCCTGCGCTGTCGAGTCATCGAGCGATGTGTACTTGATCGTCGTCTCACCAGCCTTGCCACCGGCCTGCTCGAGAGCAAGCTTGATGCCATCGACCATCGCGGTGGTCTGCGGCCGTGAGGCACCCTGGAGCGGGAGCGAGGAATAGACGTTTGCCGTCCCTCCACCGCCGCCGCCGCCTCCTCCTCCGCCGCCATCGTCGTCGTCGTCGCCGCAGGCGGTCATGCCCAGGGCGAAGGCGCCGAGCAGGCAGGCGAAAACTGCCAGCCAACGTACTCGCAAAACGTCCCTCCTATGGAGTGGCTCCAACCTGCGCGGGATCCTAACCACGCAATCGCACAGCCTGCGGGTCCGGAGCCGCTGCTTAACGAGGAGAAAATCTCGTCGCAAGCGAGCTCTCCGGGGCCGCCTCGGCCTCGTGATCGGGCCGCCGCGACTGCACCCACGCGACGGCGGCCAGCACGGCCATCCCGCCCGCGATCTGCACGGCTGCGAGCGCCTCGTCGTGGATCACCCACGCGAATACGGCCGCCAGGACGGGCTCGAGCGTGGCCACCACGGCAGCCCTCGGCGCGGCGATGTGACGCAGGGCCGCGACCATCAGGATGAACGGCACGAGCGTGCCTCCGACCACGATCGCGACGGCCAGGAGAGCGTTGCGGGTGGAAGCGAGACCGTCGAAGGGGAACGACCACCACGGCGTGACGAGCGCCCAGAACAGGCTCGCGAACGCGAACGCCCAAAACAGCGTCGTGACCGGCTCGTGCCGGCGGCCCTGGCGCTCCGAGCCGACCATGTAGATGCCGAAGGTGAGCATCGCCCCGAAGGCGGCCACGAGGCCCCAGGTGTCCAGCGAGCCGGCGTCGTAGGCGCGAACGACGAAGAAGCAGCCGACCAGCGACAGCGCCACCGCGCCCCACAGGCTCGGCGGGAGCCGGCGCCCGTGGAAGACCGCGAGCCAGACGAGCAGGCCGAGCGGCGCGAGGTACTGGATGGTCACGGCCGGCCCGATCTCGAGCCGGTCGATCGCCACGAAGAAGGTCGCGTGGACGGCGGCGAGCCCGAGCACGCCGAGCACGGCGAGGCTGGGCAGCTCGCGCGGCTCGACCCTGAGCAGGTCGCGGCGGGCGATGCCGAGCACCAGCAGCAGGATCAGGCAGGAGCCGGCGGAGCGCAGCTGCGAGAGGCGCGCGGCGTCGACCCCGTCGTCCAGGAGGTAGCGCGCCATGCTCCCGTTGAGCGAGAAGAGGGCGGCGCCCGTGGCGGCGAGCAGGTAGCCGCGCGCCGGGTGGCGTTCGAAGCCGTTCAGGGCGCCACCCCGACGCGCTCGAAGCGGCCGTCGGCGCCCGGCCGGTAGAGCGCGAGCCGGGAGTCCGCCACGCGAGGCGCGAGCCGCCGCGCCGCGGCGATCACGCGCCGACGGTCGCGCTGGCCCTGCTCCACGGCCTCCAGCACGAGCTTCATCGCGTCGCGGCCCATGCGCTCGGGCGAGACCGCGGGGCCGATCGCCTCGATGCGCGCCGGCCCGGCGGGCAGCGCGAGGCTCCGCTCGCCGGCGAGGATGCCGCTGGTGGCGAACAGCGGCACGGTACGGCAGCTGCGCGTCGATCTCGCCGAGCAGGCGGCCCGTGCCGGGGGCGGCGATGCCGGCGTAGATCACGGCGTCCGGACGTGCCTCGGCCAGCCGGCGCGCGATGTCGGGGATCTCGTCGAGCTGCCCGCGGTACTCCTCGGACGCCACGCTGTCCAGGCCGTCGCGGCGCGCGCGGGCGAGGATCTGGGCGGCGAGCTCGCGGCCGTAGATGTCGCCGTCGAAGACCAGCGCGATGCGCTCGGCGCCGGCGCCGCGCGCCCGCTCGAGCAGGTACTCCGCCTCCTGTAGGTCCGTGGGGCCGATCCGCACGAAGCTGCGCATGCCCGACGGGTAGTAGCGCTCCGGGCCGGCGCGCGGCCGTCCGGGCGGCCGCTGCGTGAGGCTCGTCAGGCCGTCACCGGGCGAGACCTGGAGCAGCTCCGGCGTCGTTCGTGATCGGCAGCGACACCGCGGTCGCCCCGTAGTCGAGCTCTCCGAGGTACGCGATCGCGCTCGGATCGTCGGCCGCGCGGTCGGCGTTCTCGCTCACGAGCGCCGGGTCCCACGGATGGTCCGCATCCTCGTCGGTGGCCGGAAGCTCCCTCAGCCGGATCCGCAGGCCGCCCGCGCGTCCGCCGGCATCTTCGAGTGCGCGCCGCGCACCGGCCATGACCGCGCTCGCGTCGACGGCCGACGCGCCGTGGCGCGGCACGCTCGCGTACACCGTCGCCGTGTCGCCCTCGACCCGGCTCGTCTCGTCGCCGCCGCCGTCGCCGAGGCAGCCCGACAGCGCGAGCGCGCAGCCGCAGAGCGCAAGCGCCCCCAAAACGGCATCGCCGCGCCGCGGGCAGCGCCCGCGGCTTGGCGCACGGCGGGTGTGGCCACTGGCTTCAAGGGGCGCCATTCTGACGGGCGTGGGTATCGTGCCGAGCGTGCGGATCGGCGTGCTCACGGGGGGAGGCGACTGCCCCGGCCTGAACGCGGTCATCAGGGCGATCGTGCGCAGGGGAATCGACGACCACGGCGACGAGATCGTCGGCTTCCGCGACGGCTGGCGGGGGCCGCTCGAGGGGATCCACGAGGACCTCACCATCGAGTCCACGCGCGGCATCCTGCCCCGCGGCGGCACGATCCTGCGCTCGTCGCGGACGAATCCCTTCAAGCGCGACGACGGCCCGGACATGATCCGCGGCACGCTCGACTCCGCCGGCATCGACGGGCTGATCGCGATCGGCGGCGAGGACACGCTGGGCGCGGCGGCGCGGCTGTACCGCGAGCATTCCCTGCCGGTGATCGGCGTGCCGAAGACGATCGACAACGACCTCGCCGGCACAGACATGACGTTCGGGTTCGACACCGCGGTTCAGATCGCGACCGACGCGATCGACAGGCTGCACACCACCGCCGAGTCGCACAACCGGGTGATGATCGTCGAGGTCATGGGCAGGCACGCGGGCTGGATCGCGCTGCACTCGGGGCTGGCCGGCGGTGCGGACGTGATCCTGATCCCGGAGCGGCCGTTCGACATCGACGAGGTCTGCCGCCTGATCCAGCGTCGCCACTCGCGCGGGCGCTACTTCTCGATCGTCGTGGTGGCCGAGGGGGCGCTGCCGCTGGAGGGCACGATGGAGACCGTGAGCGCCCCCGAGGACGAGTTCGGCCACGCGCGCCTGGGCGGGATCGGCCAGCGGCTGGAGCGGGAGATCGAGGAGCGCACGGGCTACGAGTCGCGCGCCACGGTGCTCGGTCACATCCAGCGCGGCGGCACCCCGACCGCCTTCGACCGCGTGCTCGCCACGCGCCTCGGCCTGGCGGCGATGGACGCCGCGCACGAGGCGCGCTGGGGCGTGATGCCGGCGCTGCGGGGCACGCGCATCGAGCTCGTGCCGCTCTCCGAGGCGGTCGCGGACCTGCGCACCGTGCCCGTGGAGGACTACGAGGCGGCCGAGACCTTCTTCGGCTAGAAGCCCGCGCCCTGCTCTTCAGGCTCGGCGATTTCGCGGCCGAGCATCTTGTCGAGGAAGGGCTTGACGATCTGGAACGCCGCTGCGCCCACCACGAGCGCCGCCGTGAGCAGGAAAGCGTCGAAGGCCTTGATGCCGAACGCCCAGGCGGTGATCCACCAGACCAGGCCCACGGTGAGCGCGACGAGGACCGCCATTCAGGCGCCCCGGCGCTCGGCGACCGCGCGGCGCAGCTTGGTCACCGCGTTGAATGCGCTCTTCATCGCGCGGTCCGCGCCGGAGCCGTCCGCCGGCAGCATGCCGATCTGCCGGGCGAAGGACGCGCCGTCGTAGTAGGCGGTGTTGCTCACGATCTGGCCGTCCTCGAGCTCGAACAGGTCGAAGCCGCGGACCTCCACGTGGCTGCCCGTGGGCTCGACGTCCATGAACGGCGCCCCGTCGAAGGTGCCCTCCAGCCGCCACTCAACAGCGCAGCTGGTCTCGCCGGCGACGATCCGGCCGACACTCGTCCGGGCATCGGGAATGGCCCTGAAGGTGGCGTCGAGGAAGGCGCGCAGCTCCTCCTTGCCGCGCAGCACACCCACGGGCACGACGTCCTCCACCACGTCGTCGCGCCAGTGCTCCGCCATGGCTGCGGCGTCGCGCCGGTCCATGGCCTCGAAGTAGTCGCGCATGCTCTGCTCGACGGCCTTTCGGCGCGTGATCCGCTTGCGCTGGGGCTTCGCGTCCGGCTTCGCGGGCGCCTCTTGCGCGGCCTCCGAGGCGGCGCGCTCGGCTGTCTTGGACTGGGCCATATTGGGGGTCACACTACCAGCGATTTCCGCTGCCAGGCAGCGATTTCCGCCGCCGGCGACGGGTTACGCGGCCGCCCCGGCGGGCCTTGCGCGCACGCTTCGGGAGGGGCTCGTGCGCAGCGCGAGCAGCGCGAGACCGCCCAGCACGAGCGCCGCGCCGGCGAACGCCGCGACCCCCGGCCGCTCGCCGAGCACCGCGAAGCCGAGCGCCGCCGCGGTCACCGGCTCGGCCAGGGTGAGCGTGGCCGTCTCGCCGGCGCCGATGCGCTCGAGGCCGCGCGCGAAGAGGATGTACGCCGCGGCGGTCGGCAGGGCTCCCAGGTAGAGGGCCAGGGCCAGCCCTTGGCCGCTCCACAGCGCGCCCGTGGGCACCAGCGCGAGCACCGGGATCAGAACGACAGCACCGATGGAGAACACCGATGCCATGAGCGCTTCCGGTGTCGCGCCCTGGTCCATGAGCTGCTTGCCAGCCACCGCGTAGCCGCCGTAGCCGGCGCCCGCGAGGAGGGCCAGCCCCACGCCGGGCAGCGATACCTCGCCTCCGGACCCGCCCCCAAGCACGAGCGTGCAGACGCCCGCGCAGCCGAGCGCGGTGGCAGCCGCCCAGCGTCCCGTGAGCCGCTCCCCGGCGAACGCGCGCGCCAGCACGCCGGTGAAGACAGGTGCCGAGCCGATCGCCACCACCGTGCCGACCGCCACCCCGGTGTCGTCCACGGCCGCGAAGAAGGTGGCCTGGTACGCGGCGACGCAGGCACCCGAGAGCAGGATCAGCCGCCGGTCAGCCCCGCCGAGCCGAAAGCGCCCGCTTGCGAGCGCGACGAGCACCAGCAGCGCCGCGCCGACTGCGATCCGCGCGGTGCCCACGACCAGCGGCTCGATCTCCGGGCCGAGGGCCTGAGCGGTGCCGGTGGTGCCGAAGAGAACGGCAGCGGTGAGGACATGAAAACGAGCCACGGGCAGGATTGTTCCACAATCTGGCCGGATCGCAAGCCCCCACCGGCCAGGTGGTCGCATACCCAACGTGGCGGGAAAACGCAACGATTCTCTGCCGACCTGGCGGTGGCGCTACGCCCGCAGGGCTTCGGCGAGCTCCCCCACCAGCTGCCCGACCGCGGGGGCTCCGCCCTCGCCCGCCGCTCGAACCACGCGGCTTCCCACGATCACCCCGTCCGCGATCTCAGCCACCGCTCGGGCGTGGTCGGGGGTCGAGATCCCGAACCCGACGGCGACCGGCACGTCCGTGGCGGCGCGCACGCGGGCGACCGTGTCGGCCAGACCCGGGCGGCAGCTCAGCGCGCTCGCCGGTGGTCCCGGTGAGCGACACCGTGTAGACGAAGCCGCGCGCATCCGCGCCGATCTCGGCGATCCGCTCGGGGGTGGTGGTGGGCGCCACGAGCGGCACCAGCGCCAGGCCCTCGGCGTCGCACGCGGCGCGTAACTCCGAAGCCTCGTCGTGCGGCAGGTCGGGAACGATCAGCCCCGAAGCGCCCGCGGCGGCCGCCCTCAATGCAAAAGCCTCAACACCCGGCGGTCAGGACGATGTTGGCGTAGACCATCAGCACAACCGGCACCCTCGCCGCGAGCCGTTCGCACACGCCAAGCACCGAATGAGGCGTGGCCCCCGCCGCAAGGGCCTCCGTGCCGGCGGCGTGGATCACCGGACCATCGGCCAGCGGATCGGAGAACGGGATGCCGAGCTCGAGCAGGTCAGCGCCGGCATCGGCGGCGGCCAAGCCCGGCCTCGACCGATTCCTCAATGCTCGGATAGCCCCCCATCAAATACGGCATGAGAGCGGCGCGCTTCCCGTGCGCGGTGAAGCGGCGGCGATGGCCGGCCGCGATGCTCATGCCAGGGCGAGCACTTCGGCGAGGTCCTTGTCGCCGCGGCCGGAGAGCGTGATCAGGGTGACGCCAGGCGACGGATTGGCGAGCACCCACGCAACCGCGTGCGAGGACTCGAGCGCCGGCAGGATGCCCTCGAGCTCCGCCACGCGGTGGAAGGCATCGAGCGCGGCGCCGTCCTCCACCGCCTCGTAGCGCGCACGCCCCGAGTCGCGCAGCCAGGCGTGCTCCGGGCCCACGCCCGGGTAGTCGAGGCCCGCCGAGATCGAGTGCGCCTCGAGGATCTGGCCCTCCTCGTCCTGGATCACTCCCGTGAGCGCGCCGTGCAGCACGCCGCGCGCGCCTGTGGTGAGCGGCGCGGAGTGGCGCTGGGTGCCGAGCCCCTCGCCGGCCGCCTCGACGCCGATCAGCTCGACGCCCTCGTCGTCCACGAAGGGGATGAACGTGCCGATCGCGTTCGAGCCGCCGCCCACGCACGCGACCGCCCGGTCCGGCAGCCGGCCCGCCTGATCCGAGCAGCTGGGCGCGAGCCTCGTCGCCGATGCGCCGCTGGAGGTCGCGCACCAGCGCCGGGTAGGGCGCGGGCCCGACGCAGGAGCCGATCACGTAGTGCGTGGACTCCACGTTCGCGACCCAGTCGCGGATCGCGGCGGACACGGCCTCCTTGAGCGTGCGGGCGCCCGCGTCCACGCCGCGCACCTCCGCGCCCAGCAGCCGCATGCGCTGCACGTTCGGCTCCTGGCGGCGCATGTCCTCGGTGCCCATGTAGACGACGCACTCCAGCCCGAGCAGCGCGCACGCCGTAGCGGCCGCCACGCCGTGCTGGCCGGCGCCCGTCTCGGCGATCACGCGCGGCTTGCCCATGCGCTGCGCCAGCAGCGCCTGCCCGAGCGCGTTGTTGATCTTGTGGGAGCCGGTGTGCGTGAGGTCCTCGCGCTTCAGCCACACGTCGCCTCCCGCGAGCTCGGACAGCCGCCGTGCGAGGTAGAGCGGGGTCGGGCGGCCGACGTAGTCGCGCAGCAGGGCGTCGAGCTGGGCGACGAACTGCGGATCGGCGCGGGCGGCCGACCATTCCGATTCGAGCTCGTCGAGCGCCGGTATCAGGGTCTCGGGCACGTAGCGGCCGCCGTAGGGGCCGAAGCGCCGCTCGAGCGGCGGGGCGCTCATGCGGTCACGTGGTCGGCGGCCTCGACCGCGCGGAAGAACGCGGTCAGCTTGGCTGGGTCCTTGCGGCCCGGCGCGGCCTCCGTGCCGCTCGCGCTGTCGACGGCGAACGGGCTCACGGCCGCGATCGCCTCCCCCACGTTCTCCGGCGTCAGCCCGCCCGACAGGGTCAGCGGCGGCTTGCCCGGGTGCAGCCGGGCGAGCTCCCAGTCGAAGCTCTCCCCCGTGCCGCCGGGCGCGCGCTCGGAGTGCGTGTCGAGCATGTGGAAGTCGGTCCGGTAGGCCCTCAGCGCCTGGACCTGCGCCGCGTCGCGCACGCGGGCGGCCTTCATCACCCGGCAGCCGGTGCGGCGCGCGGCCTCCTGGCAGTACGACGGGCCCTCGTCCCCGTGCAGCTGGAGCAGCGTGAAGCGGCACACGTCCGCCGTCTCCGCCACGTGGTCGAGCGTCGCGTTCACGAACACGCCCGCGAGCTCGACCCGCCGGTGCAGCTGGGCGCCGATCACCTCCGCCTGCTCGAGCGGGCACGCCCGAGGGCTGCCGGGCCAGAAGATCATCCCGAGCGCCCAGGCACCGAGGTCCGCCGCGAGCTGGGCGTCGTCGAGCGCCGTTATGCCGCAGATCTTCACGCGGGTCATAGCCCCGCCTATGGTCGCAGGCGCGCCGCGGCTAGGGGATCAGCCCGCCGCCGCCCTCGTCGGCGGACGGCTGGTCGGCCGAGCTCGGCCGCTTGGCCAGCTCGACGCTCACGGTCTTCTTCGAATCGCCGCGGTAGTACGTGATCTCCGCCTTGTCGCCGGGGCGCTTGCGGGCGATCGCGCTCGCCACCTCGTTCGAGTCGCTCACCGCCTTGCCGTCCACCGCGACGATCAGGTCGCCGCCGGCGGGGACGCCCTGGGCCGTCTCGGTGCGACCGCCGCGAAGGCCCGCCTTGTCCGCCGGGCTGTCCTTGGTCACCTCGACCACGAGTGCGCCCTCGTCGGACGCCAGGTTGAGGTCCTCGGCGAGCTGCTTGCTCACGTCCTGCATCTGCACGCCGAGGTAGGCGCGCTCGATGGTCTCGCCGGCCTTCAGGTCCGGCAGCAGGTCCTTCGCCGTATTGACCGGCACCGCGAAGCCGATACCCACCGAGCCCTGGCCGCCGCCAGTGGCGATCTGCGAGTTGATCCCGATCACGCGGCCGTTCGCGTCGAGCAGCGGCCCACCGGAGTTGCCCGGGTTGATCGAGGCATCCGTCTGGATCACGTCGGGGATCGTGAAGCCGTTGGGCGCCTGGATCTCGCGCTGGAGCCCGGAGACGATTCCGGTCGTGACGGTGCGGCTGTACCCGAACGGGTTGCCGATCGCGATCACCGAGTCGCCCACCTCGAGCTTCGAGGAGTCGCCCAGCGGGAGCGGCGTGAGCTCGTCGACATCCGAGGGGTCGATCTTCAGCACTGCGATGTCCGTGGAGGTGTCCACGCCCTTCACCTCCGCGTCGACGAACTCCCCGTTCTCGTCGAAGCGCGCCTGCACGCTGTCCGCGCCCTCGACCACGTGGGCGTTGGTCACGATCGTGCCTTCCTTGTCGACCACGAAGCCGGAGCCGGTCGCGGTTCCCTGCTGCGGCAGTCCGAACGGCGAGCCGCTGTCGCTGCTCACGCCCCGGGACTGGATGAAGACCACCCCGCGCCCCTCCTGCTTGTAAATCTCACGGACGCTGCGGCCCGCGGACCCGGTGGACGCGGCCGTGGGCTGCGTCGCAGCCGATTCGCGCACGACGGTCGTCGTGTCACCCGTGTCGATTACGTCCGTGGCGATCAGAACCGCGCCGATGACCAGCACGATCAGGCCGCCGAGGACGCCTGCGAGGAGGTTGGTGAGCGGGCTTCTGGTGGTCATTCCGGGAGGTTTAGTGCGCCGACCTTACGTTTCGATAAATCTGCCCCGGGCCCTGCGGGGCGCTCACGGACGCGGTGCACCCGGCGGGAACGCGATCAGCCCACGCAGCCGGTCCAGGATGCTTCCGCGCGTGAGCTCCCTGCGGACCACCCGGCGCTCGCCCAGGCCGGGCGCCTCCGGGGCGCGCGGGTCGTAGCGGTTCGCGCGCAGCGCCTCGGCATAGGCCTCCGACGCGGGTCCCGCGAAGCGACCTAGCCGCTGCTCGAGGCCAAGCAGCGTGGTCGAGGCGGGCAGGTCCCAGCCAAGCCGCAGCAGCCCGCGGCGGAGCTCCGAGAGCTGCATCTCGGCGAGCTCATCCGGACCCAACCTGCGCATGCGGCGGACGCGACTGCCCAGCAGGAGCGCGCCGCCCGCGAGCGGCGCCGCCACGAGCAACAGGAGCACGGGCACGAGCCAGCCGTTCCCGCCGTCCGACCCCAGCCCGCCTCCGATGTCCGTGCCGCGCTCCGAGGCGGCCGCGCCCTGGCGCGTCCGCCTAACCTCGCCGGCGTCGGCCGCGGCCGCACTCGTGGCGAGCGCGCTCGACTGAGACTGTGCGGGCGAGCGAGCCGGCGTCGGGTCGAACGGCACCCAGCCGATGCCCTGGAACCAGACCTCCACCCAGGAGTGCGCGTCGAGGTCGCGCACGCGGTACTCCTTGGTGTCCTTGTTGTACGACCCCGGCGAGAACCCCGCCGCGACGCGCGCCGGTATGCCCGCCATTCGAAGCATCAGCGCCATGGCGCCGGAGAACTGCTGGCAGTAGCCGCGCCGCTCCTGGTAGAGGAAGCCCATCAGCGGGATCGGCCG
This sequence comes from uncultured Thermoleophilaceae bacterium, assembly GCA_963771715.1. Lineage (GTDB taxonomy): Bacteria > Actinomycetota > Thermoleophilia > Solirubrobacterales > Thermoleophilaceae > JACVRW01. The sequence continues at coordinate 230,231 of CAVYUQ010000008.1, forward strand.
GGTGGGCACCCGCTCCGAATAGGTGTAGTTGCTCTGGAGGTACTGCTCGACGTTCTTGACGGCGTCGTAGGCGTTCGGCTGGTCCGCGGTCAGACGCTGCGCGAGGTCGTACATCGGCCCGTATTGTGAGCGCCGGAGTCGCCGCTCGGCGAGCAGAGCTTCGTTGTTCGGGTCCGCGTTGCCGCGCAGCGGCACGAACAGCACCTCCCGATTTGCGGCCGCGTCCTCGCGGGCGGCATCCCCCTGGAAGGGCACCCCCTCGGTGGCGGTCTCTCCGGGCCGTGGGAGCTGGATCGCGGTGTAGCCGATCAGGTTGCGCGAGTACCCCACGGGCACCCTCTTCATCTGCCCCCTCGTCGGATTGGGCTCGTAGGTGCGAACGAAGTACGTGTCCCCCCGCTCGAGCTTGCGGCCGCGTCGCAGCAGCGTCGTACCGTCCGAGCTCGGCCGGGCGCCGGGGATGCCGTCCACCCTCAGCGTGATCCCGGCCCCGACCACCATGTTGCTGGACAGCGAGCGGACGGTGAAGCGGATGCGCTCGTCCCAGGCCGGGTTGTACTCGTGGTACCCCCAGCGCCCCTCGGGATTCGACTCCCCGTACACCACCTCGGGCGAGTACGCGTTGTCGTCGGCACTCGCCGAGCGCACCCAGCGCAGCCCGTCGAAGGAGTCCAGCGTCTCCGCCTTCCAGTAGTGCGGCCGAGTCGACTTCACGTTGAGGACGGTGGCGCCTGCCCGCGACCAGTCGAGCGGCCCGTACTCGTGCGTCCAGTCGAACGTGATCGCCTCACCGTTGCCAAACCAGTTCCATGCGTGGTAGTCCCACCACGGGCGGTCGGCGTCGAGAGCGGCGGCCACCGGAAGCGACAGGATCCCCACGCTCGCCACGACCGCCGCCCCGATGCCGGCCTCGAGGCGCGGCATGCGCGGCAGCCACAGCCAGGCGGCGATCAGCAGCAGCAGCACCAGCCCCCGCAGCGCCGGCGCGCCCGGATCCTGCTCGGTCACGGCGGTGCCGTAGAGGAGCAGCAGGGCCACGAGACCGGCGATGCGCAGCCCGGCCACGCCGCGGCGAGCAGGCCAGAAGGCCACCGTGGCCGCGATCGCCAGCAGCGCCGGGGCGCCCAGCAGCACGGTTCTCCGAATCCACTCGTCCGGGCCGTCGTAGGGCCACTCGACGCCCTGCACCCCCCCGAGCCCGCGGTCGAGGCCGTCGGTGAGCTCGCTCCAGTGCTCGGGAAGCAGCAGCCGACCGGGCAGCCCCGCCGCCATCAGGCCCAGGACGAGGGTCGCCACGCCGACGATGGCAGCGAGCACATGCAGCGCGGGCCGCGGGAGCGGGACGAGCGAGAGCAGACCGAGGGCCGTGGCGCCGCCGGTGGCCACGATCACGACGACGATCATGCGCCCGCTGGGGGCGTTCTCCACCAGCTTCGCCCAGTGCGCGGTGGCGTAGGCGGCGAGCGCCGCGAAGGCGGTGAGCCGCAGCGCGAGCGAGTCGCGCGTGACGGCCGCGGCAGAGCGGGCCGTGCCGGTGCCCGCAGGCGGCGCGCCGCCAGGGCCGGCCGTGGCGGGCTTGGGGCTGAGTGGGCCGTGCCAGCCCCGGCTCCTCGGCTCCGTTGCGACGCTCACGCCGCTGCTCCCGCGCCTCGGAACCCACTCGCGCGGCGCGCCCGCTCCACCAGGCAGCCGGTGCACCCGGCCACCTCGAACGACGGCCGCACGCCCGGCAACGCGCCCGGCGCCACGACGTAGCGCGACCCCGCAGGCAGCCGCTCGAGCGCCCGCGGCGTGGCGCGAAGGTCTGCCCCGGTGACCCAGATCACGGCCCCACCGCGCGGGCCGAGCACACCGCCGGCGGGGGCGGCGCCCTCCTCGACCAGCGCGAGGCGAGCGTGCACCGCTGGCCAGGCACCGAGGTCGTGCCCGATGTCGATCGGGCGCCGGTCGCCCGGCAGCAGCACGGCGCAGCCGTCGGCCCTGGCGAGCCACACGCACAGGGACGCCGCGGCGCGAACCGCCTTGTCGAGCGCCTCCTCGCTTGCCGGGTTCGACGGATCGACCACGATCAGCGGCGCGGAGTCGAGCTCGGCCACGAGACGGCGCTCCAGCATCTCGCCGTGCCGTGCGACCGACGGCCAGTGGATACGCGAGGCCGGCGCCCCCTCGCGATAGGCGCGCAGGCCGTCGATCTCGAGCTCGGCGGCAGAGGCATCAAGGCGCCTTCCGGAGAGACTCGGCTGAGCGCCGAGGCCGGCCTGGGCGCCCGCGCCAGCGCCGCCGCTGCCCGGCGCGGTCACCGGCTCCACGCGCGGGAGCACGAGCACCTCCTCCCCGCCCTTCCCCGGGATCTCGCGCGAGTAGAGCCGCAGCGGGTCGCGGATCACGAGCAGCTCCGCCTCGAGCACGCGCCGCCCGCGCCGGGAGAAGCGCACGTTGATCCGCAGGCGCCGCGACCAGCGCCCGGCCACCGGCACCGGCCAGCCGAGCAGCGGCTCCAGCAGCTCGCCTCCGGGCGGCGGCAGCAGGCCGCTCTTCACTTCCACCCGCAGCGGATACGGCTCGTCCTCGATCACCGTGTGCGGGCCTGGCACGCGCGCGACGGTCGCGCCGCGAGCCGCCAGCAGCACCCAGATGGTCGCGCCGGCAGCCAGCACGATCAGTCCCACGCCCGGCACGTACAGCGACGCCGAGTCGAAGGTCCCCCCGGCCAGGCACAGCGCCACCCCGAGCAGCACCGTGAAGAGGGGGCGAAGCATCAGCCCGTCAGAACGCCGGAACCCGTTCCAGCGCGTCGCGGACGACCACTTCACGCTCGTCGGCGCCCGTGCCCGGAGACAAGAGCAGGCGGTGGGTGAGCACGGAGCCGGCCAGCTTCTGCACGTCGTCCGGCAGGGCGTGGTCGCGCCCGTCGAGCGCGGCGTAGGCCTTAGCGGCTCGGAAGAGCATCAGGCCGGCGCGCGGGCTCGCACCGAGCTCCACGCGCGGGTCGGCGCGCGTGGCGTCCGAGATCGCGACGACGTAGCGGCGCAGGGCGTCGCTGCCGTGCACCGCCCCGGCGGCGGCCTGCGCCGCGAGGATGCCGGAGACGTCGGCCACGGGCTCGAGGTCGAGCACGCGGTCGCTCTCCGCGTGGTCCAGCAGCATCTGGCTCTCCTGCGCCGCCGTCGGGTACCCGAGCGAGACGCGGACCATGAAGCGGTCCAGCTGTGCCTCGGGCAGCGGGTAGGTGCCCTCGTACTCGACGGGATTCTGCGTGGCGACGACGATGAACGGGCGCGCCAGCTCATGCGTGTGCCTGTCCACCGTCACGTGGCCCTCCTGCATGCACTCGAGCAGGCCGGACTGCGTCTTCGGCGAGGCGCGGTTCACCTCGTCCACCAGCACCACGTTCGCGAACACCGGCCCGGGCCGGAACTCGAAACGGTTCTCGCGCTGGTCATAGACGTTCGTGCCCACGACGTCGGCCGGCAGAAGGTCGGCGGTGCACTGGATGCGGGCGTACTCGGCCTCGATCGAGCGCGCGAGCGCGCGAGCGAGGGCGGTCTTGCCCACGCCCGGATAGTCCTCGATCAGGACGTGGCCCTCGGCGAACAGCGCCACCAGCACGTCGCGGATCACGGAGTCGGGAGCCTTGACGGCGCGCGCGATGTTGTCCCGGAGGCGCGCACCGAGCTCGGCTACGGCGGCAGGATCGAGCTCAGGAGCGGTCGACATGCACCACCATGGTAGGGGTACGCCTAACCCGGGCCGATGGGTTCCGCGCCAGTATCGGGCGAATAGGTCAGCTCGCGTGCCGCGGTCTCGGGATCCGGCGCGCGCATGAGGGCCTCTCCCACCAGCACGGCGTCCACGCCGACCTGCTCTAGCTCCTCGATCTGCTCGCGATGGTGGATGCCCGACTCGGACACCACGACCTTTCCGGCCGGCACGTCGGCGAGCAGGTCGAAGGTGCGCTGGAGGTCGACGCTGAAGTCCTCGAGGTTGCGGTTGTTGATCCCGATCACGTCGAAGTCGAGCTCGAGCGCCCGCTCGAGCTCCTCGTCGTCGTGGATCTCCACGAGGGCGTCCAGGTCGAGCTCGCGCGCCTGCAGGTAGAGCGAGCCGAGCTGCGCGTCGTCGAGCGAGCCCACCACCAGGAGCACCGCGTCCGCACCGGCGAGCTTGGCCTCGTAGAGCTGGTACGGGTCGATCGTGAAGTCCTTGCGCAGGATCGGCAGCTCCGTGGCCGCACGCGCCTCACGAAGGTCGGCGAGCGAGCCGCCGAAGTGGGCCTCCTCGGTGAGCACGGAGACCGCGGCCGCTCCGCCGCGCTCGTACGCGCTCACGATGTCGGCGCAGCTGGCGCCCTCCCGGATCGCGCCCGCGGACGGCGAGCGGCGCTTGTGCTCGGCGATCAGCGAGGTCCCGGGGCGCGAGAGCGCCTCGGCGAACGGCCGCCCCTCGCGGCCAGTCTCCACCTGGGCGGCGAGCTCCGAGAGCGGGTGTTCGCGCTGCCGGCGCCTGAGGGCGTCGCGGGTGGCGTCGACGAGATCGTCGAGGCGCGGGATCACGAGGCGGTGGCCTCCACCCAGCGCTCGAGCACGCTCGCGGCGGCGCCGTCGTCGATCGACCGCTCGGCGGCGCGCACACCCTCGGCGAGCGTGTCGGCCCGGCCGGCCACGTAGATCGCCGCGCCGGCGTTGAGGACGGCCAGCGCGCGCTCGGTGCCGGCGGTCCCGGACAGGACGTCGCGCAGCACCTCGGCGTTCTGCTCAGGCGTGCCGGCGCGCACCGCGCCGTCAGCCGAGAGCTCGAGATCGACCTGCTCGGGAGTCACGTCGTAAGCCTTGAGACGGCCGTCTCTCAGCTCCACCACCCGGGTCGCCCCGGAGACCGAGAACTCGTCCAGGCCATCGGCGCTCGACACTACCAGGGCACGTTCCGCCCCCAGCTCTCCCAGCGCCGCAGCCATTGTCTCCAGCATCCCGGGATCGGAGACGCCGATCACCTGCCGCCGGGCACCGGCCGGGTTGGTGAGCGGCCCGAGGAAGTTGAAGATCGTCCGGACGCCGAGCTCCTTGCGCACCGGAACGATGTGCTTGAACGCCGGATGGTGGAGCGGCGCGAACATGAAGCCGAAGCCGATGCTCGCGGATGCAGGCTTCGGCAACCAGTCGACCCACGTCGATACGGCCCTCCGAGAGCCTCCAGCACATCAGCGGAACCACACTGGCTCGTGGCCGAGCGGTTGCCGTGCTTCGCCACCCGGCAGCCCGCCCCGGCGGCGATGAACGCGGCCGTGGTGGACACGTTGAAGGTCGGTCGGCCGCCGCCGGTGCCCGCGGTATCGACGAGGTCGTCGCCGGCGTCGACCTTGACCGAGAGCTCGCGCAGCGTGGCCGCGAGGCCGGCGATCTCAGCGACGGTCTCGCCCTTGGTGCGGAGAGCGATCAGGAACGCGGCCGACTGGGCCTCCGACGCGTTGCCCTCCACGATCTCGGCAAGCACCGCGGCCGCCTCCTCGGCAGCGAGGTCGTCGCCGCCCGCCACCCGGTCGATTGCCTCAGTCAGGACGCTATTCGGCATCGAGAAAGTTGCGGAGCAGTTCTTTGCCGTGCGGGGTGAGCACCGACTCGGGGTGGAACTGCACTCCCTCGAGCGGCAGCTCGCGGTGGCGCAGGCCCATGATCACGTCGCCCGAGCGCGCCGACACCTCGAGCTGCTCGGGCAGCTCCGGGTCCACGACGAGAGAGTGGTAGCGGCCGACCACGAGCGGTGATTCGAGGCCGTCGAAGATCGTCCTGCCGTCGTGCTCGGCTTCGGCGGTCTTGCCGTGGACCGGCTCGCCGCGAACCACGCGGCCGCCGTACGCCGCGGCCAGCGCCTGGTGCCCGAGGCACACGCCGAGCACGGGCACGCCGGCCTCGGCGTAGCGGCGGATGGCTTCCTTCGAGAGGCCGGCCTCCTCCGGCGTACACGGGCCGGGCGACACGATCACGCGGTCCGGGCTGCGCTCGAGCAGCTCGGGAAGGTCGGCGCGCACCACCTCCACGTCCGCCCCCAGCTCGCCCAGGTACTGGACGAGGTTGTAGGTGAACGAGTCGTAGTTGTCCACCACCAGGACGCTCGTCACGCCCAGTCCCCCTGCTCACACGCGAGCGTGATCGCGTCGATCACCGCACCGGCCTTGGCCTCGGTCTCGCGCACCTCGTACGCCGGATCCGAGTCCGCCACGATCCCGCCGCCGGCCTGAAGGTGCACGCTGCCCGTCCTTCACGAGCGCGGAGCGGATGTAGATGCAGGTGTCGAGATCACCCGTGTACGACAGGTAGCCCACGGCGCCGCCGTACGGGCCGCGGCCCACCGGCTCGAGCTCGTCGATGATCTGCATGGCGCGGATCTTCGGGGCGCCGGACAGGGTGCCCGCCGGCAGCGACGCCCGCAGCGCGTCCATCGGCGAGACGCCCGGCCTCAGCGTGCCGGACACCGAGGACACGATGTGCATCACGTGGGAGTAGGTCTCCACCCCCATCAGCTCGTCGACCTTGACGGAGCCGTACTCGCACACGCGCCCGAGGTCGTTGCGGCCGAGGTCCACGAGCATCACGTGCTCGGCGCGCTCCTTCGGGTCGGCCAGCAGCTCGCGGCCGCGCTCGAGGTCCTGCTCGACCGAGTCGGCGCGAGGGCGCGTGCCCGCGATCGGGCGCTGCCGCACGGTCCGGCCGGTCACGGTGACGAGCGCCTCGGGCGAGGCGCCGGCGATCTCGAAGTCCTCGAAGTCGAGGAAGTACATGTAGGGGCTTGGGTTGATCGCCCGCAGGCCGCGGTAGATCGAGAAGGCGTCGACGGGGCAGTCGGCGCTCCAGCGCTGGCTCGGGACCACCTGGTAGATGTCGCCGGCGCGGATGTACTCCTTTGCCCGCTCCACCGCGGCGGCGTAGCCCTCGGAGCCGAGGTTCGACGTGAAGCTCGGTGGCTCCCGACGGCCGGCGCCCGCCTGCGGCACCGGCCCGCGCAGGCGCTCGCGCACCTCGGCGATCGCCGCGGCGGCGTCCTCGTAGGCGCGCTCGACGTCGCCCTCGGCGACGACGTTGGCCAGCACCGTGACCTCGTGGCGCAGGTGGTCGAACGCCAGCAGCACGTCCGTGACCATCACCGCGAGCTCAGGCATGCCGACGTCGTCGGGGTTCGGCTGGCCCACGCTCGGCTCGGCGCTCCGGACAAGGTCGTAGCCGAACATCCCGACGGCGCCGCCGGCGAACGGCGGCAGCCCCTCGAGCGGAGCGATCCGGTAGCGCGCGAGCTCCTCGGCCACGGCGGCGTACGGGTCGGGGTGCTGGCCGCGCTCGAGCCGGATCACCGCGCGCGGGCGGAAGCCGAGGAACGACCAGCGCCCGACGCGCTGGCCCTGCTCCGCCGACTCGAGCAGGAACGACGGGCCGTCCCCGCGCAGCTTCAGGTAGGCGGACACCGGCGTCTCGCAGTCGGCGATGAACGTGTGGCGCAGCGGGACGAGCGTGTGCTCGCGCGCGAGCTCGCGCGTCTCGTCGAGCGACGGCGTCAGCTCGAGGTCAGCCGCGGCGACGCTCATTCAAGACCTCGTAGACGTCCGCCATCTCCAGCCCGCGGCCCGCGAGCAGGACGGCCAGGTGATACAGCACGTCGGCCGCCTCCTCCGACAACCGCTCGTCGGATTCGTCACGCGCCGCACGCACCACCTCCTCGGCCTCCTCCTGGACCTTCGCCCCCACGAGCTCCGGGTCCGCCAGCAGGCTGCCGGTGTAGGTATCGGCCCCGCGGCGCTCGGCGATCGTGCGCTCGAGCACCGCAAGCGCCTCGGCCGGCACGGGGTCGAGCTCGCCCTTGTGGAAGCAGGTCCGCTCGCCGGTGTGGCACGCCGGGCCGGCCGGCTCGACGAGCGCGAGGATCGCGTCGTCGTCGCAGTCCATGCGCAGCTCCTTGAGCCTCTGGACGTTCCCCGAGGTCGCGCCCTTGTGCCAGAGCTCGTTGCGCGAGCGCGACCAGAACCACATCTCGCCGGTCTCGCGCGTGCGCCGCAGCGCCTCGTCGTTCATGTACGCGAGCGTGAGCACCTCGCCGGTGCGCGCGTCCTGGACTATGCAGGGCAGAAGGTCCACGCTGACGATTATGGCCGTGAGCTGATCGGGAGCTTCAGGAACTCGTACGTGGCGCCGATCTCGTCGAAGCCGAGGCGGTGGTAGAGCTGCTGGGGCCAGTCGGCGCCGTCGGTGACCATGAACACCTGCTCGCAGCCGTCCGCGGCCGCCGCGTCGGCCGCAGCGGCCACCGCGGCGCGGGCGTACCCGCGCCGCCGCCGGGACTCGAGCGTGCCCACCTCGTCCACCTGCCCGAGGCCGCCGTGCGTGTACAGGCGACAGGCGCAGGCCGGGTCGTCGGGCGGCGAGGCGAAGTCGCGTGCGCCGAAAACCTGCGTGTAGCGCTCGTCCATCTCGGCGAGCTGGCGGACCGCCTCCTTCTGCCAGCCGAATGGCTGCTCGCGCCGGAAGGCCGCGAGCGTGGCGGCGCCCACGTCACGGCTCACCTCGCAGCCCGCGCCCGGCTCCGGCGGGCGGTCGGGAGGCCGCTGGCGAACCATGATCAGCACGCGGAAGACGTTCCAGCCGGCCGCCGCGAACTGCGGCGCCAGGCGCGCGCCGAGCTGCTCGTCGTGCATCACGAGCTTGCGGTGGCCGAACTGGCCCTGGATCTCGTCGGCCTCGGCGCTGAGCTCGTCGACGCGGGCGTCGGGATCCTCGACGCGGATCGCGTTCACCTGCCAGACCAGCGGCAGGCTCGGCGTGACCATGGCGGTGCCGTGCGCGGTGCGCACCACCCTGTCGCAGACGCCCTCCTCGGCGCGTCGCATGAACGCGTGGATTCGCTCGATCACTCGATGCCCAGGCGGTCCAGTAGTCCCTCGTCGCGCCGCCAGCCCTTGCGCACGCGCACGTTCAGCTCGAGATGCACGCGCCGGTCGAGCAGGCCCTCGATCTCCTTGCGAGCGGCGGTGCCGACCGCTTTCACCATCTTGCCGCCCGAGCCGACCAGGATGCCCTTCTGCGACTCCGTCTCGGCCCAGACGCGCGCCCGCACGACCATCAGGCCGTCGCTCTCGCGCTCCTCGATCTCGTCGATCTCCACCTCCACCGAGTGCGGGACCTCCTCGCGCGTGCGCAACAGCACCTGCTCTCGCACGAGCTCCGCCACCCGCACCTCCAGCGACTGGTCGCTGGTCTCGTCCGGCGGGTACATGAACGGCCCCTCCGGCACGAGCGAGACGAGCTGCTCCACCACCGGGCCGACTCCCGCGCCGTTGATCGCGCTGATCGGGAACAGCTCGCCCTGGACGTCGAGCTCGGCCGCTGCCGAGAGCGCCCGGACGGTGCGCGGGGTGTCGAGCCGGTCGACCTTGTTCAGCACGGTCACGGTCGGCACGCCGGAGCTCTTCAGCGCGGCCGCGATGAAGCGGTCGCCGGGGCCGATCTCCTGCTCGCCGTTCAGGACGAACAGCGCGGCGTCGGCGTCGGCGAGCGTGCGCTCCACCTGGCGCTGCATGCGTTCGGTGAGCGCGTCGCGCGGGCGCTGCACGCCGGGGAGGTCCACCAGCACGAGCTGCCAGTCGTCGCCGGTGGCCACTCCGCGGATCTCACGCCGAGTGGTCTGCGGCTTGTCCGAGACGATCGCGACCTTGCCGCCCACGATCTGGTTCACGAGCGTGGACTTGCCGGCGTTCGGCCGTCCCGCGAGCGCCACGAAGCCGGAGCGGCTCACAGCTCCTCCAGCACGCGCCGCTGAAGCTCGAGCATCTCGCCGTCGTCCGTCTCGTGGTCGTACCCGCACAGGTGCAGCACTCCGTGCACGACGGCCTCGATCAGATCCTCGGTTTGCTCTGGGCAGATCACCACGTCGCCTAGCTCCCGCGGCCCGGCGGACGGGCCGCCCTCGTCCACGGGAAAGGAGAGCACGTCCGTGGGGCGGTCGATGTTGCGGTGCTCGTGGTTGAGCGCGCGGATCTCGCCCGCGCCGACGAGCTGGACCGCGAGGTGGCCGTCGTCGACCCCCGCCGCCGCGAGCGCGGCCAGGGCAGGCCGCCGGAACTCCTCCGGGGCGTCGATGAGCTCGATCTCGAGCGAGGCCAACTACCTCTGCTGGCGGCGTGCCTGGCGAAGCGGCGGCGCCTGCTCCTCGGCGTGCCGGTTGTACGCCTCGACGATCCGCTGCACGAGCTTGTGCCGCACCACGTCCTCGCCGCCGAAGCGCACGAACTCGATGCCCTCCACGTCCTTCAGGATGTCCGCGATCATCACGAGGCCCGAGCGCTGGTCCTTCGGCAGGTCGATCTGCGTGATGTCGCCGGTCACGACCATCTTCGAGTTGAAGCCGAGCCGCGTGAGGAACATCTTGATCTGCTCGGGGCTCGTGTTCTGGGCCTCGTCGAGGATGATGAAGGAGTCGTTAAGCGTGTTGTGGGTGAGGATGAAGTCGTCCGTGACGTAGAGCGAGTCCTGCGCGGCGACCTGAATGCACACGGTCTCGGCCTCGCCGACGGGCTCGATGCTCTCCACGAAGCGCATCGGCCTCCCACCGCCGTGCTCCGTGGTAGAGGTCGAGCTTGCGGCGCAGCCGGAACGGCTCGAGGCCGGCAGGCAGCCGGATGTCGAGGATGAACGCGTCGGCGCGGTGGTGCACGGCGCGCCCCCGCGCCGGCCGGGCGGCCGGCCCTTGGCGGCCCGCGTGCGCCGATACGCGACGCCGCCAAGCGAGCGCACGAGGAACACGACGTCGTCCGCGAGCTGGTCGGAGCAGGTGCTGTATTGGATCCGGGAGCTCCGGCCCTTCTGGGTCACCGGCCCGCCGTCCGTGTCGAGCAGCCCCTGAAGCACCGCCAGCCGAACGTCGCGCGCGTTGTACAGGTAGCGCTCGGGTACGAACTTCGTGCTGGACCTCGTTCCCGCAAGCCGGAGCTCACGCAGGGCGACCGTCACGGGGTTCGCCACGATGACGCCGCCGCGATGGCCGTCGACGTGGCGCAAGACGTAGTCGACCTCGTTCTTGCGCCGAAGCTCGATACCGGGCAGCGCCTCCTCCAGCGCCTCGGCGAGCTCGGGATCGCCGGTGGAGAAGGACGGCGTGGTCGAGGTCGTGATGCAGCCGTCTCCGAGCAGCAGCCCGAGCGCGTACGGGTCGATCGGCACCTCTCGCTCCTCGAGCTCCACCGGCCCGACGAGCGGCAGCTCGAAGCGGTGCTGGTGGTGCCGCCGCAGCCGTCCGATCATGTCCTGCGTCTGGACGACCCGCCCCGCGCTTCCGTGCTTCCGGTCGTCGGGGGTGGTGACGAACCAGAGGTGCTCGGCGCAGGCGAGCGTGCTCGATCCGTCCTGCGCCTGGACCCGGAAGACCTCGCGGCGGCCCTGCGGGTAGACGCCGAGCACCGGCGTCGGACGACCGTCCGAGCCGATGACCAGATCGCCGACCCTCAGCGAGCCGATGGTCTGGAACCCGGTCGGGGTGAGCACCTCGCGGTCGACCGGCTGCGCGCGGCCACGCATGAATGCCAGCGGCGCTACCTCGATCACGCCGCGCTCCAGGTGCTGGTTGACCTTCTCCGGCTCGAGCATGTCGTAGAGGGCGTCGAACAGCGGGCGCAGGTAGGGGTCGACCTTCGCGGCGATGTCGCCGGGCAGGAAGCCGAGCCGCTCGCCCGCCTCCACGGCCGGGCGCGTGAGCACGATGCGGTTCACCTCGCGCCGCGAGAGCGCGGCCACGGCCATCGCCACGGCGAGGAACGACTTGCCGGTGCCGGCGGGGCCGACGCCGACCGTGATCGTCGCGCGCCTGATGGCGTCCACGTAGCGCTTCTGGTTCACGGTCTTCGGCGCGACCTTGAGGCCGCGGTGGCGCCAGACCACGTCCTCGAGGATGCGGCTGGGGCTCTCGTGGCGGTCGAGCGCGCCGGCGATCGCCTCGATCGTGCCCGGGCGCGATCTCGTGCCCCTGGCGCACCAGGTCGGTCATCTCGCGCACGACGGTGCGGCGCCATCGTGACCGCGTCGTCGTCGCCGTCCAGCGTGAGCACGTTCCCGCGCAGGAAGACCTCGCAGTCGAGGTGCTCCTCGAGTGTCTTCATCACCGCGTCGCCGGGCCCGGCGAGCTCCGCGGCGACCTCGTTCGGAAGCTCGAGCTGGATTCTCACTACGGGGTGAGCATCTCCTTGACCGCGGCGCTCACCCGCTTGCCGTCGGCGCGACCCTTGACCTTGGGCATCACGGCCGCCATCACCTTGCCCATCTCCTGTGGGGACGAGGCGCCGGACTCGGCCACGGCGTCGCCCACGATCTGCGTTCAGCTCCTCGTCGGAGAGCTGCTCGGGCATGTACGACGCGATGATCTCCGCCTCGCGCTCCTCGGCCTCGGCGGCGTCCGCGCGGCCGCCGTCGCGGTACGCCTCGGCGGCCTCGAGGCGCCGCTTGCGCTCGCGCTGGAGCACCTCGACGGGGTCGCCGCCGTTGTCCTTCTCGGCCTTCTGGAGGGCGTCGGCGATCATGCGCAGCGCATGCACGCGCTCGCGCTCGCCCGCCTTCATCGCGGTCTTCACGTCATCCTGCACCTGGTTCAGCAACGACATCTAGCCCAAGTGTAGGTATGGATCCGGTTCGAGTCGCGACATTCGACTGCTACGGCACACTGATCGACTGGGAGGGCGGCGCCGCCGCGTTTCTCTACGAGATCGCTCGGCGACACGAGCGCGAGCCGCCGCCCGGCCGCGAGTTGCGCGCGCGCTGGGAGGAGCTCCAGTTCGAACGCCTCCAGGGCGAGTACCGCGGATACCGCGAGGTGCTGGCCGACAGCCTCGCCGCCTGGGCCGGCGAGCGCGGCTACCGCTGGAACGACCGCGACGGCGAGGCGCTCGCGCGCTCGATGGAGAGCTGGCAGCCCTTCCCGGACACGGTGCCCGCGCTGCGAGCCGCGAAGGAGGCGGGGCTGCGGCTCTGGATCATCTCCAACACCGACCGCGCGATCATCGAGCACTCGCTGCGCCACCTGGAGGTCGAGTTCGACGGCGTGACCGTGGCCGAGGACTGCCGCGCCTACAAGCCGGCGGACGCTCCCTTCGAGCACGCGCTGCGCGAGATCGGCGCGCCGCCGGAGGAGATCCTGCACGTGGCGTTCGGCTTCAAGTACGACCTGGCGGCCGCCCAGCGGCACGGGCTGCGAACGGCGTGGGTGAACCGGCACGGCGAACCGGCGCCGGGGCCGGAGCGCCCGGACCACGAGTGGCGGGATCTGTGGCCGCTTGGCGCGCGCGCGTGGCCTGGCGCGGAGCTGCCCGAGCTCACGCTCAGTCCGGGACGATGCCCACCACGCGGGCCGGTGCCGCGCTCGCTCCCACGATCTTGAGCGGGAAGCAGGCCACCTGGAAGCCGGTGGCGGGCAGCTCGCCCAGGTTCACGAGGCGCTCGATCTGGGAGTACGGAAGGTCTGACTGGTGGGCCGCCCAGAACACGCCCGGCTCGTTGCGTCTCGAGCGCGGCCTGCGCCTGGAGGTGCAGTGGGCCGTCCCAGCCCCAGGCGTCGATGCCCATCACCCGGACGCCGCGCTCGTAGAGCCAGCGCGTGGCGTCGACCGTCACGCCGGGGCCGAGCGCCATGTAGCCGGGCTCCTCCACGAACGCGTCGCGGCCCGTGCGCACGAGCACGATGTCGCGCTCGCGGAGGTCGTGGCCGATGCGGTCGAGCTCCGCCTCGACGTCCGCCACGTCGATCGTCTCGCCCTCCTCCTTGGCGGTCATGTCGAGCACCACGCCGGGGCCGAAGAACCAGTCGAGCGGAAGCGCGTCGATGGTCTGCGCCGGCTCGCCGCCGATGCGCGAGTTGTAGTGCCACGGGGCGTCCACGTGGGTGGAGTTGTGAGTGCCGAAGCGGGTGAACGTCTCCACCGCCCAGCCCTCGCCGTCGCGCAGCAGGCTGGCCGGCACGCCGAGCAGCCGCTCGATCAGCGCCGCACCTTCGGCGTGCCCGCTGAACTCGATGTCGGTGCGCAGCACCTCGGGCGTCTCGGGCGGGCTCTGGCGGATCGGGGCGGACAGGTCCACGAGTCGCACGGGCGGCAGCGTATCCGGCCGGGAGCCGTAGACGGATGTACGAGGAAGCCGCGAGTCCGGGGTGCCGATACCGAGTCCGACTGCGGAGGGGAAACGCCTGCAACGCCCTAGCTACGGGGGCAACGTCTAGGGCCGGGTCAGCAGGAGGGCGCTCCACCCCTGTAGTCGTCGGCGGCGGCGTTCGCGCAGGGGCTCGAACGCCGCCGCCACCACTTCTTCCTCGCCTTCGAGCAGCCCCGAGACGATCAGCGTCTCGGGCTGCTCGGGCAACAGCTCCGCCACGCGCAGCAGCAGCGGACGCATCAGGTTGGCGGTCATGACGGCTGCCACCGGCGCCGGCCCGTTGCGCAGGTCGTAGCGCTCCACGCGCTCGAGCGTCACACCGTTCGCACGCGCGTTGTCGAGCGTGGCCTCGATGGCCGCCTGGTCGTGGTCGAGAGCGGTGACGGGCGCGAAGCCGAGCTTCGCGGCCGCGATGGCGAGCACGCCGGAGCCGCAGCCGAGGTCGACGAGCGGGCCGCCGGCAACGACCTCGAGCAGCAGCTCGAGCGAGAGGCGCGTGGTGGGATGCGCGCCGGTGCCGAAGGCCTGCGCGGGGTCGATCACCACGTCGATGCTGTCGTCGAGCGGCTCGGCCCATGGCGGGCGCACGTAGACGCGCCCCGACCTGCACGGGCTTGTGAAATTCGCGCCAACGGTCGGCCCAGTCGTCGCCGACTCGTGTGGCCGGAGACCTGCACGTCGGATGCCGGCCGATCTCGGCGGGGCCGGGCGGGAGCGTCGGGCAGCTCGCCGGGCGCGCCGTAGAGCGCGAACTCCACGAAGCCGTCGCCGTCCACCTGCTCGAAGCCCGCGGGCGCCAGCTCGAGCAGCTCGGCGAGCACGATCTCGGCGTGCTCCGCGGGCGCCCGTATGGCGAGGCGGATCAGCGCAGCGCCCGCCTGACCTTCGAGAGCAGCGACTCGTCGGCCTGCTCCTCGAGGTTCTCGGCGGTGAGCGATCCGCGCAGCTCCTGGAGCAGCTCGCTCTGGCGCGCGCTCAGGTTGCGCGGGATCACCACGTTCAGCACCACCTGCTGGTCGCCGCGGCGGCCTCGGCCGATCGTGGGCATGCCGCGCTCGCGCAGCGTCACGACCGTCCCGGGCTGAGTTCCGGCCGGCACGTCGATCTGCTCGTCGCCGTCCAGCGTGGGCACGGAGACCGTGGTGCCGAGCGCCGCCGCGGGCGCGGGCACGTCCACCACCGTCACGAGGTCGTTGCCGTCGCGCAGGAAGCGCTCGTCCTCGCTCACGCGGACCACACGTAGAGGTCGCCGGGCGGCCCGCCGCGCTCGCCGGCGTGGCCGCGCCCGCTGAGGCGGATGCGCTGCTCGTCGGCGATGCCGGGCGGGCACGTCCACCTGGAGGGTCTTGCGCACCGCGCGCCGGCCGCGGCCCTGGCACTCGTGGCAGGGCTCGGACGGAATGCGTCCCTCGCCCGCCGCACGCATCGCACGCCTGCTCGCGGACGAGCTGGCCGAAGGCCGTGCGCGTGACGGCGCGGACCCGCCCGGCGCCGCCGCAGCGCGGGCAGGTCTCGATCGGCGTGCCGGGCTCGGCGCCGTTCCCGCGACAGTGCTCGCACACGTCGACGTGCTCGTACGCGACGTCCACGGTCTTCCCCGTCGCCGCCTCGGCGAGCGAGATCTCGACCTCCACGGCAAGGTCGCCGCCCTGGATCCGGCCCGCCCCGGCGCGCCCGAATGCGCCGCCGAACGGGTCGCCCCCGAAGAACGCGTCGAAGATGTCCGCGAAGGAGCCGAAGCCGTGCGACTGGGACGCGAACCCGCGCGAGTCGAGCCCCTCGAAGCCGTAGCGGTCGTAGGTGGCCCGGCGCTCGGCGTCGGAGAGGATCTCGTAGGCCTCCGCCGCCTCCTTGAACTTCTCCTCCGCCCCCGGGTCGTGGCGGTTCACGTCAGGGTGCAGCTCGCGCGCGACGCGCCGGAACGTCTTCTTGATCTCCGTCTCGTCGGCGTCGCGCGCGACGCCGAGCACCTCGTACGGGTCGCGCCTCATTCGTCATACACCTCGGCGACGAAGCGCGACAGCTCCGTCGCCGCCTGGCGGACGGCGATGATCGCCCCCGGATAGTCCATGCGCAGCGGGCCGATCACCGACACGGCGCCGAGATTGCGCCGCGCGAGGCCGTAGTTGGCCGCCACGAGGCTGAGCGAGCGCAGCTCCGGCAGCTCGGGCACCTCGTTCTCACTTCCGATGCGCAGGTAGACGCTCGGCTCGGCCAGCGACTGCCGGAGCACGCCGAGCAGTCCGCGCCGGTGCTCGAGCACCTCCATCAGCGCGCCGATCTGCGACAGCTCCTGGAAGCGGTGCTCGGAGAGCAGGCGCGCGGCACCCTCCATGAAGAGCGTCTTGTCAGCCGTGTCCTCGAGCTCGGTGAAGGCCGGCGCCAGGGTCGCGAGGAAGTCCTGCTCCAGCGGGCTGAGCTCGGGCGCGGCGACGCGCGACTGGAGCACCCGCGAGCCGACGTCGAGCCCGCCAAGCGCCTCGTTCAGGTAGCTGCCCGCCCAGTCGACCAGCCCCGGGTCGACGGGCGAGTCGTAGGAGATCACGCGCTTCGTGACGCCGCCCGTCGAAGAGATCACCACGACCATGGCCACCTGGGGCTGGAGCAGCAGCACCTCGACGCGCCGGATCGTGGCCGTCTCGATCGGTGGGGCGGTCACCAGGGCGAGCAGGTTCGTGACCTGCGAGAGCTGTTCGCTGGTCGCGCGCATCGCCTCGTCGACCTCGCGCCGCATCGTCGTCAGCTCGAGGGGCTTGCGCGGGACCGGCAACCGGCCCTCGGCGAGGATCCCGTCCACGTAGATTCGGTAGCCGCGGTCGGTGGGCACGCGGCCCGCCGAGGTATGCGGATGCTCGAGCAGGCCGAGCTCCTCGAGCTTGGCGAGCTCGGCCCGTACCGTCGACGGCCCCCAGGGCACGTCGTCCTGCTCCGCGATCCACTTCGAGCCCACGGGCTGATCGAGGTCGCGGTGCGCCTCGACCAGCTTTCGCAGCAGGAAGCTCTGGCGTGGGGTGATCTCCACGCCTCTATTGTGGCGACCGCCGCGGCTCAGCCGGTCTCGAGCTCGGCTTCGGCGTTGCGGATGATGCGCTTTCCGCTCTGCGCGGCCTCGGTCTCCACGATCACGAGGCCGTCGCGCTCCTCCTTGACCTTGCCCGTGACGGTGATCTCCTGCTCGGGGAAGCCCATGCCGCGGAACTGCACCGAGAGCCGCTTCAGCCTGCGCGGGTCGCCGCCGGCGGCGTTCACGTTCGCCCGCGCCACCTGCGCCATCGTGTAGAGGCCGTGCAGGATGTTCGAGGGCAGGCCCACCTGCTTCGCGAAGTCCACGTCGATGTGGATCGGGTTGAAGTCACCCGACGCGCCCGCGTAGCGGTGCGGCAGGTACTTGTCCGGCGTGACCTTCAGCTCGACCTTCACGACACCCCCCTGACGATGTTGGTCCAGGTGCCGCGCACGACCTGCTGGCCGTCCTGGTTCGTGGACACCGTCTCGAACACGTAGAAGCCCATCCCGCCCGCGCTCGGAGATGTCCTTCACCGACGTGACGGTGCTGATCGCGTCGCCCGAGCAGACCGGCTCGCCCCACTCGAACTCCTGC
Source organism: uncultured Thermoleophilaceae bacterium (assembly GCA_963771715.1). Classification (GTDB taxonomy): domain Bacteria; phylum Actinomycetota; class Thermoleophilia; order Solirubrobacterales; family Thermoleophilaceae; genus JACVRW01. The sequence continues at coordinate 248,000 of CAVYUQ010000008.1, forward strand.
GAGCCGTGCACCATCATCGCGAAGTTGATGCCGACCTCGGGGTCGAACAGCGCCGGCGCGAACGAGCCCGCCGAGTAGACGACCGCGAACATCGGCGGCGCGGCGATGTCGCGGAAGCCGGCGTCGGTGGCGGCCGCGCGGTCGAAGTAGATGGGGTTGTCCTCACCCACCGCGTGCGCGTACTCGCGGATCTTCTCCTTCCCCACCTCGTACTCGAACGGCGGGTAGGTCTTTCCGATCGCCTCTACGTTCACCGGCACGGCGCGGCAGTCTATGTGCCCGTGAACCTGGGCCGCTACCTCGAAGTGCTGCGCGTGCCGGGTGTCGCGCGGCTGGCCGCCTTCGCGACGATCGGACGCCTGCCGTTCGCGATCGTGCCGCTCTCGATCGTCCTCCTGATGCGCCAGGAGGGCTACGAATACGGGCAGATCGGGGCCGTCGTGGCGGCGGAGTCGCTTGCCATCGGTGTAACCGCCGGCTTCGTCGGGAGGCTCGTGGACCGGATGGGCCGCAGGCCCGTAATCCTCGCCACCGGCGCCGCCACGACGCTGTTCGTCTGCGCCGAGACGGTGGCGATCCTCTCCGGCGCTCCGGTCTGGCTCCTCGTCATCGCGGCAGCGCTCCAGGGCGCCACGATCCCTCCGATCTCGGCGTCGATGCGTTCGCTGTGGGCACGACTGGTGCCCGAGCGGACGCTCGAGGCCGCCTTCGCCTTCGACGCCATCCAGCTCGAGCTCGTCTTCGTGGTCGGCCCGCTGATCGCTGCCGGGCTCGCCACGGCCGTCAGCCCAGCCGCGGGCCTGCTCCTCTGCGCGGGGTTCTACGCCCTCGCCGCCACCGGCTTCGCGACGGCGCCCGCGGCGCGTACCGTGGCGGCCGAGGAGCAGGTGGAGCGGACCCGAGCAGGAGCGCTGCGCTCGCCCGGCATGCGCACGCTCGTGCTCGCGGGCGCGATCACGGGGATCTCGTTCGGCGCCCTCGAGGTGGCGCTCACCGCCTTCGCCGAGGCCGAGGGCTCTCGCGGCGCGGTCGGTCCGCTCGTCACGGTGTGGGCGATCGGGTCGGTGATCGGCGGGCTCTGGTACGGGGCCCGGACCTGGAGCGCGCCGATCGAGAAGCGCTTCCTGATCTTGATGGCACTGCTGGGGCTCGGCTCGGCACCGCTGCCGTTCGCGCCGTCGATCGGCGTGATGGGGGTCCTGCTCGTGCTCACCGGGCTCGCGCTGGCGCCTCTCACCACCACCGAATACGCCCTGGTGGACAGGCTGGCGCCGCCGGGGACCGCCACCGAGGCTTACTCCTGGCAGACCGTCGCGACCGTGATGGGCGCCGGCGCCGGCTCGTTCATCGCGGGCGTGCTCGCCGAAGAGGCGAGCGTCGAGTGGGCGCTCGGCACGGCCGGCATCGCCTGTGCGCTCGGCTTCGCGGTCGCGCTGGCGGGGCGGCGCTCGCTGCGCCCCGCAGTGGTCGCCGAGACCTAGGCGGCTTCGCGCAGGCCCTGCGCCTCGGCCAGCGTGGAGAGCTTGCGCAGGGCGCCCTCCTCGATCTGGCGGGTGCGCTCGCGCGTGAGCTGGAACAGCTTCGCCACCTTGTCGAGCGTCTGCGGCGCCTCGCCGCCGAGCCCGAAGCGCAGCTCGAGGATGCGCTTGTCGCGGTAGGGCAGGTTGTCGAGACAGGCCTTCAGGCGCTCGTCGCGCATCGACTCGACCGCCTCGTCGAACGGCGAGGCCGACGACACATCCGGGATCAGGTCGCCGAACTGGGCGGCGTCGGAGTCGTCACCCACGGGCTTGTCGAGCGACACGAGCTGCTGCGCCGCGCGCATGATCACGTCCGCCTCGACCGGGTCCACCCCCGCCATGTCGGCGATCTCCTCGACGGTGATTTCGCGGTCGCCCTGGGCCTCCAGCTTGCGCTGCGCGCCGTCGAGCTTCTTGAGGATGTTGTCGATGTGGATCGGGATCCGGATCGTCCGGCCCTTGTCCGCGATCGCGCGCGAGATCGCCTGGCGGATCCACCAGGTCGCGTAGGTGGAGAACTTGTAGCCCTTGCGGTAGTCGAACTTCTCGACCGCGCGCACCAGGCCGATGGTCCCCTCCTGGATGAGATCCAGGAACGGAAGGCCCTGGTTGCGGTAGCGCTTGGCGATCGAGACGACCAGCCGCAGGTTCGCTCGCGTCATGTGGTCCTTGGCAACGAGATCGCCGCGCTCGATGCGCTTCGCCAGCGCGATCTCCTCCTCGGCTATGAGGAGCGGCGTCTTGGCGATGCCGTCGAGAAACTGCTGAAGAGAATCCAGGGTCGGGTCGGGCGCCGTGGGCGTCAGCGTGTCGGTACTCATCGCGCGGCAACTTACGACCGCCTCCTAAGGCGTACCTAAAGCCGGTCACAGACCGCGCCGGAGGTGGTTTCCGAACGCCTAGAGGGCCGTAGTGAGCTTCCTGTAGCGGCAGCGCGAGAACTGACCGCTCATGTCGCACCGGCCTGCGATCCGCAGGCGCGCGATCGCCGCGCCGCCCTGGAGGACCTTCACGTCGACCCCGACCGGGGTCTTCGCGATCGGTGTAGTGGAGCGTCGGAACGCCGCGCGGGAGCGTCACGAGGACCTTGACCAGGGCGGGCACCTCGGTCCCGCCCTTCGTAAACACGTCCACCTCGGCGCCCTTCGCCCAAGTCCGAACCCTTGGGGGGCAGATGAGGGTGTACGCCCCGCAGCCGCCGAACGGGTCCTGCTCGGGTACCGGCCCATCGGTTGGCCGCATCGGGAACGTGATCCGCTTGGCGCGGACGCGAGCTCCCGGCACGCGCGCCCGCCTGATCGCGCGCGCCACCACGGTTAGCGGTTTGACCACGCCTGTCGGCCCGGGCTTCACCCAGAACCAGAATTTGGAGTCCCAGACGAGACCGGGCGTTCCCTTGAAGGGCGGGGGCCGGCGCAGATTCGACACGATCGGGGCGGTCGCGGGCTTCACCTCGAAGCTGGCGCTACCAGTGACCGTGCAGCTGGGATCCGCGTCATCGTTCGTGAGCGTGGCCGTGGCCGTGAGCATCCCGGGTTCGTCCGCGATGCCGAAGATCTCGAACGGCGGCCCCTCGTCCCCGCTCGGATGCGGTAACCGGCGCATCCCCGTGACCTCGAAGCTGTTGACCGAGAAGTAAGCGCTTCCCGAGAGCTTCACTCGCACCATCAGCTCGTGGGTCGTGTAGACCGGCTCTGTCTTCCGGTTGACGGTGAAGACCAGCGTCGGCGAGCCCGGCGGGCACTCGGCCGCTTGCGCGTTCGCGGCCGGCACCAACGCGAAAGCGAGTACCACGGCCAGCCCGGACCAGCGCGCACGCGTCACGCGCCGAGTCTAACCCTGGACGACGACTCAGCCCTTGCCGTCCCCGGACAGCTCGAGAACCGCCAGGAACGCCTCCTGCGGCACCTCCACGCGGCCGACCTGCTTCATGCGCTTCTTGCCCGCCTTCTGCTTCTCGAGCAGCTTGCGCTTGCGGCTGATGTCGCCGCCGTAGCACTTGGCGATCACGTCCTTGCGCATCGGCTTCACCGACTCGCGGGCGATGATCTTCGCGCCGATCGCCGCCTGGATCGCGACCTCGAACTGCTGGCGCGGGATCTGCTTGCGCAGCCGCTCGGTGAGCACCCGACCCGCCGGATAGGCCTTGTCGCGGTGGACCACCATCGAGAGCGCGTCCACCCTGTCGCCCGAGAGCAGGATGTCGAGCTTCACGAGGTCGCCCTCGCGCATGCCGATCAGCTCGTAGTCGAGCGACGCATAGCCCTTGGTGCGCGACTTCAGCTGGTCGAAGAAGTCGAGCACGATCTCGGCGAGCGGCAGGTCGTAGTGGAGCTGCACGCGCTCCTGCGACAGGAACGTCATGTCCACATGGGTGCCGCGGCGCTCCTGGCAGAGCTCCATCACGGCGCCCACGTGCTCCTTGGGCGTGAGGATGGTGGCGCGGATGTAGGGCTCCTCGATGGCGGCGATCTCCGCGCGGTCCGGCATGTCGGACGGCGAGTGGACCACCACCTCGCTGCCGTCCGTGAGCGTCACGTCGTACTCCACGGTCGGCGCCGTGGCGAGCAGCTCCAGGTCGTACTCGCGCTCGAGCCGCTCGCGCACGATGTCCATGTGGAGCAGCCCCAGGAAGCCGCAGCGGAAGCCGAACCCGAGCGCCTCGCTCGTCTCCGGCTCCCAGGTGAGCGCGGCGTCGTTCAGCTCGAGCTTCTCGAGCGCGTCGCGCAGGTCCGGGAACTGGTTCGTCTCCACCGGAAACAGGCCGCAGAAGACCATCGGCTTGATCTCGCGGTAGCCGGGCAGGGGGTCGCTGGCGGCGTTCGCCTTGGTGGTGAGCGTGTCGCCCACCCGCAGGTGCGAGACGTCCTTGATCCCCGTGATCACGTATCCGACCTCGCCCGCGTGCAGGGCGTTGACCGGCGTCATGTCAGGTCCGAAAAAGCCGATCTCGTCGATCTCGGCGTGAGTTCCGGTCTGCATGGCGACGATGGCGTCGTCCTTGCGGAGCGTGCCGTCGACCACGCGGACGTATGCGACCACGCCGCGGTACTGGTCGAACTCGGAGTCGAAGATCAGCGCGCGCGGCGGCGCGTCGAGGTCGCCCTCGGGCGGAGGCACCTGCGCCACGAGCGCCTCCAGCAGCTCGGTCACGCCGTCGCCGGTCTTGGCCGAGATGCGGATCACGCCGTCCGGGTCGATGCCGATCAACTCCGAAATCTCCCCCGCCACCCGCTCCGGCTCCGCGCCCGGCAGGTCGATCTTGTTCATCGCCGGGATCAGCTCGAGGCCCGAGTCGACCGCGAGGTAGGTGTTGGCCACGGTCTGCGCCTCCACGCCCTGAGAGGCGTCCACCAGCAACAGCGCGCCGTCGCACGCCGCGAGCGAGCGCGACACCTCGTAGGTGAAGTCCACGTGGCCGGGCGTGTCGATCAGGTGCAGGCGGTAGAGCTGCCCGTCCTTCGCCCTGTACTCCACGCGCACCGCCTGGGCCTTGATCGTGATGCCGCGCTCGCGCTCGAGGTCCATCGAGTCGAGCAGCTGGGGCCTGTGGTCGCGCGCGTCGACGGCCCCGGTGATCTCGAGGATCCGGTCGGCGAGCGTGGACTTCCCGTGATCGATGTGGGCGATGATCGAGAAGTTGCGGATGTTCTGTGCGGGCGATGCCACTGCGGCGTACGAGTATGGCGATGAGGCATAGTCCTGACCCGACTCGTGATCGCCACTGACATCGAAGTAGTCAAGGCGATGTTCGCCGCCTTCGCGACCCGTGACCTTCAGACGGTTCTGGATCTTGCAGACCCCGAGATCGAGTTCACGGCCGTGACCGGCGAGCACGCCGGCCGCACGGACCCGTACCGCGGGCACGACGGCCTGCGCGCGTACTTCCGCGACGTGGCCGAGGTGTGGGAGGAGCTGCGCCTGACGCCGCGCGAGTTCCGCCCGGCCGGCGAGCTCGTGCTGGTGACCGGCAAGGTCAGCGCCCGCTCCCGCGGGCGGACGGTCACCGGCTCGACCGGCTGGATCTGGCAGGTCCGCGACGGCAAGGTCGTGTACGGGCGCGTGTACGCGTCGGCCGCCGACGCGATCGCGGCGCTCGAGGAGAGCTAGGGCCGCCGCCGCGCTCGGAGCAGGTAGTCCACCTGCTCCTGCTTGCGCATGATCATGTGCTCGAGGCGGTGCTCGACCGCCTCGGAGGCGGCCTCGCGGCCGGTCGGCTCGATCGCGGCCTGGAGCGCTTCGAGCGTCTCGGACTCGCACTCGATCAGCGAGTCGATCGCCTTGTCCGGGTCGGCCACGAACTTGATCGGTGCCACCTCGGTGGTCGGCTCGCCTCCGAGGGCGGTGACCTTCTCCACCAGACGCGTGGCGTCCTCGAGCTCCGAGAGCGAGTGATCGCGCATCTTCTCGGCGTGCGCCTGGTACTCGAGCCCGATCACGCTGCCCGCGACGAGCGAGTAGTGCAGCACGGAGCGGTGCTGGAGGCGCAGCGCCGCGTTGAGGCACTCGACCTGCTGCTCGACGTCCATCGTCTCTTCGGGCATGCGCAGCTACTACCCCTCGGATCGGCCACGGCTAACAAGCAGGCGCCGGATCTGCCTCGCCTCCGGCACGCCGAGCACCCATACGGCGGCCGCGTAGGCGGCCGAGCCGGCGGCGATCGCGCCGAGCACCGAGACCGCCTGGCCGGCGAGCGAGCGGCCCAGCAGGTCGTCGAGGCCCGACCAGCTCAGGTATGACACGGCGCCCAGCAGCGCGCCGGCGGCCAGCATCCGGATCGCGGTGGACAGCAGCCGCCCGCCCTCGATGCCGCCGAGCTCCGTGCGCAGGATCCAGCCCTGCGCCACGCACATCACGATCGTGCCGGCAACCGTGCCGATCACGATCCCGGCGATCTCGAACGGGCCGTAGAGCGCCGCGGCGAGCGCGGCGTTCACCAGCAGGTTCACGCCCGCGAGCGCGGTGGTGGCCCAGGGGCGCTGGAGGCTGAAGAAGGTGCGCGAGAACAGCAGGCTGACGCCCTGGAACGGCAGGGAGATCGACCACCAGAGCATCGCGGTGGCGGTGAGGTCCGTGGCCTGCTCGCCGAACGCGCCGCGCTCGTACACGAGGCGCGTGATCGGCTCGGCCAGCACGGCCATCAGCACGGCGCTCGGGATCAGCAGCAGGCAGATCTGGCGCACGCCGGTGCCCATCGTGCGGCGCAGGTCGTCGCGCGCGCCGCGCGCCGCGAAGCGCGACATCGTCGGGAACAGGATCGTGGCCACCGCGATGCTGAACAGGCCCTGCGGGAGCTGGTAGATCCGGAACGCCTTGTCGATCGCCGCGGGCGCCTGATCGGACACGAGCGTGCCGAACACCGAGTTGATCAGCAGGCTGACGTTGATCAGTCCGAGCGCGAGCGTGACCGGCAGCATCAGCTTCAGCACGCGGCGGACGCGCTCGTCGCGCCAGTCGATCTTGAAGCTGAGGCCCCCGCCGCGCCCGCGCAGCCACGGCAGCGGCAGCAGGAACTGCACCACCGTGCCGGCCAGGATGCCGATCGCGTAGGCGTAGATCTCGTCCTCCTCCGGCAGCACGGGGACGAGGCCCACGAGCGCGGCGATGATCACGAGGTTCCACGCCACCGGGGCGAGCGCGGGTACCGCGAAGTGCTCGAAGGAGTTGAGCATCCCGACCACGAGGCCGGAGAGCGCGAGCAGCACGACGATCGGGAACATCAGCCGCGCGAGGTTCACGGTGAGGTCCTGGAGCGCGGGGTTGTCGTCGAAGCCGGGCGCGAACAGGCCCATGAGCGGCTCGGCGAACAGGACGAACAGCGCCGTGACCGCGCTGAGCAGGAGGCAGATCAGGAAGAAGAGGCTCGAGGCGACACGGAACGCCTCCTTTCGCTCCCCCTTCTCGAGCAGCTCGCTGAACACCGGCACGAACGCGCCCTGGAGTGCGGAGTCGGCGAACAGCGCGCGCACGAGGTTCGGCACCTGGAAGGCGATCGTGAACGCCGACATCGCGCCCGTGACCCCGAAGTAGCTCGCCGCGACCACCTCGCGGGCGAGGCCGAGCAGGCGCGAGAGGCCGGTCGCGAACGAGAAGAACGCGGTATTGCGCGCGAGTCGCCGCGCGTGTCCGGGACGGCCCGGTGCGTCGGTCGCCACAGGAATCGCCCCGCTACACTCTTCGGCCGGTAATGGCCAACATCGCCTCACAAGAAAAGCGGATCCATCGGGCGGAGCGCGAGCGCCTCGAAAACCGGCGCCGCACTTCGCAGGTGAAGACGTGGTTCCGCCGCCTCGAGTCGGCGGTCACGGACGGCGACGCCACGAAGGCGGACGACGAGTTCCGGAACCTCGTGTCCCGGATCGACAAGGCCGTCAAGTCCGGCGCGCTGCACCGCAACAACGGCGCTCGCAAGAAGTCCCGCGCGGCCAGCATCCGCAGCCGCCTCTCGTAGCTCGGTAACCGAACTGCGACATCTTCCCGCGCGTTGTGGGTAAATGACCGGCGGGATGGCGGAGGCGACGCGGCGGGAGTTCCTCGAGCGGACGGCGTACACGGCCGGCATGGCGGGCTTGGCGGCCGCACTTCCGGCCGGCACGATCCTGGCCGAGGCGGCCGAAGCGGCGGCCGCGCGCTCCGGACTGCCGGCGCCGCGGAACGTCCCGATCGACCACTTCGTCGTCCTGATGATGGAGAACCGCTCGTTCGACCACTACTTCGGCTGGCTCCCGGAGGCGGACGGGATCCAGAACCAGAGCTTCACGGACCCGACCGGACAGTCCGTGCCCACGCGCCACTTCTCGACTCTCGGAAGCGGCGGGATGGAGTACAAGGGTTGCGGCCACCCGGACCCGGGGCACGGCTGGGAGTCCGGGCGCGCGCAGCTGCTCGGGCGGCTTCCTCGCGGAGGGCTCGGGCAACGACGAGTTCGCGCTCACCTACTTCAACAGCGGCGATCTCGGCTTCATCCACGACGCGGCGCGCAACTACACGCTCTACGACCGCTTCTTCTGCTCGCTGCTCGCCTCGACCTGGCCGAACCGCTACTACAAGTGGTCGGCCCAGTCGGGCGGCCTGAAGAACAACGACCCACCGGCCGGGACGCTCGGCAACCAGTGGGAGACGATCTTCGACCGCGGGCTCGCGCACGGCCTCAGCGCGCGCTACTACGCCTCCGACCTGCCGTTCTCGGCCGTCTGGGGTCCGCGCGGGGCCACCTGGACGAACCCGATCACGCGCTACTACTCCGACTGCGCGGCCGGGACGCTTCCGAACATCTCATTCGTGGACCCGCCCTTCCGCGACGGCGGCGGGGGCGACGGGCTGTCCGCCGACGAGCATCCGCTCGGCGACGTGCGCCTCGGGCAGGCGTTCATGGCCGACGTGGTGAACGCCTTCGTGAAGTCGCCGTGCTACCGGCGCGGGGCGCTGTTCGTGCTCTACGACGAGTGGGGCGGCTTCTTCGATCACGTGACACCGCCGCACGTGGCCGACGACCGCGCGAGCGCCGACCTGTACGAGGACTTCGGTCAGATGGGTTTCCGCACGCCGGCCCTGGCGATCTCGCCCTATGCGCGTCCGAGGAAGCGCGCGCCGGTCCGCGTGGACCACGGTGTCTACGGGCACGAGTCGGTGCTGAAGCTGATCTCGTACCGCTTCGGGCTCGGCGACCTCACACTGCGGCAGGCGCGGGCGCGCAACATCGGCCTGAGCTTCGACTGGGAGCACGCCAACTTCGACCAGCCGGCGCTGCCGGATCCGCCCGAAGTGGCCACCGCGCCCTGCACGCTCGGCGGCGGCGACATCCTCGACAGCCAGGCAGCGCACGCCGGCGACCTCGTCGCGCTGGAGGAGCTGGCGGTCCGCCACGGGGTGCCCACCTACGAGGGCAAGCTCGGCGACATCTTCACGCTGCCGGACACGATTCAGCGGGCGGTCACGGCCGGGACCTAGTCGCCTGGCGGCGATCGGCTCGCCGCTAGTGTGCCCGCGATGGAGACGAGGCTGCTGATCCGCGGCGAGCAGGTCGCGGGCGATGGTGAGACGCTCGCGGTCGAGAACCCGGCCACCGAGGAGACCGTCGCGGAGCTCGGTCTGCCCTCCGCCGAGCAGCTCGACGCCGCCGTGGCCGCGGCAAACGAGGCGTTCGCGGGCTGGGCCGGCACGCCGGCTGTGGAGCGCGCCGAGCTGCTGCACGAGGTGGCCACGCGGCTGCGGGCGCGCACCGACGAGCTCGCTCGCGTCATGACGCTCGAGGGCGGCAAGCCGCTGGTCGAGAACTCCGACGAGGTGGGCTGGACCGCCTCGGCCTTCGACTACTACGCCGAGATGGGCCGCAACTTCGCCGGCCGGGTGATCCCGTCGATCGAGTCGACCCAGCTGGCGCTGGTGGTCAAGGAGCCGATCGGCGCGTGGGGCTGCATCGTGCCGTGGAACTACCCCCTGCTGCTGCTGGCCTGGAAGCTGGCGCCCGCGATCGCGGCCGGCAACACGGTCGTGGCGAAGCCGTCGGAGCTCACGCCGCTGTCCACGCTCATGCTCGCCTCGTGCTTCGACCACCTGCCGCCGGGTGTGGTGAACCTGCTCGCGGGCGCGGGCGACGTGGGCGCGGCGATCGTGGCCGACGAGCGCATCGCCGGCGTGGCGTTCACGGGCTCGGTCGAGACGGGCAAGCGCGTGGCCGCGGCCTGCGCGTCGCGGGTGGCCCGGATGAACCTCGAGATGGGCGGCAAGGACCCGTTCATCGTGTGCGCCGACGTGGCCGCGGACGTGGGGGTGGCGGCAAAGGGCGGCGCCTGGGCGGCGTACCTGAACGCGGGCCAGGTGTGCACCTCCGCGGAGCGCTTCTACGTGGCGCGCGAGGTGTACGACGACTTCGTCTCGGAGTTCGTGGACTACACGCGCTCGCTGCGGATCGGCGATCCGCTCGACGCGTCGACGGACGTGGGTCCGATGGTCTCCGGCCCCCAGCGGGCGAAGGTGGAGGCCCAGCTGTCGGCCGCCGTGGCCGCCGGCGCCGAGGTGCTGGTGGGCGGCGACCGCGCCGGCTTCGAGCGCGGGCACTTCTTCTCCCCGGCGGTCGTGACCGGCGCGGCGGACTCGACCGAGCTGCTCCGGGAGGAGACCTTCGGGCCGGTCGCCCCGATCGTGCCGGTGGACTCGCTCGACGAGGCGATCCGGCTGGCGAACTCCACGCGATTCGGGCTCGGCGCGAACGTCTATACGCGCGACCTCGAGACCGCGGTGCGCTGCATGCGCGAGATCCGCGCCGGGACCGTGTGGATCAACGACCCGCTCACCGACAACGACGCCGGGCCCTTCGGCGGCATGAAGCAGTCAGGCTTGGGCCGCGAGCTAGGCCAGGAGGGCCTCGAGGCCTTCCAGGACACGAAGCACGTGCACATCGAGACGAAGATCGCCCCGAAGGAGTGGTGGTACCCCTACGGGCCGCGCGCCTAGCCCGTGCTGGTCGCCCGAGCGAGGGCCAGCGAGAACGCGGTGTCCTCACCAAGCTGAAGGTCGCTGCCGCCGCGCATCTCCACCTCTAGGTCGGCGAACACGCAGAGCGCTCGCTCCAGCGTTGCCACGTCGGCCTTCTTGGCCCGAGCGATCACCTTCTTGCTCGCCCAGGGCGGGCCCCTCAGTGCAGCGGCCACCTTGGCGTCCGGCATGCCCGCGCCGAGAAGCGACGCGGCCTGATGCACCTCACGCAGCCTGCGCACGATCGGCCAGACGAGCTTCCCGGGCCGCTCGCCGTGCTCGTCGAGCTGCTCGGCGAGAGCGAGCGTGCCGCGCAGGTCACCGGCCACGAGGGCGTCGGCGAGGTCGTAGGCGCCCGGGGCGGTGTCGGTGGCCGCCAGTTGCTCGACCTCGGCCGTGGTCACGTTCGTGGACGGGTGGAGGGCCAGCGCGATCTTCTCGAGCTCGCGCGCGAGCCGCTGCTGGCTAGTGCCCGAGCGCGCGACCAGCTCCTTCGCCGCCTCCTGATCGAGCTGAAGGCCAAGCTCACGGGCGTGCCCGACGCACCACTTCGGCAGCTCCCAGGGCTTGGGCGCGGCGTACTCGCGCACCTCGCCGCCGGCCTTCTCGACCGCCTTCGAGAGCTGCTTGGTGCTCTTTCCGCGGGCAATGAGGACCAGCACGGTGTCGGGCGGCAGCTCTGTGAGCGCTTGTTCGAGCGGCGCGAGATCGCCGGCCTTCCAGGTGGCGACGTCGTCCACCAACAGGTAGCGGGTGGCCGTCTCGAAGCTCAGCATGGCGAGCGAGGCGGCCACCTCGCCCGGATCGCTCTGGCGTGCGTCGAATGACTCGAGCCCGCCTGGTCCGCGCTCGTCCTCGGCCCGCCGCCGCACGCGAGCCCGCCAGGCATCGATCTTGGCGTCGTCGTCTCCACAGACGAGGTAGGCGGGCTTCAGCGGGGCCACGCGGGCCAGTGTACGTAGCGCCGAACCCGGAGCCGCGCCGGACCCGGTCGCCGGCGTCGGGCTTGGCCGCCTCAGTGCTCGGTCGTTACATCCATGCCCCCATCCCGCACCGTCAGCGTCACGGTCCCGTCACGATCGGTGCGGTAGACGTGCGGCACGGCGACGCGGAGGGCGGCGAGCGTCTCGGGGGTTGGGTGGCCATAGCTGTTGTCGGCGCCGACCTCGATCGCCGCCACTTGTGGCTGCAAGCGGGTCAAGACCTCGGGGAGGCCGGGGTCGGCGCTGCCGTGGTGGGACACCTTCATCGCCTCGACCGGGCGCAGCGGGAGCGGCAGGATGGCGTCGGATTCCGCGTCGGCAGAGAGCCACAGGTCGAAGTCGCCCGCGCTCACGATTGCGGCCACCCCGCGCGGATTCGGGTCCTCGGGCGGGGGCGTGCCGGGCGGCAGAGGCTGCGGCGACAGGATCTCGATCCTCGAGCCGACCGACCTGAAGCACCTGGCCAGCGCGGGCGGCGTGGTGGCGGATCCCGCGGGCGTCCGCTTCGGCGAGCAGGCGCCTGAAGTCTTGGTCGGTGGTGCCGTCGGAGTTCTCGAGCAGGAGCGAGGTCGGGATCCGCTCGAGCACCTCGTGAAGGCCGCCCTGGTGGTCGCGCGACTGGTGTGTGGCCACCATCAGGTCGAGCCGCCGGACGCCCGCCGCGCGCAGCTGCCGGTACACGCGCGCCTCCGGGGGACCGCCGTCGAACAGGGCGGCGGCTCCGGCGCCGTCCTGAATGAGCGTGGCATCGCCCTGGCCGATGTCGAGGAAGCGGACGGTCAGCGCGCCCGGCGGCGACGGCGTGGCGAGGACCGCGCCGCCGCCGATGATCAGCACGGTCGCCACAAGCGCTCCTGTTCCGAAGCGCAGTGCCCGCGGTTTGCGGCGCCAGGCGGCGGCCAGTTCGAGGGCGCTCGTGCGCGAGACGGGCGCTCGCCGCACGAGCCGCGGGCCGTACGCGAGCGCCGTCATCGCGGCGTATGCCGCCACCACTGCGGGGGCTGAGCTCAGCGGCAGCTCGAGGCGCCCGCCGGGGAGCGTGGCGCAGCGTTCGGCGAGCCCGTCGAGGTAGGCGACCGGCACGTGCGTGAGCGGGCCGAGCGCCTCGGCGAGCTGGCCGCTGGCAGGGAGCAGCGGCGCGGCCAGGCCGAGTGCGGCCTTCACCATCCCGAGCCACATGGCCGGCGCGACGGCCGGAAGTGCGAGCAGGTTCGCCGCGAGTCCTGCCAGCGGAACCGAGCCGAAGTGGTGGGCGAGCAGCGGCGCCGTGGCCGCGGTCGCCGCCACGGTGATCGCGATGCCCTCGCAGAGGCCGTCGACGGCCGCGCGGCTCGGCGGCCCCGTCAGCTCCTGCGCGATCCGCCTCAACCAGGCTGCCAGCGGCCGGCCTGCGACCAGGATGCCGGCCACGGCGACGAAGGAGAGCTGCCAGCCCGGATCGCCGCACGCGCGCGGGTTCAGCACGAGCGTGACCGCCACCGCGAGCAGCAGCGCGTACCAGCGCGACGACGGCCGCGAGAGCGTCATCGCCGCGATCCCGGCGGCGCCCATCACCCCGGCACGCTGCAACGACGGCCCGGCCCCGGCGAGCGGCACGTACACCGCAACAAGACACAGCAGCGCGACGCCCCGTCCGCGCGGGCCGAGCCCAGCGGCCACGAGGAGTGGAAGAGCCAGCGCCATCAGCAGCATCACGTTCTGGCCACTGACCGCAAGTAGGTGGGAGAGGCCCGAGTCGCGCCAGTCGTCGCGCGTGGCGCTGTCGATCTGCTCGTCCTCGCCGAGCACCATGCCGAGCGCGAGGGCGGCGTCCGATTCGGACAGCCCCGCGGCGACGGCGCCCTCGCCACGCGCTCGCAGGCGGTCCAGCACGCCCGCGACTCCGCCGCGCCGCCCACCGGTGGCCCGCACGCGCTCGACGAGCAGCTCACCGGCGATCCCGCGACGCCGGAGGTGGGCGGCGAAGTCGAAGCTCGCGTCCGGGTCCTTCACCGGGCGGCGCAGTAGTCCGGCCAGGGCCAGCTCGGCACCGACCGCGGTGCCGTGTGGGAGCGCGGGCCGTGGCCCGCGGTCGGCGAACCGCAGCAGGACGTGAGCCCCGGCGAGCGAGCCGGTCGTCAGGCGAGCCTCGGCCGTGGCGCCGAACGCGGATGGCCGCGAGCGGGTGAGGAGGTGCGCGCGTGCGCTGATGGCGTGGCCGTCGCGGATCAGCGCCGAGTCGTCGTCGAGCGCGCGCAGGCGGGCGTCCCCGGCGGCGCTGCCCGCCAGCAGCAGGACGGCAGCAACGCACCCCAGTCCAGGCGCCCGCAGCCACCCGAAACAGGCGAGCAGCGCCGCCGCAGCGGCGATCGCGAGCGGAGTCTCCGCCTGCGAGAGCGCGAGGCCGGCGGCAAGCGAGCCGACGGCCACGTGCCAGGGGCGGCGGGCGAGCGAAACTTGCGGCGCCGGCGGCGGCCAGTTCGCGGGCGAGCTCACGGCTGGAGCGCTTCGCGCAGCGTGGCGAGCCGCTTCTCGCCAATGCCCTCGACCTGCGCGAGCTCAGCCAGTGAGCGGAGGCCGCCGTGGGCGTCGCGGTACTCGACGATGCGCTGCGCGAGCGTCGGGCCGATGCCGTCGATGCCGTCGAGCTGCTCGACGGTGGCGGTCGAGAGGTGCACCTTGACGCCGGGCGGCCCGGCGGCGGCGCCGAGCGCCTCGGTCCCGGCGCCCGCAGGCCCGGCGCCGCCCGCGTCGGCGGCCGCTCCTGCGGTGGGCACGACGATCTGCTGGCCGTCCTGGAGGCGGGCGGCGAGGTTCACGGCGGTGAGGTCGGCCCGCCGGCTCGGTCCGCCGGCACGCGCCAGCGCCACCGCCACGCGCGACCCGGGTGGCAGCTTCATCAGACCGGGTCGGCGAACCGCACCTGCCACGTGCACGTAGATGTCCCGGCTCCCGCTGGCGCCCTCCTTGTCGTGCGCGGCCGCGGGCCCGTCCGAGACGCTTACGGCTGCCGGTGGCGGCCGGTCGTCCCGCAGAATTCGCACGGCGGCGACCGTCGCCAGCACGGCGGCGATAACCCAGATCACGATCGTGGAGCGCGAGCCCTCCGGCACCGCGCGAACGTACGAAGAGTCGCGTTACGCGTGGGCGCCGAACGTAAAGCGAGCGTGACGCTTAGGCGTCGGGGCTCAGCGCACCTGGAAGCCGCTCAGGCCCTCGGGTTCCTCGCTGGTCTCCTCGACCGAGCGCACGTCGGCTCCGCGCGGCCCGCGCCGGCAGAAATCGACGAGCGCGGCCACGGCCGCGGGGTCGCCCTCGAACACCGCCTCGACCGCGCCGTCCCGCCGGTTGGTGATCCAGCCGGCCACGCCGCGGGTCTCCGCTTCGCGGCGGCAGCTGTCGCGGAAGAACACTCCCTGGACGTGGCCGTGGACCACGACGCGGCGGCGGGCCACGTCACTCATAGAATCGGGGCCGTGACGAGCGAAGGGACATCGGAGATGGAGTCAGGGACGCGTGTGGAGCCGGGCTGGGGCGTGGACTCGGAGTATGGACGCCTGCTTGACGTGCTGCTCTGCCCGCCGGACAACTTCCGCTGGCTGCCGGCCAGCGCCATCTCCCGCGCCACGCTCGAGAGCGGGCTCAGCTTCAGCCGCGAGGACGCCCTGCGCCAGCACGCCGAGATGGTGAGCGTGTACGAGGAGGCGGGCGTGCGCGTGCACCTGCTCGAGCCCGATCCCGCCCTCCCCTACCAGGTGTTCGCGCGCGACTCGAGCATCAACGTGCCGCAGGGCCCAATCGTGACCCAGTGCAACCAGTGGTGGCGTCGCGGCGAGTACGCGCCGGTGATCCGCTTCTACGAGCAGAGCGGGATCCCGATCCACCGCATGATCACCGCGGCCGCGCTCGAGGGCGGCGACTTCATGATCGTCGAGCCCGGCGTGGCGGTGATCGGGAACGGCGAGGAGCGCACGCAGGAGCCGGCGGCCAGGCAGCTGGCGGGCTGGCTCGAGGCCGACGGCTGGGAGGTGCGGATCGAGCGCATCCCGCCGCACTTCCTCCACATCGACGTGCTCGCGGCCATGCTCGGCGAGAAGCTCGCGGCTGTCTGCGTCGAGCAGGTGGGCACCGGCTTCGTGCGCTGGCTCGAGGAGAAGAGCGTGGAGATCGTGCCGGTCTCGCTTGCCGACGCGCTCCGGCTCGGCGTGAACGGAGTGTGCCTGGGTGGCGACCGTGTGCTCACGAGCGCGGAGTCGAAGGACCTCAACGAGCGCCTGCGTGCGCTGGGGCTGACGGTCTACGACCCCGAGCTGGCGGCCTTCACGCTCGGCGGCGGCGGCGCTCACTGCCTGATGCAGGCGCTGCGGCGCGAGCGCGTGGCGGCCTAGAACTCGAGCGCCACCCGCAGCGTCTTCAGCTCGCGGTCGCTCGCCCCGCGCAGGCTGCCGCCGTGAGCGATGGTCTGCTCGATGTAGTCGAGCGTCTCGGCGGTGAGGCGCTCGCCCGGCAGCACGTTCGGGATGCCGGGCGGGTAGGCGGCGAGCGACTCCGCAGCCACACGCCCGACCGCCTCGCGGGCCGGAACGATCTCCTGCGGCCCCAGGAACGCCTCGCGCGGCGTCATCACGAGCTCGCCCCACGGCGGCGGCGGCGCGAACTGCTCGCCCTCCGCGGAACCCAGCGTGGCACTCACCGTTGCCACGGTCTCGCGCAGCGCCTTCAGAAGCCGCTCGCTGGCGGCGCCGGCGTCCTCGCCCATCCCGTAGACGGCGACCATGACGTTCTCGCCCGCGAGCTCCATGATCACGTCGTGCTGCTCGCGCAGCATGCGCGACAGCTCGTAGCCGCTCGCGCGCGTGCCGCGCACGTCGATGGCGAGCCGCAGGGGGTCGTAGTCGAACACTCCCGGGGCCCCGGCCAGGCGCTCGTCGAGCACGTCGAGTCCGGGGATCTCGCGCACCGCCTCGCGCATGCGGGCGAGCGCTCTCAGCGTCTCGTCGAGCTCCTCGCGGCCGCGGGTGGCGGCGCTGCGCCGCGCCGTGTCGAGTGAGGCGTACAGCAGCGCGTTCGGGCTGGTGGACTCCACGAGCGTTACGCAGCGGTCCACCACGCCCTCCGAGATCAGGTCGCCGTGCCCGAGGTGGATCATGGCCGACTGGGTCAGGCTCCCCACGATCTTGTGCGTGCTCGATATGACGAGATCGGCGCCGAGGCTGAGCGCGGGAGCGGGCAGGTCCTCGTGGAAGGCCAGGTGCGCGCCCCAGGCCTCGTCCACGACCAGCGGCACGCCGTGGCTGTGCGCGACCTCGACCAGCCCGGCGACGTCGGCCACCGCGCCGAAGTAGGTCGGCGAGACGACCGTGGCCCCCACCGCGTCCGGCGTCTCCCGGAGCACGCGGTCCAGCGCCTCCGGCGTCATGCAGTGCGCGATGTGCAGCTCGGGGTCGAGCTCGGGCGCCACGAAGGTCGGCCGCAGCCCCGACATCACCAGCGCGTCGATCGTGCTCGAGTGTGCGTTGCGCTGGGTGACCACCTGCTGGCCCGCGTGTCCGAGCGCCAGCAGCGCCACGTGGTTTCCCTGCGAGGCCCCGTTCACGAGCCACCAGGTCCGCCTCGCGCCCCACGCCTCCGCCGCCAGCTGCTGGGCGAGCACGAACGGCGTCGGCTCCTCGCCCACGTCGATGCCGTCCGTGAGCGCCGGGATGTCGAGCGCGAGCGCGTGCTCGCCGATCGCCTCCACCAGCCCGGGGTCCGCGCCGGGCCCGCCCTTGTGGCCGGGCACGTGAAAACGACCCGGCTTGCGCGCGGCGTACGCGCGCAGGGCGTCGAGGTAGGGGGTGTCGGACTGGCCGGCCACGAAGCGGCGAGTCTAGGTGAGCGAATCCCCGAGCACGGCTGCGACGGCGGCAGCCGGGTCGGCCACCGCGACGACGCCCTCGATGTCCCACGAGTCGAGCCCCACGACGCGCTTGCCCGCCTTCAGCGCGAGCGCGATCTCGGACAGCGTCCCGTAGCCGCCGCCCACGGCGATCAGCGCATCGGCGGCGCGGACGACCAGCGCGTTGCGCGCCTCGCCGAGGCCGCTCGGAATGGCCACGTCGACGAAGGCGTTGGCGGCGGCCCGGTCGGTCCCCGGCAGGATGCCCACGGTCACCCCGCCGGCCTCCTTCGCGCCGCGGCACGCGGCCTCCATCACGCCGCCCAGGCCGCCGCAGACGACCACCGCGCCGCGCTCGGCCAGCTCACGCCCGACCGCCTCGGCGGCCGGCCACTCGCCCTCGCCCGCGCCGACGACCGCGACGTACGCGGTCAGGGCCGAGGCTCGTCCGAGACGGTGGGTGCCTGGTCGGGCGGCGGTGCGGGGCTCGCCGCGCGCGTCCGCGGCTCCACGGCGATCGCGATGCGAGCGGTCGAGAGAATGGCGCCGGCGAGCATCAGCGCGGCGCCGCCCAGGCCGAGCCACAGGCCGGTCTCCACGTCGCGCCCGTTGCCGACCGGCGGGTGGTTGATCAGCTGGCTCACCACGACCAGCAGCGCGACCACACCCACGACCAGCGGAGTGCCGGGCCGAAGCGGCGTGCGCAGCAGGCCGAGCGCCGCGGCGAGCACCGCGAGTGTGACCAGCGCGAGCACCACCAGGAGCAGGTCCAGGAACTCGAAGCTCGAGAAGCCCGAGAACGGCCCGTACCAGTCGAGGCCGAGGCTCACGATCAGAAGCACACCGCCGACGGCCGCCACCACCGGCCCGATCGGAATCTGGGTCTCCCGCGGACGAGCGTTCATCGGACCACGAAGTTCACGAGCTTGCCGGGCACGACAACAGTCTTGACGATTTCCCTCCCGTTCAAACGCGCGGCGAGCTTGTCGGACCCCCGGGCCAGCTCCTCCAGCTGCTCCTGGGTCGCGGACGCGGGAGCCGGCAGGCGGTCGATCAGCTTGCCGTTCACCTGCACCACGAGCTGGATCTCGTCGCGCTCGAGCAGCGCCGGGTCGGCCTGCGGCCAGGGCTCCTCCCAGACCCGGCTGCCGGTCATCAGCTCGTACACCTCCGCTCCGAGGTGCGGGGCGAACGGGAAGATCAGCGAGGCCGCCGTGGCGACGGCGAAGCGCACGTCGCCGGGCGGCGCGGAGTCCCGCTGCCTGTAGATCTCGTTCGTGAGCTCCATCACCGCGGCGATCGCGGTGTTGAAGGCGAAGTCCGTCTGCATGTCGTGCGTGACCTTGTCGATCGCCCAGTGGGCCTTGCGGAGCAGCTCGCCCTCGGCGCCGGGCGAGTCGTCGGGTGAGGTGCTCTGCGCCGCCTCCACGGCGGCCGTCCACAGCCGCGACAGGAAGCGGTGCACGCCGCCCACGCCGGCGTCCTGCCAGTCGGCGTCAAGCGACGGCGGCCCGATGAAGAGGATGTAGCAGCGCGCCGTGTCCGCGCCGTGCTCCTCCACCAGGTCCTGCGGGGAGACCACGTTCCCCTTCGACTTCGACATCTTCGCGCCGTCGCGCGTGATCATCCCCTGGGTGAAGAGCCGGGCGAACGGCTCCTGCACGCCCACCAGGTCCATGTCCGCGAGCGCCTTCACGAAGAAGCGCGCGTACATCAGGTGCAGGATCGCGTGCTCGATGCCGCCGATGTACTGGTCGACAGGCATCCACCTGTCCACGACCTCGCGGTCCCAGGCCGCGCGGTCGTTGTGCGGGTCGCAGTAGCGCAGGAAGTACCAGGCCGAGTCGACGAAGGTGTCCATCGTGTCGGTCTCGCGGCGGGCCGGGCCTCCGCACTTCGGGCAGGTGGTGTTCACCCAGTCCTCCGCGGTCGCGAGCGGCGGCTTGCCCTTCGGCGTGTAGTCCTCGACGTCGGGGAGCTTCACCGGCAGCTGGTCGTCCGGCACCGGCACGAGGCCGTCCGTCTCGCAGTAGAGCATCGGGATCGGGCAGCCCCAGTAGCGCTGCCGCGACAGCAGCCAGTCGCGCAGGCGGTAGTTCACCGAGCGCTTGCCCTTCCCCTCGGACTCGAGCCAGTCCACGATCTGCTCGTAGGCCTCGCGGTTGTTCAGGCCGTCGAAGCGGCCCGAGTTCACCATCGGCCCGTCGTCCGTGCAGGGCAGGTCGCCGCACTCGATCACGCGCCGGATCTCGATGCCGAACCTCTCGGCGAACTCGTAGTCGCGCTCGTCGTGCGCCGGCACGCCCATCACGGCGCCCGTGCCGTACTCCAGCAGCACGTAGTCGGCCACCCACATCGGGATCTCCTCACCGGTGGCCGGGTTCGTGACGGTGTGCCCGAGCGGCACGCCCGTCTTCTCCTTGTGCTCGTCGCCGCGCTCCTCGGGCGTCTCGTTCAGCGAGCGGTTCACGTAGTCGTGGACCTCAGGCGAGTCGTTCAGCCGCAGCACGTCCGGATGCTCGGGCGCCAGCACGAAGAAGGTCGCGCCGAAGATCGTGTCCGGGCGGGTGGTGAAGACGGGGTAGTCGATCCCGAGCTCCTCGCAGCGGAACACCACCTCCGCGCCCTCCGAGCGCCCGATCCAGTTCTCCTGCATGGTCACCACGTGCGGCGGCCACTTGATCCTCGTCATGTCCTCCAGCAGGCGGTCCGCGTAGTCGGTGATGCGGAAGAACCACTGCTCGAGCTGCTTGACCTCGACCAGCGTGCCGCAGCGCTCGCAGCGCCCGTCGATCACCTGCTCGTTGGCCAGCACGGTCTGGTCCTTGGGGCACCACTTGACCGCCGCCTCCTTGCGGTAGGCGAGCCCGCGCTCGTACAGGCGCAGGAAGATCCACTGGGTCCAGCGGTAGTACTCGGGCTCGTGGGTGCCGAACTCGCGCGTCCAGTCGATCGAGATCCCCCACTCGCGGAACTGGCGCTGGAACTCGCGGATCGCCTCCTCGGTGGACTCGCGCGGATGGCGGCCGGTCTTGATCGCGTGGTTCTCGGCCGGTAGCCCGAACGCGTCGTAGCCCATCGGGTGCAGCACGCGGTGGCCGTTGCGGCGCGAGAAGTGCGCCACGGCGTCGCCGACCGAGTACGTCTTCAGGTGCCCGATGTGCGGCTCACCGGACGGGTAGGGCAGCATCTCGAGCACGTATGCGTTGGGGCGGTCGTCGGGCTCGTTCGAGACCTCCCAGGTGTGCTCGTCGGCCCAGATCTTCTGCCATTTGGGCTCGATCGTCTTCGGGTCGTAGCGCTCCACGTCGATGCGCAAGGGTATCCACGCGCCTAGATGGCCACTAGCCGCGTGGCGGAGGCCTTCCAGCTCGCGATCACCCGCGCCCCGGCGCGCAGCTCGAGCTGGTCCGCCGCGACGCCGGTTATCTCCGCCGCCAGCGGCTGCGGTCCGCCCAGGCCGAGCCGCACGCGGTTGCCGATCCGCGTGAGCGAGAGGACCTCAGCGGCGACGTGGTTCTGCGTGGAACCGGGGGGCCTCGCGGCCGCGGCCGGCTCGATCGCGATCTCCCACGGGTAGACGCTCACGGCCACCGGCCCCTCGCCACTATCCGTGCTGGTGACCTCGCCGCCGCCGTCGAGCTACCACGTGCGTGAGGCCATCCGGGCCGCCGCGCGCCACCCCGGTGAGCACCACCGCCCCGGTGAAGTCGGCCACGAACGCCGACCGCGGCGAGGCCGCGAGCTCGCTGGGCGTCCCCTCCTGGATCACGCGGCCGGAGTCGATCACGCCGACGCGGTCGCCGAGCTGCGCCGCCTCGGCGAAGTCGTGGGTCACGAGCAGCGCCGGCGTCTCGACCTGGCGCAGCACGGATGCGAGCTCGCGCGCGGCCCCGGCGCGGGTGCGCGCGTCGAGCGCGGAGAGCGGCTCGTCGAGCAGCAGCACGCCCGGCTCGCGGGCGAGGACGCGCGCGAGCGCCACGCGCTGGCGCTCGCCGCCCGACAGCGTCCGCGGGCGAGCGTCCGCGAGCTCGCGCATCCCGAAGCGCTCGAGCAGGCCGAGCGCCCGTTCGCGGCGCTGGCGCCGCGGCACCCCGCGCAGCGGATAGGCCACGTTCTGCCACGCCGTCAGGTGAGGGAAGAGCGCGTACTCCTGGAACACGTACCCGCAGCGACGCCGCTCCGGCGGCACGTCCATCCCACGCGCCGTGTCGAGCCAGGTCTCGCCGCCCGCCTCCACGAGCCCGCGCTCCGGGCGCAGCAGCCCGGCGGCCACCCGCAGCACGCTGGTCTTGCCCGCGCCGGAGGGGCCCGCGAGCGCGAGGCACTCACCGGGTCGGACCTCGAGCGCGACGTCGAGGGCGAGCGCCCCGAGCCGCGTCTGCGCCTCAACCCGGAGCACCGCCGAGTGCCTCGCTGCCCTGGACGAGCTTGACCGAGAGGAGGATGGCCGCCGAGATCGCCACGAGCACGGCCGAGAGGGCGAGCGCGGAGTCGAAGTTGGTGGAGAAGCGGTCGTAGATCGCCAGTGGAACGGTCTGCGTGATGCCCTGGAAGGAGCCCGCGAACATGAGCGTCGCGCCGAACTCCCCGAGGGCGCGGCCCAGCGCGAGCGCGGTGCCGGCGGCCAGGCCCGGCAGCGCGGCGGGGATCATCACGCGGAGGAAGCCGCGCGCCTCCGAGGCTCCGAGCGTGCGCGACGCGTCGAGCAGGGTGCGGTCCACGGCCGCGAACGCCGCCATCGCCTGGCGCACGTAGAACGGGGAGGCGACGAAGGTGAGCGCCACCACCACGCCCGCGGTCTCGAGCGTCAGCTCGATTCCGGCGGCGTCGACCGCGCCGCCGAGGATCCCCGACGGCCCGACCGCCGCGAGCAGCGCGATCCCGGCCACCGCCGGCGGCAGGACCAGGGGCAGCTCCACGAGCGTCACTACCAGCGCCTTGCCACGGAAGGAGCGCGTGGCCAGCAGGTAGGCGGCCGGCGTGCCGACGAGCAGGATGATCGCGAGCGCCATCGCGGTCGTGCGGAGGCTGAGCCAGAGGGCGTCGAGGGCGCCCGGCTCGCCGAGGCTGTCGATCAGGTCGGCGGGGCTCGAGTCCACGAAGATCGCCACCACCGGCAGGGTCAGGAAGCTGAGGGCAGCGGCCAGCGCCAGCGCAAGCAGCACCGGGAACGCGCGCACTACGGTGCTCCGAATCCCGCCTCGGCAAGCGCGTCCGCGCAGGCGCCGTCGGTAAGGCCGTCCACGAACTCGCGCGCCTCGTCGGGCTGCTTCGCGCCCTTCACCACGCCGGCCGCGTAGGTCACCTCGGGCTGGAGCTCCGCCGGCAGCTTCACGGCCCTGAGCTCGTCGCCGGCGGCGTTCACGTCCGTCACGTACACGAGGCCCGCGTCGGCGGCGCCCTGTGTGAGCTTGCCGACGATGCCCTTCACGTCGGGCTCGTTCGAGCGCACGTTGGCGAGGATTGCGTCGGACTCCGCCTTGGGCAGCCGCGCCAGCACCTCGCGCGTGTAGGAGCCGATCGGAACCGATTCGGACCCCACGGCGAGCTTCAACCCGTCGCGCGCGAGGTCCTGCACCGACTGGATCTCGGAATCCTTCGGCACCGCGATCACGAGCTGGTTCGTGGCGAACTCGACCGGCTTCGAGAGCAGCCCCTCCTTGTTCAGCTCGTCGGGCAGCTTCGTGTTGGCCGCCGCGTAGACGTCGGGCTCGATGCCCTGCCGGATCTGAGCCGCGAGCTCGTCCGAGCCTGCGAACGAGAGGCGCACGTCGGCGCCGCCGAAGTCCGGGCTGCAGGCGGTGAGCGCCTCCGTCATCGACGAGGCGGCCGACACCACCAGCCGCGGGCTCGCGTCGTCGTCGTCCCCGCAGCCGGCGCAGACGGCCACGAGCAGGAGCCCCGCCAGCACCGCACGCCTCACCCGCGCTCCACCATCACCGACGTGGCCTTGACGGCGGCGGTGGCGGGCACGCCGGGCGCCAGCCCGAGCTCCTCGACGGCGTCGCGCGTGATCGCGGCGGTGATCCTGTGCGGGCCTGCCTCGATCTCGACCACCGCCATCACGCCGTCCGCCTCGACCGAGCGGACCACGCCGGGGAAGCGGTTACGGGCGGACAGCGAGTCGCCGGCGCGGTGCCGGTTCGGGCGCTGCGCCAGGCGCTGGATCTCGCGCTGCGAGACCCTGCGGCGGTTGGCGCCGTCGCGCCTGGTGCGCAGGTTGCCGGCGCGCTCCCAGCGCCTGAGGGTGTCGACGCTCACCCCGATCGCGCGGGCGGCGTCCCCGAGGAGGAGTCCTTCGTCCTTCGCCATTGCCTAAGCATTGCATAGGCAATGGTGGAGGCGCTATCGGCGGCGGGTCCTCCGCGCCGGCTTGGCCTTCGCGAGGTAGGAATGGCCCGCGCGCACGAGCACGTTGCGGTGGCGCCTGAAGTCACGCACCACGACCGCCCCGTTCGTCACGCGGGTGAGCGTGCCGTCGCAGCGATCCAGAGTCAGCCAGCGGGTGCCGCGCACTGTGGCGTGGCTGTGGCGCCCGTGGCTGCGGTACCTGCCGCCGCTGTCGCGACCCCAGAGCCGCCGCACCCTGCGCGTCCTCGAGGCGCTGGCCCGGCTTGAGCTTCCGCGCCGTGCCGGCCGCGCGCAGCGCCTGAAGCTTCCGCCGCGCAGGTACACGTCCACCCGTCCGCAGCCGGCGCGCGGCTGGCGCACGGAGAAGACTCCGCCCCCGAAGGTCCCGGTCTGGACCCCGCCGCGGCAGCCCACGCTGGTGAGGTTGACCTTCCCGCGGCGCGCGTCGAGTGCCACGCCGAGGGGGAGCTCGGCACCGGCGGCGAGCGTCTGCCACGTTCCACCGGGCGCCTTGAAGCGCACGCCCTCGCCGTCGGCGACGACGGTCTTCGCGAACTCCGGCTCGGGCTCCGGCTTCGGCTCAGGCGTCTCGGTCACGGGGAGCGGGGCCGTGGCGAAGACCCGGTCCGGGCCGATGGTCGTGCCGGCGTCGTTCTCGGCCACGACTCGGTAGTGGTACTTCGTGGCAGGGGCGAGGCCGTCGACGGTCGCCTGGACCTGCGCGAGGTCGTAGGAGCTGCCCGCGTAGGCCGTCGGGCTAGTGTTCCCGTAGTCGGCGCTGGAGCCGTACTCGAAGTAATAGGTGGTGGCCTGCGAGTTCGGGCGGACCTTGCCGCGCAGGCGCGCGGAGGTGGGTCCGATCTGATCCGCGGCCAGCTCGCGCACCAGCGGCGGCAGGGTGATCCGCGCCACGCGACCCAGCAGGTTGTTGCCGGTGAACCACATGTTCCCGTCGGGGCCGGCGGCGATGAACCAGGGGTTCGAGATCGCGACCAGTCCTGCGGAGTACTCGGTGATGTCGCCCTCTGTCGTGATGCGGCCGATCCGCCCGGGGGCGGCCGACTCGGTGAACCACAGTGCGCCGTCGGGGCCCGCGGCGATGCCGAGCGGGCTCGAGTTCATGGTCATGCCGTCGCTGAACTCCATGACGTCGCCCGCGGTGGTGATGCGGCCGATGCCGCCGGGGTCGGCCTGCAGCGTGAACCAGAGGTTGCCGTCCGGGCCGGCCGCGATGTCGGCGGGCTCGCCGCTGCCGGACAGGCCGCTGCTGAACTCCGTGATCACCCCGGCGGTCGTGATCCTGCCGATCTTGCCCGTGGCGTGCTCGGTGAACCAGAGCTTGCCGTCGGAGCCCTTCACGATCGAGGTGGGCTCGGCGCCCGTGCTGAGCCCGTCGGTGAACTCGGTGATCGAGCCCTCGGGAGTGATGCGGCCGACCACGTTCGCCGCGGGGTCCACGTACCAGAGGTTGCCGTCCGGGCCGACCGCGATGTCGGTCGGGTCGCCGGCAGTCGGGACGGGGAACTCGACCACTTCGCCGGACTTGGTCACGCGTGCGATCGCGCCGTCGCCGCCCGCCTGTGCGACCCAGAGGTTGCCGTCGGGGCCGGTGACGATGCCGCGGGGGTTGCCGGTGGGGAAGCCCGCCGTGAACTCGGTGATTACCCCGGCCGGGGTGACGCGCCCGACGGCGTTGTTGTTGTCCTCCGTGAACCAGCTGTTTCCGTCCGGCCCGGAGGTGATTCCCCACAGCTGGACGTTGGTCGTCAGCCCGGTCTCGAATTCGGTGACGCTCGGGCCGCCGGCCGTGGCAAGGCCAGTCCCGGCTCCGAGAAACAGGACAACCAGCCCCACCGCGATCGGCATTCTGACGCGCATCCATGCTGCATCGACCCCGCCGTCCGCTTCTTTATGGAACGTTTGTCCGCGAAATGGCAGAGACAAGCGAAAAACGGGTTGCGCCGCTGGAGCTCTTCTTCGACCTGGTCTTCGTCTTTGCACTGACGCAGGTCACGCAGCTGATGTCGAACCACCCGACCTGGACGGGGCTCGGTCAGGGCATGCTCGTCCTGGCCGCGCTGTGGTGGGCGTGGGGCGCGTACGCGTGGCTCACCAACTACATAGCGGCTGAGGAGGACCGCGAGCGCCTGCTCATGTTCGCCGTGATGGGCGCGTTCCTGGTGGCCGCGCTGGCCGTGCCGAA
Source organism: uncultured Thermoleophilaceae bacterium (assembly GCA_963771715.1). Taxonomy (GTDB): domain Bacteria; phylum Actinomycetota; class Thermoleophilia; order Solirubrobacterales; family Thermoleophilaceae; genus JACVRW01. The sequence continues at coordinate 274,394 of CAVYUQ010000008.1, forward strand.
CGCGTTCGACGACGACGCCCTGCTGTTCGCCGTGGCCTACGCGGTCGCCCGCTGGCTCCACATCTTCATCTTCGCCGAGGCAAACGACGACCTCGACGCCGCCGAGGCGATCCGCCGCCTGGCGCGCACCGCCCTCCCCGCGCCGGCGCTCCTGATCGCGGCCTCATTCCTCGACGGCACCGCGCAGGCGCTCGTCTGGATCCTCGCGCTCGCGCTCGACTTCTCCGGGCCGTACGTGTTCGGCGTGAGCGGCTTCCGCGTCTCCCCCGCGCACTTCGCGGAGCGCTTCTCGCTGATCGTGATCATCGCGCTCGGCGAGTCGATCGTGGCGATCGGCGCCGGGCTTGAGGGCGAGATCGATGCGGGCGTGGTGGCCGCGGCGCTGCTGGGGCTGGTGCTCGCCTGCGCGCTCTGGTGGGCGTACTTCGACGTGGTCGCGCTCGTGTCCGAGCGCCACTTCCGCGAGGCGCGCGGAGAGCGCCTACTCCTGCTCGCGCGCGACTCGTACAGCTACCTACACCTGCCGATGATCGCGGGCATCGTGCTGGTCGCGCTCGGGGTGAAGAAGGTGATCGGGGACGTGGACAAGCCGCTCGACACGGTCCCGGCCGTCGCGCTGTTCGGGGGCGTGGCCCTCTACTACGCCGGCCATCTCGGCTTCCGCCTGCGCAACGTGCGCTCGGTGAACCGGCCACGGCTGGTCGCCCTGGTGGCATGCCTCTGTCTGATCCCGCTGGCCACCGAGGTTGACGCGCTGGTCGCGCTCGCGCTGGCCGCTGCCGTGACCTCGGCCGTGATCTTGTTCGAGACGATCCGCTGGGCGGACGCCCGGCGGAGGGTCCGCGCCGCGGACTAAGCGGCGGCCGCGCCCGGGTGCGCGGCATCCGTGGGGAGTGCGGCCTCGCCGAACCACTCGCCGTGGAGATCTGTGGCCAGCGGTAGGAAGGCGTCGACTAGCGCGGGATCGAGGTGGGTCCCGCGCAGGCTCGACAGCTCGCTGATCACCTCGCGTAGCGGCCACGCGTCCTTGTACGGGCGCGGGGAGAGCAGCGCGTCGAACACGTCGCAGACGGCGCAGATGCGGGCCGCCAGCGGGATCTGATCGCCCTCGAGTCCCTGCGGGTAGCCGCTGCCGTCCCAGCGCTCGTGGTGGCTGAGGGCGATCTGCTCCGCCAGTTGCACGAGCTCGGAGCGCGAGCCGGACAGGATGCTCGCGCCGATCGTGGTGTGCGTCTTCATCGTCGCCCACTCCGCGGGGTCGAGCTTGCCCGGCTTCAGCAGGATCTCGTCGCTGATGCCGACCTTGCCGACGTCGTGAAGGGCGCTGGCGTGGCGCAGCAACTCGGCCTGCTCGGCGGTCATGCCCACCTCGCGCGCGAGCCGCTCGCAGAGCCGGCCCATGCGCTCGATGTGCACGCCGGTCTCGGCGTCGCGCCACTCCACGGCCACGCCGAGCCGGTGCGCGATCTCGCGCTCCGCCTCGGCGAGGTCGGCGGTGCGCTCGCGCACGCGCTGCTCGAGCAGCTCGTTGTCGCGCGTGACGCGGTGGCGTACGCGGCGCTCGGCGAACTCGCTCCAGGCGATGGCTCCGAACGCGCCGATCAGCAGCGCCACGAGCGGCGCGGCCACGTCCACGATCGTGCCGCTCTCGAAGGCGAACTGCGCGCCGGCGAGGAAGCCGGCACCCGCGAGGACGGTCACGGCGCCGACCACCCCGAGCGGCAGGCGCCAGCGCGTGAGCGGAGCGAGCATCGCGAGCAGGGCGAGCAGCAGGATGTCGACCCCGAGCGGAGCCGAGCGCAGCGGGAGCCCGTTCAGCGCGGTCCAGATGGCGTTCGCCTGCACCTCGGCGCCCGGCATCAGCTCCTCGCCGCCGACGGGTGTGGAGTGCACGTCGCGCAGCGTCGGAGCGGTCGCGCCCACGACCACGATCTGGCCGCGAATCCGCTCGTCGGGCACGCGGTCCTCGATGACGTCCGAGAACGAGACCGTCGGGATCGTCCCGGGCGGGCCGCGGTAGTCGATCCAGGCCTTGCCGTCGCGGAAGCCGTCCGGGTCCGGCGAGTGCCCGGTGAGGCGCTCGGCGGCGACCACGGCGATGCTGTCGAGCGCGCCCGCGGCGCGCGGGAAGCTGGCGATCGCGCCGCTCGTGTCGTTGCGCAGGTCGGAGGCCGCGGCGCGGGCGCCGACGCTGCGCAGGTTGGCGTCGCCACCGAGCACGTCCGTGCCCCCGCTCGAATCGCTCTCGCTCGTGGCCAGCACGGCCCCGCCGGCGTCGCCGATCGCGTTGAAGAGAGCGAGGTCCTCGCGTGGCTTCGTGGGCTCGGTGAACTGGATGTCGTAGACGATCTCGCGCGCGCCGGCCGCGTGCAGTTTGCGAACCATGGTGCCGTGGAGCGAGCGGCGGAAGGGCCAGCGCTTCTGAAGGTCGCCGAAGGTGTCGTCGTCGATCCCGACGACGAGCAGCCCCGTGACCGGCTCGGTGCCGCGAACGTCGAAGCGCGCCTTGAGCGCCTCGCGCTCGAGCGGCTCGAGGGCGCCGGACTCGCGGGCGGCCAGCGCGATGCCGAACGCGGCCAGCGCGACCGCGCCGAGGGCCGCTAGGCGACGGCGTCCACTGACAGGTCCCGGGGCGGGAGGCACACGTCACTTGTCGGGCCAAAAACCGCCCCGCTTGACTGGACGTTTGTCCGGTAGGGCCGGCTCAAGCGACTGCCGCGAGCCGCGGTGCGACCGGGATCAGGCGGGCGTATGGGCGCCCCCTGGCGGCTGATGAGGATCTCGTGGCCAGTCGGCCGCGCGTTCCAGGTAGTAGCCGAAGTGGTTGCGGAACTCGGTGGGCGCCCACCCGCGGAGGATCTCCGGCGGGCCGGGTGGTGAAGTGGAGCTGAGGGGACTCGAACCCCTGGCCTGTTGCATGCCATGCAACCGCTCTGCCAACTGAGCTACAGCCCCAGGAAGCTCAAAATCTACCGCAGGATGGAGAGCATGCCCTCTGGCCATTCTTCGGCGGCGTCAGCCGTAGGCAGATCACCGCGCCGGCCGACTGCGAGCTCGCGCGGCAGAAGGTAGCAACGGTCGAGATCCCCGCAATAGACGGCGACCAGATCGATTTCTCCTGCTCGTAGGGCCTGTGTTCGTAGCCATGGGCGTGCACCAGGAGCTCGTGAGGTTGACCTTGATGACCGCGCCGTCTTCGGAGAGGCCGCCCCATTTGCACTGCACTCGGAGGATGCGGTCGCCGATCTCGAACGCGAGGTCGTAGCGGCGTGTGGTCCACTATTGGGCGGAGGACGGCGATGCCCAGCTCGGTCGCGGCGGCGGCGATCTTGGTCTCGGCTATTGCCCCTTTGCGGTTCGTCGACTGCACGAACACATGTTCGCACGATGACCGGACGGAAGACGGTCAGCCGACTGAGCGGGCTGGTGCTTCGCCCCAGAGGTGCTCGAGGCGGTAGTACTCGCGCGCGTCCGGGGTGAAGATGTGGACGACCACGTCCCAGTAGTCGAGCAGGATCCAGCGGGCCTCTCGGTCGCCCTCCGTGCGGCGGGGGAGCAGGCGCTCGTCGCCGTCGTGCTTCAGCTCCTCGTAGATCGCGTCGTGGATCGCCTTCGCCTGGCGTTCCGTGTTGCCCGAGGCGATCACGAAGAAGTCGGTGTAGGAGACGATCCCGCGCAGGTCGATCACGCGGATGTCGATCGCCTTCTTGTCGGCCGCGATCGCCGCGATGCGCTCGGCGAGCGCGACCGAGTCCTGGGTCGGGTCCGCAGCGCTCACTTGGTCAGCGCCTCCTTGGGGCTTCCCTTCCCGCCGTACAGCTCGTGACTGGCGATGTACTCGGCCACCTTTTCAGGGACCAGGTACCGGATCGGCAGGCCCTCACGCAACCGCCGCCGGATCACCGAGGACGAGACCTGGATCATCGGCATGTCGAGGTAGCGCACCCGCTCCGCCCCCGGCATGCGCCCGATTTTGATCATGATCCCGTTGCGGCCCCAACTCATGCGCTCGAACACGGCCACCGTGGCGCTCTCGAGCACCTTCTCCGGCTCGTGCCAGGTGGCCAGCGCCGCCGCCTGGTCGCCGCCCAGGATCAGGAACAGCTCGTCCTTCGGCGACTCCTTGTGGAGCTCGTCGAGCGTGTCCAGGGTGTACGACGGGCCCTCCCGGTCGATCTCGATACGCGAGCTGGTGAGGCGGTCGTCGTCCGCGATCGCCAGCTCGACCATCTCGAGCCGCGCCTCGGGACCCGGGTCGTCCTGAAGCTCGCGATGGGGAGCCTCGCCGACCGGGATGAGCACGACGCTGTCGAGCTCCAGCTGCACCAGCGCCTCCTGCGCACACACGAGGTGGCCGATGTGCGGCGGGTTGAATGCTCCTCCCAGGATGCCTACGCGCAAACCGGCTACTCGCGAACCTGACCAGAGCCTTCGACCACGAACTTGTAGGTGGTCAGCTCGCGCAGCCCGATCGGCCCGCGCGCGTGCAGCTTCTGGGTGGAGTTGCCGATCTCGGCCCCCATGCCGAACACGGCACCGTCTGTGAAGCGCGTGGAGGCGTTCACGTACACGGCGGCCGCGTCGACCAGGGAGGTGAACGCCTGCGCGGAGCCGGTCGAGCCGGTGACGATCGCCTCCGAATGGCCGGTGCCGTAGCGGTTCACGTGCTCGATGCCCTCCTCGAGCGAGTCCACCACCTTCACCGACAGGATCAGCGCGTGGTACTCGGTGGCCCAGTCCTCCTCGGTGGCCTGGACGAGCGAGTCGCCTATGTCACCGGAGAGCGCGCGCGTGCTGTCGTCCACGCGCAGCTCTACGCCCGCCTCGCGCAGCTCGCCGAGCGCGCGGGGCAGGAACTCGGACGCCACGTCGGCGTGCACCAGCAGCGTCTCGATGGCGTTGCAGACCGACGGCCGCTGCACCTTGGCGTTGACCGCGATCGCGACCGCGTCGTCGATGTCCGCCGAGGCGTCCACGAGCACGTGGCACACGCCCGCGGACGCGTACATCACCGGCACCGTGGCGTGCTCCTTCAGCGCGTTCTTGAGGCCCTCTCCCCCGCGCGGGATGATCACGTCGACCAGCCCGTCTTGCGTGGCGAGTTGGCGCAGCTCGTCGCGATCGCCGCCGCTCACGATCGAGATCGCGCCCTCGGGCAGGCCGGCCCACTGGACCGCGCTCGCCGCCACCTGCGCCAGCACCGCGTTCGAGTGCGCCGCCGTCGAGGATCCGCGCAGCACGATCGCGTTCCCGGACTTCAGGCACAGGGCCGAGCAGTCGACCGTCACGTTCGGCCGCGCCTCGTACACCACCGCCACGACGCCGATGGGCACGCGCACGCGCCTCACGTCGAGCCCGTTCGCGAGCCGGTGGCCCTCGATCGTCTCGCCGACGGGGTCGGGCAGCGCGGCGATCGCGCGCACGTCGCGGGCGATCCCGGCCAGCCGCTCCTGGTCCAGCTTCAGCCTGTCGAGCAAGCCCGGGTGCAGCCCCGCCTCCTGGCCCGCGTCCATGTCGCGCGCGTTCGCCTCGAGGATCTCGTGCGAGCGCTGCTCGAGCGCCCCGGCCATGGCCTCGAGCGCCGCGTTCTTGGTGGCGCTGTCGAGGGTGGCGAGGTCGCGCGCCGCGCGCTTCGCCTGTGCGCAGACCTCGGCTACCGGCTGTGCGGTCGTGGCCATCGCAACAGAGGGTACCGGGCGTTACGCCGGGGCTTCCACAGGAACCGCGGAGCTATCGAGCGCCCGCACGCGCCCCAGCGCCAGCGCCAGGCCGGCGGCGATAGCCCCGCCCAGCGCCATCAGCGTGTAGGCGTCCAGGAAGCCCGACACCGGGTCGCTCGCCGGAGCCGCGTCGAGTAGAGCGACCAGTGCCGCGATGCCGAGCACCGCGCCCACCTGGCGCACGCACGACAGCACCGCGCTGCCGGTGGCGAAGCGGGCGGCCGGGAGCTCCGCCACGGCGGCGCTGCCCCAGGCGGCGAAGCTCAGGCCCACGCCCGCGCCGGTGAGCAGCGTGGGCACGAGGTACTCGCTTGCGTAGTCGGGCGTCGCGTCGAGGCCGAGCGCGAACAGCGCGCAGCCCGCGGCGAACAGGAGCCCGCCGGGCACCGCCACCACCCGCTGCCCGAAGCGATCCGCCACTCGCCCGCCGACGGGCGCGAACAGCGCGGCGGTGAGCGGCCCGGGCGTGACGGCGAAGCCGGCCGTCAGGATCGAGTAGCCCCACACCTGGGTCAGGAACAGCACGTTGCAGAGCAGCAGCGCGTAGAAGGCGGTCGAGAACGCGAACATGCCGGCGTTCGCCACCGCGAACGAGCGCGCGCGGAACAGGCTGAGCTCGATCACCGGGCCGCGGTGCCTGGCCGAGCGCAGCACGACCGCCGGGAGCAGAACCGCAGCGGCGCCGAGCGAGCCGAGCACCCGCGCGCTGTCCCAGCCCCACTCCTGGCCCTTGACGATGCCGAGCGCGAGCGCGCCGACCCCCGCCACCATCAGCACGGTGCCGAGCACGTCCGGCACGACCCCTTCCGGATCGCGTGCCTCGCGCAGGAGCCGGCGCGCCGGGATCAGCGCCGCGAGCCCGATCGGCACGTTCACGAAGAACACCCAGCGCCAGCCCGCCCAGTCCACGAGCATGCCGCCGACGGACGGGCCCAGCGCCGCCGCCACCGCGCCGGTGGCGCTCCACAGCGCCACCGCGGTGGCCCGCTTCTCGGCCGGGAACTCCGGCAGGACGAGCGCCAGCGAGGTGGGCACCAGCACCGCCCCAGCGGCGGCCTGGAGCACCCGGGCGCCCACGAGCCACTCCTGGTTCGGCGCGATCCCGCACAGCAGCGAGGTCGCGACGAACGCGGTGACCCCGATCAGGAACATCCGCCGGCGCCCGACCAGATCGGCGAGCCGGCCGGCGGGCACGAGCAGCGCGGCGAAGACGATGTTGTACGCGTTCAGCACCCAGGACAGGTCCGCGCGCGAGGCCTCGCTGAAGTCCCGCTGGATGTCCGGGAAGGCCACGTTCACGATCGTCACGTCGAGGAAACCCATGAAGACGGCCACGGCCGTGACGATCAGGACCTTCCAGTGGCGTTGCATGATGCAACGCACCGTAGCAAGCCAGAGTTGCATGACGCAACCCAGAGGCGCTACCATCCCCCCGAGGAGTGCTTCCGCGTACCTACGACAACCAGGTGTGCTCGGTCGCCCGCGCCCTCGAGGCGATCGGCGACCGCTGGACCATGCTCGTGATCCGCGACGCCTTTCGCGGCGTGAGCCGCTTCGAGGACTTCCAGAAGCGGCTGGGCATCGCGCGCAACGTGCTCGCGGACCGGCTGGGTCGCCTCGTGGACGAAGGCATTCTCTCCAAGCACGCCTATCAGGAGCGGCCCGAGCGCTTCGAGTACCGGCTCACGGAGAAGGGCCTCGACCTGTTCCCCGTCCTGATGTCGCTGATGAAGTGGGGTGACCGCCACGCGCCCGACGAGGCGGGTCCGCCGCTCGTGGTGCTGCACCGCGGCTGCGGCGGCGAGATCGACGCCCGGCTGCGCTGCGAGCGCTGCGGCGAGTCGATCACCGCGCTCAACGCCGAGGCGCGCCAACCAGTGCCCAGCGCCGGCTAGAGAAGCGCCAGGCGCAGGTCGCGAGCCGCACGGCGATCAGGCCCACCAGACCGGCCCACACGCCGACGATCCCCCAGTCGAGCGCCAGCGACAGCAGCGCCACCGGCACGAACACTCCGAGCGCCGCCGCGCACGATCTCGCGGTCGTACGCGGAGCGCAGCCGCACTTACTCGAGCACGAAGTAGTCGCGGTGGACGGCCTCCTCGGTCGCCCGAGGCAGCACCTCCCGCACCGCGTCGGTCTTCAGCCCCTTGATCCTCCGCAGCTCCTCGGCCGAGTAGTTCACGATGCCCTTGCCGACGGCGCGCCCGTCGCAGCGCACCTCCACGGCGTCGCCCGCCTCGAAGTCGCCCTCCACCTCCACCACGCCCACCGGCAGCAGGCTGGTGCCGCGCTCGCGCAGGGCGCGCTCGGCGCCCTCGTCCACCACGAGCCGCCCCTGGGTCGGCTTGGCGTACTTCAGCCACAGCTTGAAGCTGGACACGCGGCCCTCCTGCGGATGGAAGCGCGTGCCGCCCGGCGTGCCGGCCAGCGCGGCGGCCACCGAAGCGCGGTCGACCCCGCTCGTGATCGTGACCGGGATCCCGGCCGCCGTGGCCATCTCCGCAGCCACGACCTTGGAGCGCATCCCGCCGGACCCGAGCGGGGAGCTCGACAACCCGATGTCGTAGCCCTCCAGCTCCTCGAGCGAACGCACCTCCTCCACGAGCCGGGCGGCGGAGTCCTTGCGCGGATCGGCGCTGTAGAGGCCGCCCGTGTCGGTGAGCAGCACGAGCCGGTCGGCCCCGATCAGGATCGCCACCTGGGCCGCGAGGAAGTCGTTGTCGCCGAACGAGATCTCGTCGGTTGTGGTGGTGTCGTTCTCGTTGATCACCGGCAGCACCCGCCAGCGCAGCAGCGTCTGGAGCGTGTGGCGCGCGTTCAGGTAGTGCGTCCGCGCCGACATGTCGAAGAAGGTCAGGAGCACCTGTGCGGAGGGCACGCCGCGCTGCTGGAGGAGCTCGTCGTAGGAGCGGTAGAGCTTCCCCTGCCCCACGGCGGAGGCCGCCTGGAGCTCCTCCATCGACGTCGGCCGCATCGGCAGCTCCATCAGGCGCATCCCGCGCGCGATCGCCCCCGAGGTCACCAGGACGACCTCGTCGCCGGCTGCGTGGCGCGTGGCCACCTCGTCGCAGAGCGCCTCCAACACGTCGGTGCGCAGCTCGCCAGCCTCGTCAGCGACGATGCTCGACCCGAGCTTGACGACCACCGTGGCCATCTACTGGGCCGCGCCGGCCAGCTTCCAGTCGCCGCCTTCCTTCTTCAGGCGCAGCTTCTCCCTGATCCGCTGGCCCTGGCGATCCAGCACGGCGATCACGGTCGCCTTGTCGCCGTCGATCTCCGTCTTCTCGATCCTGACGAGCGTCACGCGCAGCCCGCGCAGGCTGTTGAACTCGCGCTTGCACGACTCCTTCGCCTTGTCGCCGGTGGCCCCCATGGTCTGCTCTAGGAACTCCTGGGTCACGAGGTCGTCGCAGAACTTGTCCGCGTCCCGGTCCCTCGTGGCCTGCACGAAGTCGCGGATGGTCTGCTCGGCGTCCTCGTTGTCGTTGCCGCCGCCGCAGCCAGAGACGGCCAGGAGCAGGCAGATGACGGCGAGGCGGCGCACCACGGGACTTGTATCAGCCGGGGTCGAGCTCGAAGACCATCCCGCCGATCTCCACGTCGTCGCCGGGCTCGAATCCCGCCGACTCGAGCGCCTTGATCACGCCGAGCGCGCGCAGGCGCTCCTCCACGTAGCGGAGCGCCTCCTCGTTGTCCACGTCGTGCCGCGCGATCAGCCGCTCCACGCGCTCGCCCTCGACCCGGAACGCCCCCGGGCCGGTTCGCTCGACGTTGAATGCGTCGCCGCGTCCGGGGCGGTATACGCGGTGGGTGGCCGGCGTCTCGGCGGGCGGCTCCTCGCGGCGCTCCGGCGGCACGTGCCGGAAAATCGAGCCGGCCAGCTCGTCCAGCCCCTCGCCGGTGGCCGCCGAGGTGGCGATCACGTCGACGTTCAGGCGGCGCGTCCACTCCTCCACCGCCTCGTTCACCTGCTCGGGTGGCACGAGGTCTGCCTTCGACAGCGCCATGATGCGGGGGAGCTCCGCCAGGCCATGGCCATGCTCGTGGAGCTCGGCCTCGACGGTCTCGAAGTTCTCCACCGGGTCCGAGCCGTCGAGCGGCTGGAGGTCGAGCACGTGCACGAGCAGCCGGCAGCGCTCCACGTGGGCCAGGAACTCGTGCCCGAGGCCGGCGCCCGCGCTCGCTCCCTCGATCAGGCCGGGGATGTCCGCCACCACGAGCTGGCGGTCGTCGCGCTCGAGCGTGCCGAGCACCGGCTCGAGGGTGGTGAACGGGTAGTCCGCCACCTTCGGCTGGGCGCGCGTGAGCCGAGCGAGGAGCGAGGACTTGCCCGCGTTCGGCAGGCCCACGAGCCCGGCGTCGGCCATCAGCCGCAGCTGGAGGTCGAGCGTGCGCTCCTCGCCTGGAAGGCCGCGCTCGGCGAAGCGCGGGCTCTGGCGCGTGGCGGTGGCGAATTGCTTGTTGCCGCGCCCCCCGCCACCACCGCGGGCCACGAGCGCGCGCTGGCCGGCTTCGACGAGGTCCCAGCGGTCGCCCGACTCCTGATCCTCCACGACCGTGCCCGGCGGGACGCGCACCTCGAGCAGCTCGGGCGTGGCGCCGTGCTTGTTCGCGCCCTGGCCGTGGCCGCCGCGCTTGGCCGTGAAGTGCGCGCCGCGCCGGAAGCCGGAGAGGTCGCGCAGCGACGGGTCGGCCACGATCACGATGTCGCCGCCGCGGCCGCCGTCGCCGCCGTCGGGGCCGCCCTTGGGCACGTGGGCCTCGCGTCGAAAGGAGACAACGCCGTTCCCGCCGCCGCCGCCCCGCACGTAGATGCGTGCGCGGTCGTGAAACACGGCTACAGCGCGGCCGGCGGCGGCGCGGACTCAGGTTCGGATACGGCCCGCGTGCCGATCAGCCGCGCGATCAGCTCGCCGTCGTCGGGGAACAGCCCGGCGGCGGGCAGCCGCTTGAGCAGCTCGATCCAGCCGGCCTGCGCCGCGAAGGTCCGGCGCAGGATCGGCGCGGCGTCCTCCTCGCGGCCGTTCGCGGCCAGCGCCACGCCATGCCAGAAGGCCAGCTCGAGGTTGTCCGGCTGCGACCTGTGCGCCGCCTCGTACTCGACGAGCGAGCCCTCCACGTCGCCGGCGACGGCGAGCTGATCGCCCACGTCGGCGCGCTGATAGGCCCGGCGCAGGCTCACCAGCCGGCGCAGCTCGCCCACCGGGTCGCGATCGTCCTCCACCCGCAGGTCGATGGGCCGGTCCTCGGCCGGGTGGCCGGTGGCGCGCGGAGTGACCACCAGGATCGCGGCGGACTGGCGCCCGCGTATGTCGCCGCCCTCGGCCTCGGCGGCATCCAGTGCGGCGAGCAGCCGCTCGGCGAACCCGGCATCCGGCGCGGCCGAATAGGCGCGCACCATCGCCGCCGGCACGGTGTCGCGCTCCATCATGTTCGCCTGGGCGCTCACCTGGTCGCCCACCGCGTGCCCCGCGAATCGGATGCAGCGCGCACCGGTGTGAACGGCCACGCGGCCGCCGCGGTCGATTATCGCCACCTGCCGCGCGGCCTCCTGGGGGTCGTCGGCCAGCAGCTGATGGAGCGCCGCTGGAGCGCTCTTGCCGTCGCGTATCAGCGCGAGCCCGCGCGGCCCGTAGGCGGGCTCCACGACGGACTGGGTCGCCACGGCTCCCACGCCCGCCTCGGCCCAGCTCACGATCGAGCCCACGCCGAAGAAGTGCGACTGGACTGCCACGCCGAGCTCGCCGCTCGACGGGTCTCGTGCGACGATCGAGTAGGTCAGGGCCGGGAGCGTAGTCGGTCGGTGCGCACTCGGCCGAGCCGAGTGCTTCCGCAACTACTCGGCCGAGGCCGGCTCGACCGAGATCACGCGGCCACGGCGGCCGGTCGCGAACTGCACCGTGCCGGGCCGGGTGGCGAAGATCGTGTCGTCCCTGCCGATGCCGACGCCCTCACCGGGGTGGAAGCGCGTCCCGCGCTGGCGCACGATGATCTCGCCGCCGGTCACCGCCTGGCCCGCGAACACCTTCACGCCAAGCCGCTTGGCATTGGAGTCGCGGCCGTTGCGGCTCGATCCGAGGCCTTTCTTATGAGCCATCCGAGTCCTCCTGCTTGGCGGCGGCCTTCTTGCGCGCGCCTGCCTTGATCGAACTGATCTCCAGGCGGGTGAGGTGCGAGCGAGCGCCGTAGCGGCGCTTGTAGCCGCGCTTGGGCTTGAACTTCAGCCCGTGGATCTTCTTCCCGCGCTCGTGACCCGTGACCACCGCCTGGACCTTCACCCTGCCGAGCTCACCGCTGTCGAGCACGGACTTGTCGCCGTCGGCGAACAGCAGCGGCTCGAGGTCGACCTTGTCGCCCTCGTCCGCGCGCATGCGGTCGACGAGGATCGACTGACCCTCCTCAACTCGGTACTGCTTCCCGCCCACCTTGACTATCGCGTAGCTCATTGGCAGCGGACGAGTCTAGCGACGCAAGCGCCTCTAGCTCGGCCGCGGCCCGGTCCTCGGCGGTCTCCACGGCGATCGCGTCGGCGAGCCGCTGCGCGCCCGCGGCAAACGAGGGCTCGTCCAGCACGCGCCGCACCGCGCGCGCGATCGCCTCCGGGCTGGCCTTGGGCTTGAGCCGCAGGCCCGCGCCGTGGTGCGCCACGCGGGCGGCGTTGTCGAGCTGATCGCGGCCGAGCGGGATCGCCACCACGGGCACGCCCGCCGCCAGCGCCTTGATCACGGTGCCGTGCCCGGCGTGCGTCACCACCGCGGAGGCGTGGCGGAGGACCTCGCTGTGCGGAGCACGCTCGACGACGGTCACGTTCGGCGGCGCGTCGATCTCCTCGGGGCGAACCGAGGGCCCGGTGGTGAGGATGCCGCGCACGCGGAGCTCGCCGAGCGCGGTGGCCGCTCGCTGGAGCACGTCGGCATGGTCCATGTAGGTGGAGCTCATCCCGACCAGCACGATCGGATCCCCGCCGGCCGGCGGGGTCCAGTCGCCGGCCCAGGCGGGGTCGTCAAGGCGGGGACCGACCAAGCGGACGTTCGGCGGCGGCGTGAAGCTCTCGTACTCGAAGGCGCGGCTCGTCATGAGCAGGAGGCGGTCGGCCCGCTCGAAGTTCTCGAGCACCGATCCGAGCGGCTCGAGCCCGTTGGCCCGCCTCACCTCGTTGAGCTGATCGAGCCCCTTGTCGAACAGCCGGGCCATGACCCGGTTGAGCGCGGCGTCGCGCGTGCGGCCGAGCGGCCCGCGGGCGGGCTTCAGCCCCGGACCGAGCGGCGGCGTGTTGGAGCCCGGGAAGGACAGCAGGTTCGACACGAGGAACGCGAACGGCACGCCCTCCGCCTCGGCCGCGATCTGGGCCCCGAATACGAAGAAGTTGCCCACGACCACGTCCGCCGGGCGGCGCTGGAGCTCCGCGCGCACGTCAGCGGCGAACAGGCCGGCCGGACCGACCATCGCTCCGTCGCGCACGCGGGCGAACGCCTGGAACGGCGTCTTCGTGTCCCAGTCCTTCATGATCACGCTCTGCGGGTCGAGGTTCGGCCGCTGAGGGGCGCGATCCCACACCACGTGCTCGGCGCCGGTGGACTCGATGTCGGGCGCGAGGACCCGGTCGGCCAGCACGCGGACGTCGTGGCCGCGCTCGACCAGCGCCCGTATGACCGAGGTGTCGGCCGGCACCGTGCCGCCGCCGTCGATGATCGCGAACAGGTAGCGCTTGGGCGTGGTCATCGTTGTCTCCTATCGAGTATCGCTTGAACCATGTGTCGAATGGCCGCGGCGGTCTGCTCGCGGCTCAGGCCCTGGTCGCGGCGCAGCAGCTTCCAGGAGTAGACGTCAGTGGCGACGATCAGCTCCGGCACCAACTCCGGTGTCTGGAACATCGTCTCGACCCACTCCCGATGGCTGTTGCGGCCGTGCGCGAGGAGTGGGCCGAGCGTCGCAACTTTCTCCTCGAGCGCCAGCATGCGGATCACGGCGTCGCCGGTGACCTCGTAGTCCTCGACGAGCGCCTCGACCGCACCCTCTACGTCGCCGGGCTCGGGCGTGTAGCGGCGAAGGGTGATCTGCTGCCCCAGATAGTCGTATGCCGCGGTCGCGAGCTGCTCCTTGCCGCCGTAATGGTTGATCACCGTCTGGCCCGAGACGCCCGCGCGCCGCGCAATGTCCGCGAGTGTCACGTCGTCGTACCAGCGGTCCAAAAAGACCTCGGCGGCGGCCACGACGATGCGCTCGCGGGTCGCCTCCACAGCGGCCGCTCGAAGCTCCATGTTGTAGGGCTTCGCCGTTTTCATTTGACTCGTACCCAAACCATTTGGGTCACGGTAAAACGAATTCAGCGGATTGTCAAGTCTCGGCCGTCGCGGGGGCGCCCGTGAGCGGGTCGGCGCACTCCTTGGGCTGCCGGCGCGAGCGCTGCGCGATCAGGAGGCCCGTCGCGACGAGCGCGGCCCCGGCGAGGGCGCGCGCGGTGATCGGCTCGTCGTAGAGCGTCGCGCCGAACACCAGGGCGCCGAACGGGAGCAGCATCGTCAGGAACGACACCGCCTGCGCGCTGATGTGCCGCAGCAGGACGGTGAGGGTCACGAACGCGACGGCCGACCCGAACAGCGCCAGATAGACGATCGAGCCGACCGACTCGGCGCTCCAGGCGGCCTCGCCCCAGTTCTCCCCCAGCGCAGAGATCAGCAGCAGGAGGAGCCCGCCCACGAGCATGGCCCAGCCGTTCAGCACCACTGCGTCGAGCTCGGCCGCACGGCGCTTCTGGGAGACGCTCCCCACCGCGGCGCCGAGCGGCGACAGCGCGAGCGCGGCGGCCCCGATCGCGGCCTTGTCGGAGCCCAGCTCAACGCTCTCGAGGAAGGCGAGCGAGAGGCCGCCGATGCCGATCAGGACTCCGAGCAGTAGCGGCGCCCGCAGTGGCTCGTTCGGGAGCAGCACGCCCGCGAGCAACGCCGTGTAGAGCGGCATGATCCCGAACAGCACGGCCGCGAGCCCCGATGGCACGTACTGCTCGCCCCAGTACACGAGCCCGTAGGCGAAGGCGAACGGCGCCAGCGCGAGCACGCCGGCGAGCAGCCAGTCGGTGCCCAGCGGCCGCCGCTGAAGCGCGGCGATCACGAGCAGAACGAGCCCCGCCACCGCAAACCGGATGCCGGCGCCGAGCAGCGGCGGGCAGTCCTCGAGGCCGATCTTGATGGCAACCCAGGTGCTCGACCAGATCAGAACGAGCATGGCGTACAGCCCATAGACCAGCGAGCGACTCACGCAATCGAGGCTATCGACGGCCCCGCCGGCGCTCCATGTCCCACAAATCCGGCTTGTGCGGCCGTGTGCGCCGCATGCCGCGAATCAGCCGGCGACGGGATAGGGGCAGCGCTCGAGGGCCCCGCCGGTCTCGCGAAGATGGGCCGTCTCGCCGTCGACCACGACGTGCGAGGCCGTTGATCCGAGCGCGAGTCCGGCCAGGTACACCGCCCCGATTCGGTGCACGTCGCGGACCTGACCCAGTGGCTCCAGGGAGCGCGTCTCGCCGGCGGTGGCGCTCGAGCCGGCGCGCAGGACGAGGCGCAGGTCCGGTGCCAGCGCGCGTGCCGCGAGCGTGACGGCGATGTTCTCGAGATCGTCGGCCGTGACCGCGGCCAGCGCGAGAGCGTGCTCGAGCGACAGGCGCTTGAGCAGCGAGGGGTCCGCGCCGCGTCCGATGACCACCGGCACGCCGAGCTCCTTCGCGTGGCCGACGTTCTCTCCCTCCTCGTGGTTGTCGATGGCGACCACCGAGATGCCGCAGCGGCGCAGCAGCAACGCGAGGCGCAGGCCCACCTGCCCGAGTCCCACCACGATCACGTGATCGGAGCGCGGCACGGCCCGGCGACCGAACAGTCCGGTCAACCGCCGCCCGATCAGGCGCTCCACAAGTCCCCCGGTGAACGCCGCGACGAACAGCAGGGCGATCACCATGCTCGCCGAAATGACGAGCTTGAACCAGTCAGGCCCGTCCTGCACCTCCAGGTTCGGATCGACGGTCACGAGCGTCTTGATCGCACCGTAGAACGAGTCGATCAGGTTCTGGTCCAGCACGAGCGCCGCTGCAACCGTTTCGAAGACCAGGACGGCGAGCAATCCGATCGCGCCGAAAAAAACCAGCGCGGCGCTGTGATCGAACGGCTTCAAGATGGCGCTGGCAAGCGCGCGGACCCGGCGGGCGCGCACCTCGGGCAGGGGCACCGGCTCGACGGCTCCGTCA
This sequence comes from uncultured Thermoleophilaceae bacterium, assembly GCA_963771715.1. GTDB lineage: Bacteria > Actinomycetota > Thermoleophilia > Solirubrobacterales > Thermoleophilaceae > JACVRW01. Next base: position 290,351 of record CAVYUQ010000008.1, read on the forward strand.
CCGCAGCGCAGCCCCACGGGGCGGTCGCCGTCGTCATGCACGGCCGCGAGGTCGTCGCTTATACAGGGGCCGGCCAGCGTTGGGGCGACGATGTCGGCCACCGAAGTGATCGTGCAGTTGCCGATCACCTGCTCGAGCTCGCGCGCGGTCTCGGGCTCGAAGATCGTGGCGACGATCGCCACGTCCGGGTCCAGGTGGCGCACGAGCAGCGCTGCCCGCAGCGGCCAGGCGTCGTCTCGGGAGACGACCACGGCCGCGTCGGCGCCCCGTTTGAGCGCGTCGCGCAGCTCCTCGTGCGTGGGATCCTCGAGCCGTTCCACCTCGGCGTCCGCCGCGCGCAGCGCCTCCGCCGTCTCCGCGGTGAGGTCGCCTTCCCCGAGGAGCAGGATCCGCGGCATGCCGCGGCAGCCTATCTGCGGCTTGTGCGGCCGTGTTCGCCTCGTGGATACCGGGCGGCGCGATGCCGAGCGACCGGATCGTCCGCAAGCTCACGCCGCCGTCGGCGTCGGCGAAAAGCTTGTCAAGGTGGCCGTGGGGTTCGCGAGGAACGCAGGGAACTCCTGAGCGGTTCAGCGAGGCGGCTTCGGCTTCGTGGTGCCGAGCAGCCCGACCTGGAGCTTGCCCGTGCGCATGCGCTGGGGGTGGTCGCCGACGGGGATGCGCGCGATCTCCTGCTCGGTGTCGTACGAGACCACCGAGACGGCGTCGTCCCCGCTGAACGACACGAAGCAGTAGCGCCCGTCCGCGCTGTTCGTCGACCAGTACGGCTTCTTGCCGTGGGCCGCAAGCGTGTAGGCGAACGAGGTCCGGTCCACGATCGCGGCGTAGTCCGACATCGTGCCGGCCGCGCACAGCTTGGTGCCCTCGGGGTTCATGGCGAGGCCGTGGTGCGCGGAGTCGAGCAGGTACTCCTCGCGGCGCATCCCGGCGGCCTCCTCGCTGAGAGGGAGGTGCGCGAGGCGTAGGACGCGGTCCTCCTGGAGGTCGTACTCCACGAAGCCGTGGAAGAACGAGACCTGGAAGTACACGAAGCGCTCGTCGGGCGCCAGCGCCATCGGCCTGACAGCGCCGCTCATGTCCGGCTCGCCGAACTCGTCGAGCTTCTGGCCCATGTCGATGCGGCGGAGGACCTCGTAGGTGTTGGCGTCGACGACCTCGAAGACGCGCTCGCCCTTGGTGGCGTCGAAGACCGGTTCGTCGAGCGGCGTGTAGACCGTCCCGATGCTGGCGTGGTAGATCAGGCTGCCGTCGCGCGAGTAGTTGTTCTCGTGCGGCTGGTCGCCGCTCGGGAAGCGCGCGACGATCTCGCCGCTCGCCGTGTCGATCACGTCGACCACCTTCGCCGTCGACGCCGACACCAGCAGGCGGGTGCCGTCCGGTGAGATCGCCATGTGGTCGGCGCGGTTTCCGTCGACCTTGGTACGCCAGACGATCTCCCGCGTCCGCAGGCTGATGCCGACCACGTCCGCCAGGCTCGGTCGCGAGACGTAGAGCATCGTCCCGTCGTGCGACGAGAACATGTCGTCGACGTACTGGGCGTGGCCCTCGCCGACGAGCTCTCGGATCGCGAGGAAGTAGGCGAGGCGCTCGGGATTCGACTGGATCTCGGCCATCCGCTCGTCGATGTCCGGGATGATGTTGATCCGCGCGAGCCTCTCGAACGTCTGCGGATCGACCACGTCGGCGGTCCCGTCCCAGTTGTTGCCGACGTACAGCACGTCGCGCTCGGCCGGCCTCGGCGCGGCCGCCGCGGTCGCCGGCACGACGATCATCATGAGCGCGGCGACAAGCGCAATCGCAGTCGCCGCGAGACCCCTACCCGCACGCATCGCGGGATGCTTACCCAGTCTCGCCGCCCTCCAGTCGTCCGAACCGTTCCTGGCCGCGCCGTAGAGTGCCGCTCGTGGCGAGCGGCAGCGAAGCGGTGCGGGTCGAGCTGCCGGGTGCTGAGCCGGGGCCGCTGCGCCGCATCCTGTGGCGGATGGCGCTCGCGCTCGGCCTGATCGCGTTCGTCGCGGTGCTCACGTACCTGGGCCGCGACGGCTACGTCGATCCCGAGGACGACTCGGTCAGCCTGCTCGACGCGTTCTACTACTCGACCGTCAGCATCACGACGACCGGGTACGGCGACGTCAGGCCGGTGACCGACGAGGCGCGCCTGATCACCACGGTGCTCGTGACACCCGCGCGCATCGTGTTCCTGATCCTGCTGGTGGGCACGACGATCGAGCTGCTCGCGGAGCGCAGCCGCCAGGCCTACAGACGGTCAAGATGGAGGAGGACCTTGAACGAGCACGTGATCATCTGCGGATACGGCACCAAGGGCAGGAGCGCGGTGCGGACCCTGATCGGGAAGGGCGTGTCGCGCGAGCAGATCGTGGTGCTCGACGAGAGGGCCGACGCCCGCGCCCGAGCCACCGCACAGGGCCTGGCGGCCGTGTCCGGCAGCGCCACATCCACCGACGCGCTCACCGAGGCCGGCGTCCGCGAGGCGAGCTCGGTGGTCGTGGCCGTGGACCGCGACGACACCGCCGTGCTCGCCACGCTCACCGCGCGCGAGCTCAACTCCACGGCGACCATCGTCGGCCTCGGTGCGCGAGGAGGAGAACGTGCACCTGCTCCACCAGAGCGGCGCGAGCTCGGTGATCACTTCCTCGGGTGCGGCCGGCCGCCTGCTCGGGCACGCCGTCCACGAGCCGCGCGTGACGGAGATCCTGGAGGACCTGCTCTCGGTCGGCGAGGGTCTCGACATCGAGCACCGCCCGGTCGAGGAGGCGGAGCTGGGCCCGCTGTCGGCGCTGAAGATCGAGCGCGGTCTCGTGGTCGGCGTGATCCGCGACGACGATCTGATCCGCTTCGACGACCCGCGCGCGGCCGAGCTGCGCGCCGGCGACCAGGTGGTCTACCTGCACAGCCATCTGGCCTAGCGGTCCGCGCGCTGCGCTAGCTCTCGTCGCGGTGGACCGTGTCGGGCGAGAAGGCCGGCAGGCACACCGCAACGTACTCCGCGCCCTCGGGCGTCGAGTAGCGCACCCACTCGCCGCCCCGCACGAGCACCGCCTGGCCCGCCGGGACCTCGAGAGTGCCGTCCTCGGTCTCCACATGGAGCGTGCCGCCGAGCACGACGGTGTACTCGTCGAACTCGGGCCTCTGCCCGGGCTCGCGCCAGCCGGCCGGCGAGCGCATGCGCGCGACGCTCGCGCGCTCCTCGCCGTTGCTGGCCCGGCCGACGAACTCCTCGATCAGCTTCGGCGGCTCGCCGGCGGCCTCGACCCGCACCGGGCTCTCGATCAGCTCTGCCATCGGGCGGGAGCCTAGAAAAGCACGACCGCGGGCGCTAGGGGCCTAGTACCCTGGCCCCATGAGCACAACGGACTCGCGATGGGGCCCCGGCGTCAACGCCGAGGCGATTCAGGCATGGGATGGCCCTCTCTTCGACCGCTGGCTCCGCTTCCGCCACGTCGTCACGACGGGACTGGGCGCGCACGGCGACGTGGCTCTTTCCCTGGTGCCGCCGCAGCAGGGCCAGCGCGTGCTCGACATCGGCTGCGGCCTCGGTGACACGACGCAGCAGATCGCCGAGCTGGTCGGCCCGGACGGCGAGGCCGTGGGTGTGGACGCCGCCGAGCGCTTCATCGAGACCGCGACCGCGGAGGCAGCGGAGGCGAGCGTCTCGAACGCGCGCTTCTTCGTGGCCGACGTCCAGACGGACCCGCTCGACGGGCCGTACGACATGGCCTTCTCCCGCATGGGGACGATGTTCTTCATCAGCCCGGTCGCTGCGCTGCGCAACGTGTGCCAGTCGCTCGTCCCGGGAGGCAAGCTCGTGAGCGTGGTGTGGCGCCGCCGTGAGGACAACCTCTGGCTGTACCGCGCCCAGCAGATCGTCGAGGGAATCGTCCAGAAACCCGAGGACTACGACGAGCCGACCTGCGGCCCCGGCCCGTTCTCGATGGCGAACGCGGACACGCTCACCGACATCCTGGTCCACTCCGGCTTCACGGACATCTCACTCACCCGCTGCGATCTCGACATCCTGGGCGGGACGGACATCGACGAGGCGCTCGACCTCGTCATGTCGATCGGCCCGGCCGGCGAGATCCTGCGACTCCAGGGCGAGCGCGCGGCACACCTGGTCCCGGAGGTCGAGGCCGCTCTGCGCGAGGGCCTGGCCGAGTTCGTTCGCGACGACGGGCAGGTCTGGGCTCCCGCTTCGACCTGGATCGCCACCGCGTCGCGGCCTCTGACCTAGACGAGCGCGAGCAGCGCGGCGCCGGCGAGGAGCGCCGCGGCGGGAGCGCGCAGGCGGGCGCTGCGGACGACGATCTTCTCGGCCGCGACCACGACGGTGGCTAGCGCCATCAGCGCCACGGCCTGGTGCCCCGCGGCGGCCATCGCCAGCATCAGCGGCCAGCAGCTCACCACGCAGCGCCCCCCGTAGCGCAGCCCGGCCCGCGCGCACGCGGCGTCGGCCCTCGCGCCGCGCGGCGGCAGCGCCTCGATGAGATGGCAGCGGCGCACGGCGCGCCACTTCCACGGCGTGAGCTGCCACACCGCCGCGAGCGCCAGCAGAACCCCAACACCCTCGGCCACACCCACGGCCAGGACGCCGAAGCCGATCCACACACACAGGTAACCGCCGAGAAACAGGACAATCGTCCGCTGGCGCCGCGACCACAGGCTCGACAGCGCCACCAGCCGCACGTCCGCCAGCGCGCCGGGCACCATCATCGCCACCACCATCAGGACCCACCCCGAGAGGTCCGCCAGATACGGCTCGCCGGGACCGTGCGGATGCTGCGCGTGCACCAGCAGGAGCGTCCACGCAGCACGCCGCCACGGCCGCAGCCGCGAGCTCCGGGTGGCTCCAGCCGATCCTCCGGACGGCCAGCGCCGTCACTGGTAGTAGATGCCCACGCGGCCGATCCGCACCGGGGGCGCTTCGCCCTCGCCCGGTCGCAGCGGTGTGAAGGTCACCCGCACCTGCTGCGGGTCCCAGCTCCCCTCCTCGGTCAGCCGCTCGACGAGCGTGGTGATGTCGAACGCGAAGCGCAGGCCGCGCCCGCCGGTGTGGTCGCTCTCCACGTCCTGCGCGAGCTCGATGCCGAAGAAGGAGACGTTCCCGACGTGGTACGCCTCGGGGTCGGTGTCCGCGTCGGCGTCGTCCGGGAGGTTCAGGTAGACGGCGTACGACGCGCCCGGGCTCTCGCTCGCCCTCCACGTCCTCGACGTTCAGATAGACGCGGCTCGGACGCCCCTCGTCGGCCAGGAGCGCCGGGCTGCTCGGTTCTGAGACCGGGAAGGCCACGCTCGCGTCGCTGCCGCTCAGCTCGACCTTCTCCTCGCTGGCGCCCACGAGTTCCGGCGGGTGATCGGGGAGCGGTCGTCCGGGCATGGCGCGCCTCCGTGGTCCCGGCTCGGAGAGGAGTGCCGGGGTGGGAATCTCATCGTACGCGTAGCCGAGCGCCTCGGTGTCGAGCACCTCCCCGGCCGTCGACGCGACCGCCGCGCCCTGCTCGTCGTGGAAGTCGAAGGCGAGGCCGGTCCAGGCCGCATCGGTGGGGTTCTCGCGCCCGAGCTGCGCGAGCCACACGCCCCAGAGCCGATCCACGTTGGCGTGGTGAAGCCAGAAGATCGGGTCGAGCGGCGCGGTGGCCACGACGCTCATGAGCCCGCCGGCGCCACCGACCTCGCCGTGCACGTCGTTGTGCGGAGTGGCCTCGATCGCCCCGGCGGGCGTCCGGCCCTCGCCGAAGTGGTGCCAGCCGGTGATCGGCCCGCCGAACCCGGGTGCGAGGCCGGGAATCGCCTCGTGGGCGAAGTCCTCCTCCTCCATGGCGAGCTGCGCCGAGATCGCCCAGTCGGAGAGCGGCTCCCCGTCGTTGATGGCCGGGTCGCGCCGAGGGGTGAACAGCGGGTTGTCCGAGCCGTCCGAGAGCTGCGGCTCGCGGAAGGCGGTGGGCAGCCGCGCGGTGTCGCCGCCGCGGTCGTAGTTCCAGTACGGAAGCGCCCAGGCGTCCTTCACGTCGTCTGGGATCTCGGGGTGTTCGCGGACGGCCGCCCGCACGATGCGCTCGAACCAGGCCAGGTACATGCGGTGCCAGGGCAGGAAGAACCAGGTGTTGTGCTGGCACTGGTTGCGGAACTCGTCCGGCGGGCGCCCGGACGCCACGCCGTGCACCTCGGCCTGGTAGGCCCAGCTCGTCGGATCGTCGGCGTCGCGCTCCTGCATCACGCCCACGGCGAGCGCGTACGCCTGAAGGATCGGGTGCCAGGTGCCGCCCTCCTCCTCGAGGCCCCAGGCGTCCCTGCGGATCAGAGGGTCAGCCATGCGCCGAGTCTCTCGCAGGGTGGGCGCCCGCTGGATCCCAGTGCCGCGATTGCGCTCGATTCGCGGGTCAGGGGTATGCGAGGCCTATGCGGATCTATCCCGACACACCCAACGACCGCGGCCGGGCCGTCGCTCGCGACGCGCTGACGCTGCTGGCGCTCTTCGTACTCGCCTGGCTCGCACTGAAGGTCCACGACGCCGTGGACGACCTCGCCGTGCTCGGCACCGGCGTACGCGACACCGGCACCGCGGTCCAGGACGGCTTCGAAGGCGCGGCCGACGCCGTCTCCGGACTGCCGGTCGTGGGCGGCGAGGTGGGAGACGCCCTCCGCGACGCCGGCTCGGGAACCGGCGGCGAGGTGGCCGACGCGGGCCGAGCCGGCGAGGAGCGTGTCCACGACCTGGCCAACCTGCTGGGCTTCCTCTTCTTCGCGATCCCCGCAAGCGTCCTGCTCCTCACGACCCTGCCCGGAAGGATCAGGCAGGTACGCGAGCTGAACGCCGCGGAGCGCCTGCTGGCCGACCCGGCCTCCGAGGAGCGCCGCCGCCTGATAGCGATGAGAGCAGCCTTCTCGCTCCCCGCACGGGACCTGGTGCGCCACACGAAGGACCCGCTGGGAGACCTGGCGGCCGGCCGCTACGAGGCACTGATCAAAGCGGCCTACCAAGCTGAGGGCCTGGCGCCGTCGGCCTAACGCAGGAACGCCGGGCCGGGACGCATCGATGCGAGGCAACTAGCCGGCGGTCGGTGGCATGCGGCCCGCGCGCGGCGCTTCTGAATCACTAATCCACCCGACGCTCTCCGTATACGGACTCCGAAAGGGACCAGAGTTTGTCCTCAGTGGTACCGCGCGTGTAGATCACGCACGTCCAGCGGAGCTTTTTGCCAAGGGCATCGGTGTACCGAATGAGGACGTTAACCGTGCGTCTCGTTGAGCGCCGCGTCGCGGTAGAGCTTTGCGAGCTTTGGCCGCTTGCGCGTGTTGTAGAAGAGCTGCTCGGACTCACCAGGACGCACCACGTAGTAGTGGAGGCGTTGAACGTTGTCGTCGGGAAAGTCTTCCGCTTCGCGTTTCAAGCGTTCGTCGTCGCAGTCCTTGACCGGGCGGGCCCTTTGCTGGAGGAGGATCGCGACACCCTCTCCGGCATTCCGCACGGGCATAACCATGCGTAATGGTTTGTCTTGAAGCTGTAGCGCGTCCGCCCGCTTGCGCATGTGCCGGAAGCCCACCCACACGTCGATCGTGTTGTCGCCGCGCGCCTCCTGCTCAACACCCGGGACGAGCAGCGGAGCGAACTGGCGTTCCTCGATGTCGCGCTGAAGGCTGTCCTGCCTCAAGAATGTGAATCCGGACACGCCCAGTGCGAATAAGCCCAGCACGACAGCGGCCCAATCCTTCCCCTCCATCCTGTCCTCCGCTCATTACCGCGTATTCAGCCTGATCGCCTTCCTCTGCGCGGTCAGGGACAAGACTTCTCGATGACCGTAAGCGGCGTCCGCGGCAATTGCAAGGCGTGGGAGTGAGGCGACGCGGACTGACACTCATCCTCTCCCCCAACGACTCCGTGTCGAAGAGCTGATGAAGCAGCTCGAGGCGATGGCGAACGATCGGAGGGAGGCCTGCCACCAGGAGGTCCACCCGAGGGTGGTAGGGATACTCGCTCATGGATGTGGGATGAGCGCATCAGCGTCGTGCGGGCATTTGCGGACGCCATCACCGAGCGCGACCTTGAAACAGCCCTCGAGCAATGCCATCCCGAGGTCGAGTTCTTCTCCCTGATGGCTCAGCTCGAGGCGCGCCCCTACCAGGGGTTCGCGGGCATTCGCCGCTACTTCGAGGAGATCGACGCGACCTGGGGGGAATGGCGAGTCGAGGTCGAGCAGCTGTCGTCCGCGCCGGACGGGCGGGTGCTGATCATCATGTCCACGCACATGCGCGGCGTCGGGAGCGGGCTCCCGTTCGCGGAGCGAGTCGCGAACATCTGGGAGTTCAAGGACGAGAAGCTCTGGCGACAGACGCTGTACCGGGATCCCGCCGAAGCCCTGCGAGCAATCGACGTGCCGCTCGAGGAGTAGTTGGGCCTCCCTCCGCTCCACCCGCGGGTGGTGACGGCGGCGATTCCGGACAAGGCGCGCTGTGCGCGCCTTGCTCCGGGAGCGCTGCCGGAGGCAGGCCCCGCGGCCGCCAGCGTTCGTCCCTAGGACGAAGAGCTGCCGGTACCCGTCTCCGCCTTCTTACGCCGCCCACGCCCGCCGCGCCGGCCTCGCCGCCGGCGGCGGCCGTTCGCCGAGCCGTCCGAGGAGGCGGAGTCGGCCGAGCTCGCCACCACGCCCTCCGGCGGGTTCACCAGCGAGGCCTCCGCCGCGCTCCGGCCGACCTTGTCGATCCGGACCAGCGTCTTCTCGCCCACCAGGGTCGCCGCTCCCGCAACCGACACGACGTAGCCGTCCAGCTTGGCCACTGCGTCGTCCTCGTTGTACATGTGCGGCTCCTCGATGTGGACGAGCACCTCCTCGCCCTCTCGGAACGGGAGCGCGCGCTCCTCGACGTCGTCGGGAGTGCCCTCGAGCACGACCTCGAAGTGGTCGATCGGCAGCGCCTCGGTGCCCTCGAAGTGGAAGTGCCTGCCGGTCTCCTGCTCGATCTCGTGGATCGGGCCCTCGACCCCGTGGCTGCCGACCAGGATGGACGCCACCTTCGGGTTCACCCGGATCAGGAACGCCGGCGCGTTGGGGCGCTCGGCGGCGAGGTCACGGAGCCAGCGGTCGACCTCGATCGCCACCGTCTCCTCCGACAGCACCACGCCCTCGCCCTCGCAGACCGGGCAGGGCTTGGTCATGATCTCGCGCACGCCATCGGTCACGTTCTGGCGCGTCATCTCCACGAGCCCGAGCGGCGAGATCTCGACCACGTAGGTCTTCGTGCGGTCCTCGTCGAGCGACTTGCGCAGCGTCTTCAGGACCGTGTCGCGGTTGCGCGCCCGCGCCATGTCGATGAAGTCGATGACGATGATCCCGCCGATGTCGCGGAGCCTCAGCTGGCTCACGACCTCCTCCGCGGCCTCGAGGTTCGTCCTCGTGATCGTGTCCTCGAGCTTCGCGCCCTTGCCGCGGCCGGTGAACGAGCCCGAGTTCACGTCGATGACCGTCATCGCCTCGGCGTAGTCGATCATCAGGTAGCCGCCGCTCGGCAGGTCCACGCGGCGCTTCAGCACCGACTGGATGGCGTCCTCGACGCCGTACTTCTCGAACAGCGGCTCGTCCTTGCCCTCGTAGAACTCGAGCCGCTCGAGCAGCTCTGGCGCCGTCCTGTTGAAGAAGGACTGGAGCCGGTGGTGCTGGCCCGGGTCGTCAACGATCGCCTTCTCGAACTCGCCCGAGAAGATGTCGCGCGCCACTCGCACCGACAGGTCCGCCTCCTGGAAGACCATCGCCGGCGCGGGCGTGTCCTTGGCCCGCTGCTGGAGCACCTCGTGCAGCTTGTGCAGGTACTTGATCTCGCGCTCGAAGTCCTCGCGCTTGGCGCCCTGCGCCGCGGTGCGGACGATCACGCCGCCCTCGCCCATGTCGATCTTCTGGGCCGCCCGGCGCAGGCGGTCGCGCTCCTTGTCCTCGAGCCGGCGCGAGACGCCGACGCCCTCTCCCTGCGGCACGTACACGAGGTAGCGCCCCGCGATCGAGAGCTGCATCGACAGGCGCGGGCCCTTCGTCTTCAGCGGATCCTTGATCGCCTGGACCAGGATCTCCTGGCCGGGCTTCAGGAGCTCCGAGATGCGCTTGCCCTTGCCGGCGCCGCGGCCGCGCCGCGCCACCTCCACGCCCGGGAAGACGACGTCGTCCGCGTGCAGGAAGCCGTTCTTGTCGAGGTCGATGTCGACGAAGGCGGCCTCGAGGCCGGGCAGGACGTTGTCGACCTTGCCCTTGTAGACGTTCCCGACGATCGAGCGGTTGCCCTTGCGCTCTATGTAGAGCTCGGCAACGCGCCAGTCGTCGGCTTGCTGGGTTTGCTTACCGCCGCGACCCCGTCCCTTGGCGGCGCCCCCCTGGGGGCTGCCCTCCGATTCCAGGATCGCGACTCTGGTTTCGCCTCGGTCCACCGAGACGAGCAACTGCTTTCTCAAGAAGAATTCCCTTCATAAAGGTCATAGGCCCTTCACCGCGGCCGTGTCGCGCGCTTGCGCGTGTATCGATTGCAGTAGGCCTATTGCCATAAGTGTTGTGATTACCGACGAGCCGCCATAGCTCATGAGCGGCAGGGGGATGCCGGTGATGGGCATGATCGAAATAGTCATGCCCACGTTTACGAAGACTTGGAACATCAGCATCGCGGTGATGCCGCCGGCGACTAGAGCGCCGTAAAAGTTCTTCGCCATAGTAAGAGTACGCAGTGCGCGCCAGATCAGCAGCGCGAACAGCGAAAGCACCAGCGCGGCCCCCACGAACCCGAACTCCTCGCCCACCACCGAGAACACGAAGTCCGTGTGGTGCTCGGGCAGGAAGTCGAGCTTTGTCTGGGTGGCCTGGTCGCCGCGGCCGGTCTTTCCTCCCGAGCCGATCGCCGTCAGCGACTGGTTGATCTGGTACGCCTCCTTCCCGCGGTTCTCGCCGGGATTGAGGAAGGCCGTGAGACGGTCCTTCTGGTACGGCTTGAGCACCTCGACGCCCGCGGCCGGCGCCGCGACGAGCACCACGACGATCGCAACCGCCGCCAGCCCGCCGAGCGCCGCGAAGTGGGTCCACGGCGTGCCGGCGATGAACAGAATCGCCCCGAGGATCGCCAGGTAGACGAGCCCCGAGCCGAGGTCCGGCTGAGCGACCACGAGCATGGCCGGGATCACCGCGAGCAGTGCCATCCGGCTCGTGGTCTCGCGGTCGGTCAGCCGCCTGATGCGGTCGACCACGAAGCCGGCGAGCGCCACGACCAGCAGCAGCTTGCCGAGCTCCGATGCCTGGAAGTTGAAGAACGGGAACTCGATCGCGCGGCGCGAGCCGCGGGCCGAGAAGCCGAGTGTGTAGACCAGGATGATGGACGCGATCAGGAACGCGTAGATGCCGAGCTTCCACTCCCTCAGGCGCGAGTAGTCGAAGCGCGTCATCAGCAGCATCAGGACGAATCCGATCGCCGCATAGCCGGCCTGGCGGTAGACGAAGTAGTTGGGGTCGCCCCTGATGTCGTCCTGCGTGGCCGTGCCGAGCGTGTAGAGGCTCGCCGCGATCAGGCCGAGCGTGGCGAGCAGCATCAGCGGGTCGATGCGCAGGAAGCGGGCGCGCGAGTCGCGGAAGTCCTTCACCGCTGTCGTCGTGGCGTGCATCAGTCGGGCGCTCCCCCGCCCTGCACGAGGCCGGTCTCCTTCACGTCGAGCAGCTCCGCGAGGATGCGGCGTGCCATCGGCGCGGCCGTGTCCGCGCCGAAGCCGCCCGCCTCGTCGGTCACGGCCACGACGTACTTCGGATTCGGGTACGGAGCCAGCGCGACGTACCATGACTGGTCCGGCTTGCCCAGGTGCTCGGCGGTTCCGGTCTTTCCGGCAATTGGGATCGGGAATCCTTCGAAGACCGGCGTCGAGGTCCCGCCCGGCTCGTTCGCGGCGCCGTACAGGCCCTCGAGGATCGCATCGCGGTTCGCCTTCGACATCTTGAGGCGCCGGGCGGTCGGCGCGTCGAGCTGCTGGAGCGCCTGCCCCGACGCGTCCTCGATGCGCAGGCCGAGGCGTGGCCGCAGCACGCGCCCGCCGTTGGCGACCGCGGCGTAGGCCACCGCCATCTGGAGCGGGTTGGAGAGCAGGTCGCCCTGGCCGACCGAGAGGTTGATGTTGTCGCCCACGGACCACGGCCGGTCGGCGAGCCCCTGCTTGTACCAGCGGTCGCGCCACCTCGGCGTGGGCAGCCGCCCGGGCTCCTCGGCGGGGAGGTCGATGCCGGTCTCGCGGCCGATGCCGAGCCGGTGTCCCCACTTCTGGAGCGGCATGCCCTTCTCGTTCATGTACTGGCCGAGCTGGTAGAAGAAGACGTCGCTGGAGACCGTGAGCGCCTGGCGCAGCGCAAGCGCGCCGTGGGCGACGTCGCCCGCGTTCTTGAACTCCTGATCGCCGACCTTCAGCACGCCCGGATCGTTGAGAACGGTCTCCGGAGTGATGTGCCCGCTCTCGAGCGCGGCGACGGCCGTAACGAGCTTGAAGGTGGAGCCGGTGGGATAGCCGCCCTGGATCGCCCGGTTGAAGAGCGGCTTGCCGAGCTCGTCGGAGCTCAGGGCGTTGAGGCGCTTCTGGCTGATCGGCTTCGTGAAGATGTTCGGGTCGTAGGACGGCTGCGAGCCGAGCGCGAGCACCTCGCCGTTGGTCGCGTCCATAACGGCGAAGGCACCCTTTCCAGTGCCGCTCGCGAGCGCCTGCTGGGCGACCTCCTGCACGTCGAGGTCGAGCGAGAGGCGTAGCTGGCTGCCCTGGACGGTGGGGTTCTTCCTGAGCGTGTTCGTGAGGTTGCCGAGCGCGTCGACTTCCAGGCGCGCCGCGCCGTTGCGGCCCCGGAGGAAGCGGTCGTATTCCGCCTCGATGCCGGCCTGGCCCACGCGGTCGCCCATCTCGACGCCGTTGTAGCGCTGGTCCTTCAGCTGCTTCTGGTTCACCTCGCCGACGTAGCCGAACAGGTGCGCGCCCACGGGTCCGTGGGGGTACTCGCGCAGGAACTCGCTCTCCGGCTCGACTCCCGGGAACTGGCTCGAGCGTTCGAGCACGTAGGCCACCAGCTCCTGGCGCACGTCCTGCTTGACGGTCGGCTTCGAGAACGGCAGCGCCTTCAGCTCGCCCTCGACCCGCTTCTCGAGGCGGCGCGGGTTTAGGTTGAGCAGCCTGGCGAGCCGCCGGTAGACCTCCTCGCGCTCCCCGAGGTCCTCGGGCAGCTTGTCCGGCGTGAGCTTGATCGAGAGCGAGCTGCGGTTCTCGACGAGCGGCTGGCCGTGACGGTCGACGATCTCGCCGCGCGGCGCCTGCACCTTGATCTCACGGACGCGGTTGTTCTGCGCCTGGGCCTCGTACTTGTCGCCCGACAGCACCTGGAGGTACCAGAGCCGGAAGAAGATCACCCCGAACATCACGAGCGCCACGCCTCCGATCACGGCCACGCGGAAGGCGAGCTGCGGTGTCAGCGTCGGACGGCGCTCGTTGTCGAGGTACATGGGCTAGACCTCGAGCCCTCGGAGGCCCAGCGGCCCGGTCTCGCGCGGCGGGCGGCGCCGGCGGCGGACCTCGAGCGGGTCGAACTTGAGCGCGGGGCCCAGCAGCTTGCGTGCGCCGGTGAACACCGGCAGCGCGAGCAGCGTGTTGAGCAGCACGGTCACGATCGCGTCGCGGATCACGAGGGGGCTCACGCTCGCACCGACGTCCAGCATGAACGACACGGCGGCGAACGCGACCACGAAGCCGCCGGTGGCCGCGGCGCCGACCCCCAGCGGCAGCAGCCCGTGGCTCGGGTCGCGGATCTCCCGGAAGCGGCCCACGCCGTAGCCGACGGCGGTCAGGACGAGCGAGGAGACGCCCATCGTCGCGCCGCTCATCAGGTCCAGCAGGAAGCCGGCGGCGAAGCCCGTGGCGCAGCCGGACACCGAGCCGCCGTAGTAGGCCACCGCCGCCACCGCCAGCACCACGAGGTCGATGTGGCCGCCGAGGATGCTCATCTGGCTGAACCCGGAGAGCTGGAGCACCACGGCGAGCAGGAGCAGGAGCCCCACGCGCAGGATCGCGCCCGGCGACAGGATCACGGCAGGATCACCCCGGCGGTCTGGGAGGCGCGCGGGCGGCGCGTGAGCACCTGGACGATGTCGATCGACTTGAGGTCCGCGTACGGCTCGAGGTGCACCCGCTGATAGATCTCGACCTCGTCGAGGTCCACGTCCGACACGCGCCCGATCGGGATGCCGCGCGGGAACAGCGACTGGCCCTTGTCGATCGTGAAGCCGGAGGTGGCGACGGTGGTGTTCTCCGTCACGCGCCCGCCCTCCACGAACTCCATCAGCAGGTCGCGCGGGTTGCCGACCGCGGGCCGCACCACGCCGGTGGCGCCGGAGGGCATCACCTGGGCGGCGACGCCGATCGAGGCATCGGTGATCAGGGTGACCTCCGCGGTGCCGCTGCTCACGCTCGTGACCTTGCCGGCGAGACCGCCGACCTCGCTGGCGTCCGGGTCGCTGCCGGCCGCCAGCACCGGCTGGTCGACCTTCACGCCGTCGCTCGAGCCCTTGTCGATCTTGATGCTCGAGTACCAGACGGTGGGCGAGCGGGCGATCACGCGGGCCGTGACCGGCTCGGTGCCGCGCGGGAAGCCCTCCTCCTGCTTGAGCCCGACCAGGCCCTTCAGCTGCGTGGCGTCGCGCTGGGCGGTCTGCGCCTCGGCGAGCGCGGCGCGCAGGCGGTCGACCTCGCGCTTGAGGCGCTTGTTCTCGTCCTTGGCGTCGAAGGTGTCGCCCGCCCAGCCGAACAGGTCGCGCACCGGCTTGAGCGCGCGGCTGGCGCCGGTCTCGATCGGGGCGAAGGCCTCCTGCGCCCCGCGCTGGAACGAATGGAAGAAGCCGCCCCCGGACTCGCCGAAGTAGGCGGTCAGGAGCGCGATCGACAGCGCCACGAACACGGCGAGCGCCGCCCGCCGCCTGCGGACCACCTTCCTGTCGTACACGCCTAGCGCCCTCCGCGCGGCGGGACTACCGCCGCCGGTTGTTTCGGGAATTCTTGTTGCTGCGGTGGATGGCCTCGAACTCCTCGAGGCTGCGGCCGGAGCCCACCGCCACGCATGTGAGCGGTGACTCGGCGAGGTGCGCCGGCATCTGGGTCTCGTCGCGCAGGCGGTCGTCGAGCCCCTGGAGGAGCGCGCCGCCGCCGGCGAGCATGATGCCGCGGTCCATGATGTCCGAGGCGAGCTCCGGCGGGGTGCGGTCGAGCGTCTCCTTGACGGCGTCGATGATCGCCTGGAGCGGCTCCTCGAGCGCCATGCGGACCTCTTCGCTCGTGAGCACGATCGTCTTGGGCAGGCCGGAGACGAGGTCGCGGCCGCGGATCTCGGCCTGCACCTCCTCGGCGAGCGGGAAGGCCGAGCCGATCTCGAGCTTGACCTCCTCGGAGGTCTGCTGCCCGATCATCAGCTTGTACTCGCGCTTGACGTAGTTGATGATCGCCTCGTCGAGCTCGTCGCCGCCGATGCGGATCGACTGCGACACGACGATGCCACCGAGCGAGATCACCGCAACCTCGCTGGTGCCGCCGCCGATGTCCACGACCATGTTGCCGGTCGGCTCGCCCACCGGCAGGCCGGCGCCGATCGCGGCCGCCATCGGCTCCTCGATCAGGTACGCCTGGCGAGCGCCGGCGCTGAGGCAGGCCTCCTCGACCGCGCGCTTCTCCACACCGGTCACGCCGGAGGGCACGCACACCACCACGCGCGGGTGGGCCCAGCGGTTCTGGTGGACCTTCTGGATGAAGTGGCGAAGCATCTGCTCGGTCACGTCGAAGTCCGCGATCACGCCGTCCTTGAGGGGGCGGATCGCCTGGATCGTCCCGGGCGTCCGGCCCAGCATGCGCTTCGCCTCGATGCCGACGGCGTGCACCTCTCCGGTGCGCGAGTCGATCGCCACCACGGACGGCTCGGAGAGCACGATTCCGCGCCCGCGCACGTAGACGAGCGTGTTGGCGGTCCCGAGATCAACGGCCATGTCGCGGCCGCCCATACCTGTGAGGTAGCTGAAGAAGCCCATTTCGCGGTCGGATCGGTGAGGTCGGGGCGCGCATCGGCCGCGCCCCTAAGGCAGCCCCGCAGTCTAGACGACTGCCAGGACCCCAACTATCGCTGCAACAGCGACGGCATCAGCCGCAGCAGGGCGGGCACCGGTAGGCCGACCACGTTGAAGTAGTCGCCCTCGATCTCCTCGACCAGCATCGCGCCGAGCTCCTGGATCGCGTAGCCGCCGGCGCGATCGCGCCATTCGTCACTTGCGAGGTAGAGCTCGATGTCGGCTTGGCTGAGCTCGCGGAAGCGGACGCGCGTCACCGCCACGCCGGTGCGCTCCTCGCCGTGCTCGCGCAGCGCGATCCCGCCCATCACCTCGTGCCAGCGCCCCGACAGCTCGCCCAGCCAGCGCTCGGCCTCGGCGGCGTCCGCGGGCTTGCCGCGGGCGCGGCCGTCCCACACGACCATGCTGTCCACGGCCAGCACGCGCTCGCCGGGCACGGCGCGCAGCTTGAGCAGCGCGTTCTGGACCACGAGCTCGCGCGGTTCGCCCTCGCTCAGCTCCTCCACGTCCGGGGCCTCGACTCGAAACTCGACGCCCGAGCTGCTCGAGGATCGCCCGCCGCCGCGGCGAGCTGGAGGCCAGGATGAGTTGCTTAGCCGAGCTCAGGGAAGAACAGGCCGGTCTCGCGCGCGGCCGACTCGGGCGAGTCGGAGCCGTGGACGAGATTCGTCTGGACCTCGAGGCCGTGGTCGCCGCGGATCGAGCCCGGCGCCGCCTCGAGCGGGTTCGTGGCGCCGATGACCTGGCGCGCGGCCGTGACCGCTTCGTAGCCCTCGAGCACCAGGGCGACCAGGGGACCCCCCGTGATGAAGTCCACGAGGTCGCCGAAGAACGGGCGCTCCGCGTGCTCGGCGTAATGCTCCTGCGCCAGCCCGCGCTCGACGGTCATGTGCTTCATCGCCACGATCCTCAGGCCCTTGCGCTCGAAGCGGGTGATGATCTCGCCGGTGAGGCCGCGCTCGAACGCGTCCGGCTTGACCAGGATGAGCGTGCGGTCCATCAGCCGGCGGACTGCGGCCGGTCACGGCTGGCGCGAGCCGGGCGCTCCACCGCGGAGGCGTCGGACGGGCCACTCTGGCGGGAGGACGGCCGGGACTGCCGCGGAGGCACCGCTCCCGCGGCGGCCGCTCGCCTCGGACGTGGCCGGCGGCCCTCCGCCGCCTGGCCCACCTCGGCCTCGCAGTAGGGGCAGATCTTCCAGCGCGGGTCGAGCGGCTTGCCGCAGACCGTGCACGGCTCCTTGAGCCGGCGAAGGCAACTGGGGCAGCGCAGGAAAGTCTTCTCCGTCTCGAACCCGCAGTACTGGCAGTGCTGGTGCTCGAGCTGGGCGAGCCGCGCCTGCGCGGCGGCCATCTCGAGCTCGCGCTCGCGCACGTCGTCAAGGTACTCCGGCGGGCGCACGATCAGATAGACGATCGTCCCGATGAACGGGAACAACGAGGCCGCGGTGGCGCACGCGACCAGCATCGGATCCGCGATCCGGCGGTGCGCGTCGCTGTAGGTCCAGTAGACCAGCGCAAGCCAGATGACGACGAGGAACAGCAGCAGCAAATTGACGGCCAATGCCAGCCCGCTGTTTTCAATGCCGAACATGGCAATCAGGCCCATTGAACGCGCGAGTGTACTGGCGCCGTCTACAGAAAGAGCCGCCCGAGCGCGTACCCAATGCCGAAGAAGACCAGAATCACCGTGGCCACCACCACGGCGACCAGGCCGATCATCGCACCGAAGCGGGGTCCGTCGCCGTCCATCGACTCAGAATCCTACGTGTGTGCTGAAAATCTGGCGCATGGCGACAGATTTCTGCCCCACACCCCCCTCAGTGCTGCTGTTTGAGGACCTCTGCCGCATCGAACCGCGCCGCCAGCAGCGCCGGCAGCTCCTCCAGCGACACGATCACCACGTCGGCCGCCGCGAGCTCCTCGGGCGGGTGCGTGCTGGTGACCGCCACGGTGGCGGCGCCCGCGGCCTTTGCCGCCTCGATGCCCGGCGGGGCGTCCTCCACCACCAGCGCCTCGGCCGGGTCCGCGCCCAGCCGGCGCGCCGCCGTGAGGTAGCCCTCCGGGTCGGGCTTGCCGCGCGTGACGTCGTCGGCGAAGACCATCACGGCCGGCGGCTCGATGCCCACCGCGGCCAGCCGCGCCAACGCCAGCGGACGGGTGCCGGAAGTGACCACGGCCACCCGATCACCCTTCAGCGCTCCCAGCGCCGCCGCGGCGCCCGGGATGGCCGCGAGCCCCTCGACATCCTCGGCCTGGCGCCGCTCGAGCTCCTCGGACTCGGCCACGGCGTCCAGATCAGGGCGCAGCGCCCGAACCACGTCAGCCGACCGCACGCCGTGCATCGCCGACCGCAGCGCACCCTCCTCGATGCCGTTGTTACGAGCCCAGTCCACCCAGACCCGCTCGGTGGCCTCGCGCGACTCCACGAGCACCCCGTCCAGGTCGAACAGGACCGCGGAGACCCTGCGCACTAGAGCGTCGACGCCCGTGCGTCCGCGTCCTCGCGCACGAGGTCCGCGATCAGGTAGATCGAGCCGGTGGCGAGCACCGCGCCGTCGGGGCCGGCCAGTTCGCGCGCGCGCGTGACGGCGGCGCGGGGTTCCGGCACCGTCTCGGCCTCCGGGCCGCCCAGCTTCTCGGCGAGCGTCACGAGCGTCGCGGGCGAGAGCGCGCGCGGGTTGACCGGACGCGTGAAGACCACGCGGTCGAAGTGCGGGAGGAGCGTGTCGAGCATGCCGGCGGCGTCCTTGTCCTCCAGCACGCCGATCACTCCCACCCGCGGACGGCACTCGCCGAAGACGTCGGGCAGCGACTCGGCGAGTGCCTGGGCCCCGGACGGGTTATGGGCGCCGTCGAAGAGCGTGAGCGGGCGCTCGCCGACCCGCTCGAGCCGGCCGGGCACCACGGTCTCGGCCGCAGCCGTCTTCAGAGCATCGGACTCGAGCGGCCGCTCGAGGAACGCCTCCGCAGCGGCTGCCGCCAGGCTGAAGTTCACATGCTGAAAGCCGCCGACGGCCCGCAGCTCCACGGGGAGCGGCTGCGCCGTCACCAGGCGAGCGTGGCGGGCGGCGGCGGTCTCGCGAGCCAGGGCGGCCACCTCGGGCTCGAGGGCGCCGACCACGAGCGTTCCGTAGTCGTGCACCACGGCCAGCTTCTCGCGCGCGATGTCGTCCAGCGTCGGCCCCAGCCAGCGCGTGTGCTCGAGGCTGACCGAGGTGAGCACCTGGACCTTCGACGGGATCACGTTGGTGGCGTCGAAGCGACCGCCGAGGCCGGCCTCGATCACCGCCACCTCCACTCCGCGTCGCGCCAGCTCGTGGTACGCCGCGGCCGTCAGCGCCTCGAACTGGGTCACGTGGTCGTCCGGGCCGGCCGTGCGGTTCACCAGCTCGGCGGCTTCCGCCGCGCGGGTGACCGCAGCAGCGAAGTCGGTCTCCGGCACCGCCTGCTCGCCCACCTCGATGCGCTCGCGGAACGAGCGCAGGTGCGGCGAGGTGTAGCTCCCGGTGCGCAGCCCGTGCCGCTCCAGGATCGCCGCGCAGAAGCGCGCGGTCGACGACTTGCCGTTCGAGCCGACCACGTGGATCGACGCGAAGCGGCGCTGCGGCAGCCCGAGCACGGTCATCAGCCGGTGCATGCGGTCGAGCCCGAACCGCATCCCGAACAGCTCGAGCGAGAGCAGGTACTCCTCGGCTTCATAAAGGGACAGACCCTTTAAGTTCACGGGCGCAGCCTCTGGAGCGCCTCGCGGTACTCCTCGAGCTTGCGGCGCTCCTCCTCCACCACGGCGGCGGGCGCCTTCGCCACGAACTGCTCGTTGGCGAGCTTGGTCTCGGCGCGCTCGATCTCCTTGCTGAGGTCGGCCGCCTTCTTCTCGAGCCGGGCCTCCGCCTCGCCGGCGTCGAATGCCTCCGACGGCAGCACCTGCACGCCGCCGCCCGGGATCGGCACCGTGGCGAGAATGTCGCCGTCTCCCGACGCGTCGTCAACCCACTCGAAGCGGGCGAGCCGGGCCATGTGGGCGCGGCAGGCGTCGTAGCCCTCGGCGGCGAGGTGGCCGCGCACGGCGGCGCTCGGCTTCGCGCCAACCTCGTCGCGATAGCGCCTGAGCGCTGTCACGGCCTCGATCATCCGCCCCAGCTCGGCCTCGGCGTCCTCGTCGAAATGCGCGGCGTCCACCGCCGGGAAGTCCGCGACCGCCAGGAGCCCGCGATCCGCGCCCGGCATCAGGTCCCAGATCTCCTCGGTCACGAACGGCATCACCGGGTGCAGCAGCCGCAGCATGCGCTCGAGCGACCACAGCAGCACGGCGGAGACCTCCGCGTTGTCCTCCTCGTAGAGGCGCGGCTTGGCGAGCTCGAGGTACCAGTCGGCCAGCTCGGACCAGAAGCCGCCGTAGAGCTCGAGCGCGGCGGCGGAGAAGCGGAAGCCGTCGTAGAGCTCGGTCACGCGCTCGGTCAGCCGTTCGAGCCGCGACACGATCCAGCGGTCCTCGACCGCCGTGCCGGCGCGCGGGTCGGGCTCGACGTCGGACACCCGCAGCAGGATCAGCCGCGCGGCGTTCCAGAGCTTGTTCGCGAGGTCGCGGCCCTGCTTCACGCGCTCCTCGTTGAAGCGCACGTCCTGCGACGAGGACATCGCGAGCAGGCCGAAGCGCAGCGCGTCAGCACCGTACGCCGGGAACTCGCCGCCCTCCTCGTACACCGGCGGGCGCGGGCCGCCGTGGATCAGGTCCGAGGGGTCGATCCCGGTGCCGAGTGACTTCGACATCCGGCGGCCGTCCGGCGCCTGGATCACGGAGTGGATGTTCACGTCCGTGAACGGCGCCTGCTCGGTGAGCTCCTCGCCGAACATCACCATGCGAGCCACCCAGAGGAAGATGATGTCGCGCGCGGTGGAGAGCACGTCGGTGGGGTGAAACGCGCGCAGCTCTTCCGTGGCCTTCGGCCAGCCCAGCGTGGCGAACGGCCAGAGCCCGGACGAGAACCAGGTGTCGAGGACGTCCGGGTCGCGCTCCCAGCCCTCGCCGCCCGGGGGCGTCTCGCCCACGTAGGTCTCGTCGCCCCGGTACCAGACCGGCAGCTGGTGACCCCACCAGAGCTGGCGCGAGATGCACCAGGGACGGATGTTCTCGAGCCAGTTGAGATAGACGCCCGTCCAGGGCTTCTCCGGGTGGAACGTGATCGTCCCGTCCCTCACGACCTCGATCGCGGGCTGCGCGAGCTTGTCCATGTCGCAGAACCACTGGAGCGAGATCAGCGGCTCCACGCGGCGTCCGGACCGGTGCGAGTGCGGCACATCGTGCGCGTAGGGCTGCGTGCCCGAGATCAGGCCCTGCTCGCGCAGCTCCGCCACGACGGCCTTGAGCGCCTCGTCCACCTCCATGCCGTGGAACCGCTCCGGCGCCTGATCGGTGATCTTGCCGTCCTCGCCGATCACCGTGATCTCCTCGAGCCCGTGCCGACGGCCGATCTCGAAGTCGCTCTGGTCGTGCCCGGGCGTGATCTTCAGCGCGCCGGTGCCGAACTCCGGGTCCACGTAGTCGTCGGCGATGATCGGCAGCCGGCGCCCCACGAGCGGCAGGACGGCGGCCTCCCCGATCAGGCGCGAGTAGCGCTCGTCGGCCGGGTTCACCGCGATGGCGGTGTCGGCGAGCATCGTCTCGGGCCGGACGGTGGCGATCGTGACCGAGCCCGATCCCGACTCGAGCGGGTAGTCGACCATGTAGAGGGTGTCCTCCACGGTCCGCTGCTCGACCTCGAGGTCCGAGATCGCGGTGCGCAGGCCGGGGTCCCAGTTGACCATGTAGTTGTCGCGGTAGACGAGCCCCTTCTCGTACAGGTGCACGAACACCTTGGTCACGGCGGCCACGTAGTCGTCGTCCATCGTGAAGCGCTCGTCCTCGTAGTCGAGCGAGGCGCCGAGCTCCTTGAACTGGCGCGTGATGTTGTCGCCGTACTCCTGGACCCACTCCCAGACGCGCTCGACGAACGCCTCGCGCCCGATCTCCTCGCGCGAGCTGCCATCGGCCTCGAGCTGCTTCTCGACCACCCGCTGGGTCGCGATCCCGGCGTGGTCCTTGCCGTAGATCCACTTGGCGCGCTGCCCGCGCATGCGCGCCACCCGGATCTTGAGGTCCTGAATCGAGGCGTTCAGCGCGTGCCCCATGTGCAGGTTGCCGGTCACGTTCGGAGGCGGTACCGCGATCGAGAAGTTCTCGGCGGGCGTCCCCTCTGGCGCCGGATGGAAGATGCCGGACTGCTCCCAGCGCGCGAACACGCGGGGCTCGACGTCGGCGGGCTCGTAGCGCGTGCGCTCCTCGAGCGCCTTCAGTCTGTCCTCTGCCATCGAGTTCGCAAGTCTGGCAGCGCGGAATACTTATGGCCGTGCCGAGCCAAACCGAGCGTCGTGGAGGAGCTTCTCGCGCCGCTGAACCAACGCGACAGGCGCCCCACGCACTTCTCCCACCCCGACATCGAGTGGCATTGGTCCGGCAACGCCCGGCGCGTCGGTCTTCCACGGCCACGAGGAAATCGACGCGGGTCTGGAGCGTGGATCGATTCCTGGGGCGAGTTTCAGATGGAGCCCCAGGAGATCCTCGAGGAGGGCGACTAGATCTTCGTCCTCGACCGGTATCGCCTACGCGGGGCGGGCAGCGGCATCGACCTGGAGCACCCGTCGCGCACCTGGTGCGGGTGGAGGACGGCCTGATCAGGCCTGGTGGATGTTCGGCGACCCCGACAAGGCGCGCCGCAGGTTCCTGGCAGGCGACCGCCCCGGCTAAACGCCGAGGTCAGAGACGAGCGTTGCGGGTTCCGCAACGCTCAGCACTCACCTGACGAGCGAAGGGCCTACCGCCGCCGAGGCCCACTCGGTCCGAGTCGGCATAGCCGGCGAAAACCGAGCAGCCCAAGGAAGAGGGGCAGGGACAGTGCTCCGCACGGCCCTGCCCCGATGACGCCGGGATGCGACGGTTTGCAGCCGGGTAGGCCGACTCGGGCTAGGCCGACTCGGCGTGCTGCTCGCCCGTGTCTTCCTCGGGCGCCGCTTCGGTCACGAGCGTCGGCTTCAGCTGCTTCTCGATCGTCTCCTTGGTCACGACGCACTTCTTCACGTCGCGCCGTGAGGGCAGCTCGAACTGCACGTCGAGGAGCGTCTCCTCGAGGATGGAGCGCAGGCCGCGGGCGCCGGTTTCGCGGTCGAGGGCCTTGTCGGCGATCGCCTGGAGCGAGTCGTCGGCGAAGACCAGCTCGATGCCGTCGAACTGGAAGAAGCGCTGGAACTGCTTGACGAGCGCGTTGCGCGGCTCGGTGAGGATGGTCACGAGGTCGTCGCGGGTGAGCTGGTGGATCACCGTCGCGACCGGCAGGCGGCCGATGAACTCGGGGATCAGGCCGTACTCGACGAGGTCCTCGGGCAGCGCCTGCTCGAACAGGTCGCCCGTGTCCTTGTTGTGCTTCGACGACACGGTCGCCCCGAAGCCCACGCCCTTGTGGCCGATGCGCCGCTCGACGACCTTGTCGAGCTCCGCGAACGCCCCGCCGCAGATGAACAGGATGTTCGTGGTGTCGATGGTGAGGAACTCCTGGTGCGGGTGCTTGCGCCCGCCCTGCGGCGGCACCGACGCGACCGTGCCCTCGAGGATCTTGAGCAGCGCCTGCTGGACGCCCTCGCCCGACACGTCGCGCGTGATCGACGGGTTGTCCGCCTTGCGCGCGATCTTGTCGACCTCGTCGATGTAGATGATCCCGGTCTCGGCCTTCTTCACGTCGAAGTCGGCGGCCTGGATCAGCTTGAGGAGGATGTTCTCCACGTCCTCGCCCACGTAGCCGGCCTCGGTCAGGGCCGTGGCGTCGGCGATGGCGAACGGGACGTTCAGGATCTTCGCGAGCGTCTGCGCGAGCAGCGTCTTACCGCAGCCAGTCGGGCCGAGCAGCAGGATGTTGGACTTCTGGAGCTCTAGCTCCTGCTCGCCCTCGGACTGCATCATCTGCACGCGCTTGTAGTGGTTGTAGACGGCCACCGACAGCGTGCGCTTCGCCGGCTCCTGCCCCACCACGTACTCCTGGAGGACCGAGTAGATCTCCTTCGGCTTCGGGAGATTCTCGAGGTCGAAGGTGGGAGCGCCCGTGAGCTCCTCGTCGATGATCTCGTTACAGAGATCGATGCACTCGTCGCAGATGTAGACGCCCGGCCCGGCGATCAACTTCTTCACCTGACGTTGCGACTTTCCGCAGAAGCTGCAGAGGAGTTGTTCGTTCGAGTCGGTAGGCCTTGCCACTCTTCTCTCCCTCGGCGCGAGGGTAGCGCACCTCAAGATACGCGGCGAGGGTCAAAGTCCCTTCCTGGACGCTTTAGTTTGCGCCCAGGGAGTGTCCAGCCCTAGTGCTTGTCGATCACGCGGTCGATGAGGTTGTACGCCTGCGGCCTCATCGGCGCTCATGAAGTAGTCGCGCTCGGTGTCCTTCGCGACCTTCTCGAGATCCTGCTTCGTGTGCTTCGCGAGGATCTCGTCCAGGCGGCGGCGCACGTCGATGATCTCCTTCGCGTGGATCTCGATGTCCGTGGCCTGGCCCTGGAAGGCCGAGCTCACCTGGTGGATCAGGATCTTCGAGTTGGGCAGCGACATGCGCTTGCCCTCCGCCCCGCCGGCGAGCAGGAGCGCGCCCATCGACATCGCGATCCCGACGCAGATGGTCTGCACGTCGGGCTTGATGAACTGCATCGTGTCGTAGATCGCGAGGCCCGCGTACACCGACCCGCCGGGCGAGTTGATGTAGAGCGAGATGTCCTTGTCCGGGTCCTCCGACTCGAGGTGAAGGAGCTGGGCCACGATCAGGTTGGCGATGTCGTCGGTGACCGGCGTGCCGAGGAAGACGATCCGCTCGTTGAGCAGGCGCGAGTAGATATCGAAGGCGCGCTCGCCGCGAGACGTCTGCTCGACCACCATGGGAACGAGTGGACTCATAAGGGCCGAGACTCTAGCGGGCTGGTCAGCTCGCGCTCTCGGGGGTCCAGATCTTCTCGCGCGCCGCCGCGCGCTCGGCGGCGTCCGTCGCCTGCTCGGCCGAGATCGGCTTCGCGTTCTCGACCACGAGGTCCACGGCCTTGCGCATCGCGATGTCCTCGCGGAGGGCCTCGTCGGCTCCCTGGGAGCGCGCCCGCTTCAGCGCGCGCTTGAGCTGCTTGTCGCTCGCGTCGGGCGGCGCGGAGGCGCGCAGCGCCTGCTCGATCTCCTCGTCCGAGACCTCGATGCCCTCGGCCTCGACGATCGCCGCCAGCACGGCCTCGCGCTTGAGCGCTGTCTCGGCGTCGGACTCGGTCTCGACGACGAGCTCCTCTTCCGTCTTGCCGGCCATCTGTAGGTACTGCTCGGGGTTGATGCCCTGCGCGGCGAGGCGGCGCGCCGTGCGGTGCCACATCTCGTGTGCCTTCGAGTGCACCAGCTCGTGCGGCACCTCGATCTTGGCCTGGTCCACGACGGCGTCGACGGCGGCCTCGCGGAACTCGGCCTCGATGGCGCGCTCCTCGGCCTGGCCGATGCGCGACTCGATCTCGGCGCGCAGCTCGTCGAGCGAGTCGTAGCCGCCCGCCTCCACCGCGAAGTCGTCGTCCAGCTCCGGCAGGCGCTTCTCCTTGACCTCCTTCACCTCGACGGCGAACGAGGCGTCCTTGCCGGCGAGGTGCTCCGCCGGGTAGTCGTCGGGGAAGGTCAGCTCGACGGTCCGCTCCTCGCCGGCCGAGGCGCTCGCGAGCTGCTCCTCGAAGCCCGGGATCAGCCGGCCGGAGCCGAGCTCCACGACCTGGCCGCGGCCCTCGCCGCCCTCGAACTGCTCGCCGTCCACCTGACCGACGTAGTCCATGACCACGAAGTCGCCGTCGCCGGCCGCGCGGTCGACCGTCTCGAGCGACGCAAGCGACTCGCGCAGGCGCTCCAGCTCGGCCTGGACCTCCTCGTCGTCGACCTTGGGGTCGCGGCGCCCGACCTCGATGCCCTTGTACTCGCCGAGCTGCGCCGGCGGCACCACGCCGACCTCGATCGTGAAGGCGAGCGGCGCCCCCTTCTCGGGCAGGTCGCTGAGGTCCACCTGCGGGTCGCCCACGGTCTGGATGCCGGCGTCGGCGAGCGCCTCCTCGTACCAGCCGGGGAGGCCGCGGCGCACGGCCTCGTCGAGCACGGCCTCGCGCCCAACCTGCCGCAGCACCACCTCCGGCGGCACCTTGCCGCTGCGGAAGCCGGGCACGCGCATCTCGCGTCCTAGCTGGGACGCGGCGGTCTTCAGCTCGCGCTCGAGCGCCTCCGTCGGAACCTCCACCTCCACGCGCACGCGTGAGTCGGGGAGCTCCGTGGTCTTCGTCTTCACGGCTTCCGGCATTGGACGGCTGACTGTAGCGGCGCTAGCTTGCCGCCCGTGCGCCGCCCCGCCACCGAGAAGCTCCACGCCTGGATCGTCACCGGGCCCCTCGGCCACCTCTGGAGTGCGCTCGCCGACATGGCCGTGATCTGGGCTCGCTACCTGGCGCACCGCGCCCGCCGGGGCTAGCGACGTCGGCCGGCTCTGCGCTCGCGCTCGTGCTGGGGCGCTGATCGGGCTGGCGCGGCGGCCGCAGGTGACCGGGCTGGTGCTCGGCTTCGGCGCGGGCGCGCTCATCAGCGCGGTGAGCTTCGAGCTCGCCGAGGAGGGCGTGAGGCTCGCGGGCGCCCTGCCCGTGGCGATCGGGCTGGGCGTCGGCGCGATCACCTATTACCTCGCGTCCATCAAGGTCGCCTCGATGGGCGGCGGCTCGGCTCTCGCGCTGGGCGCGTTCCTCGACGGCATACCCGAGCAGATGGTGCTCGGCATCGGACTCGCCGGCGGCGCCACCGTGAGCGCGGGCCTGCTCGCCGCGATCTTCGTGTCGAACCTCCCCGAGGCGATCGGCGGAGCGACGGACATGCGCCGGCAGATGCACAGCGTCCGGCAGGTGGCGCTGAACTGGGTCGCGATCGCCTCGGCGTGCGCGCTCGCGACGGTCGTCGGCTACGCGCTCGCCGACGCGACCTCGGACGAGCTCCAGGCGGGCATCAACGGCTTCGCGGCCGGCGCCCTGCTCGTGATGCTGGTGGACTCGATGATCCCGGAGGCCACCGAGCAGGCAGGGCGCACCACCGGCCTCGTGACCGCGCTCGGATTCGCGGTGGCGGCCGGCCTCTCGCTGGCCTGATCAGCCGCGCCGGCGCGAGACGAGGTACCCGAGCCCCGCGCCGACCACCATCGACAGCGCGATCACCACGATCAGCGGGGTCCTCCACGTGTCGAGGATCCAGTTGACCTTCACCTCGTCGAAATTGGCAACGGCGAAGACCCCGCCTATCGCGGCGAGAACTAGCGCCGCCACCTGTCGTCGTTCCACCCGCTCAGTCTCTCACGGGCGCATGCTCGCCGGGGATGGCAGCCGCGCGAGACGGCGCCGGTAGCCGTCCATCACCGCGCGCGGGAAGTCGGCGTGGGTCTGGGTGCGCAGGCGCGCCACGCGCTCGCGGTGATACGGGCTCGAGCGGTTCTCGTTGTGGCCGATCACGTCGCGCGTGCGGATGCCGTAGCGGCCCTGGAGCGCGCGGGTCAGGCGCAGCGAGGCGGCCAGCTGGCGGCGGTTCCCCATCACCTGCGCGTCGCTCTGGCCCACGTGCTCGATCCCGATCGCGGTCCAGTTCAGCCCGACCGTGTGCCGGCACATGATCGAGGTCGGCACGAGCCGGTAGATGGTCCCGTCGCGGTCGATCACGAAGTGCGAGCACACGCCCGGAAGCTCGTGCAGCTCCGGGTCGGGCTGGTTGCGCGAGAAGTAGTCGAACACCGGCTGGAAGCTGCTCGTGACGGTGTAGTGCTCCACGATCACGTGCGGGTCGCGCAGCCGGAACTCGTGGATGCCGTAGTGGCGCTGCGCGTAGTCCGCCATGTCGGCCTTGCGCTCGTCTGTGAACGGGATCGGCTTCGGGACCTCGCGCGGCGGCGCGATCGCGCGGGCCACCGCGAGCACCGCCTTCGCGTGGCGGCGCACGCCCGCCTGCGGAAGCGAGCCGCCGGGCAGCTCGACCACGAAGGCGCTGTCGCCGGGGAAGCTGTGGTTCTGCCAGGAGACCGCGGTGCCGTGGTAGCGCGGCAGGCTCCTGCGCGGCAGGCCGCTGCGGGCGGAGTAGAGGCGCTCGATCACGGGGTCGCCGGTGCTCTTCACCACCATGCGCAGCGCCTGGTGGTACCAGAGCGTCACGCGCGGCTTCTCGCGCTCGATGAAGCGCTGCATCACCTGGGTCTCGGGCTCGGAGGCGGGGCCCGCGCCCGACTCGTACACGCCGTCCTGCGGCTGCCAGCGGTAGGGGAAGTTGCGGTTCAGGTCCACGCCGTTCGCGTTGTGGCGAGTGCCGGCCGCGGAGCCGTCCGGGTTGGCGTCGTCCACGAGCCAGAGCGCCGTGCCGCGCGGCGGGTGGGCTGCCCGCAGCCGAGCGACGACCGCCCGGCCCGCCGGCTCGTTGCCGTGCACCTGCCCCACCACGAGCACCTTCACGCGCGCGCGAGGACTGCCCACGCGCAGCGCGCGGATCGGCCGGTCCTGTGCCGAGTGGCCGATCGTCTCCCAGCCGGCGGACTGGGCCGGGGCGGCCGGCGCGCTGGCCGCCGCGGCGGCGGCCATGCCTGCGAAGAATGCGGAGAGGAGCACCCGCCTGAGTATGGCGGCGGCACGCTAGGGTCAGCCGTCCGTGATCACAGAGCTGGCCGAACGCGCCTCCGCGGGTGGGCGGATTGCAATCGACACGGAGTTCGTCTCAGAGCGCCGCTACCAGGCGCTGCTGTGTCTGGTGCAGGTGGCCGTGCCGGATCCGGACGCGGACGACGGCGTGCGCACCGAGGTGCTCGACCCGCTCGAGGGCGAGCTCGACTTCTCCCCCCTTGCCCGCGTGCTCGCGGACCCCGGCGTCGAGGTGCTGATGCACGCCGGCCGCCAGGACGTGGGGATCCTGCGCCGGAGCTGGGACACGGAGGTCACCAACGTCTTCGACACGCAGGTGGCGGCGGGCTTCCTCGGGTTCGGCAACCAGGAGGGCTACGAGTCGCTGGTGCGCAAGGTCCTGAAGGTGAAGCTGAAGGGCAGCGAGGGCTTCACGAAGTGGGACCGCCGGCCACTGACGCCGCTGCAGCTCGAGTACGCGGGCGACGACGCGCGCCTGCTGCTCGCTCTCGGGGACGAGCTGGAGCGCCGCCTCGACGAGCGCGGCCGGCTCGAGTGGGCGCGCGAGGAGTCGCGCGCGCTCGAGGACGTGAACGACGAGCGCGACGCCGAGCGCTCCTACGACAGGCTGCCGCGCCTCAGCCGCCTGAGCGACGCCGCGCGCGCGGTCGCCCGCGAGCTCGTCGAGTGGCGCGAGCGGGAGGCCCGCGCCGCGGATCGCCCGCCCGGATCCGTGCTCCCCGACCAGGCGCTCGTGGAGCTGGCGCGCCGCACGCCGCGCGACAAGAACGGCCTCGAGCAGATCCGCGGCCTGCCCCCGCAGACCCTCCACCGCCGCGGCGACGATCTGCTGGCCGCCATCGCCCGCGGGCCGTGAGCGGACGCCGCCCGGCGCCGCCGCCCGAGGCGTCCCCGCGCGACCCGGCCGACGCCCCGCTCGTATCGCTCGCCCAGGCGCTGGTGCGCCACCGCTCGATGGAGGCGGGCGTGGCCGTCGAGCTGATCGCCACCCAGGCCGAGCTCGCCACCCTCGTCCACTCGGTGCGCCACGGCACGGACAGCGACCACGTGCGAGTGAGCCAGGGCTGGCGCCGCGAGCTGGTGGGCGACGAGCTGCGCGAGCTGGTGCAGGGCCGCCGGGCGCTGAGCGTGGACCCGGACGGCGGCCTGGTGGTGCGCGAGGCCTAGGCCGCAGCGTCCGGCAGGCTGAGGCCGGCCGGCAGCTCGCCGTCGTCGATCAGGCGGCGGATGTCGCCGCTTCGCTTCGGGCTCAGGTACACGTGGCGCTGGCCCACGCTCGGCTTCTGCTCGAGCAGCCCCGCCTCCAGCAGCGCCTCGCCCACCTCGTACGCCAGTGCGCGGTCGTGGCCGGCGAAGCCGCGCGCCACGTGGTCGAAGGCCGTGTGGTAGCCGCCCCACTTGCCCATGCCGTCGAGGCGCTGAAGGATGCGGCGGGCCACGCGGCGCACGGGGTCGGGGTCCTGGTGCGCGCGTGAGACCGCGCCGGCTGGCTCGAGGAGACGCAGGACCTGGTCCTCGAGCGCCTCGACGGTCTCGTCGTCGAGCGGCGAGCCGCCGAGGCGGGTCACCGCCTCGGCCACCCGCAGCGGGTGCGTGGCGCCGATCGGCGCCCGCAGGTCCGCTGCGCCCTCGAGCACGTGGCCCGGCAGCAGGTGCGCCCGGGCGCGCAGCCGGTCGATCCGCCGCTCCTCGAACTCCGTGTTGAGGGCCTCGTGCGCGTACTCCGCGGCCTCCACGGGGTCGGCCGCCGGATAGGCGAGCAGGAGCATCCCGTCGAGGTCGCCGAGGAGAAGGCGCAGGTCGTCGCGCGAGCGGGGCGGCCCCGGCGAGGCGCCCTCGACCACGTGCTCCACCGCGGCAGCGGCCAGCGCGGCCGCGCGCTCCGCCACGGCGCCGGGGTCGGCGCGCAGCTCGGGCGCCACCGGGAGCGCCGCCAGCACCTCGCCCTCGGCGGCGGCCACGGCCACGGCGATCGGCGTCTCGTAGCCGGTCCGCGACTCGCCGAGCTCGCGGACGCCGCGCGCCAGCTCGGCATCGAGCAACCCGCGGAGCCGCGCAGACGAGTCGCGCGGGGCGTCCGCCCCGCCCGCGTCACCGAGCGCCCGCTCGAGCTCGCCGCCGGATGCAGCCATCCGGCCAGCCTACGCGGCGCTGCGTGAGGCACCCCCTCAGCGGGTACGTCGCAATACGTGAACGAGAAGCTCCTCCGCATCTACCTTCAGGACCACCACGCGGGCTCCACCACGGGGCTCGAGCTCGCCCGGCGGCTCCACGGGAACAACAAGGGCAACGAGTACGGACAGCCGATGGCGAAGATCGTCGACGAGATCGCCGCCGACCGGAAGGCGCTCGAGAGCATCATGGACGACCTCGGGTTCGGCGCGGACAAGATCAAGGACATCGGCGCATGGGCGCTCGAGAAGGCGGGCCGCCTGAAGCTGAACGGGCAGATCACCGGCTACTCGCCGCTCAGCAGGGTGGTCGAGCTCGAGGGCCTGACGACGGGCATCAGCGGCAAGATCGCCCTCTGGGTCTCGCTGCTCCAGATCGCACCCGAGGAGCCGCGGCTCGACGCCGCCCACCTCGAGCGCCTGCGCGAGCGCGGCGAGAGCCAGCGCGCGACCGTCGAGGAGCTGCGCGAGCGCGCCGCCCGAGAGGCGTTCTCGGGCTGAGCCCAGAACGCCGAGAGGGCGGCCGGTGGGCCGCCCTCTCGGGTCGTCCTGTATCGGCGGTCTAGGCGGTGAGGCGGCGCAGCCACATGCCGGCCAGGCCGAGCAGCATGCCGATCGCTGCGAGCAGCACGAGCTCGAAGCCGGTGAACGGGAGCGCGCCGTCGAAGCTCTCCGGCGGCGTGTAGGTCACCTCTCCCCCGCCCTGGTTCAGCCCCTGGACGGACACCCACTCCGGGGCGGCTCCTGGCTCCGACTTGCCGGACTTGCGTCCGGACCGGTCGCGGCTCGGCCGTTCGTCGGTCACGCCGAGCACGACGCCCTCGTCGGCCGCCTGCTCGTCGCCGACCGGGGCGTTTGACGCGTCGCCCTGGCACCGGGCCGCCTGGCAGTGGGTGGCCCTGCGGGCGTTGGCACGAACCTGCCCGCGGCCACGGATCTCGCCGGCCGCCGGCCGGCCGTGATGGCCGCCCGCGTGCCCCGGAGCAACGCTCGATCCTGGGTTGCTCCCAGCGGGAGCCTGCACGGCGGGTGCCTGAGCCTGCTTGCCGCCACCGTGCTGCCCCGTCGTCTTCGGCTTCGGCGCGGGGGCCTGCGCCTGCGGCGGGGGTCCTAGCTGCGCCTGCGGGGCCGGGCCGTTCCCCTGCGCCTGCGGGGGTGGCCCCGGATCGCTTTTCGGGGCGGCGAGCGCCACACCGGCCATGCCCATAAGGGCGATGCTGAGGGCCGCCGCGATCAGCTTCATGCTGCCCGGCCACCGTCCAGCTCGCCCCTCTGGTGGGTACATCCTGGTCTCCTTGTTGGGCCTCGGGGTCGTCCAAACCTGCAACTTCGAACCTGCGAACCAGCGCAATCTTGAACCTGGCTGCGGACGTTCCCGGGTGGGCCGCACCGCGGCTCGCGCGCTTGTGATATAGTTGCACGCGCAATCATCGCTCGCCCCGGAGCCCTCGAGGAGACACGACCAGCCATGAAGCTGAACGGCATCCACCACATCACGGCCATCACCGGCGACGCGCAGAGCAACGTCGACTTCTACGTCGGCGTGCTCGGCCTCCGACTCGTGAAGAAGTCCGTGAACCAGGACGACCCGACCGTCTACCACCTCTTCTACGGCGACGAGCACGCCAAGCCGGGCCTCGACCTGACCTTCTTCGAATACCCCGGCGCCGCGCCCGGTCGCGCGGGCGACGGGATGGTCCACCGCGTCGTCTGGCGCGTGGGCTCCCCCGCGGCACTCGACTTCTGGAGCGAGCGGCTGGCCGGCGCAGGCATCGAGACCACGCGCGACGGCGACACCCTGCGCTTCGCCGATCCGGAGGGCCTCGATCACGAACTGCTCGTGGCCGACGTGACCGACGAGCCGCTGATCGCCGAGCACCCCGAGGTGCCGGCGGAGCACGCGCTCCAGGGCTTCCATGCCGCGCGCGCGTATGCGTCCGACCCCGAGCGCAGCCGCCGCCTGCTCGAGGAGGGCCTCGGCTTCCAGGCCTCGGGCGAGGGCTGGGAGGCGCGCGGCGACGATCGCGGCGGGCTCTACCTCTACGACGCCCCGCCCGCCGAGCGCGGCATCCAGGGCGCCGGCACGGTGCACCACGTGGCGTGGAACTCGGCGGACGAGGACCACGAGGCCTGGCGCGATCGCGTGGCCCAGACCGGCGCACACCCGACGCAGGTGATCGACCGGCACTACTTCAAGTCGATCTACTTCCGCGAGCCGAGCGGCGTGCTGTTCGAGCTGGCCACCCCGAGCCCGGGCTTCACGATCGACGAGCCGCTCGAGACGCTCGGCGAGAAGCTCTCGATCCCGCCGCGGCTCGAGCCGCTCCGCGACCAGATCGAGGACACCGTGCGGCCGCTCGAGAACCCGCGCACGGCCGCGCGCGCCGCTCGCCCATAGGTTCAGGAGTTTTACCTTTGAGGGCGTCGGGTAATGCCCGAGGCGTCTACCACTGGCAGGGGGTGCCTCGGCAATGCGTCGTCTCACGGTTCTCGGATCTCTCGTTCTAGCCGTCCTCGCGCTCAGCGCTCCGGCGGCATTCGGCCAGGCGGCCACGTCGGGCGAGCACAGCGACAACATGGAGTTCGTCAAGAACCTCCCCTACGAGCTGCGCAACGGCGCGACCGAGATGGTGGGCACCGACATCGAGTTCGTGCGCCTCGGCGGCCGCCAGTACGCGCTTGCGGGGTCGTACAAGAACGGGATGCAGATCGTGGACATCACGAACCCCCGAGAGGCGCGGATCGCGGCGGTCTACGACTGCGGCGTGACCCAGGGCGACGTCCAGGTCTTCCGCCAGGCCAGCAAGCCGGGCCGCGTGTTCGTGAGCTACGCGTCCGACACCTTCGGCGACGGCACCTCCACCTGCTACCAGGAGGCCGCCGCGCTCGGCTTCGACGTCCTGAAGTCGAATGGCCAGGGCCGCAACGGCAGCTTCATCGCCGAGATCACCGACCCGCTCCATCCGAAGACCGTCTCCTTCGTCGAGGTGACGCAGGGCACGCACAACGGGACGATCCACCCGAGCGGCAACTACCTCTACAACTCGAACTCGGACCTGATCACCTCCTTCCAGCCCGCGATCGAGGTCTTCGACATCTCTAACTTCGCGGCGCCGACGAAGGTGAAGGAGCTCCCGCTGCCGACGCGCCCGGGCCTCGGCACCGAGTCGCACGACATCAGCTTCAAGAGCGACGGCACGCGCGCGTACTCGGCGGCGCTGTCGCAGGGCGTGGTTATCAACACCGAGAACCCCGCCGACCCGACGATCATCTCGAGCTGGATGGACCCGGCGATCAACGTCTGGCACCAGATGGAGCCGTACACCACCACCGACGCGAGCGGGACTGAGCGCACCTTCCTGATCGCCGAGGACGAGGTGGCCGGCGCGGCCGGCGGACCGGTCTGCCCGAGCGGCGGCTTCCACGTCTATGACGCCACGGGCGACCTGGAGAACGCGCCTGAGAAGGTCGGCTACTGGAACATCGACGACGTCGGCTTCTCCGGAGATGCGCAGGGCACGTGCACGGCGCACGTGTTCCGCATCCATCAGCGCGAGCAGGTGATGACGGCCGCGTTCTACAACGGCGGAGTGCGCGTGGTCGACCTCTCCGGTCTCACCGGAATCTCCGTGGGCGGCACCCAGGTCGTCGGCGAGGGCATGAAGGAGATCGGCTACTACCGGATGCCGGATGCCGACACGTGGTCCGCGAAGACGCCCCAGATCGACCGCAAGACGGGCGACTTCTACCTGTTCGGCAACGACATCAAGCGCGGCCTCGACATCTACCACTACTCGGGCGCCGGCAAGAAGCCGAAGAGCCGCGGCAAGTGGATGAACGCCCAGGAGGCGCAGGTCGCGCTCGCGGGCAGGGCCACTCCGGGCGTGTCGGGCACGACCTACATCTGCCTGCTGGACGACTGACCTAGGGTTCCGCCGGTGCTCCTCACCGGCGGAACGATCCGAACGCTGGACCCGGCTGCCCCCGTCGTGGGGCAGCTGGCCGTTCGGGACGGGCTGATCGCGGCCGAGCCCGGGGCTGACGCGCGCACGGTCGACCTCGGCGGCCGCTGCGTCCTCCCCGGGTTCACGGACTCGCACGTGCACTTCCCCACCTGGTCGCTGGGGCTGCACCAGGCCCGCCTCGAGGGCGCGCGCTCGCTCTCCGAGGCGCTCGAGCGGGTCGTGCTCGCGCGAGCGGACGTGCCCAGCGGCGGCTGGCTGCGCGGGCTCGGCTGGCGCGAGGGCGACTGGATCGAGCCGCCCACCCGCGAGGCGCTCGACCGAGCGGTGTCCGACGTGCCCGTGGCGCTGATGTCGAAGGACTACCACTCGCTGTGGGTGAACAGCGCGGCGGTCGCGAGGGCCGACGCGCCGCTCGAGGTGCCCGGCGGCGTGGTGGAGCCGAGCGGCATCCTGCGCGAGAACTCCGCCTGGGCGTTCCGCGACCGCTACGTGCGCCCGACGGTGGACGAGATGCTCGAGGCCTCGCGCGAGGGGATGCGGGTGGCGGCCTCGCGCGGGGTGGTGGCGATCCACGACAAGGACGGCTGGCTCGGCGCCTTCGAGGTGTTCGCGCGCCTGCTGGAGGCGGGCGAGCTCGACGTGCGGGTGTGGCAGTCGTTCCCCTGGGACCGGCTCGACGACCTGCGCGGGCTCGGCCTGCGCTCCGGCTTCGGCGACCACATGCTGAGGATGGGCTACCTCAAGGGCTTCATGGACGGCACGCTCGGTTCGGCCACCGCGCGGCTGCTCGACGGCTCCGGGGTCGAGATCAGCTCGCGCGAAGTGCTCGAGGACGTGGTGCGCCGGGCGGCGGAGGCACACTGGCCCGTGGCGGTGCACGCGATCGGCGACGGCGCCAACCGGGCGGCGCTCGACGCGTTCGAGGCCACCCGCGACGCATGGCAGCCGCCCGGCCTGCGCCCGCGCATCGAGCACGCGCAGCTGCTCGACGAGGCCGACATGGCGCGCTTCGCCGAGCTCGGCGTGGCCGCCTCCGTGCAGTTCAGCCACGCGCCGTCGGACCGCGACCTCGCGGAGCGGCTCTGGGAGGGCCGCCAGGGCGCGTACGCGTACCGCTCGCTGCTGGACGCCGGCACGCTGCTGGCGAACGGGTCCGACGCGCCCGTGGAGGAGCTCGACCCGCTGGCGGGCATCGCGGCCGGCGTGCTGCGCACGCTCGACGAGCGCCCGGCGTGGCGCCCCGAGCAGGCGGTCACAGTCGAGCAGGCTCTGAACGCCACCTGCGTGGCGCCGGCATGGCTGGAGCACGCGGAGAACCGCCGCGGTACGCTGCGCCCCGGGATGCTGGCCGACCTCGTCGTGCTGGACCGCGACCCCCTGACCTGCGCGCCCGAGGAGCTGCCCGAGCTCCACGTGGTGGCGACGATGGTGGGCGGCCGCTGGACGTACGTGCACGAGGACGCCGCTCCAACCTTCGTCTAGCGCGGTGGCGCGGAGCGGTCTGCCGCCGCCCGCCGATGGCCAGGCCGGCCGTGACCGCTTCGACACGTTCGCCGAAGCGCAGCAGGACGGAAGGCGCTCGGCGGGTTACTCCAGGTCCTCCTGCTCCATCCGCTCAGCCGGAGTGATGCTGATCAGCCGGAAGCCCTCGCCGCTCACGAACTTGTGCGGCGTGCCGGCCGGGACCACGGCGATCTGCCCGGCCTCGACCTCGAGCGTCTCGTCGCCGACCGTGAACCTCGCGCTGCCCGCTTCGACGATGAAGGTCTCGTCGTAGGGGTGGCGGTGCAGGCCGGGCCCGGTGCCGGCGCCGAACGTCCCGATGAAGAACGACACGCTCGAGCCGTGCTCCACGCCCTCGAAGCGACCGATCAGGTTTCCCGGGAGGTCAGTCACAGAGACGAGAGTTGGCATGCGATCGACCCTAACGGCCAGCATTACCAGCGCACCGCCAAGTCGAGTGTCTACGGCTCTGCGCCCACCGCGGCGTGAACCGGCCGGCGGCGCGCCAGCCACAGCGCCGGGCCCGTCACTAGCGCCGCCGCTCCCAGCGCCAGGGCGGCTACGCCCAGCGCCTCGAGCGCCACGCCGCCCAGGAGCGCGAGGCCGGCGCCGGTCAGCCCGCTGAGCAGGTCGTTGAAGCCGATCAGGCGGCCGCGCTCCGACGGCAGCGTGTTGTCGGCGAGCTCGGCGGTGGCCGCGACGAACGAGAAGTTCCAGCCCAGCCCGAGGCCGAACAGCGCCACGGCGGTGGCGGGGACGCTGTCGATCCACAGCAGCGAGATCACCGAGAGAGCCATCAGCACCAGCCCGCCCGACAGCGCGACGCCCCTCCCGATGCGGTCGATCAGCCGGCCCACCACCAGCACCAGGGCGTACATGCCGATCACGTGCGCCCCGATGATCGGGAACACGTTGTGGGCGGCGTGGTGCTGGTGGTCCACGACCACCGCCCCCGTGAGCGTCATGACCCCGACCATCACGCCGAAGCTCGCCTGAGCCGCGAGCAGCGCCGGAATCACGCCCGGGCGGGCGATGATCTCCCGCAGCGGCACGCGCGTGTCGGGTGGTGGATCGCCGGTGTGGAGCAGCTCGGCGATGCGCTTCGGGTCCGGCCGCACCATCAGCACGAGGACCAGCGCCACGAGCATGAAGCCGCTCCCCGCGAGCCACAGCGGAGCCAGGGCGTCGCCGTCGAGGTCCTTGCCGTGCAGCAGCGGACTAAAGACCGCCGGGCCGAGGATTGCGCCGAAGACCGCGCCGAACAGCACCAGCGCGATCCCGTGCGCGCGGCGCTCGGGCGGGTACATGTCGCCAGCGGCGGTGCGGGCGAGCAGCGCCGTGCCGCTCGCCATCCCCACCAGCACGAAGCCGGCGAGCACCAGCACGGGCACGTCCCCGGCGCAGCCGATCGCCGCCAGCACGCCGCCCGCGGCGCCGGTCACGAAGCCGATCGCCAGCACCGGCACCCTCCCGAAGCGGTCCATCGCACGGCCCGCGACGGGCGCCGTGAGCGCACCGGAGGCGAGCACGATCGCGGGACCCAGGCCGAGCAGCCCGTCGATGCCCAGCACCTGGACGAGCGTGATCGACGCCACGGCCGCCTGGAGCTGCAGCATCCCCGAGTTGGCCGCCAGTGCGGCGGACAGCAGAGCCGTGTTGCGGGCGATCGGCAGTTCCAGAGCGCGAATGAGCCTAGAACGGATGTCCAGCGCGTGGGTCTGGACGAGTAACTACTCCGTTATCGGGAATACCCCAAATGGATGAAAATCGAGTCCTGGCTACCCTGGGCGCCGGCCAGCGCCCCCGAGGCGCGCGCGCTTGTACGCGACGCCGCCTCCGAGCTGCGGCTCGACGGCTCGACCACGTGGGATCTGATGCTGGCCACAACGGAGGCGATTGCCAACGCGATCGAGCACGGTGAGCCGTGCGATCCGAGGGGGATCTTCCTTCGCCTGGAGGCCCTCAACGGCACCTTCGAGGTGGAGGTACGCGACTGCGGCGGCTGCTTCCCCGCGTCAGCCCGCACGAAGAAGCTGGATCAGCAGGGCGGCCGCGGGATGCCGATCATCGCGACCATCATGGACAGGCTCGAGATCCTGCCGAGCACCGGGCTCACCCGGGTTCGCTTCGAGAAGCGGCTCGCCGCGGCGTAGCGGCTAGGCGGCCGGCGGGCCGAGCTCGAACCAGACCCGCGTCCGGCCCTCGTGCTCGACGCCCCAGCGCTCGGCCATCGACTCGATCAGCACGAGCCCCCAGCCACCCTCCTCGTCGAGCGGCTGGTCGCGCGGCGTGTGCTCGAAGCCGGTGCCCGGATCGCTCACTTGGACCATCACACGGCCGCCTTCGAGGGCACCGAGCTCCAGCTCGATCACCTCGTCCTCTCCGGCGCCGCCATGGCGGACAGCATTGTTCACGAGCTCGCAGACCAGCAGGAGCAGCGTGCTCTCGAGCTCGGGCGGGAGCCAGGAGGCCGCGCTCTCGATCCAGGAGCGAGCGCGCTCGGGTGCCCGGCTTCCGCCCGCGATAGCGATGCGCAGCCGCTTGCGCGGTGCGCCGAGTGCCGGCTGCGGGTGTAGTGCCTGGGTGGAGTAAGCCATCGGGGGAGGTGCCCCGGAGGGGTCGGCCCGGGTCGAGGTCCAGAAATCGCGTCGGTCTTTTGGCCCTCGCCCTTTAGCGCTGAAACCGCCTATGGCCGCCTGTTCGAGCGAAAACCCCCTATCCATGCCGCCGGCCGGAATACGATGGAACCCGAGACAGATGAAGGTCGAAGACACCGAGCAGGCATTGACCGAGGCCGTGTGCTCGCGGGTGCGCGAGCAACTCGGCTCCGCGGATGCCGAGCTCGCCGAGGCCTTTGCCCGCCAGCTATACCGCTGGGTGGCCCTCGAAGACGTGGTCGAGCGCGACCCGCTCGATCTCTACGGCCTGGCGCTCGGGCACTTCAACTTCGCCCGGGAGCGCGCGCCCGGGACGCCGAAGGTGCGCGTCTACAACCCGCACTTCGAGGAGCACGGCTGGCAGTCGACCCATACGGCCGTCGAGATCGTGACCGACGACATGCCGTTCCTGATCGATTCCGTAAGCATCGAGCTGAACCGCCGCGGCTTCGGCGTGCACCTGATCATCCATCCCGTGCTGGGCGTGCGCCGCGACGAGGGCGGGGAGCTCCTCGAGATCCTCCCCCACCCCCCGGGCGACACGCCGGAGGAGGGCGTGATTGCCGAGTCCGTGATCCACGCCGAGGTGGCGCGGCAGACCGACCCGGCGAAACTGCGCGAGCTCGAGCTGCATCTGGAGCGGGTGATCGCCGAGGTCCGCGCGGCCGTCGAGGACTGGCCCGAGATGCGCAGCCAGGCGCTGGACGTGGCGCGCGAGCTTCGCGACGGACCCTCGCCGGCGGACCCTGAGGAGGTCGAGGAGGCCGCCGCCTTCGTCGACTGGCTCGAGGACCACAACTTCACCTTCCTCGGTTACCGCGAGTACGACGCGAACGGCCCCAGCGGACCGGGCCTCGGCATCCTGCGCGAACCGATGGAGGGCGAGGACAGCGGTCCGTCGCTCGCACCCGGCCTGCTCACGCTCACCAAGGCGAACTCGCGCTCGACGGTCCACCGGCCGTCGTACCTCGACTACGTGGGCGTGAAGCGCTTCGACGAGGACGGCAGCGTGATCGGCGAGCGGCGCTTCCTCGGCCTGTACACGCACACGGCGTACCGGGCGAGCCCGGCCGACGTGCCGATCCTGCGCCGCAAGGTCGCCGCCGTGCTCGAGCGGGGCGGGTTCCCCCAGGGGAGCCACAACGAGAAGGCGCTGCTCGAGATCCTCGACACCTACCCGCGCGACGAGCTGTTCCAGATCTCAGGCGAGGAGCTGTTCGAGGTGGCGATGGGCATCCTCCACCTCGGGGAGCGCCAGCGCCTGCGGCTGTTCGCGCGGCGCGACCCGTTCGGGCGCTTCTTCTCGATGCTCGTGTTCGTCCCCCGCGACCGCTTCAACACTGAGAACCGGCGCCGCATCGAGGCGATCCTGCGCAACGCGACGAGCGCGGCGAGCATCGACTACACAACGCGCGTGTCGGAGTCCGTGCTGGTTCGCCTCCACTTCACCGCGTACGTGGAGCCCGGCCAGATGCCGGACTTCGACGACCGCGAGGTGGAGATGATGCTCGTGGCCGCCACCCGCTCGTGGGCGGACGACCTCCAGGAGGCGCTCCTCGACGAGCTTGGCGAGGAGCAGGGCGCGGAGCTGTTCCGCCGCTACAGCGACGCCTTCCCGGCCGCCTACCGCGCCGACTGGGTCGCGCGCTCGGCGCTCGCCGACATCCTGCACGTCGAGGAGCTGCCCCAGCACGAAGGGCTCGGCATCAGCCTCTACCGCCCGCTCGAGGCCGGCCCGCGGATGCTGCGGGCGAAGCTGTTCCGGGCCGGGCGCGCGCTCACGCTCTCGGACGTGCTGCCGCTGTTCGAGAACATGGGCGTGGAGGTCGCGGACGAGCGCCCGTACCCGATCGTCCCGCGCGGCGCCGACGGCGTCTGGATCTACGACTTCGGCCTCACCTACGCCGGCGCGGGGAACCTCGACGCCGAGGGCGTGCGCGACAGCTTCCAGGACGCGTTCGTGCGCGCCTGGCGCGGCGACGTCGAGAACGACGGCTACAACCGCCTGGTGCTGGGCGCCGCGCTCACGTGGCGTGAGATCACCGTGCTGCGCGCGGTCGGGAAGTACCTGCGCCAGGCGCGCATCACGTTCAGCGACCGCTACGTGGAGCAAGCGCTCGTGGCGCACCCCGACATCGCGCGCCTGCTGATCGCGCTCTTCCAGGCGCGCTTCGACCCCAGGCGAACCGATCGCGAGGACGCCGAGGAGGTGGCCGGGCGGATCGAGGAGGCGATCGACGCGGTCGAGAGCCTCGACCAGGACCAGATCCTGCGCATGTTCCTGGACGTGATCGGGGCCATGCTCCGGACCAACTACTTCCACACCGGGCCGAGCGAGCACGCGCAGCACCTGTCATTCAAGCTCGACCCGTCCGAGCTGCGCTGGCTGCCGCAGCCGCGCCCGCGCTTCGAGATCTTCGTGTACTCGCCGCGCACCGAGGGAGTGCACCTGCGCGGCGGCCCCGTGGCCCGCGGCGGCATCCGCTGGTCCGACCGTCGCGAGGACTTCCGCACGGAGGTGCTCGGGCTGATGAAGGCCCAGATGGTCAAGAACGCCGTGATCGTGCCCGTGGGCGCGAAGGGCGGATTCGTGGTGAAGCAGCCCCCCGCCAGGCGGGATGACCTGCCCGAGGAGGTCGTGGCGTGCTACCAGACCTTCATCCGCGGGCTGCTCGACCTCACCGACGACATCGAGGGCGGTGAGATCGTGGCCCACCCCGGCATCGTGCGCTACGACGGCGACGACCCCTACCTGGTCGTCGCCGCCGACAAGGGCACGGCCACCTTCTCCGACATCGCGAACGGGATCGCGATGGAGGAGGGCTTCTGGCTTGGGGACGCGTTCGCCTCGGGCGGCTCGACGGGCTACGACCACAAGAAGATGGGCATCACCGCGCGCGGTGCGTGGGAGTCCGTGAAGCGCCACTTCCGCGAGCTCGGCCGCGACATCCAGGCCGAGGACTTCACCGTCGTCGGCGTCGGCGACATGGCGGGGGACGTGTTCGGAAACGGGATGCTGCTGTCGCCCCACATCCGCCTGGTGGGCGCCTTCAACCACCGGCACGTGTTCATCGACCCGGACCCCGACGCCGAGCGCAGCTTCGAAGAGCGCAAGCGGCTGTTCGAGCTGCCGGGATCGTCGTGGGCGGACTACGACGAGGATGCGATCTCGGCGGGAGGCGGCGTGTACGAGCGCACCGCGAAGTCGATCGAGCTGTCGCCCGAGGCGCGCGAGGCGCTCGGCATCGAAGACGAGGCGCTGAAGCCGAACGAGCTGATCCAGGCGCTGCTGCGCGCGCCCGTGGACCTGCTCTGGAACGGCGGCATCGGGACGTACGTGAAGGCCAGCGCGGAGTCGCACGCCGACGCGGGCGACAAGGCCAACGACGCTGTCCGCGTGAACGCCTCCGAGCTGCGCGCCCAGGTGATCGGCGAGGGCGGCAACCTCGGCGTGACGCAG
Source organism: uncultured Thermoleophilaceae bacterium (assembly GCA_963771715.1). GTDB lineage: Bacteria > Actinomycetota > Thermoleophilia > Solirubrobacterales > Thermoleophilaceae > JACVRW01. The sequence continues at coordinate 332,945 of CAVYUQ010000008.1, forward strand.
GCCGGGCGGGTGGAGTTCGCGCTCGAGGGCGGGCGCGTGAACACCGACGCGATCGACAACTCCGGCGGGGTCGACTGCTCGGACCGCGAGGTGAACATCAAGATCCTGCTGAACGCCGTGGTCGAGGCGGGCGACCTCACCGAGAAGCAGCGCAACGCCCTGCTGGTGGAGATGACGGACGAGGTGGCCGCCCTGGTCCTCAAGGACAACTACGAGCAGGCCGAGACGCTCAGCCTCGCGGAGGCGAACGCGACCAGCATGTTCGACGTCCACGAGCGCTTCATGCGCTTCCTCGAGTCGCGCCGCAACCTCGATCGTGAGCTCGAGGCGCTGCCAAACGACGAGGAGATCGGCGAGCGCAAGCGCGACCACGGCGGGCTCTCGCGACCGGAGCTGGCCGTCCTGCTCGCCTACAGCAAGATCGACCTCTACGACGCGCTGCTCGAATCGGACGTGCCCGAGGACCCGTACCTCTCCGCGGAGCTCGAGCGCTACTTCCCGGCGCCGCTGCCGGAGCGCTTCGGGGAGCAGATGCGCGCACACCGCCTCGGACGCCAGATCGTCGCGACGCAGGTGGTGAACAACGTGCTCCACGGCGGCGGCACAACGTTCGCGTTCCGCCTGCACGAGGAGACGGGCGCGCCGGCGTCCCAGATCGCGCGTGCGTACGCGTGTGCGCGCGAGATCTTCGAGATGCGGCCGCTGTGGGGCGAGATCGAGCTGCTCGACAACCGCTGCGACAGCTCCGTCCAGATCTCGCTGCTGCTCGAGGGCCGCAGGCTGGTGGAGCGGGCCTCGCGCTGGCTGCTCGGCAACCGCCCGCGCCAGCTCGACATCGCTTCGACGGTGCGGCACTTCCGCCCGGGCGCGATGGCGCTCTACGCGTCCGTCACCCGCCTGCTCGCGCCCGAGGACGCCGAGCCGCTGGCGCGGCGCGCGGACGAGCTGCGCGAGCAGGGCGTGACCGAAGACCTCGCCACGCGCGTGGCCGCGCTCCCGATCATGTTCTCCGCGCTCGACATCGTGACCGTGGCGGACGAGACGGAGCTGGACGTGGAGCGCGTGGCCGCCGTGCACTTCCGCCTGGGCAGCCGGCTCGGCCTGCACTGGCTGCGGGACCAGATCGTGGCGCTCCCGCGGGACGACCGCTGGCGCGCGCGCGCGCGAGCCGCCCTGCGCGACGACCTGTACGCGATCCATCGCGAGCTCACGTCCGAGGTGCTGCGCTCGGCGGCCCCGGATGCCGAGCCCGACGAGCTGGTGGACGCCTGGATCGAGGCCAACCCTGCCTCAGCGCGAACGCTCCAGACGCTCGGCGACATCCGCAGCGGCCAGAGCTATGACCTCACGACGCTGCCCGTGGCGGTGCGCGAGGTGCGCAACATGCTCGGCGGCTAGACGGCGGTCATCCGCTCGCTGACCTCCCACAGCCGGCGCGCCGTGTCCTCGTCGCGCGGGCCTCGCCGCGATAGTCGTCGACGCCGACGCGGTCGTTGGCGCCGAAGAAGTACATGCTGGTCAGGGGCGCGATGCCGACCTGCGAGACGTCGGCGCGGAAGAACAGGCTGGAATCGACCGCCACCAAGGTGCCGTCGCGCGGCGCCACGTCGAAGCGGTAGGCGCCGGCGACGCTCGGGCTGTCGAGCAGCGCGCAGATCTGCAGCGGATCGCGCGGATCGCTCGGGCGCAGGACCCAGAAATGGGTGAAGGCCGGGAACTCCTCGGGCTTGCCGAGGCCGGTCTCGAGCGCGAGGCCGCGCGCCGAGATGCCGAAGCGGGTGTCGCGGGCCACCGCCCGGAAGTAGCTGGCGCCCAGGAAGGTCAACAGCTCCTGCGGGACGCCCGCCGTCCTCGAACAGGTAGTGGACGCGGAAGCCCGCGAAGCCCGCATCCTTGGCCAGGCGGCTCGGCGATCTGGACCTGCGCCGAAGTCGAACGACGGACTGGTCGTAGAGGATCTCGCGCGCCTGGCCGTCCTCGACCACGTACACCCGTACCGGAAAGCGGTGGTAGGAGCCGAGATGGAACAGCTGCAGCGAGAACGGGCTGTCGGCCAGCGGCAGCGCGCGCTCCGGGCCGGTAGCGGATCTCGCGATACTGCTCGGGCGACAGGTCGGACAGCCATTGCGCCGCCGCCGGCCGCGGCTCGTAGGGCGCGCTGCGCCATCTCCTTGCGCCTGGACGATCAGCCGCTCGAATGAGAACGGCTCGGGCGGCACCGAACTCGACCGCGTCGGCGCAGCGCGCCGCGGGCAGCAGGAGCGCCCGCGGCGGGGACCGAGCAATCCCGCACCGAGAGCCCGACGCCGCGACCAGTGCGCCCCCATCGCCTGCAACCCTGCCAGATACCGCCAAGGGCCTCGCCGCCGACCTGCACCGTTGCACCGCCGCAGGCGTGAGGCCATCGCCGGCCATCGCCACGTTCTGGGCCGATTCATGCGGCACGAAATCCGCCGGCGAACCTAGCCCGTTCCCATGCCGCAGGCTAAGGCTTTTTCCGTCGTTCCGGCTCCGCGGAGCATGCCGCCGCGCCTCGCCTTGACCGCTCCCTCCGGCCACTAGGATGCCGCCGCGTGCCCCTGTGGCGGAATTGGTAGACGCGGCAAACTCAAAATCTGTTGCCCGCAAGGGCGTGCTGGTTCGAGTCCGGCCAGGGGCACCAAGCACTTAGCTCCTTTCCCAGTGCCGGCGAGTAGAACTAGATTTGAGGCTGGGCACGGGAATAGGACACGAACTGCGGCCTTCCTGCTGGTGTGTACGGTGCGCGCATCAAACCCCCTATGAACGGCGAGCCTAGCGCCCCCAGCAACGGCCCCGAAAGCCTTGGCTCGACGACCTCGTTCGTAACCTCAGCCGCATGGCGGTCGTATGGTGGGAGCACGCCGCCATTGCAAAACGAGACGTGGAAACCCGGCTAACGATGAGCAACCGCCTTGGCTCGGGCTTGCGTCTGACATTAACCGAGCAGGCCGTTCGACCCATCTATGCGGACGCACTCAACGAAATGTGTCGGATCGTAGGGAGCTATCACGTCAGCCATAACTTTGGCATTGATGAAGTTATGGCGTCTGCGGAACCGGCCTTGCGCCAGTTCCACCAATCTATAGCAGATAAGCTTGCCGATATAGCTAAGGCAAATCTGTTTCAACGCACCATTTCTGAGAAGCAGTTCAGGGAAATACTTGATAGACTTGAGATCAGCTACAATGGGGCGATTTGTGATCTTAAAATCGGCTATGTTGCAGGAGTCGACATTCGGACGGGTGAGCAGCGAGCTTCCACAATGATGGTAGGGCATATGAGCAACGATACCTACAACCTTGCGGGTCAGGCGGGCGCCGTTCCTGCGGAACGATTCTTACCCTGGGTGGGTGAGGCCTGGAGTTCCGAGACTTCCCAGCACCTGCTAGACCCTTACAGCTTCAGCACGTGCTGCAGGGTTCATCTTCTGCTGGTTGATAGGTTGGTTCGCGCCGCGCCTGTCGTGGGCCTGGGGGCTCTGGTTGGCGGTCGCGGTCGAAGCGGTATGGGAGGCGGTCGAGAACTCGGAATACGTCATCCAGAGGTACCGTGAGGCAGGCGCACTCGGCTATTTCGGAGATACGGTCGTCAACTCGCTCGGCGACATCGCGATGTGCGGCTTGGGTTCGTGCTAGCCCGGTATCTCGGGTTCGTCCGTTCGCTGGCGCTGTTCGTCACGGTGGAGGTAGTGCTGCTCTTCTGGATCAGGGACAGCTTGCTTCTGAACGTTGTCGTGTTGATCTACCCGGTAGAATGGATCAAGCAATGGCAGGCCGGCTTTTAGCGTCTGGCGGGCTCGCTTAAAAATCTCAGCGACTAGATCACGCTCCACCTAACAACCATGCGGAACCTGTGATGGTGCACTTTGTCTGTGACTTGCACCAACTCCTGATAAGGAGATTAACGTGCAACACGTAGACTCATTCAGGAGAGGTCTTCATGCGAGTTTCAAGCATATGCTATGGTAGATATAAGCCGTCCTACCAAGACGAGGTTACCTATGGAGATCTCAGCCTCAGAATACGAACAGCCCCGCAGCATCTTCGAACTGTGCGATTGGATCAATAGCAAGCTGCGCGACCTTGAAAAAGCTGAGGACTTTGAGGAAGTCTACTTTGAGCGACGAGGACACAATGTCAAGAAGCTGCTTGAAGAAGCTATTCCTACTTCCCGTTTGGGTTTGTATCTTTGGCGCGAGTGGCGTGAGATATCGGTCACCTGTTTAGCGAGGGATGAACCGCATGACTCAGAAGTTACCCTTCGAGATCCGCACGAGACTAAGACGATCAAGATTGAGGTCACCAGCACCGAGACGGATGAGACAACGATGCGTCGACAAGCACTCTCACGCCAGGGCTCCGTATTTATGACCGGTTCAGTACGACGTGAAGGTCGGCAGATCATGAGCGAAGCGACCATGGTAGATATTGATAAGGAATGTACACGTCTCCTGGAATGTGCTTTTGCACGCTTTCAAGTGAAGGCGGAGCGAGAAGATGATCTACAAACCGCCGTTCTCGTCTACATCAACTCGTTTCGCTCGCTGCCATTCTGGTATCGAGCGCAATTACTCGAACGCACTCGCGTCTATCTCAAGTCACAGCGCCCAAAACTTTACGGAGTGTACTATTGTAATCAAGCCGATCAGGGGATCGATGGGCTCCGAAACCACTTGTGGGAGCTTGTACGGTAGGCACGCTGCCAGCGGTCGTCGAGAGGTGCGGTGCCGCCAATACAGCTGCGTGGCCGAAGGTACTCGGCTTTCTGACTACGCACTCTGAATAGGTCGGGTGCTACTAAGAGGCCGCGCCAGTAGGGAGCTAAGCGCCCGCGTGTAAGTGGGGCATGGACTCTGCAAAATCATTCGGGAAGTCCGTTAAGCTTTCCGAACAAGGAGCAGAGTCCATGCCCGCCATCCCATCATGCATCATCGAACCGATCTGGCAACAGTTCGCCGACCTACTGCCGGATAGAAAAGTAGATCATCCACTCGGCTGCCACCATCCCCGGATACCGGACAGAGTGGTCTTCGACAAACTCGTGCAGGTATTGGTCTTCGGCTGCGCCTACAAGAGGATTGCCGACCGGACGTGTTCGGCTACCACCCTGCGACGTCGTCGAGACGAATGGATCTCTTGGGGGATTATGTACACCCTCCAAGAGATAGTGCTCGATTCCTACGACCGGATGATCGGTCTCGATCTTTCCAATGTGGCCGTGGACGGTTGCATTACCAAGGCTCCCTGTGGCGGGCACAAGGCAGGCAAAAGTCCCGTAGATCGGGGCAAACAGGGCATAAAACGCTCCACGGTCGTGGATGCTAACGGCGTCCCTATAGGAGCCATCGCTGCCCCGGCCAACCGCCATGACTCCCCGCTACTGGAAGAGACCCTGGACACTATGGAGGTCCTCGGAAAGCTACCCGAGCGGATGAGCGTCCATCTCGATCGCGGCTACGATTCCAAGGCGAGCCGCGAGAAGTTACAGATCCGTGGTCTACGAGCGCAGATCTCTGAAAAGGGCAAGCCGGCTCCGCTAGCGGCCACCAAGCGTTGGGTGGTGGAACGGACCAACTCCTGGAACAATGCCCACAAGAAGAAGCTGGTGTGGTGTACCGAGCGGATAGATCAGGTCATCGATTTCTGGCTTGCCTTCTCGGCGGTGATCATCACTGTAGGCAGGCTCGTACGGCAAGCCTGGAGCCGGTACCGTTGGGAGGGTCGACCCCACCGCAAGCCTTGAGGAGTCGCCTACTGGCGCGGCCTCTTAGCGTGGAGTCGGAGAGAATCTGCCTGGAATTGAGAGTCAAACCTTCAGCTCAAAAATTCGTCTCTCTCGGGTAGTAGCTTCTGATCTCCTCTTCCTTATCTTCGTAGGCGCCCTCGTTGAGGTGGCCGAAGAACCGAATAGAGGTCGAGCCTCAGGTATCTAAGCTACCATGTGGAGTGGGAGGTTCGAGGTCGTGACGAAAAGTCTCTTCGAGTACAAAAGGCGCGAGCTAAAGGCTCTTTGCGAGCGGCGCGGGGTCTCGACAGCTGGCGCTGTTCGGCTCCGCACTGCGGGACGACTTCAGACCCAGAGAGCAACCTGGATTTCATCTGTGACGTTTTCCTATGAGCCCGGAGAGGCATGCTGCGGCGTTTTTCGGGCTGTTGGACGACCTCGAAGGGCTATTCGGGCGTCGCGTGGACTTCGTGGAGATCGGGGCGGTTCGCAATCCCTACCTGCGACGGAGCATAGAGGAGGAGCAAGAAACCGTCTATGCAGCGGCGTAGCAAGGAAGCCTACCTACGGGTTATCGCGGACTCGTGTCGGGCTATTCTGGAGTTTGTGCAAGGACGCGATCTCCTCGATTACGAGCAGAATCGGATGCTCCGGCGGGCGGTGGAGCGGGAGCTTTCGATAGTGGGCGAGGCCGTGAGCCAAGGCACGCGACGGCTTTTCCTCGATCTGGAGGAGTCTATTGGCCATGCGCGTCAGATCGTGGGTTTCCGCAACCGGATAATTCATGGCTACGCCGACCTAGACTCCAGCGTGGTCTGGGCCATCGTTCAGAACGAAGTCCCCCGGCTATTCGAACAGTCCGAGGCGATTCTCGAGGAGTAGCCGTGAGGAAGACAAAACGAGAAGCCGAGCATCCAGCCCAACTATAAAGATGCACCGGACCTCGTAAGTTAGAGTCGTATGGCGAGGATCTCGTTCCTCTCCGCTCGCAGATCCTGAATTTCTTCTTTGTTCTCTTCGTAGGTGCCCTCGCCGAGGTGCTGGTAGCGGATGAAGCCGTCCGCGTCGATCATGGCGCTGGAGGCCCGGCGGGAGAAGACGCGGCAGATCAAGCAGGGCATGATGCAGGCGCTTCTGACCGGAAGTACGCGGTTGATATGAACGAGGCTGCGGTGATGACCGACAACGCGCCGATCACCGTAGCTCGACACTGCGCGGTGTAGGCGGTGAGAGTCGGATACGGACTGTATAATGACACCATGCACGGTGTTGAATGGCGGTGGGTCTACAAGGCGACCTCGGGCCGGGTGCCGGTACGGGAGTTTATCGAGGCCCAGACCGAAGAGGTCCAGGAGAGGATGTTCCGGGATCTGGAGCGGCTGGTGGAGGTTAACGTTGGCTCGGGCCTCCCTATGTGCGGAAGCTGGCGGGCCGGGAGTTCTGGGAGCTCAGGACCGGGGTGTCCGGGGACATCTACCGGACCTTCTACTTCGCGTACACCGGCAGGAAGTTCGTGCTGCTGCACGCTTACCAGAAGAAGAGCCAGAAGGCCCCGAAGAAGGAACTGGAGGTGGCCGAGGAACGGATGAAGGACTACCAAAGCGCGGCGAGCCAGAAGGAGGAAGAAATGAGTGAGCGCGACGAAAGCGGCACGATGATAAACCCAGAGGTTGAGGAGGACGGGCGGGAGCACCTGCGCGAGCTGCTGGAAGGCAACGCGGAGTTTCGCAGGATCTGGGAGGAGCGGCGCGCGGGCAGGGAGATTGGGCTGCTCGTCCTGAAGCGTCGCCTGGAACTCGGGATCTCTCAAGGAGCTCGCTGAGCGTGTGGGTACTAGCCAGAACCGCATCTACGTCATGAGCGGGGACGCCAATCCTACCTTGGAGACCCTCCAGCGGCTCGCCACGGTGCTGGGGATGCCCCTGGAGATCCGACCGGTCGAGCTCGCCAGGTCCCCCGGTAGACTCGCGTAACGAAGCATGGCGAAGAAGGACCGAGAAAGGAGTGCGCGTGGCAGAGGTGCTGAAGAGCCCGCCGGAGGGGAGGGTCACCCTGCGCAACGTGGGTTGGGAGACGTACGAGCGGCTACTGGGGGAGGACCCTGGCCGTTCGGTGCCGCGCTTCTTCTACGATCGGGGGGTGCTGGAGATCGTGAGCCCGTCTTTCGAACACGAGGCGGTGGCGGGATATCATTGCATCGTTAGTCAAGGAGCTGGCGGTGGAACTAGAGATCGACGTGGTGGGCGCCGGTTCGACCACGTTCAACCGCGAGGACCTCTTGCGCGGCTTCGAGCCCGACGTGAGCTTCTACTTCTCGGAGAACGCTTCGAGGGTCCGGGGGGAAGCGCAGGATCTCTCTCGATGCTGGCGACCCACCGCCGGATCTCGTCGTCGAGGTGGACATTACCAGCCCCTCCGCGAGCAAGCTCCCCATCTACGCCCACCTTGGAGTGGCCGAGGTGTGGCGTCACGATGGCGCCCGGCTGACGATACTCGGGCTAGTACGGCAGGACGCCGATGAGGAAGGGTACTACGCCGAGATCCCCGAGAGTTCCTTCCTGGCGCCAGCGAGGGTGAGAACGAGTCGCTCACGCGCTTTGTCGAAGAAGGATTGACGTTAGGGGCGACCGGCTTGGACGCGCAGGGTGCGCCAGTGGGCGCGTGGACTGCGTAGAAACCACTAGAGGGTGCCGTACATACGTTTACGGACAGCAAACAGGAGAGTAGTATGCGAAACAAGAGGTTGTATGTTCAGCTGGACCTGAGGCGCGCTCGAAGCTCGAAGCAACGGTAGCGGCGAGAGGAACAACGTGACGCCGTCTACGACCGCGAGGGCGAGGGGTGGTTCGGCCGTGTTTTCACCCTAGTACGCTACCGGACCCGGTAATTAACGGCGCATTAAATAAGGAGTAAACTCTCTAATCTATGGTCTACGTCAAGGTTTGCGGCATAACCAACCCCGAGGACGCCCGGACGGCGCTCCGCTCCGGCGCGGACGCCGTCGGCCTGGTCTTCGCCGAGAGCCCGCGCAAGCTAAACGTCGAGCAGGCGAGGGAGATCGCCGCCGCACTCCCAGACAACGTCCTGAAGGTCGGAGTGTTCGTGGACGAGAGAGCCAGAGGAGGTGTTGCGGATCGTCCGCGAGGTAGAGCTCGACTACGCGCAGTTGCACGGTGACGAGAGCCCGCAGACCGTAACCCGTTTGCGAGGAGAAGGCGTTAAAGTGATCAAGGCTCTGCAGGGTACGGGGCGCGGGATCTCTCGGTGCGATGGACGACTACGACGCGGACCTGTTTTGCTTGCTGGATGCGTGGAACGAGAAGGCGCGGGGCGGGACGGGGGAGAGGTTCGATTGGGAGTTGGCGAAATCGTACGAGGGGCGTGGTAACGTCGTCGTCTCCGGGGGGTTGAGCCCGAGAACGTGCGGGAGGCGATCCGGTTCTTCGCAGCCGTACGGGGTGGACGGGCGTCGAGTTCACTGGAAGACGCGCCGGGGAAGAAGAACGAAGAGCGGGTTCGGAGGTTCGTGAGTGCAGCAAAAGAGTGAGGCTGGGTACTATTTTGGGCCCTTCGGTGGACGTTACGTGCCGGAGACGCTCATACACGCCCTCGAAGAGCTAGAGGAGTCCTACGAGCGCTACAAGGACGACCCGGAGTTCGTCGGAGAGCTGAACGCCCTGGCGAAGGACTTCGTCGGACGGCCGACGCCCCTGATGTTCGCCGAGAGGCTGACTCGCAAGTGGGGTGGGGCGAACGTGTGGTTCAAGCGGGAGGACCTCGCGCACGCGGGGGCGCACAAGATCAACAATACTCTGGGACAGATCCTGCTGGCCGACCGGATGGGCAAGGAGCGCATCATCGCCGAGAGCGGGCGCGGGCCAGCACGGGGTCGCGACCGCGACCGTCGGCCGCCCTGTACGGCGAGGAGTGCGTGGTGTACATGGGCGAGGAGGACACCCGCCGCCAGAAGCTGAACGTCGTGCGGATGAAGCTCCTCGGCGCCGAGGTCGTGCCCGTGAGCGAGCGGCTTCGATGACGCTCAAGGATGCGGTGAACGAGGCGATCCGGGGATTGGGTCGGCGAACGTCGAGAACACTCACTATATCCTCGGGAGCGTGGTCGGGACCGGCCCCGTACCCCAGGATAGTGCGCGACTTCCAACGGTGATCGGCCGTGAGATAAAGCTGCAAGCGCGAGAGGTTCGGCGGCGACCCGGACGCCATCGTCGCCCGCGTCGGCGCGGGCTCGAACGCCATCGGCGCCTTCATCAGTTCGTCGGGCGCGAGGGCGTCAGGCTCGTGGGCGTGGAGGCGGCCGGAAGGGGACTGGATACCGGGGAGCACGGGGCGTCGCTTACCGGGGGACGGCCGGGGTGCTGCACGGCAACATGAGCTACGTCTTGCAGACGGAGGATGGCCAGATCCGGGAGGCCCACTCCATCTCCGCCGGCCTCGACTACCCGTCCGTCGGTCCGGAGCACTCCTACCTGAAGGACGAGAAGCTGGTCGAGACGCGAGCGTCACCGAAGGACAGCTAGATGCCTTCGTGATGACCTCTCTCTCGAAGGCATCATCCCGGCGCTGGAGACCTCCCACGCTATCTCGTACTCGGAGAAGGTGGCGAAGGACCTCGGCCCGGGGAAGAACTCGTCATCAACCTCTCCGGGCGGGGCGACAAGGACGTAGACGTGGTAGCGGACGCGCTTGGTATAGACGCGAGAGAAGCGGAGGAAGTCTCGGGTGAAGGGTAGCGAGAGGCTACAGGCGGCCTTTACGGGGAGGCGGGTCGCGCTGTGCCGTACCTGACCGCCGGATATCCGACGCTCGAGTTGCCCGCGAGGTAGGGGAGGCGTACGTGAGGCGGGGGCGGACGTGGTGGAGTCGGGGTGCCCTTCTCCGAGCCGCTTGCGGACGGACCACGATCCAGGACACCACCACCCGGGCGCTGAGGAACGGCGCGGACCTCGAATACTGCCTGGAGCTTGCCTCTCAGTTCGCGGACCGGGCGCCGGTGGTGCTGCTCGTCTACTACAACAACGTGTTTGCCTGGGGGGTCAGAAAGTTCCTGGACGAGGCGGCCGGAGCGGGGGTCACGGGGCTCGTGATCCCGGACCTCCCTATTGATGAGGCTCTGGACTTCGGAGATGGCCGCCGAGAGCGGGGTGGCGATCTGCCCGCTCGCCGCGCCCACCACCGAAGACGACCGTCTGGACAAGATAGCCGGGGTGGCCTCGGGCTTCGTGTACTGCGTCTCTGTGGCGGGCGTTACGGGGGCGCGGGAAGAGCTGCCGCCGGGGGCGGTAGGGCTCCTGCACAGGGCTCGTGAGAGGGTCTCGGTACCGGTGGCGATCGGGTTCGGGATATCCTCGGCCGGGACCGCGGTCGAGGCGGCCAGGGCCGGGGCGGACGGCATCATCATCGGCAGCAAGCTGATGCAGTTGGTCGCCGAAGAGGGGCCCGTAGGCGCTGGTGCGTGGCTGCGCGAGGTGCGCGAGGCGCTCGATAGCCAGGCTCGTGTAGAGGTGGGCTGAAATCAGGAACTGGCTACACAAGCGGCGGGAGTACACGCGGATCGTCCCGGAGACAGAGAGCGGCCTCGGTCCATAGACGGTGTCTTCACCAAGTGCGAGGGATGCGGACAGCCGGTCTACGAGAAGGATTTCGAGAACCGCTTCAACGTCTGCCCCCACTGCGAGTATCACTACCCGCTCCCGGCCCCGGATCGCGTGCGCCTGATCGCTGACGCCGACAGCTTCGAAGAGCGCGATGCCGGCATGGCAGCCGGAGACCCTCTCGGCTTCGACGACTACCGGGAGAAGCTGGAGAAGGCGCGCAAGAAGACGGGCCTCGACGACGCGGTGTTGAGCGGCACGGTCACGATTGGAGGTCACCGGGTCGCCCTGGCGGCGATGGACTTTCGCTTTATCGGGGGGAGCATGGGGAGCGTCGTGGGCGAGAGGATCTCACGCACCATAGAGCTCGCCTACGACGAGGAGTTGCCGCTCGTGATCGTCTCGTCCTCCGGCGGGGCTCGGATGTACGAGGGCATCTACTCGCTGATGCAGATGGCGAAGACGAGCGTGGCCCTCTCGCGCTACGTCACGGGCTCGCGACCGTACGTCTCCGTTCTGACCGACCCGACCTTCGGGGGGGTGACGGCCTCTTTCGGCACCGCCGCGGACGTAGTCATCGCCGAGCCCGGAGCCAGGATAGGCTTCGCCGGTGCGAGGGTTATCGAGAGCACACCAACGAGCGCCTGCCGGAAGGCTTCCAGACGGCGGAGTTCCAGAAAGAGCACGGCCTCGTGGACCGTATCGTCCACCGCCTCGATCTAAAGAGCGACCTCGAACGGTTCCTGGGGTTCCTTGCATGATCTTGGAGTTCGAGAAGCCGGTAAAGGACCTCGAGGCGCGCATCGCCGGGCTGCACAGGCTCGCGGGTCCGAACGAGGAGCTACAAGGGGAGATCCGGCGCCTCGAAGATGCTCTCGACGGGCCAAGAGGCGCATCTACTCGAACCTGACCCCCTATCAGCGCGTGCAGGTAGCCCGCCACCCCGGACGCCCGAACTTCTGCTCCTACCGCGACGCTTTAGCGGGCGACTTCTACGAGCTATCAGGAGACCGCCTGGGTGCAGACGACCCCGCGGTGCGCGGAGGGCTGGCGAACATAGGCCCGCACCCAGTGGTACTCATGGGCCATGATAAAGGCGAAGACGTCAACAGCCGGGTGAAGAGCAACTTCGGCATGGCCCACCCGGAAGGCTACCGCAAGGCCGGCCGGCTCTACGGGTTGGCGGAGAGGTTGGAGCTGCCCATCGTGGCGCTCATAGATACGCCGGGGGCCGCGCCCGCGCGCGGCGCCGAGGAGCGGGGGCAGGCCTGGGCCATCTCCGCCGACCTCATGGCGCTCGCCCGGGTCCCCGTGCCGGTCGTGGCCGTGGTCATCGGCGAGGGCGGGTCCGGGGGGCGCGCTCGCGATGTGCCTCGCGGATCACGTCGCGATGCTGGAGAACTCTTATCTCTCCGTGATAGCCCCCGAGGCGTGTGCCTCCATAATCTTCCGTGACGGGGGCGGGCGCCCGAGGCGGCGGAGGCGATGAAGCTCACCGCCGGGGACTTGCTGGCGCACGGGATCATCGATGAGATCCTGCCCGAACCCCTCGGCGGCGCCCACAACGAACCTAAAGCTGCGGCCGACGCCGTCGCTGCCGCTCTCAAAAAGACGCTCTTCAGGATGCGAAACGTGGACCCCGACGCCTAGTCAAGGCACGCTACGAACGCTACCGCAGGATCGGGACGCACATCGCCGAGGGGGAGATTCGCCGGGCTGGGGGACACGGCGGCGACGAACCTTTGCTAAGGAGCGGGCTCTTCCGAAAAAAGTCGCTGCCGCGCGGTAGAGGTCGTCGGGGACGGTCTTGGTCTCTTCGGTCGCTTCGTCCAGGGAGACGGTGACGATCTCGTCGCCGCGCAGAGCGACCATCTTCCCCCACTCGCCGTTCTTTACCGCTTCGGCGGCTCGGAGGCCGTAGCGGGTGGAGAGGATGCGGTCATAGGCGGTCGGGGTGCCGCCGCGCTGGAGGTGTCCGAGGACGACGTGGCGGGTGTCTATGCCGGTCCTCTCTTTAATCTCCCCGGCGAAAGTCTCGCCGATGCCGCCGAGGCGGACGTGGCCGAACTCGTCCGTTTCGGCATTCTGGGTGATGT
>CAVYUQ010000009.1:0-59959 GCA_963771715.1 uncultured Thermoleophilaceae bacterium
CGGTGATCGCTCCGCACTGCACGCAGTTCGAGGGGGTGATCTGGAGCTTCACCTCGTGCTTGCCGTCCAGCTTGCCGTCCTTGGTCGCGGCCTCGAGCTCGTCGTCGGGCACCTCGTACACCTGCGCCGGGCACATGTTCTGCCACATGAGCGCGAGCTCGAGCGGCACCTTGTCCTGGAGGCGGATGTGGTTCGGCGCGTCGTCGCGCGTGGCATTGCCGCTTGCGAAGACCGAGGAGAGCTTGTCGAAGGTCTTCTTGCCGTCCGGCTTCGGGTAGTCGCGCTCGGGCCCGATGAACACCGGCACGGTCGCGTCGTCGTGCGTTGGCCAGTGTCCGCCGGGAACCCGCCCTCCGGAGATCTCCATCATGCCGCGATCGCGCCGCCCACGAAGAAGCCCTTGGCGAACGGCTGGCGCATGTTGCGCGAGCGGTGGCGGTCGGTCTCGATCTCGGAGCCCTCGACCTTCTTCTGGTAGTTCGAGAGGTCGGCGCAGTCGCCGCCGCCCTTCAGGCGCTCGTAGATCGCCTCGGCGGCGAACATGCCCGCGTGCATCGCGTAGTGGACGCCCTTCAGCGTCGGCACGTTCACCATGCCGGCGCCGTCGCCGACGAGCGTCATGCCCGGCGCCCACAGCCGCCGCGGGCTGTGCCCAGTAGCCGCCCGAGGGGATCGTCTTCGCTCCCCAGCCCACGCGCTTGCCGCCCTCGATGATCTTGGCCACCAGCGGGTGCGACTTCAGCTCCTGGAGCGCGTCGTGCACCGAGAAGCGCGCGTCGCGGTAGTCGAGCCCGACCACGAGGCCCATCGAGACCTTGTCCTCGCCCATCGGGTAGATGAACGAGCCGCCGAACTCGCGGTACTTCGCCGCGAAGTGGAGCGGCCAGCCCATCGTGTGGATCACGCGGTCGAGCGGCTGCTGGACCTCCCAGATCTCCTTCACGCCGAGCTCCCACTGCTGCGGGTCCTCGGAGCCGATGTCGAAGTGGCGGATCGCCGCGCCGGTGAGGTGGCCCGCGGTGCCCTCGGCGAGCACGGTCGCCTTGGCGATCAGGTCCGAGCCGGGCTCGAAGTTCGACAGCTCCTGGCCGTCGCGGCCGCGGCCCTTGTCGCCGGAGCGCACGCCGACCACGCGGCCGTCCTCCACGAGCAGCTCGTGGCCGGTGGTCTCGCCGAGGATGTAGACGCCGGCCTCCTCGGCCTGCTGGGAGAGCCAGCGGCCGAGCTGGGCGACCGAGGTCACGTGGTTGCCGTGGTTGCGGAACGGCGGCGGCGTGGGCTTCAGCGGGATCGCCCGCTTGCGGTTCGGCAGCAGGTAGATCGCGTCCCTGTCCACCGGGCCGAACGTCGGCCAGTCGCTCTCCGGAAGGTCCGGGAACAGCTTCTGCATCGCCGACGGCTTCATCATCGCCCCCGACAGCAGGTGCGAGCCCGGGCCCTTGCCCTTCTCGACCACGGCCACCGGCACCTCGCCGAGCGACTCCATGAGCGCCTCGTCCTCGGCGAGCAGCTGCGTGAGCCTGATCGCGCAGGCGAGCCCGCCGGGGCCACCGCCCACGATCACCACGCCGACCTCGATCCGCTCGTCCTCGGGATCGGTCGGCCTGGTCACGAACTCCCTGTCCGGCTCGACCGGAGGCGGGTACTCGATCGGAGCGACGGCCATGCGCGCGGACCTAGCCCTTCTTGGCCTTCACGGCCTCGGTCAGCTTGGGCAGGATCTTGTTCAGGTCGCCCACGATGCCGAGGTCCGAGAACTCGAAGATCGGCGCGTTCGGGTCCTTGTTGATCGCGACGATGTTCTCCGAGCCCTGCATGCCGACCTTGTGCTGGATCGCGCCGGAGATCCCCGCCGCGAGGTACAGCTTCGGCGCGACCGTCTTGCCGGTCTGGCCGATCTGCGCGGCGTAGGGGTACCAGCCCGCGTCCACCACGGCGCGGGTGGCCGCCACGGCGCCGCCGAGCGCCTCGGCGAGCGACTCGCAGAGCTCGAAGCCCTCGGCCTTGCCGAGCCCGCGGCCACCGGCCACCAGGATGTCGGCGTCCTCGATGTTCACGTCCGCGCCGCGCTGCTCGCCGCGCTGGACCATCACGGCCTTGGTCGAGTGGTCCTCGAGCTGGACGTCCACGTCCACGACCTCGGCCGAGCCGCTCGCCGCCCTCGGCGATGTCGAACGCGTTCAGGCGGCCGATGATGATCCCCGGCTCGCTCACGTAGCCAACGTCGACGATGGCCGAGTCCTGGAGGATCGGCCGCTCGGCCACGAGCTTGCCGTCCTGCGCCCTCACGGCCGTGACCTCCATGGTCACGCCCGCGCCCAGGCGCGCGGTCAGGCCCGCGCCGATCTCGAAGCCGAGCAGGCCGCCGCCGAACAGGGCGTACTTGAAGCCCTCGTCCTGGATGACCTTCGCCATCACGTCGACCACCGGCTGCGCGAGGCCCTCGGGCCCCTTGCCGCGGTAGACCTTCGAAACGCCGTACTGGCCGAGCGTCGCGCAGAGCTCGTCCGTGAGATCGTCGCCTCCCACGACCACGGCCGCGGCCTCGCCGCCGAGCTCCTTGGCGAGCTTCGCGCCCTCGGAGACGGCGCCCAGCGAGTTCTTGTTGAACTCGCCTTCGTAGTGGAGTGCGTATACGAGGACGCTCATGCGAGCAGCTTCCTTTCCTCGAGCCAGGCCACGACCTTCTCGACGGTCTCGTTCGTGTCCTCGTCCTCGATGATCTCGCCGGCCTCCTTCTGGGGCGGCGGGTTGATCGCGAGGACCTCGGTGCGGGAGCCCTGCTCCCCGACCCTGTCCGCCTCGATGCCGACGTCGCCGGCCGACTTCGTGTCGCGCGGCTTCTTCTTCGCGCCCATGATCGCCTTGAGCGACGGGTAGCGCGGCTCGTTGATGGCGTCGCCCACCGAGATCACGGCGGGCAGCTCCACCTCCACGGTGTCGTAGCCGTACTCGGCCTGGCGCTCGCAGCGCAGCTTGCCGCCCTCCACGTCGAGCTTGATCACCTGGGTGAGCGAGGGCATCTTCAGGTGGTCGGCCACGACGGCACCGATCGTGTAGCACTCGCCGTCGGCGGACTGCTGGCCGAGCAGCACGAGGTCGGGCGACTCCGCCTCCAGCACCTTCGCCAGCGCGTAGCCGGTGGCGGCCACGTCGGAGCCGGCGAGCGAGTCGTCGGTGAGGTGTACCGAGCGGTCGGCGCCGAGCGCCACGGCCTTGTTGAGGGTGCGGCCGGCCTCGGAGGGCGCCATCGTCACGGCGACGATCTCGTCGACCTCCACGGCGCCGCCCTCGCGAATCTGCATGGCGGCCTCGATGGCGTGGGTGTCGAACTGGTTCAGCGTTGTCTCGCCCGAGCGGTCGAGGCGCTTGGTGTTGGAGTCCATGCGCTTCTCGACGGCGGCGTCGGGAACCTCTTTTACGAGGACGCAGATCTTCACGGAATGCTTCTCCTTGGTCTTTCCTGAGCGGGTCGGCGCACGCACGGCCCCGCGAGGGGCAGGAAGCATACCTACCCGGTTGACTGATGAGTCAATCGGGGGGTCAGGCGGGCACTGCGCTGCGGATGTAGTCGATGATCCCCTGCACTGGCGAGCCGGGCGTGAAGACCTCCGCGACGCCGAGCTGCTTCAGCTCTTCGATGTCGTCGTTGGGGATCGTCCCTCCCACCACGAGCACGACGTCCTCGGCGCCCTCGTCCTTCAGCAGCGACGCGATCCGCGGCACCAGGGTCATGTGCGCCCCGGAGAGGATCGAGAGCCCGACCGCGTCGGCGTCCTCCTGGAGGACCGTCTCCACGATCTGCTCAGGCGTCTGGTGGAGGCCCGTGTAGATGACCTCCATGCCCGCGTCGCGCAGCGCGCGGGCGATGATCTTGGCGCCGCGGTCGTGGCCGTCCAGCCCCGGCTTGGCGACGACGACGCGGATTTTCCTCGTGGACACGGGGGGTGAGATTACCCCGCGGCCCCGGCCCGCCGGTGCACCGCCACCCCGAGCAGCAGCATGAGCGCGCCCAGCACGAACAGCGCGCCCGCGTCCGTGCCCGTGTTGGCGAGCGATGACCCGCCGTCGGTCTGTGCCGCCTCGGCGCCGCTGCCGGTGCCGGACGAGCCGCCCGTGCCGCCGCTCTCCCCCGCGCTCGAGTCCGGCGTGTCGCCCCCGGTCTGCGACGCCCGCACGACGATCGTGCCGTGCATGTTCGGATGCGGCGTGCAGATGTACGAGAAGGTGCCGGCCTCGTCGAAGGTGTGCGAGCGGCTCTCGCCCGCCGGGAAGATGCCGGTGTCGAAGCTGCCGTCGGGCGCGGTGGCGGAGTGCGCGCTCGGCCCGTCGTTCCTCCAGGTGACCGTGTCGCCCTGGTCGATCGTGATCTGGGTGGGCGTGAACTGGAAGTCCGCGATCGTGACCGAGCCGTTCGCCGCCGCCCGGGCGGCCGTCCTCTGCGTCCGCTCGCGAGCGGGCTGCTCCGACGTCGCGGGGGCCGCGGCGGGCTGCTCCGGCGCCGCGGCCGGTGGCTCGGGCGACGCCGCCTGCTGCTCGGCCGCGGCCTCGTCACGCGCGGGCGCCGGCTCGGCGGGCGCCGCCGGCGCTTCCTGCGCGGGAGTGGTCTCGGCAGCGCGGTCCTCCGCTGCCGGACCGGCGTCCTCCGAGGCGAGCAGCGAACCCGGCAGTACGAGCGCCGCGATCAGGGCGTAGACCACGGCGAGAGGCGCCAGCGCGTTCGCGGCTAGCCCTGGTCGTCCGCGTGCGTCTTCGACTTGCCCATGTTCGCGCGCCGCATGAAGCGCATCTTCACGCCGTGCGTGGTCCCGTCGTCTAGCTTCAGCAACAGCTGGCGGCAGCCGCCCGCCCACTTCCTCTCGCTCTTCCATAGGAACGTATACGTAGCGCGTCCGCCCTTGGATTGGCTCATCCAGTTCTTCGTCCAGGTCCCGCGCGCCTTCTCGCTCTCCGCCCGCTGGGTGCCCGCGCCGCAGGTCACGGGGGTGACCGTCGGATAGCCGCTGGCCACCGGGGCGGGGCCCTTGTAGGACCCGAGCGAGAACCGGACCGGCACCGGCCGGCCCGCCTTCCAGCGGTTCACGCTCGGAAGGTTCTCGAGTGGCGAGAGGAAGCCGTCGAAGTCGTAGACGACGCTGTACGCGACGCTCCTCGACGCGTGGTTCCCGGCGTTGTCCGTGGTGCTCACTTCGAACGTCTTCGGGCCCACCTCCGACGTGTCCAGCGCGGCGCCGTTCGGCACGCTGCCCACGCAGCTCGCGAGACCCGATCCGTTCGCCTCGTCCGCGCACGAGTAGGCGGCCAGCACCTGCTCGCCGAGCGCGTAGACGCCGCCCTCAGCGGGACTCGTGACCGTGATGGCGGGAGCGGTCACGTCGGCCACGGTGTAGCTCACGGTCTTGGAGGCCGTGTTGCCGGCGTTGTCGCTGGCGTCGACGGTGAACGTCTTCTCGCCGATCGAGCCGGTGTCCACGGCCGCGCCGAGCGCCACGCCGCCCACGCAGCTCGCCACGCCGGACTCGGCGTCCGTGCACTCGTAGTCGGCCGCCACGTGCTCGCCGACCGCGTAGACCGCGCCCTCAGCCGGAGCCGTGACGGTGATGCCGGGCGGCGTCGCGTCCACGACCTTGTACGTGACGCTCTTGGACGCGGAGTTCCCGGCCACGTCACTGGCGTCCACGGTGAACGTCTTGGTTCCGAGCGATCCGGTGTCCACTTCTGCGCCCTGCGGCACGCTGCCCACGCATGCATCGAGGCCCGAGCCGTTCGGCTCGTCCGCGCACGAGTAGTCGGCGAAAACCTGCTCGCCCAGCTCGTACTCCGCCCCTTCGGCCGGAGTGGCCACGCTGATCGTCGGCTTCGTCTCGTCCACGACCGTGACCGTGTGCGTGACCGCGGTCTGGTTCCCGGCGTGGTCGAGCGCGGTCACCGTGACCGAGGCCTCGCCGAGCTCGCCCGTGTCGAGCAGCGCGCCGTCGGCCACCGAGCCGACGCACGAGGCGAGGCCCGAGCCGCCGGTGTCGCTGCAGCTGAAGTCCACGACGAGCTCGGCACCCTGCTTCACGTGCGCGCCGTCGGCCGGGCTGCTGAGAGCAACGGCCGGCGGTGTGGTGTCGCAGGTGGTGGTGCCGGTCAGGCTTACGCCGTAGGTGCCGGCCGGCCCGCGCGTGGGGCCGACCCAGGTGGCGATCGGCTCGCCGCCGCCGACGCCGACCGGGTTCACCACTGCGTCCGGATACAGGTTGGGCATGAAGCCGTCCGGGAAGATCTCGCCGCCGCCGCTCCGCGGGTCGTTGTTGAACGAGCTGAGCGCGAGGTAGTACTCGCCACCCGTGGTGGGCGAGAAGCGGTGGTTCGCCGGGAGCCGCGAGCCCCGCACCATCGGCGCCGCGTCGTCGTTCGCGTAGACGCCGAGGCCTTGCGAGTTGAACAGGAAGATCTGGGTGTCGAGCGCGGTGCGGCCGACCGTGCTGGCCGAGAATGACGCGCCGTTGCTCAGGCACAGGTGGTAGACGTCGACGTCGGCGCCGTCGGTGAAGCTCCCGGTGATCTCAGGGACGGCCCCGGATGCGAGGTTCTGCGCAGTCGAGGGCAGACTGCCCGCGTCGCCGCTCTCGGGCACGGCAAACGCCCCCGGCGCGAACGCGAGGAAAATCACGGCTATCAGTGCTGTGGCGACGCTTCGGGTGAGGCGTTGTGACACGGGTTCCTTTCCCGCGGCACGGAGGGAACTGCCGTTTGCATCGGCTCGCAGGCCCTAGCCCGTTAAAAGGCAGCGCTGAAGCTGGACGCGCCTGGCGCAAGCACCGGGCGTGGCCCGGTGCGCGGCGATGCCTTTAAAAGACCGGAGTCTCCGTGTAGGTGCCGAATACGCGCTGGAGCGACTCGACGATCTCGCCCTCGCTCGCGTGTGCTCGCGCGCAATCGAGCAGCGGCTCCATCAGGTTGCGGTCGGCAGCCGCGGCCTCGCGCAACTCGCCGAGCGCGCTCTCCACGGCGTGGGAGTCGCGGCCCGCCCTCACGCTCTGGACGCGGCCGATCTGCTTGCGCTCGAGCTCGGCGGGGATGCGCAGGATCTCGAGCTGTCGCTCGTCCTCCTGCTGGTAACGGTTCACGCCGACGACCACGCGCTCGCCGCGCTCGATCTCCTCCTGGAGCCGGAAGCTCGCGTCGGCGATCTCGCGCTGCGGATAGTTCTGCTTGATGGCCTCCACCATCCCGCCAAGATCGTCGATCTTTCGGAACTCGGCGTAGGCCGCGTCCTCCATGCGATCCGTGAGCGCCTCGACGAAGTAGGACCCGCCGAGCGGGTCGATGGTGTTCGTGACCCCCGTCTCGTGCGCGATCACCTGCTGCGTGCGCAGCGCCACGCGCACGGCCTCCTCGCTCGGCAGGGCGAGCGCCTCGTCGTAGGAGTTGGTGTGCAGCGACTGCGTGCCGCCGAGCACCGCGCCCAGCGCCTCGGTGGCGGTCCGCACGATGTTGTTGAGCGGCTGCTGCGCGGTGAGCGACACGCCGGCGGTCTGGGTGTGGAAGCGCATCAAGAGCGAGCGCTCGTCGCGCGCGCCGTAGGTCTCGCGAAGCTCGCGCGCCCAGATCCGGCGCGCCGCGCGGTACTTCGCGATCTCCTCGAAGAAGTCGATGTGCGCGTTGAAGAAGAAGCTCAGCCGTGGCGCGAACTCGTCGACGTCGAGGCCGCGCTCGATCGCCTGCTCCACGTAGGTGAAGCCGTCCTTGAGCGTGAAGGCCAGCTCCTGCTGCGCCGTGGAGCCCGCCTCGCGGATGTGGTAGCCGGAGATCGAGACCGGATGCCAGCGCGGCATGCGGCGCGCGCAGAACTCGATCATGTCGGTGACCAGCCGCATGGCGGGGTCGATCGGGAAGCACCACTCCTTCTGCGCGATGTACTCCTTGAGGATGTCGGTCTGGATCGTGCCGGCGAGGCGCTCCGGTCCGACGCCCTGGCGCTCGGCGGCCACCACGTAGAACGCGAGCATCACCGCGGCCGGTGCGTTGATCGTCATCGAGGTGGAGACGTCGCCCATGGGGATCCCCGCGAAGAGCGTCTCCATGTCGTCGAGCGTGTCGATCGCGACTCCCTCGCGGCCCACCTCGCCCTCGGAGCGCGGATGGTCGGAGTCGTGGCCCATCAGGGAGGGCATGTCGAACGCCGTGGAGAGCCCCGTCTGCCCGTGGTCGCGCAGGTAGCGGAAGCGCTCGTTGGTCTCCTCGGCCGTCCCGAAGCCCGCGAACTGCCGCATCGTCCAGAGCCGCCCGCGGTACATCGAGGGATACACGCCGCGCGTGAACGGATACTCGCCCGGGAAGCCGATCCGCTCGGGCGGGCCGACGTCCTCGGCCGTGTACAGCGGCGCGACCGGCTCGCCGCTGAGCGTGGTGAAGAGGGCGTCGCGCTCAGGGCTGCGCTCGAAGGCCTCGCGGTACCAGCGCTCGGCGTCGGTCATGGCACGCGGCTCGACAGCCATCCTGGGAAGTCTAGGTACCCGTCAGGCCGCGACGGCACGCGCGCCCGCGGCGGCGGCCAGCTCGCGCAGGCAGAGCGCGGCCGTCCAGGTGAAGTCGCGCGCGCCGAGCCCGCGTCCCGACTCGGGCGCGAAGTACTCGCGCATGCCGCTGCCCTCGATCGCCGCCATCATCCGATCGCGCAGGGCCTGCGCGGCGCGCTGCTCTCCGTGCAGCTCGAGCCCGAGCGCCGTGAGCCACGTGATGTTCGCCCAGACCGGCCCGCGCCAGTAGTTGCGCGCCGAGCGCTCGCGGTGCCCGGCCTCGAGCGAGCGCACGCCCCAGCGCGACGCGAGCGGGCCGTGCAGCACGGCGGCCCGGGCGGCCGCCACCTCCTTGTCACGGAGCCCGGGGGCGAGCAGCGCCAGGGCCGAGCCGGCGCTCGTGACCGGCAGGGTCGAGCCGTCCGTCATGTCGAGCGGCCGGATCAGCCCGTCCGAGTCGGCGCGCGCCCGCAGCGCGCCGGCCACCCGCTCGCTCGCGGTGAGGCTCTCGTCGGCCACGCGGCTCTCCCCGAGCGCCTCCGCCACGGCGGCGAGGTCGTGGCAAGCCCGCGCCAGGATCGCGCTGAAGCCGGGATCCAGCACCCGGAAAGCGCCGGTCCGGGCGAGCTGCTCCTGCGCCCAGCCGGCCCGCGTGCCCTGCCGCACGAGCGTGAGGAAGCGCCGGTAGTGCTCGTCGCTGGGCCGCTCGGCGGCGTCCACCGAGTCGGTGTCGCGCCGGTGCAGCACAGTGACCTCCGGCATCACTCGCCAGAGCGGAGCGTCCCATTCCACCGCGTTGTCGCGACCCGACTCCCAGGGATGGATCAGCACGGGCTCGCCGATCCCGTCGGGGTCGCGCTCCCCGAGCAGGAAGCGGTGCCACCCGTGCAGGGGCCCGATCAGCCCGCGCGCGCGGCGCTCGTCGGGGTGCTGCTCGAACAGCATTCGCAGGCAGGTGGCCGCCACGGGCGGCTGCGTGATGCCCGAGATGCGGCGGCCGTCGGCGCCCGTGCGCCGCCCCCACCAGCGCGCTCCGGGCACGTAGCGGACCGTGAACACGCGCAGGCGCGGCTGGAACGCGATGTGGGGAAACATGCCGCCCGCGTCGCGTGCGCCTGCCAGCGTTTCGAGCTCCGTCCACGCCCTTCGGGCATCCAGCTCCGCCCAGCCGAGCGCCGCGAGCGCCGAGTCCCAGTTCCACTGGTGGGGGTATGTGGAACGCGACGGCAATGTGTAGCTTCCGCTGTCGTTTCCACGCAAAACACCAGAACTTCCAGCCCATAGCGGCGTTGAAACGGACATGAAGCGCACGCTATTTATCGCAGCGGCCGCCCTGGCCGCCATTCTCGTCTCTACCGCCTACGCCCAGCCGGCGCCAAAGAACGTCACGATCAACGCGACGCCGACGACCGTGAAGTTCGGCGGCGCGGTCACGCTCTCCGGCAAGCTGACCGGCCAGAACAACGACAACAAGCCCGTCGTGGTCCAGCAGGACCCGTTCCCGGTCGACACGTTCGGCAACGCCGGGAATGCCACCACGAACGCGAGCGGCGACTGGTCGCTGGTTCTGAAGCCAGACCGCAACACGCGCTACATGGCGCGCTCGGGCGCCGCCGACAGCAAGACCGTCGAGGTGCTGGTGCGCCCCGCGATCTCTCTGACGCTGAGCGACCGCACGCCCAAGGTAGGAACCACGGTGACCTTCTCGGGCCGCCTCTGCCCCGAGCACGACGGGGTCCGGGTCGCGCTTCAGCGGCGCGTCGCCCCCAATCAGTGGCGCACGCTCAGGAACCCGCTGCTGAAGGACGCGCCGGGCACCGAGTGCTCCACGTACTCGCGCGGGATACGGCCGCGGCGGGACGGTGCCTTCCGGATCCTCTTCCGCGGGGACGCCGACCACGCAGAGGGCCCGAGCCGAGTGCGGCGGGTCGACGTCCACCGGTAGGGCGCGGGGACAGCTGGTTAGCGGCGCAACAGCGAGCGCCGGCGCGGGGGGCGCCGGCGCCGCGGCCGCCGTGCGCGCGCGGCCACGTAGCCGCCCCCGCCGCCGAGCAGCGCCACGCTCGCCACGGCCGACGCCCAGCGGAGGCGGCGGCCGAGCTTGTCGAAGCGCATGATGCGCCAGCCCTCCTCGCGCGCCACGCGCTCGAGCTCGCGATCCGGGTTCACGGCCACCGGGTGGCCCACCGCGCGCATCATCGGAAGATCGGACTCCGAGTCTGAGTACGCAAACGACTCCGTGAGGTCGATCCCCTCCTGTGCGGCGAGCTCGCGGATCGCCTCCGCCTTCCCCTCGCGGTACGTGAACGGGCCCGCGGGCCTGCCCGTGTAGACGCCGTCGCGCACCTCGCTGCGCATCCCGATCCCGCCGTCCAGCACCAGCACGTGCGCGAGCACGTCCGCCAGCTCCTGCGACGCGGCGGTGACTATGTACGCGGGCCGCCCGGCGTCCTGGTGCGCATAGGCCTCGTCGAGCACCTCGCGGTAGATCAGCGGCAGGATCCCGGCCAGCACGTCCGGGCCGAGGCGCGCCAGGTCGACCGTGCGCTGCCCGGTGATCGAGTCGAGGATGCGCTGGCGCAGCTCGTCGGTGCCAGCGTCCGTGGAGCCGTTCAGGCGGAACTTGACGTTCGCCCACGCGTCGCGGGCGAGCTGGCGCCGCGACACCATCCCGTGCTTGTACGCCGCGCGCCCGAAGTGGAGCGCGCTGGAGCCCTCGATGAGGGTCTTGTCGAGGTCGAAGAAGGCTGCACCGGCCATGGGCCGGAGGCTAGTGACGCCTAGCTGCCGTTCACCTCGACGATGACGGCGTCGCCCTGGCCGCCGCCGGAGCAGATCGCCGCGCAGCCCAGCCCTCCGCCGCGCCGGCGCAGCTCGTGGACGAGCGTCATCAGGATGCGGGCGCCGCTCGCGCCGATCGGGTGCCCGAGCGCGATCGCGCCGCCGTTCACGTTCACCTTCGACTCGTCCACGCCGAGCATCCGCATCGAGTTGAGCGCCACCGAGGCGAACGCCTCGTTGATCTCGAAGAGGTCGATGTCGTCCACGGACAGCCCGGCCTTCTCGAGCGCCTTGCTCGCCGCGTTCGCCGGCGTGCGGGCCAGGTACGGGAACTCGTCCGCGACCGCCGCCTGGGCCAAGATCGTGGCCATCGGAGTGCGGCCGTTGCTCTTCGCCCACTCGTCCGAGGACAGCACGAGCGCGCCGGCGCCGTCGTTCACGCCCGGCGCGTTTCCGGCGGTGTGGGCGCCGTCCTTGTGGAACGCGCCGCGCAGCTTCGAGAGCGCCTCGAGCGTGCTCTCGCGCCGCGGCGCCTCGTCCACCTCGACCGTCGTGTCGCCCTTCCTCGAGCTGATCGTGACCGAGGTGATCTCCTCGGGAAGGCGGCCCTCGTCGGTGGCCTGGATGGCGAGCTCGTGGGAGCGCAGCGCGAACTTGTCCATGTCGGCGCGCGTGATCTCGAGCTCCTCGCCCACCTCGTCGGCCTCCTCGCCCATGTGCTTCCCGGTGAACGGGTTGGTGAGGCCGTCGTGGACCATGCAGTCGAGCGCCTGGGCGTCGCCCATGCGGAAGCCGAAGCGCGCCTGCTTGAGCAGGTACGGCGCGTTCGACATCGACTCCATGCCGCCCGCCACGGCCAGGTCGAGGTCGCCCGCGCGCACGGACTGGTCGACCATGCCGGCCGAGCGCAGCCCGGAGGCGCACACCTTGTTCACGGTCTCGGAGGAGACCTCCTTCGGGATGCCGCCCTTGATCTGCGCCTGGCGGCTCGGGATCTGGCCCTGGCCCGCCTGGAGCACCTGCCCGAACACCACGTGCTGCACCTGCTCCGGCGCAACCTCGGCGCGCTCGAGCGCTGCCGCGATGGCTTTGCCGCCGAGCTCGGTGGCGTCCAGCGACGCAAGCGCGCCGCCCATCTTCCCGAACGGCGTCCGCGCGGCGCCGAGGATCACGGTCTTTGGCATGTGAGGAAAGCTATCGACTGGGTAAACACTCCGGCATGCGGGCAGGGGTGCTGGTGGGGATGCTGTGCGTCGTCTTGGCGCTGCCGGGAAGCGCCGCCGCGCAGGGTCTCGACACCACCTGCCAGTTCTCGCTGACCCGGCTGGACGCCACGACCACGAACGTCCTCGCGGTCGACACGAACGCCGTCTACTGGGGCGGGACCTATGCCGCGCTGCCCGGCACGCGCATCCGCATCGAGGGGCAGTACCCGCACGCGCGCTACATCAGCTGGAACGTGTACGACGCGGCGGCGCGGCCGATCGACGCGCTCTCGGACGTCCAGCTCGCGCCCCACCCCGGCAGCACCAACCCGTTCCTGCCGGGCGCCTCGCGGACGGCGGAGCCGCGCGACTACACCGCGTTCATCGAGGTCGGACCCCGGCCGGAGCAGCCCGCGCCGAACACGCTCTACACGGGCGACTCGCGCGGCGGGACGTTCCTCTACCGCGTGTACGTGCCGGATGCGGGCCGCGACGCGAAGGGCGGGGTCCCGCTGCCGAGGGTCATGCTCGAGTCGGCGGACGGAAGCGGCACGCCGCTCACCGCGGAGCAGTGCCGCGAGCTCCAGGCGCCCTACGCCCAGCCGCTGAACGACCTGATCGCGGGCTCGCCCGGCCTGCCGGACCCGACGGCCGACGGAGAGAGCTACCCGGGCCGCAACCCGCCGAACTGGCGGCTCTTCGAGAACTTCTGCAGCGCCGCCGTCGACATCATGCTCGACAACGAGTCGGGCGAGCCGTTCCACCCGGGCGCACGCGACCGTTGCGGCAACGGGCCCGGCTTCTTCTCGAACCGGGACATCGCGTACGTCTTCGCGCCCACGTCGCGCGGGTTCGGCGAGCTGCTCGTGCTGCGCGGACGCGCGCCCACGTTCGCCGACACGCGTCCCGGCCCCGCCGTCATGCCGAGCGGGCGGCAGCTGCGCTACTGGTCGTTCTGCCAGTACGAGCCCGCGACCCAGCGGGTGATCGACTGCCGCTCGGACGATCGCGTCACGGTCGGCCCCGATGGCCGCTACACGATCGTCGTGTCCACTCCCGATCGGCGCCCCGCGAGCGCGCGGCCCGAGTGCGGGGTCACGTGGCTTCCCTGGGGCCCGCAGACCCAGGGACTCCTGATCTACAGGCACATGCTTCCCGACCCGTCCTTCGCGCAGGCGATCCAGAACGTGCCCCAGCCTGGCGCCGAGCTCGACACGATGGGTGACTACTTCCCGCGGGGTGAGTACCTCACCGGTCCGGACTACTTCAAGGCGAAGGGTTGCCGTCGCGGCTGAGTGGTTCCGCCTAGACTGGCGCGCCGATGGCGCCCATCACCGTCAGCGCGCGCTCCGGCGCCCCTGAGGACACGGCCGCGGACACCCGTGTGGTGGGCGTGTTCGAGGACGAGAAGCTCGCCGACCCGGGGCTCCAGCGGCTGATCGACCTGGGCGAGGCGAAGCGCGCCCTGAAGAAGGTGGCCGTGGCGCACGAGGACGCTCCGGGTGGCGGGCAGCGGCGCGTCTTGATCGCGGGGCTCGGCAAGCGCGAGGAGTTCGGCCCCGAGCAGGCGCGCGTGGCCGCGGCCGCGGCCGCGGCGCGGGCGAAGGAGCTCGGCGCCGTGTCGCTCTCCTGGGCCACCCCGCCGGGCGAGGGGGTCGCCGCCGCTCTCGTGGAGGGCACGCTCCTCAAGCTCTACTCGTTCGACCGCTTCAAGTCGCAGAGCGACAACGGCAAGGACGGCGTGGAGTCGTTCGAGGTCGCCGGCGATGCGGTGGACGCCGAGGAGGTGGAGCGCGGACGCATCGCGAGCGTGGCGGCCAATGCCGCGCGCGACCTTCAGAACCTGCCGTCGAACGTGGCGACCCCGACGTTCCTGGCGGAGCGAGCCAGCGAGATCGCCGACCAGCACGAGGCCCTCGAGGTGGAGCTGCTCGACCGCGAGGCGATCGTGGAGCGCGGCATGGGGGCGTTCGCGTCCGTGGCGCAGGGCAGCCACACCGAGCCGCGCCTGATCGTGCTGCGCTACCGGCCGTCCGGCGCGAGCGGCCCGCACCTGGCCTTCGTGGGCAAGGCCGTGACGTTCGACACGGGCGGGATCTCGATCAAGCCCTCGGCGAAGATGCAGGAGATGAAGTTCGACATGTCGGGCGGCGCCGCGGTGATCGAGGCGATGGCCGGCATCGCGGAGCTCGGCGTGCCGGTCACGATCACGGCGGTGGTGCCGTCCACGGAGAACATGCCGAGCGGGCACGCGGTGAAGCCCGGCGACATCGTGACCGCCATGAACGGCACGACGATCGAGGTGAACAACACCGACGCCGAGGGCCGGCTGATACTGGCGGACGCGCTCTGTTACGCCGTCGAGCAGGGGGCCGAGCGGATCGTCGACCTGGCCACGCTCACCGGCGCGATCCTGGTGGCGCTGGGCCACACCTACTGCGGCCTGTTCTCGAACGACGACGACTGGTGCGGCGAGGTGGGCGCCGCCTGCGACGCCACCGGCGAGATCGGCTGGCGACTGCCGCTGCATCCCGAGTACCACGACCTCACGAAGGGCCAGTACGCGGACCTCACCAACGCCGCCGAGCAGCGCGTGGCGATGTCGAGCTACGCGGCCGAGTTCCTGCGCCAGTTCGTGGACGGGAAGCCGTGGGTGCACATCGACATCGCGGGCACGGCATGGGGCCTCAACCGCAACTACGTGGCCAAGGGCGCGAGCGGCTTCGGCACCCGCCTGCTGATCCAGCTGGCTCGCGCCAGCGCGCCCTAGGTCACGAAAGCAGCGTCGCGATCAGCGCCGCGAGGATGACCAGAGCCATCCCGCCGAACGCCATCCTGAGGTCCTTGCGGGCGACATCGTCGTCTGCGTTCACGCCTAGCTCCCCCTTTGACTCGAGTGCGGAAATCGTACTCCTGGGCAGGCGGACGGCCGTTTCACGCTGTGTGACATAGATCACACACTGGTTTAGGCCTTCGCTCTCGTGGCTACGGTGACGGCGTAAGCCGGAAACCGGCCAGCTTGCGCGCGGGGGAGGAGAGTGCGCGAGCCGGCAAGCCCTAGCCGTGCCAGCGAATTTCGCACGGCAGGCAGTTCCACCCTTCGGAGGTGGTGTTTTGAAGCAGGCACTAACCCTGCTGGCATGCGCGTGTGCGCTGCTGGTGGCCGCGGGTACCGCGGCTGTGACGGTTGCTCCGTCGCAGGCTGATACGACAACGACAACCACAACGACCACATCGTCCACGCCGACCGCGAGGGCCGCGGGCACTCGTCTTCAGGCCGCGTACGCGCATTGGCGGCGAAAGCTCGAACGCCATGGGGTGTGGTACGGCCGCAACCTCGTGCGGGCGGCGCGCAGCGACGACCGGTCACCGACCGCGATCGAGCTGCGGCGTTCGATCCGGCGCATGAAGGTGCGCTTCGAGCGCTGGTCTCACACGTACGAGGGTCGCGCGACGATCCACCGCTTCAAGGTGCGGCGCATCCCCGATTGGGGGCGCTCCCACCTGAGCTCGATCGCGTGGTGCGAGTCGCGCAACAACCCGCGCGCGATCGGAGGCGGCGGCGCCTACCGCGGCCTCTACCAGTTCAGCTTCAGCACCTGGCGTGTCGTGGGCGGATGGGGCGACCCCGCCGCCGCGCCGCGCTCGGAGCAGACCTGGAGGGCCTGGGTGCTGCTGAAGAACCACGGCAGCGGCCACTGGCCCGTCTGCGGCTAGCCGCGTCTGGATAGGACCTGAGACCCTGCCGGCTGCGAACGTCTGCAGCCGGCAGGGCGGTCCTCCGCCCTAGCGGTCGGTGCGCGGCTGCTCGTACTGCTCGTCGCGCACGACGTCGCCCTCTTCGTTGCGCTCGAAGCGCCGCTCGCGCTCCACGCCGGGCCCTTCCGTGCGTTCGTAGTGCTCGACGCGCTGGTCGCCGGAGCCGTCGGCGGCTTCGGTGTCGATCGTTCCCGACTGCGTGTGCTCGCGGTCGTACTCCGCCGCGGCCTCGTCCGGATCCGCGTCGGGATCCTTCTTGGCGGCCTCGATGTGGCGCTCGCGTGCCTCGCGGTGCTGGTCCTCGGCGCTCGCTGCGCGCTCGCGCGCCAGCGCGTCCTGGCGCTTCGCCTCGGCTGCCTGCGCCTCGGCCTCCGCGCTTGTCCTATCCGCCTGCGCGCGTCCAACCTCCGCCTCGCGGCGGATCTCGTGCGCCTCGGTCCTGCGCGTGTCGTGGCGCCGCTCGCGTCCCTTCTGAGCGGCGAACCACAGCACTGCCAGCACGATCAGCGCAGCAGCGACGATCGCGATGATGACTCCGGTATCCATACCTGACTCCTCCCTCTGGGTCTTGGGACCGCGTACCCGGATTGGAGGGCCGGTATGCCTACTTGGAGGCGGGCTCCTCCTGCTCCACCAGCTCGCGCTTGAGGACCTTGCCGGTGGCGTTTCGGGGCAGCTCGTCGATGAAGACGATCTCGCGCGGCACCTTGTAGCGGGCGAGGTTCTTCTTCACGTGCGCCTTCAGCTCGTCCTCGCTCGCCTTCTTGCCCTGTTCGAGCACCACGAAGGCGCGCAGGCGCTGGCCGAAGTCCTTGTCGTCCACGCCGATCGCCGCCACGTCGCTCACCGCGTCGTGGCGCGCGAGCAGGTCCTCGACCTCCTTCGGGAACACGTTCTCGCCGCCCGAGACGATCATCTCGTCGTCGCGGCCCTCGACGAACATGCGGCCCGCGTCGTCGAAGCGGCCCACGTCGCCGGTGGCCATCAGGTTCCCGATCACGTCCTTCGAGCCACCGCCCGTGTAGCCCTCGAACAGCATCTCGTTGCCCACGAAGATGCGGCCAGCCTCGCCGGGGGGCACCTCGACGCCGTTCTCGTCATAGAGCCTCACGACGGTCCCGCGCGGCGGGCGGCCGGCGGTGCCCGGCGCGGCGCGCATGTCGGCCGGATTGGCGATCGAGGCCCAGGCGACCTCGGTGGAGCCGTAGAGGTTGTAGAGCGTGTCGCCGAACTCGTCCATCCAGCGGGTGGCCAGGTCGCCGGGGAGAGCCGACCCGCTGGCGGCCACGACCTTCAGCGAGGACAGGTCGTACTTCGACCGTGTCTCCCTCGGCAGGTCCATGATGCGCTGCATCATCACCGGCACGACCACGAGCGCATCGGCACGCGTGCGCGCCACCTCGGCGAGGCACGACTCGGGATCGAACTTGCGCTTCAGGACGTAGGTGTTGCCGAGGATCAGGCCGAGCGAGAAGTGCGCGAAGCCCCAGGAGTGGAACAGCGGCGCGGCGATGTGCACCACGTAGCGGGCCTTCATCGGAATGCGGTCGAGATACGACACGACCGGGTCGAGCGACTCCGGGTTGCCTCGTGAAGCACCCTTCGGCGTCCCGGTCGTGCCCGAGGTAAGGATCACCGCGCGGCCCTCGCGCTCGGGCGGGACCACGTCGCTCGGGTCGCCCTCCTCCATCAGCTCGTCGAGCGTCGGGTCGGGGCAGCTGGGCGAGTCGTGCCACGCCACGAAGCGCTTGCGGCGGTGGCCGGCCTCCTCGAGCAGCTCGTAGAACTCCTCGTCGAAGATCAGCGCCTTGGGCTTCTCGCGCTGCACCACCTCGGTGATCTGCGGGCCGGCGAAGGCCGTGTTGAGGTAGAGCGCGTCCGCGCCGAGCTTGGACAGCGCGATGGTCGACTCGATGAAGCCGCGGTGGTTGCGGCACATCACGGCCACGCCGTCGCCCTCGAGGATGCCCTGGTCGGAGAGGGCATGCGCCAGCGCGTTGGTCCTCGTGTCGACCTCGCTGTAGGAGACCGTGCCGAGCTCGTCGACGATCATCGTCTCCTCCGGGAAGCGCGCCGCGAGCGAGATCGCCCCGGCGGCGGGGCTGCGCCCCCAGCGCTGCAGCGTGCGCAGCACACCCCAGAGGCGGTCGGGCCGCATCGGGCGGATCACGCCTGCGTCGATCAGCACCTTCGCGCTGCCCAGCTGGTAGGCCACCTTGCCCGGCAGACTCATGCTCTCGTCGTCGCTCACCTGCTCGCGAACCTCCTTGTCCTCCAGCTCCGATCCGAGATTCTGAAGGGTTTGCTCGAGGATGCGCGCCACCATCGGCGCGCCCAGCCGGTCCGCGGCCATGCCGAGCAGGCCGCCGGGTGAGTCCCACGAGAGCCGCAGCGTGACCTTGGTGCGCCCGTCGTCCGCCTCGCGCAGGCGCCAGCGGGCGCGGTGGTCGATGCCGGTGATGCTGTGCCAGGCCATGTCGGCCGGTTCGTCGAACTCCACGATCTCGATCAGCCCGCCGATGTCGGCGGAGCCCACGCGCATCCGAAGCGCGTAGCGCGCCCCCCTCCCGTGCTCCTCGTTCTTGCGATCGAGCCGCGTGAGGCCGTGCCAGAAGCGCGGGTAGTTGTCCGGGTTCGCGACCAGCTCCCAGATCTCGTCGCGCGGCGCGTCGATCGCGGTGTCGCGCTCGACCCGCATCAGCCCAGCACCGGAAGGCTGCGTTCCTCGTGGAGCCCGGTGAGGGCGGTCTGCATCTGCCCGAGCACGAGCTCGTAAGCCTCGTCGACGTCCATGCCAGACACGTCGATCGGCTCGAGCACCTGGATCGTGATCTTGGCCGGCAGCGGGATGTGCCCGAGCATGTCGCCCACGTTCAGGCCCCACGGCAGCGCGAGCGAGATCGGCAGCACCTTGAGCCGGAACATGCGGTCGAGCCCGAGCAGCCGCGCGAGGCCCTCGCCGCGCGACAGGAAGAGCGCGGTCTCCTGGCCGCCGATCGCCACGACCGGGACCAGCGGGACGCCCTTCGCCTTGGCGAGCCGGATGAAGCCGCGGCGCCCGCCGAAGTCCACGCGCGCGGACTCCCAGGTGGGCCGGTGCACCTCGTAGTCGCCGCCGGGATAGACGAGCAGCGCCGCGCCCACGTCGAGCGCGCGCTCGGCGTTCTCCGGCGTGGCCGCCACCGTGCCGTACTTGCGCAGCATCCCGAGACCCGGCATGGAGAGCACCAGGTTGTGGGCGAGCTGGTGGAAGCGCCGCTCGACCCCGAAGTAGGTGCTGAAGGCCAGCGTGAATACGTGGGTGTCGGGAGTGAGGTTGCCGCCGGAGTGGTTCCCGACCAGGAGCACCGGCCCCTCCTCCGGGATGTTCTGGAGCCCGCGCACCTCGGCGCGGAAGTAGAGGCTCGCCAGCATCCAGAGGCCGGGCAGCGTCTCGCGGATGGAGTCCGGGTCGCGCTCGTCGAGGTCGGCGCTCGGCACGCGCCGCTGCGCCTGCTCGGCGACCGCCCCGATCAGCCGGCCGGCCATCTTGGCGAGCGACGACGTGGCGCCCACCGCACCCGCGGCGGCGCGCGCCGCCGCCTCGGGGCCGGCCCCGTTTGACGACTCGCGCGAAGTCTCGGTGGTCATGCCGCCCGTCGTGCGGCGGGACGCATCTCGGGCCAAGTCGACGGCGGGCCCGCCGGGCGGCTGATCTTGTGCGGCTGGCCGGCCGGCAGGTCGGCGAGGAGCGCCCGGATCTCCGGGCGGCGGAGCTGCTCCGCCACCGTCCGCTCCGCGGTCTCGATCACGTGCTGGCGCCGCTCCGTGTTCATCCAGTTGCGGCCCATCGCCTCATGATCCTCGGCGGTCGGCTCGATGATCGCGACCTCGGTGCCGAAGCGGCGCACCTTGCCCTCCTCGCGCTCGAGCCTGCCGCGCGAGGCGCGCCGGGTGATGGCCGGGATCATGTCGAGCACCGCGCCCACCCCGGACGAGCCCTCCGCCCTGCTCGTGAGCGGGTTCAGGCAGATCACGAGGTCTAGGCCGCGGCCGGCCACGAGGTCCATGTTCGAGACCGAGCAGACGCCGCCGTCCACGTAGCGCCGTCGGCCGATCTTCACGGGCCTGAAGAAGCCGGGGATGGCGCACGATGCCGCCACCGCGTCGCCGATCTCCGCCCGGGGCGACCCGACCCGGCCGAACGGCGTGCGCCGTCCGGACTCGTAGTCGCACGCCACGGCCCAGTAGTTCGGATGCTCGACCCAGGAGCCGGGTACCGCGCGCGTGACGACCTCCTTGAGGGAGTCCGTGGACATGAAGCCCGAGGGCAGCCAGCCCGCGAGCATCTGGAGCGGCGTGTGGCGCAGCGGATTCGAGAGCGCGGTGACCGCCATCCGAAGCGAGCCGGGGCCGAGCAGCGGCAGGCCGCGATGGAGCTTGAAGGACGCGCCGGCCGAGCGGTCGGCGTCCGCCGCCGGGCGCCCGTCCGGGCCGGCGAGCCCATCGAACACCTCGCCCCGCGAGTGGGCGACCATGAACCACGGCGGCACGCCGGCCGCCACGAGCGCCCCGATCATCGAGCCCGCCGACGTTCCGACGATGTACTCAGAGCTGCCCGGATCCCAGTCGGTCTCGCGCGCGAGGGCGCTGAGCCCACCGGTGAGCCACGCGCCGCCAAGCACGCCGCCCGCGCCGAGGACCAGCCCAACCCTCACGGACAGGCGCTTCCCCTCGAACTCCGGCGCATAAACGCCGAGCCGGTCCCATCGCTCACGTTCTCAGGGTAACCCGGGGTGACGCTGTTCGCCCGCTAGGACTCGTTGGCCTCCGGGTCTGCGAAGGCCTTCTTGCGCCAGGGCGGCTTCACGTGGTCGTCGAGGGGGCGGTAGTGGCGCGTGTCGCGGGTCTCGAGCGGGATCAGGCGCAGGCCCTCGCTCGTCGTGGTTCGCTCGTGGAGGTCGCGGCCTGGGATCAGCGGGACGCGCCGCTGCGGCCGCGAGGGCGACCCAAGTGGCGGGATGTAGCGCGGGATCCGGGGAATGCGGCCCTGCGCGCCGGGTCGCGGCTCGATGCGGAGCGGCACGTGCCCGGAGTGGCTGCCGCGGCTTACGCGCACCCAGCCCGTCGGGCGGATCCACTTGTCCAGGCATACGCGCCACTTGCAGCTCTGCCAGTGACCATGCGAGGTGGCGCGCACCCAGGTGCTTCCGTCCGGGTCGAGGCGGACGACGATTCCCTCCCAGTCGTCGCGGTGAAAGCCCGGGTAGTCGGGCGTGCCGGCGATCAGCTCGCGGATGCGCGGCAGGAACCACGACCGCTCCCAGGCGCCATCGGACCCGGCCAGGGCGGTGTTCGAGTCCGGGTAGTAGAGCCAGTACTGGAGGTAGAGCCGGCCGCCGCGCCGGATCACGTGGGTGAACGCGGTGGCGCGTGCGCCGGCATCGCTCCTGTGGCTGTCGAGCGCCGGATCGTCCGGGGCGGTCGCGCAGCGCGGCCGCCGGCAGTCGCGCCAGTCGACCGGCAGCTGCCGCTCGCCGCGCTCGTACACGAGGCTCGGCGCGAGCTCGCGCAGCGTGGCGGCGTCGTCCTCCCCGTACGCGCGCACGAGCTCGCGCTCGGCGGCGCGGCAGCTGCCCGTGGCGGCACAGGCCACGTGATGCGCCAGAAAGCCGCCGAACGAGCGTCCGTCGAGCACGGGCGGGGCGGCGGAGAGCGCGGCCCCGGCGAGCGCCACCAGCAGCACCACGCCGATCCACTCGAGGCTCGCCTGACCGTCTTCGCGCCGGACGCGCATCGGCCGACCGTAGGCCGGCCCCGCGCACGCGTGGGGCGCGCTCCGTTACGGAGCGGCTACTTCGGAGGTCGCCCGAAGTCGCGCACCAGGTCGACCGGACTCAGACAGTCGTTCGCGATCCGGAGGTCCTCGGAGATGGGGATCGTCTGGTGCGGAAAGCGGATCTCGGGGTGCAGGACGCTGTAGCGAACGCGCTCGTAACCGAGGCAGAGCATCCACGCGCGCCGCCAGAACGTACCCGCCCCGCGCCGGGCGCGCCGGATGAGCGGGCCCCAGCGCGGACGCCGCGTCAGCGGCGAGCGCCCCGCCGGGGAGCGGGCGCCTGGCCGCGGCGCGACCGGCACGAGCGGCGGCACGGTGACGAGCCGGCTGTGTCGGCCGGGCGGCGCAGGCCGGCCGCGCTCCGCTTCGCACCCGCCGCGCGCTGCGCACGTGACTCTGCTCAGGAGCTCGCTGCCCAGGTGGCTGGCGTCGGCGCGGGGCGCTAATCGGGCCAGCGCCGCCAGTCCCAGTGCCAGGAGCAGCAGGAGCGCGATCCATTCGACGCTCGCCTGTCCGCGCTCGCTGCGCATGGCGGCCGACCGTACGGGTGCGCCGCACACCGGTGGGCGCGCGAGTGCTACGAACCGCTTACAGGGGAACGACGTCGCGCTGCGCGGCGCTGGCCTGCGCGGCCTCGATCACGCGGAGCACCGCGATCCCGGCCTCCAACGGGACGGGCGGCGGCTCCCCTGAGCGGATCGCCCTCTCCATCCGCTCGTAGAACTCGACGTAGCGCCCCCGCTCGGTCTCCACGGGCTGCGCGTCGTCCTCCGTGCCGAGCAGTCCCCACGCCTCGGGCAGCTCCTCCCCGAAGCCGGGGTCACCCGGCCGCGCGCCGGCCCGCAGCTGCTCCTCCTGCACGTCGACCCCCCACTTCACGTAGGCGGCGCGCGTGCCGAGGGCCCTGAGGCGCGGCCCCGGCTGCGCCGCGAGCATGGTCGCCCAGAGCTGCGAGCGTACGCCGGAGGCGTGCTCGAGCGCCAGGAAGACGTCGTCGTCCACCTCGGCGCCCGGCCGCACGGCCCGCACCTCCGCGTACACCGAGCGCGCCGGACCCAGCAGCTCGAGCACCTCGTCGATCAGGTGCGGGCCGAGGTCGAAGAGCAGGCCACCCGCATCCTCCGGCGCCGCGGCCTCGCGCCACCTGTCCGCATCCACCTCCGGTCGCCAGCGGTCGAAGCGCGACTCCAGGCGCACCACGTCGCCGAGCGAGCCGTCGGACACGAGCCGCCTGAGCGTCAGGAAGTCCCCGTCCCAGCGGCGGTTGTGGAAGACGCTCGCCACCACGCCTCGCGCCTCGGCGGCATCGGCGAGCCGCTGCGCGTCGGCCACGCTCGCGGCGAGCGGCTTGTCCACCACGAGATGGAGCCCGGCCTCCACCGCCGCCAGCCCGAGCGGCACGTGCTCGCGGTTGGGCGCGGCAACCACGACGAGGTCATGCGAGTCGGCCCGCGCGAACAGCGCGCCCGCGTCAGGCAGCACCTCCACCCCGGTATGCGCGGCCTGCGCCTCGGCCGCCCGCTGCGAGTTCGAGGTGACCACCGACGCGAGCGAGAGGCCCGGCACGGCCTCGACGAGCGGCGCATGAAACGCCGCCCCGGCGAGGCCGTAGCCGATGAGCCCGACCCGGAGTGGATCCACGCCCGACCCGGGCGTCAGACGCGTCCCGCGGCTTGTCGCTGCCGGCGTGCGATGGCGTCGATAACCACGGCGGCGAGCAGCACCGCGCCGGTGACCATGAACTTCACCGACGACTCCAGCGCCAGCAGGTCCATGCCGTTCGAGATCGACGTGATCACGAGCGCGCCGAGCAGGGCGTGCCATACGCTGCCGCGCCCGCCGAACAGGCTCGTCCCCGCGATCACCGGTCCGGCGATCGCGAGCAGCAGGAAGTCACCCGCGCCCGAGGACTGGTTCACCGCCAGCAGCCGCGAGGCGGCCATGATGCCGCCGGTTGCCGCCATCATCGAGGCGATCATGAACACGATCACGCGCACGCGGTTCACGCTGATGCCGGCGCGCCTCGCCGCCTCGGCGTTGCCGCCGACGGCGAAGATGTGGCGTCCGAACGTGGTCCTCGTCGTGATGTAGAAGAAGAACAGGCAGAACCCCACGAGGATCAAAGCCGCCAGCGGCACGCCGCGATCGTCGTTCAGCACCCACACCGCGATCAGGGCCGCGATGGTCACCAGTCCGATCCGCAGGACGACCAGGCCGAGCTGCGGGGCCGAGAGACCCTCGGACACGCGGCTCTGCCGCCCGCGCAGGGCGAGCGCCGCGTACACGGCGATGCCCACAAGCGCGAG
This sequence comes from uncultured Thermoleophilaceae bacterium, assembly GCA_963771715.1. GTDB lineage: Bacteria > Actinomycetota > Thermoleophilia > Solirubrobacterales > Thermoleophilaceae > JACVRW01. The sequence goes on from CAVYUQ010000009.1 coordinate 24,377, forward strand.
GATCCAGCCCACCGTGTCGCTGTAGAACGTGTTCGTGAGCCCGAGGATCTTCGGGTCGTTGAGGTTCACGGTGCCCGTCTCGCCAAGCACCTTCAGCTGGGCCCCCGGCCACGCCAGGAGGCCGGCCAAGGTCACGACGAAGGATGGAACCGCGAAGCGCGTGAACACCGAGCCCTGGAACAGCCCGATCGCCAGCCCGGCCGCGACGGCCGCGGCGATCGCCAGATACGGCGACCAGCCGTGCTTGACGTTCAGGACCGCCATGATCGCCGCGGCCAGCCCGCTCACCGCGCCGACCGAGAGATCGATCTCGCCGAGCAGCAGGACGAGCACGACGCCGATCGAGACCAGGCCCACCGCGGTCATCTGGAGGACGAGGTTCGACAGGTTGACCGAGCTCATGAAGCGCGGTTCCTGTATGTAGAAGACCAGCCAGATCACGGCGAGCGCGAGGACGACCCGCAGCTCCGCGAGGTCGCCCGCGACGAAGCGCCGCAGGAGGTCGAGCCCCGGGCTGCGGACCTCTACGTCCTCGTCGACCGTTGCGCCGGCGGTGCTCATCGCTTTCCTCCGTTCCCCGAAGCTCCCGTGATCGCCCCGACGACCTGGTCCTGGCTCGCATCCCGGCCAAATTCGCCCGCCTTCTGCCCAAGGCGGAGCACAAAGATCCGGTCAGCCACCTCGAACACGTCCGCCAGGTTGTGACTGATCACGACCACGCCGTAGCCGCGGTCGCGGAGGCGCTTGATCAGCTCGAGCACCTGGGCGGTCTGCCGCACCCCGAGGGCCGCGGTGGGCTCGTCGAGCATCACGAGCTTGGGCTCGCCCAGCAGCGAGCGCGCGATCGCCACCTGCTGGCGCTGGCCGCCTGACATCGTGCCGACCTCGGCCCGCACGTCGGTGATCGTCACTGCCAAGTTCTCGAGCAGCTCGCCCGTCTGCTTCTCCATCCCGACCTCGTCGAGCTGGTGCAGCACCGCTGCGGGCCCCTCACCGGTCTCCTCGCGCCCGAGGAAGAGGTTCTCGACCACGTCGAGGTTGTCGCAGAGCGCGAGGTCCTGGTAGACGGTGGCGATTCCGAGGTGGACCGCGTCGGTCGGGCTGGTGATGGTCACCTCCTGGCCCTCGAAGGAGATCGTCCCTTCGTCCGCCGTGTGGATCCCAGCGATCGTCTTCACGAGCGTGGACTTGCCGGCGCCGTTGTCTCCCACCAGCGCCACCACCTCGCCGGGCTGAACCTCAAAGTCCACGTCACTGAGCGCCTGGACCGGACCGAAGCTCTTGCTCACCCCCTTCAGGGCGAGCACCGGTGTGCTCCCGTTGGCGTTCATTCCGAGACTCCTTTCACACGCGAGGCTGGGGCGCCCCGACTCGGGGCGCCCCCATTCTCCCCACGTCAGCTACTGGATGCCAGCCTCCTTGCAGCCAGCGGCGTACTTGCCGGTGCAGATCTCGTCCACCGACCAGAACTCGTCCTTGATGATCGTGTCGTTGATGTTGTCCTTGGTGACCGCCACCGGCGTCAGCAGGATCGACGGAACCTGCTTCATGCCGTTGTCGATCTTGTCGTCCGCGGCGGGCGGGGTATCCCCGGTGGCGAGCGCCACGGCCAGCTCGGCCGCAGCCTCGGCCTCGGCCTTGATCGCCTTGTAGACGGTCATGTACTGCTCGCCGATGAGGATCCGCTGGATGGCAGCGAGCTCCGCGTCCTGCCCGGTGGTCGGGCGGGTCTTCGGGTCGATGCCGTTGCCCTTCATGGCCGCGATCGCGCCGCCGCCGGTTCCGTCATTGGCGGCGTAGACGCCCACGAAGCCGTCCTTGCCGACGGCCGTGATGGCCTGCTCCATCTCCTGCTGGGCCTTGTCCGGGCTCCAGTCGGGGGTGTCGTACTCCTTCGCCACCTTGTATTCGCTGCTGTCGATGACGCTGTGCGCGCCCTCCTTGAACAGCTTGGCGTTGTTGTCCGTGGGAGCACCGTTGATCATGATGATGCTGCCCTTGGCGCCGTCGTCGGTGAGCTTCTTGACGAGGCTCTCGCCCTGGAGCTTGCCGACCTGCTCGTTGTCGAACGAGATGTAGTAGTCGATGTCGGCGTCAGTGATCAGGCGGTCGTAGCTGATCACCGGGATCTGCCGCGACTTCGCGTTGTTCACGATCGCGCCGGCCGACGCCGCGTCCACCGGGTCGAGCACGAGCACCTTCGCGCCGTTCGTGATGGCCGCCTCAGCCTGCTGCTGCTGCTTGGCCGCGTCCTGATCGGCGTTCGAGTAGATGATCTTGCAGTCCGGGCAGAGCTCCTTCGCCTTGCGCTCGAAGTTCGGACGGTCCTGCGACTCGTAGCGGGCCGTCTTCGACTCCGGCAGCAGCAGTGCAATCGAGCCGCTTCCGCCGCCGTCGCCACCACCACCGCCTCCGCCACCGCCGTCGTCGTCGTCGTCGCCGCACGCGGCGAGCGCGAGCGCCATGACGCCCACGAGAGCCGCGATGACGGCAAACAACCTGAATCTGCTCATCTGACCTCCTCCTACCTTGTTGCCGTTGCCTTCTTGACCGCCGGGGCCGGCCCGCTCCATGCGGGACCGGCCTCATGGAGCACGAGCGCGACCGCGCCGAGCAACTCGGCACGCTCCCCGAGCTCGCCGAGGACGATCTCCACGTCCTCCGCCGCGCTCGGAATCGCCCGCAGTCCAACTGCCTCTCTGAGCGGGTCGAGCAGCACGTCTCCGGCGACGGCCATGCTGCCCCCCACGATGATCCGCTCTGGGTTGACGAGGTTGCAAAGGTCTGCCACGGCGGCCCCGATGTGCCGCCCGGCGTCGGCGAGCGCGCGCCGGCTTCCGGGGTCGCCGTCCACTGCGCGCTGCATCACGTCCTCGGGGCTGAGCGGCTCGCCGAGGCTGCGACTGAGCAGTGCCGCGATGGCCGCCCCGCTGGCGTAAGTCTCGAGACAGCCGCGGCTCCCGCAGCGGCAGATATCCCCCGTCTCGTCGAGCGAGGTGTGGCCGATCTCCCCCGCCGTGCCCCCGGCGCCATCGAACATCCGCCCGCCGATGACTATGCCGGCGCCGATGCCGGTGGCCAGCTTCAGGTACACGAGCGTCGTGGCGCCGCGGCCCGCGCCCCAGGTGGCCTCGGCGAGCGCCCCGAGGTTGGCGTCGTTTCGCAGCCAGACCTCCATGCCGACGAGATCGCTCATGCGCTCCGCCGCCTGCGTGCCCGCCCAGCCGGGCAGGATCGCCGACGATCCCACCACGCCGCTGCGGTGCACCGGGCCGGGGAGGCCCATCCCGACTCCGAGCACCCGCCCGCGCTCCGCTCCGGCGGCGCCCAGGACCAGCTCGACGAGCTCGGCCGCTCGCTCCATCCCGGTGCATGCGTCGTAGTCGTCGGGCATCTCGCGCCACTCCTCGGCCAGCAGCTCGTGCGAGAGGTCGGCGAGCGCGACGGCCAGGTGGCGCTTGCCGAAGTCGACTCCGATGGCGAGGCCGGCCGCGGGGTAGAGGGCGATCGGCGCGGGCGGGCGGCCACCGCCGGCGGCGGCGCGGCCGTCGGCGTCGCGGTCCACCACGATGCCCTCGGCCTGGAGGGCCGCGATGATCGTCGAGACCGTCGAGCGCGAGAGGCCCGTGTGCCGAGCCACGTCCGCTCGGCTGGTCACTCCGAGGATCTGCAGCGCCTGAATCACGCGCAGCCTGTTCGACTCACGCAGGGGCGGCGGCCCGCCGGGCTCCTCCTCCATGGCTGGCGATCCTCTCCGACCCCGAGGGGGTTTGTCAAGGTCTCGGCCGAAATCGGCGCGAAAACAGCCGCCGTTTGTTCAATCTAATCTCAATGGTTGCCTGGAGCGTCCTGGTGGTATTGATCGGTGATGGCAACCGCGACCCGGCAGGGGGACACCGCACCGGCCGACGGGATCGCAGCGCTCGCGGAGCGCTTCGACGCGGACGCGATGCACGTGCCGGGCGGTCGCGCGCGCATTCGGCTCGCGGTGACCAGAGGGCCGCGCCTGCGATGCCGTGGTCACCGGCCGGCGGCTTCGGCTCCACGAGGCGGACGACGGGACCGAGCCGGACTGCGTGCTGAGCGCGGACGCCGCCACCTGGCGGCGCATCGCCGACGACGTGCGCGGAGGGATGGAGGCGTTTCGCGCCGGGCGCCTCCGGATCCGCGGGAGCCTGCACGTGGGCGTCGGCTTCCTGGCGGCCACGAGCGGCTCGAACGAACGCGGCCGGCTCGAGTTCGACACCGTCCGCACACGCGGGTTCGGCTCGATCTCGGTGCTGTCCGCGGGGACCGGGCGCGAGACGATCGTCTGCCTCCACGGCCTCGGAGGGACGAAGGCGTCCTTCCTCCCGACGGTGGCCGCGCTGGCGGACAGCTACCGGGTCGTGGCCCTCGACTTCCCCGGCTTCGGCGAGTCCGACAAGCCGATCGGCGCGCCCTACGACGCGCCCTGGTTCGCGCGCTCGGTGTTCGCCGCCATGGACGCCCTCGGCATCGAGCGTGCCCACATCGCCGGCAACAGCATGGGCGGCCGGGTGGCGATCGAGGCCGGCCTCACCGATCGCGAGCGCACCGACAGGCTGCTGCTGCTCAGCCCCGCGCTCGCCTGGCTCCGCCCGCGCCCCTGGGCGCCCGTCCTGCGCGCGGTCAGGCCGGAGCTCGGGCTGATCCAACCGGCGCCGCGGCAGGTGGTCGAGGCCATGGTGCGCCGCCTCGTCCCCGCGGAGAACGGCGGCTGGACCGCCGCCGGGGTTGACGAGTTCCTTCGCGCCTACCTCACCCGCCGCGGGCGAGCCGCGTTCTACGCCGCCGCGCGCAACATCTACCTCGACGAGCCCTACGGCGAGAACGGGTTCTGGACGCGGCTGAAGGCGCTCCAGGGGGAGTCGCTGTTCGTCTGGGGCCGCAAGGACACGCTCGTGCCGATCGGCTTCATGAAGCACGTCGAGAAGGCGCTGCCGCACGCCCGCCACGTGGAGCTCGAGTGCGGTCACGTGCCGCAGGTCGAGCGGCCGCGCGAGACCCACGCGGCGATCGCGAAGTTCCTGGCCGAGCGCTGATTGGCGCTTGGCGGTAAAACCCGGGGGTGAGCTTTCCCCCAGGCCCCCGGCTTCCGAGCCTCGTGCAGGCCGGATTCGTCACGGCCTCGCCCTACGGCTGGATGATTCGCCGCTGGCGCCGCTACGGCGACATCTTCTCCTCGCGGTTCCCGATCTTCGGGCGCGTGGTCTACGTGGCCGACCCGGCCGAGGTGAAGCGCGTCTTCACCGGCGACCCGACCATCTTCCACGCCGGCGAGGCCAACACGCTCGCCCTCGGCGACGCGCTCGGCGAGCACTCGCTGCTGACCCTCGACGAGCAGCGCCACATGAGCCAGCGCAAGCTACTGCTGCCGCCGTTCCACGGCGAGAGCGTGCGCCGCTACGTGGAGGTGATGGCGGAGGCCACCGAGCGCGAGGTGGCGAGCTGGCCGCTCGGCAAGGAGATGCAGCTGCGCCCGCGCATGCAGGCGATCACGCTCGAGGTGATCCTGCGCGCGGTCTTCGGGGTGCGCGACGGCGAGCGCATGGACCTCTTCCGCGAGCGCATCCCTCCGCTCGGCGAGCTGACGAGCGTCCTGAACTGGATGCCCTTCTTCGAGCGCGACCTCGGCGGGCTCACGCCGGCGGCGCGCTTCCGGCGCGCGATCGCCGCCGTGGACGAGCTGATCTACGCGGAGATCGCCGACCGCCGCGCGGCCGACGACGCCGAGCAGCGCGACGACGTGCTGTCCCTGCTGCTCGGCGCTCGCCACGAGGACGGCTCGCCGATGAGCGACATCGAGCTGCGCGACGAGCTGATGACGCTGCTCACCGCCGGGCACGAGACCACGGCCACCGGCCTCTCGTGGGCGTTCGAGCGCCTGCTCCGCACGCCGCGCGTGCTGGAGCGCCTGACCGCCTCGCTGGACGACGACGACTACCTGGACGCGGTCGTGAAGGAGACGCTGCGCGTGCGGCCGGTGATCGTGGACGTGGCCCGCAAGCTCACCAGGGACACCGAGGTGGCCGGCTGGCATCTGCCCGCCGGCACGCTGGTGCTCCCGGCGATCGCGGTGCTCCACGCGCGCCCGGACCTGTACGAGTCGCCTGGGGAGTTCCGGCCAGAGCGGTTCCTCGACGGGGGCGCGGAGTCCTACGCCTGGATCCCGTTCGGCGGCGGGGTGCGGCGCTGCATCGGCGCCTCGTTCGCACAGGTCGAGATGAGGACGGTGCTGCGCGAGGTGCTGCGGCGCGTCCGGCTGCGCGCGCCGTCGCAGCGGCCGGAGCGCGGCGTGATCCGGCACGTGACCGTGGTGCCGGGGCGCGGCTGCCGCGTGGTCGTCGAGGAGCGCCTAGGCGTCGAGCCTGCGGCGGAAGTTGCCGGCGCCCACAACGGTCGCCCCGGCCTCGCGGACGCGCCCGGCGAGGTCGCCGTCCGAGGTCACGACTGACAGGTCCGCCGGGTCGTCGTCGGACTCGACGAGGGCGGCGATGTCGTCGTCCGCTGCATTGGGCCCGCGCCGCGAGGCGAAGCGCACGTCGACCGCGTGGCCACCCTCCAGGTCGAACGGCTTGCCGTCGAGCACCACCGTGACCGGCTCCCCCGTCTCGTCGGCGAAGGCCTTCAGCTCGTCGACGAGCGCTCGCATCGCGCCCGGGCGGTCCCGCCACCAGCCGTTCGGCCGCGATCCGATCACGTTCATGCCGTCGATCACCCACCTCACCGCCGCCGCCTCACGAACAGGACGATCGCCCCCACGAGCACCAGGCCCGCCAGGAGCTGAAGCGCCAGCGACAGGCCCGTGCCCTCGTCGCGGGTGGCCTCTCGAATCGCCGCGAACATGATCGACGCCCCGAAGAAGAGCACGAGCGTCCAGAGCACGGTGTCCCTATCCACCGGCGGCACGATACCCGCGGCTAGTCTCGTTCGCCGTGACTGACAGGCCCGTACTCGCCGGCATGCTCGGCGCCCTCGTGATCGCCTTCTCGGGGATCCTCGTGCGGCTCGCCGAGGTGTCGCCCTCCACGGCGGCGTTCTTCCGCTGCGCGTACGCGCTGCCCGTGCTCGCCCTGCTGGCGTGGGTCGAGGACCGCCGCTACGGGTCGCGGCCGCTGCACGAGCGGATCCCGCTCTGGGGCGCCGGCGTGATGTTCGCCGCCGACCTCACCTTCTGGCACCACTCGATCGAGGCAGTGGGCGCCGGGCTCGCGACGGTGCTCGGCAACATCCAGGTGGTGCTGGTGGGGCTGCTCGCCTGGGCCTTCCTCGGGGAGAGGCCCGACAACCGCGCGCTGGCCGCCATCCCGGTCGTGTTCGCCGGGGTGGTGCTGATCTCGGGCGTGATCGGCAGCGGCGCGTACGGCGACGATCCGCTGTTGGGGGTGATCTTCGGCGTCTTCACGGCGATCACCTACGCGCTGTTCATCCTGATCCTGCGGCAGGGGAACACGGACGACCGGCGGCCGGCCGGGCCGCTGTTCGATGCCACGCTGAGCGGCGCGGTCTTCTCCGCCATCGGCGGCATCGCGGTCGGCGACATCGACTGGGTGCCCGGGCTCGAGTCGCAGGCGTGGCTGGTGCTGCTGGCGCTGTCCTCGCAGGTGCTCGGCTGGCTGCTCATATCCGTGTCGCTCCCGCGCCTCCCGGCGGTGCTCACCTCGATCGTGCTGATGCTCCAGCCCGTGAGCACTGTCTTCCTGGGCGCGGTGCTCCTATCGGAGGCGCCGTCGGCGGTGCAGCTGGTGGGTGTGGCGATCGTGATCGCCGGCGTGGCGGTGGCGACGTTGAAGCCGCGAGAGCGCGAGCCCGCACCGGTCTGAACAGCGGCGCCCGACCGCTTGTGGCGCCGGACTTCGTGTGGCACATTGGCCGTACCTCGTCTGGGGGTGGCGCTTGGACTCGCCGCGCGTACAGCTGATCCGCAGGCTCTTCGATCTCATGGAGACGAGCGGCTTTTCTGCGGCCTTGGAGGAGCTGCTCGAGCACAGCGCGGACGACGTCGTCTTCGAGCCGCACGCCGCCCACGGCCGGCCGATCCACGGCAAGGAGGAGCTGCGCAGGTTCTGGGAGGAGTTCACGGAGGAGGGAGCCCAGATGCGGGCGGGTGCGTACTCCGTGACGGAGGAGGGCGACTCGGTGGCGGTCACGGGCTGGGTCAGGACCACCAGGGAGGGCCGGCTCGCCGACACCCAGGCACGCTGGGTCTACCGCTTCGACGACGACGACCGGGTGGTGAGCGCGCGCGTGGAGCGCGCCTAGGCGGCGGCTGCAGGCCGCGGGCCCGATTCGGCGGCCGGGCGCGGAGCCAGGAGGGCGCCGGCGAAGCAGAACTCGCGCCCCAGCGCGAGTCCGGCGTCGAGGATCTTGCGGTACTCGCGGGCGGAGACCATGGCGGCCTCGTCGCGCTCCCAGCGCTCCGCGGAGATGCGCGCCACCCAGCCGCGGCCGTAGGGCTGCGCGAGCAGGGCGTGCGGCGCGCGGCGCAGCAGCGGGTTCAGCTCGACGAGCGTGCCGCGGACCGGCGAGCCGACGGCCACGGTGCGGCTCGAGCGCCCCTGGACCGTGGCGAGCGTCTCGCCCACGTCCACGCGATCAACGGCCCAGTACTCGATCTCCGGCGTGTACCAGAGCACCTCGCCGAGCGGAGCGGTGACCCCGACCGTCGCGATGCCGTCCTCGATGCGCGCCCAGACGTGGCGGCCGGGCATGTACTGGCGGTCCGAGGGCAGCGCGAAGCGCGCGGATGGAGCGGTGGCGACGACGGAGATCTCGGACACCAACGCGAGCCTGATGCGTACCCCGGACGGAACTGCGTGGCTCTCAGGCGAGCCCGACTATCCGCCACGGCGCGTCGGCGGGCCCGTCCAGCGCGAGCGTCCAGCGCTCCGTGAAGGTGGCGGCGCTGTCCTTCGAGCCGCTCACCACGGCCGCCGTGTCGCGGTCCTCGACGTAGCGGCGCCCGCCCAGCTCCACGTCCACGGTCATCGTGGCCGGCACGCCCTCCACCTGCACGGCCGCGATCCGGATCCGCTTCACGCGCGGTCCGCGCACGACGAGGCGTGTCTCGCGGCTGGAGTCGCCGCCGTACAGCAGGGCGGAGGCGGCGCCGGGCGATGCCATCCGTTCGAGCGCGGCGTCGTCGCCGTCTACGGCCTCGGCCCATGCCTCGACCGCTCGCCGCGCCGCCGCCTCCAGCACGTCGGGGGCGAAGCGAGCGTCGGCGAGCGACAGGTCGAGCGCGTGCGCCCGCGCGTCGCCGTCGAAATCGACCTGGGCCAGATCCGCCGTGGTGAAGCCCTCGGGCAGCCCATCGGCCACCGCGAGCTCCGTGAGCGACTCGTCGTCCAGGCGCTGCTCGTCGGACCAGGGCGAGGCCACGACCTGGTCGTCGAGGTGGTGGTCGCCCTCCTGGCGCTGCTCGATCGAATGGACCATCCAGGCGCCGTCGCGGCGCGCGAGCGTCCAGTACTCGGTGAGGGTCACGAGCTCGTCCTTCTCGCCCGCGCGCATGACCTTGTCGCCCTCGCGGTCCACCACGTACGCCCTCAGCTTCGCCTCGATGCGCACCACGGCGCGGTCCTCGTCGTCGTCCTCGCGGTTCGTTATGCCCACGTAGAGGACGGTCGGGTCCTCGAGCACCTCGACGCGGTTGTGCCAGCCCTTGCGGTCGAAGTCGTCGAGGCGGCGGTTCCACTCCACGAGCAGGTCCGGGCCCACGAGCCGGGCGAGGGCTCCGCGGTCGCGCGCGTCCCACGCCATCTGCGCCGCTCGGAAGAGGGCCACGGCATGCCGCTCGAGGTCGTCCGAGGCGAAATAGGCGTCGTCCTCAGCCGCCTCCGCCGAGGCCGTCCGGACCTCGCGGTCGCGCTCGCGCAGCTTGCGCCGGTAGCGCACCGTGTGGAAGACCAGGTAGAGGAGGAAGACGCCGAAGAGCCCGAAGACCACGACCGCGACGAGCGGGTCGCCCTCGCCGCTGCCGGACCCTCCTCCACCGAAGCTGCCCCCGCCGCCGCCTCCGCCGCCCCCGCCGAACCCGCCGCTGCCGGAGCCGGCCTGAGCAAGGATCAGCGGTAGCGAGCTCATCGAGCGGCCAGGATAAAGCGGCCGGCGCACTAGCATCCCGCGCCGCATGCAGTTCGACCTGACCGACGAGCAGCAGGACATTCGCCGCCTGGTGCGCGACTTCGCGGCGGGGGAGGTGCGCCCGGTCGCCGAGGAGCTCGACCGCGAGAAGCGCTTCCCGTACGAGATCGTGGCCAAGCTCGGCGAGCTCGGCCTGATGGGGATGCCCTACCCCGAGGAGTACGGCGGCGGCGGGGCGGACAACCTCAGCTACGCGATCGCGATCGAGGAGCTCGCGCGCGTGGACTCGAGCGTCGCGATCACCGTCGCTGCGCACACGTCGCTCGGCACCTGGCCGATCTACGCCTTCGGCTCCGAGGAGCAGAAGACGGAGTGGATGCCGCAGCTCTGCTCCGGCGAGCGGCTGGGCGCGTTCGGGCTCACCGAGCCGGAGGCGGGATCCGACGCGGGCAACACGCGCACCCGCGCCGAGCTCGACGGAGACGAGTGGGTCATCAACGGCGCGAAGCAGTTCATCACCAACAGCGGTACGGACATCTCCGGGTTCGTCACGATCACGGCCCGCACGGGCGAGGGCGAGATCTCGAACCTGCTGGTGCCGAACGGCACCCCCGGCTACGAGGTGGGCGAGCCGTACCGCAAGATGGGCTGGAACGCCTCGGACACCCGCCCGCTGAGCTTCGAGGACTGCCGCGTGCCGGAGGACAACCTCGTCGGCCCGCGCGGGCAGGGCTTCAGGCAGTTCCTCCAGACGCTCGACGGCGGGCGCATCGGCGTGTCCGCCATGGGAGTCGGACTCGCCCAGGGCGCGCTCGACGAGGCGCTCGCCTACGCGAAGGAGCGGGTGGCGTTCGGGCAGCCGATCTCGAAGTACCAGGCGATCCAGGCCAAGCTCGCCGACCTCTCGACCGAGATCGAGGCCGCCCGCCTGCTCACCTACAAGGCCGCGATCGAGAAGGATCTCGGCCGCAACTTCTCGCTCACCGCCGCGCAGGCAAAGCTGAAGACCGGCCGGCTGGCCGTCCGCGCCACGGAGGAGGCCGTGCAGATCCACGGCGGCTACGGCTACATCGAGGAGTACCCGGTGTGCCGCTTCTACCGGGACGCAAAGATCCTGACCATCGGCGAGGGGACCGACGAGGTCCAGCAGATGGTGATCGCTCGCGCGCTCGGGTGCTGAGCGTTAGGCTCGCGCCGTACCCGATCCCAAGGAGAAACCATGGCTGATGCTGGCCTTTTCATCGGCTGGGGCCAAGTAGTTCGCGGACGGGAGGATCGCGCGCTCGACGTGTTCAACGAGACCCTCGAGCTGTACGCGCAGATGCAGTCCGACGGCCGCATCGATAGCTTCGAGGTCTGCCTGCTCCAGCCGCACGGCGGCGAGCTCGGCGGCTTCGAGCTCATTCGCGGGAGCGAGGAGCAGATCGATGCGCTTCGCCGCTCCGAGGACTTCGAGCGGATCAACACGAAGGCGTCGCTCATCGTGGACGACCTCGGCATCGTGGACATGTATATCGGCGACGGCCTCGGTCGGGCGATGGCGATCTACCAGGAAGAGATCGCGGTCGTCGCGTAGGCGTTCGTGACTAGGGTGCGGCGCCGATGCGTCGCACCCTCGCCCTGTGGCTGCTGCTGTTCGCCGCCTACTCGGCCACGCTCGGGCTGAGCGCGTTCGGCGCCTCCGAGTACGGCGGGGACGAGCCGCACTACCTGCTGGCCGCCGAGTCGATCGTCGATGACGGCGACGTGGACGTGCGCGACGAGTACGCGAGGCGCGCCTATTCCGAGTTCTATCCCTACGAGCTGCGCCGCCACGGGCGCCCGACCGAGGGCCGCCTGAACGAGCCCCACGGCGTGGGCTTCCCGCTCCTGATCACGCCGGCCTATGCGATCGGGGGCGCGAAGGGCGTGGAGCTGTTCCTCGCCGCGATCGCCTCTCTCGCGGTGGCGCTGGCCTACAGGCTCGCGCTCCGCGTGGCACCCGACCCGTGGGCGCTCGGCGCCGCACTCGCCGTCGGGCTCAGCCCGCCGTTCCTGGCCTACGGCAGCGCCGTATACCCGGAGCTCGCCGCGGGCGCCGCGCTGGCCGGCGCGGCGCTGCTGGCATTGCGGCTGAACGAGCGCATCGTTCGCTTGGAGGCGTTCCTCTGCTTCGCGTTGCTCGGCACCCTGCCGTGGCTCGGCACCAAGTTCGTGCCGGCGGGAGTGGTGATCGGCGCCGTGGCGGTGCGTGCGCTCTGGCGAGCGCGGCACCGGACGCTCGCCGTGGGAGCGGTCGAGCTGTCGCTGTTCTCCGTCGCGCTCTACGTGGCCCTCAACGAAGGGCTCTACGGCGGCCCGACGCCCTACGCCGCCGAGGCGGCGGGCGAGACCGCGACCGACGCCGACTTCCCCGGCGGCTACCTCGGGCGCGCCTACCGGCTGGTCGCGCTGTTCCTCGACCGGGAGTACGGGCTGCTGCGCTGGGCGCCGGTGTTCGGGCTGGTCTTCGCGGGGCTCTGGTGGCTGTGGCGCTCGCACCGCGAGCGCGTGGCGCGGGCGGTCCCCGCGGTCCGGGGAGCGCTGGTGGCCGCCGCCGTGTGCGCGGCCGCGCTCGGCGCGCAGCTGCTCGTGGCGGCATTCGTGGCCCCCACGATGTTCGGCTTCTGGTTCCCGCCGCGGCACCTGCTGGCCGGTCTGCCGCTGGCGCTGCCCCTGGTGGCGCTGGGCCTGCGCCACCTGCCGCGATTGGGCAGCGCGCTGGCCCTGCTCACCCTGGCGGGCTCGGCGTGGCTCTACGCCGACGTTCGCTGGGGCGAGGGCTCGCTCGCGGCCGGGCGACCGGATGCGCCGTTCGGGCCGCTCACCGACCTGTTCCCGTTGTTCGAGCCCGGCGGCGGGTGGCCGTTCTGGCTTGCCGGCGCGATCGGTGCCGCGCTGCTGCTGCTGGTCCTTCGCGAGGCCCGCGCGGAGCGCCACTCGCGCCAGACCGCGGGCGCCACGCGGGCCAGGTACTCGGGATAGCGCACGAAGGAGTGTCCGGTCACGCGGCGCCGGTAGCGGATCGGCACCTCCGCGGCGTCGATCCCGGCTCCCCACAGCGAAATCGTGAGCACCTGCGCGTAGTTGTAGTCGTGCCGGATTCGGGCGGCCGCGAGGCCGCGCGCGGAGAGCGCGCGGTAGCCGGTCTGGCCGTCGCTCGTGACGGTGCCGAGGAGGAGGCCGAGCAGCGCGCTCGTGCAGCGGTTCGTGAGCGTGCGGTGCCACGACATGCCCTCGCGCTCGCCGAGGAAGCGCGAGCCGAGCACGTAGTCGGCGCGGCCGCGCGCCACCGGCTCGAGCAGACGCTCGAAGTCCGCGGGGTCGTACTCGCCGTCGCCGTCGATGTAGACCGCCGCCGCGTAGCCCTCGTCGCGCGCGATCTCGAAGCCGGCGCGGAGCGCGGCGCCGAGTCCGCGCGAGGTCGCGTGGGAGTGGACCCGCGCCCCGAGCTCGCGCCCGATCGCGGGCGTCGCGTCGCGCGAGCCGTCGTCCACCAGCAGCACGTCCACCGGCAGCCCGCAGGCCTCTTTGGGGATTCCGGCAAGTACGCCGCCCACGGCGGCCTGCTCGTCGCGGGCCACCACGATCGCGAGGCAGCGCTGCCGCGCCGCCGCCGCGCCATCGCGTGCCCGCGCGGGCTCCAGCCACGGGTCCTCGACCGGCACCAGCGGCGTGCCGCGGGCGGCCTCGGGCTGAGGCACCCCAAGCAGCCGGGCCACGGTCGGTGCCAGCTCCAGCACCGAACGCGGCTCGTGAGAGATGGCGCCAGGCACGGCGCCCGCGCCCCAGACCACGAACGGCACGGGGCGCTCGCCCCAGTCGAGGTGCCCGTGTCCGCCGATCCCTCGACCCTGCCCGTGGTCGGCCATCAGGATCACGGTGGCTCCTTCGAGCCTGCCGCTCTCCTCCAGGAAGGAGAGAAAGTGGCCGACGTGGCGATCGGTCTCGGCGAGCTGCTCGAGGTACTCGGGGCTGCGCACGCCGCGCACGTGGCCGAGCTGGTCGGCGGCGAGCAGCTGGAGCACGAGCAGGTCCGGGTCCTCCTCCTCGACCACGCGCCGACCCTCCGCCGCGAGCGAGCGGTCGATCTCCGACGTGGGCTGCACCGAGGTGACCGAGCGGACCACGTGCTCGCCGAACGGATCGAGCAGGTGGGCGATGCCCACGAGCCGGCCGCGGCGGCCGTTCCGCTCGAGGACGTCGAAGATGGACTCGCACCGCACGCCGAGCCGCGGCGCGAAGTTCGAGCGCATGCCGTGCTCGGCGGGGGTCGCCCCGGTGAGCATCGACGAGAAGCAGACGACCGTGCGGGCCGGATACGCCGGCTCCACCCTCAGGTACTCGCTGCCCTCGCGGGCGAGCCGGTCCATCACCGGGGCATGCGCCTGCCAGAGGCGGCCGCGGTTGCAGCCGTCCACGACGATCACGTAGACGCGCCGCGCGAGCGGCGGGAGGAGCGGCGCCTCGCGCGCGCCGTTCGCGCGCGGCGCGCCCGCGCGCTCCGGATAGCGCGGCAGTCGGCGCTCGAACCAGCGCGCCGCCAGCGCGCCCAGTGCGGTCGCGATCGCCAGTGCCGCGACCACCCGCAGCAGCGAGCCCGTTCCCGCCTCCTCGGCCAGGAGCGTCCCGGCGCTCAGCGCGATCATGAGCTTCGGGAGCTGCTCGAGCGCGTTGCCGCTCGTGGGATCGGAGTTCGTGAGCACGAGGCGCCAGAAGCGCAGCCCGTTGGTCCACGGCGCGCCGGTGCGCAGGTGGTAGTAGACCGACCCCCAGACCACGACCGTGAAGAACGCGTAGCCGGCGAGCGCGCCTGCCAACAGCGCGGGTGCGCGCCACGGCTCGAGCAGCGGCAGCGCGGCCAGCGCGGCGAGCCAGAGCAGCGCGCGGCCGCGCAGGGCGAACGGGAAGCGCGACAGCACCGCCGCCGACAGCAGCGCGCCCAGTAGCGCGAGCCCGAGCGGCCCGTCCGGCGCCAAGCCGAGCGGCGCGGCCGCGATCAGCACGAGCAGCGGGTAGACGATCGAGAACGGCCGGCCCTCGTTGAAGACGTTCCACGCCCGAGCCGCCCAGACCTCGAGCGGCCCGGCAGCGCCCGCGCGCGTCCGGCGCGCTGGGCGTGGCGCCCGCCACCTGCTCTTCGCTCCGGCTCACGCCGGGGATCGTATTAGGGCGCCCTAACAGATGCCGGCGCGGCCTCCCAGAGGCGGCGTAGGCGGCGCACGTAGGCGCTCGGCTTGTCGGCGTAGAGACGGGCGCCCAGTTTCATCGCGTCGGCCTGCAGCTCCGCGCGGCGCCGGTCCACCGCCTCGAAGAACTCGGGGCCGGCATCGGTGTGCTCGCGGATCCAGTCCGCCAGCACGGCCAGATCGTGGTCGTCGCCGAGGCGATCGGCCAGCGCGTGGGCCTCGTCGCCCACGGCCTGCATCACCGGCGGCCACAGCGACCGCAGCAGCGTGTGGTGGTACCACAGCTCCTTCGCCCGCTTGCGCCACTCGTGCAGCCCCTCGACGCTCGGGTTCGCCCGCACCGCCTTGAAGTCGCGCCGGCCACGCCGATACGTGCGCTCGAGGCCGTCGCGAAGCGCCGCGAAGGAGTCCCGCTCGAGCGGCCAGTCGTCCACTCGGCGGCGCGCCTCGCGCAGCATCGCCACGACCCCCGTCGCCGCCGCACGGCGGCCCGCGTCCCCGTTGCGGGCGCGGTGCGCCTCGATCGCCTTGCACAGCTCCCAGCCGAGCTCGGCCGGGATGTCGAGCGCCTTGAGCGTGTCGAGCATCACGTCGCTGTCGCGCGCGGCCGCCAGCTCGCGCCCGGCGTCGCGGAAGCACGCGTTCTCGCGCTTGAAGCTGCTCTCCCCCAGCTCCCCGCGGGCGAGCCGCAGCAGGGCGCGCAGCTTCTTCAGGTCCTTGCGCGCCGCATGCACCGCCTCCTCCGCCGTACTGTCGGTCTTCCCGCGCAGCTCGTCGATCGCATGGTCGATCCGGCCGCGGGCAATGCGGGCGATTCCGTCGGAAAGGGGCTCCTTCGGCTTGAGCCGGTACGCGCGCGAAGCGCTCACAGGTTGAGGCTATCCGGAGTCGCGCTCCAGCAACCGGGCAGCCGCGCTGGCGGGATCGAGCCGCCGCGCCACCACCTCGTCGAGCAGCTCCTGCACCTCGGCGTCGCCGGACACCCGCTCCTCGAGCGAGCGGCGCAGCCGCGCCGCCGCCAGCGCGACGACCTCGTTCATCAGGTTGCGCCGCCGCCGCTCGGCCAGCGTTCCCTTCTCCTCGATGAAGGCGCGGTGCTCGGCGATCTTCTCCGCGAGCTCCTCCACCCCCTCGCCCCGGCTCGCCTCCGTCTTCAGGATCGGCACCCGCCAGCCCTCCTGCGGCCCGAGCGACAGCACGCCGCGGATCTCGCGGACCATGGTGTCGGTGAGCGGGTGGTCCGCCTTGTTCACGGCGATCACGTCCGGGATCTCCATGACGCCGGCCTTGAGGGCCTGGATCGAGTCGCCGCTGCCGGGCATCAGCACGAGCACGACGGTGTCGGCGTGGTCGATGATGTCCACCTCCGCCTGGCCCACCCCCACGGTCTCCAGGAAGACGTCGTCCTTGCCGCTCGCGTCCATCAGCAGCGCGGCCTGGAGCGCGGCCTCGGACAGGCCCGCCGAGCGATCCGCGGCTGGCCATCGAGCGGATGTAGACACCGGGGTCGAGGAAGTGGTCGGCGAGCCGGATGCGGTCTCCGAGGAGCGCGCCCTGGGTGAAGGGCGAGCTGGGGTCGATCGACAGAACCGCGACTTCGCGCTCCTGCCCGCGCGCGTGCTCGATCAGCCGGCCGATGAGCGTCGACTTGCCGACCCCCGGCGGCCCCGTGAAGCCCACCACGGCGGCGCGACCGGTGCGCGGGTACACCTCGCGAACGAGCGCCCAGCCCTCGGGATCGTCGTTCTCGACGAGCGAGATCGCCCGCGCGAGCGCGCGCTTGTCACCGGCGAGCAGGCGCTCGGTGAGATCGGCGGCTGTGCGTCCGGGACGGTTCACGGGTGGCCACTCTAGGCGGGTGTGGGGCAGAAATCTGTCGCATGGCGCCTGATTTATGCCCCACCCCCGGTCCGCGTAGCCTTCGATGCTGTCTTTCAGCGGACCTGCCAGACCCAGACCGTGCGGGCGATGCGGCGCGGCCGGGTCGGCGAGTGCGCCCACGACAGGTGCAGGTGCGGCGCGCAGCCGCGCGCGGGCTTGCAGACGGAGGGGTGGCCGTGGTTGAAGTCGCCGTTCCAGCCGACCCACCGGAACGGGGAGCGCGGGTGGTTCTGGCGTGGCTCCGCCCAGCGGGCGAGCCGCGACACGTCGGCCCAGGTGCCGCCGGGGCCGGGCTCGATGTCCACGGCCAGCCCCAGCGGGTGCTCGCCGAACGGCTCGTGGCCGACGGTCCCGAAGCCCTCGGTGATGCGCACGCGGTAGCGGCGAACCAGGTACAGCACGTCGGCGAGGATGCGCCGGTCCACGCGCGCCCAGGTCTGGCCCGGGATCGGCACCCAGCGCCCGCCGCCCGTGACCCGCGCCAGCCGGCCGACCCTGCCGGGTGGCCCGTAGTCCACCTGCTCGCAACCCATGTCCAACGCGTCGAGTGTCTCCGCAAGCACGCTGTCGCGGCCGGTGCCGCACCAAGCGCTGTCCGAGAGGCCGTCGCGCACCTCGATCGCGTCATCCCCGCCCCCGCCGTCGGCGAAGTCGGCGCCGCCGCCGCCGAGCAGGCTGTCCGGACCGTCGCCGCCCTGGAGGCGGTCGTCGCCCTCGCCGCCCAGGAGCCGCGCCGGGAGCAGACTCGCGACGTCGACCGAGTCGTCGAGATCGCCGGCGTCCACCTCGATACGAGCCACAGCCGGGCCGCCGAGGGGTGCCGCGCATTCAGCGCTGCCGTCGGCCGCGCTCGCGCACCCGGCCCCGGCGCTGAGCTGCGCGCCGAGGTCGGTCACGGCAAGCGAGGGGCCGGCGGTGACGCCGAGCTGATTCACCTCGCCCGGCGCAGCGACCACGTGCAGCAGATCCCCCTCCACCGATACGGTCGCGGCTCGGGCGGGAGCACACAGCACCAGCCCCACGGCGAGCGCCGCCGCGAACTGCCTCAACGCACGTGCCCCGCCACGTCCCAGGTCCACAGCTCCACAACGTTGCCATCGGGGTCGGTCACGTACGCCGCGCGTCCGGCACCGTCGAACGCCAGCTCCTCGACTTCCTCGCCGCGCTCGCGCAGCAGCGCCACTGCGCTCTCGTAGTCGGCCTCGGCGATGTGCATGGCGAAGTGCACGTGCACACCGCCGCGCCCGCCCGCGAGCCCGACCTGGGGGCGCCAGAGCCCGATCCTCGTGCGATCGCCCGCCATGACCCAGATCGCCTCGCGGTCCGGCCAGCGCTCCACCACCGGGAGGCCGAGCACGCCGGAGTAGAAGCGCTCCGCCTCTTCCAGATCGACGACCTCGAGGACGAGCTCGGAGACGCCGGTGACCGCGACGCCGTCACTCATACGCCAATGCTCTCAGCACGTCGAGCCGCGAGGCCCGCCGGGCCGGCCCGATCGCGGCGACTACACCCGCCGCCGCCGCGAGCACCAGCAGGAGCACCAGCGTGGGGATCGGATACGAGAGCTCGAAGCCCTCGTCGGCGAGCGGCCGCGACACCAGCGCCGCGAAGATCGCGCCGAGCACCGTGCCGAGGATGGCGCCGATCAGGGCGGTGATCACGGCCTCGTAGCGCACCATCGTGCGCACCTGGCGCCGCGACATCCCGACCGCGCGCAGCATCCCGAGCTCGCGCGTGCGCTCGTGGATCGAGAGCGCCAGCGTGTTCACGATGCCGAACAGCGACACGATCACCGCCAGCGAGAGCAGCGCGTAGACCAGTCCGAGCAGCGAGTTCACCTGACTCTCCTGCTGGTCCTTCAGCTGGCTCTGGTTCTGCACCTCGACCGTCGGGAAGCCCCCCTTCAGTGCGGCGTCCATCTGGCTCTGCACCTGCTTCGGCGAGGCGTCCGGCGCCAGCCGCGCGAGCGCGAGGCTGGGCTGGAGCCGTCCGAACGCGCGCGTGGCGCTCTCGTCCACGATCGCCTTCCCGAGCAGGTCGAGCTCGCCCTCCACGGTGCCGCGGACCCTGAAGCTGGCCGTCCGCCCGAGCGGCGTGCGCAGGTGCAGCATGTCGCCCACCCTCAGGCCCTGGTCGCGCGCGAAGTTGTCGTCCACGATCGCGTCGTGCGGGCCGAGGCCGGCCAGCACCGTCGGGCCGCCGCTCTTGAACGTGAGCGCCAGCACCGAGCCGAGCGTGGCGGGATCCACGGCCGCCACGCGCACGTTCTTGCCGCCTCGCGCCAGCTCGCCCGTGGCGTACGTGATCGACGACACCGTGTCGACGCCGTCGACCTCGGCGGCCCGCCGGACCGCCTCGCGCGGGATCGGCGAGAAGCCGTCGCTGTTCTGGAGCACGATCTCGCCGCGGAAGCTCTTGTCGATCGTGTTCGCCACCGAGGTCTTGAGCCCGGCGGCGAAGATCGTCACGAACACGACCAGCGCCAGCCCGATCATGAGAGCGGCGGCCGTGGTGGCCGTGCGGCCGGGCTTGCGCATCGCGTTCTCGCGCGCGAGCCGCCCGGTCAGGCCGCGCAGCCGCTCGAGCGGCCGCCCGGTGAGCGACGCGAGCGGGCGCACCAGGCGCGGCGAGAACAGCGAGACGCCGAACAGCATCAGCGCCGCGCCGCCTCCGAGCAGGCCGGCCGCGGTGCCGGAGTCGTCGATGCCGGCGAACAGGCCGACGAGCATCATCGCGAGGCCGGCCAGCCCAACCACGAGTGCCACGGCCGTGACGGCGCGTCCGCGCGGCTTCGAGTCCTGGAGCTCTGCGTCGCGCAGCGCCGCCATCGGCGTCACGCGCGTGGCGCGCAGGGCCGGCACGAGCGCTGCCACGAGCGTGACGACAACGCCCACGATCACCGACACGATCACCGTGCGCAGGGTCACCACGGTCCCCGTGTTCGGCAGGTCGATGCCCACGGCCTTGAACAGCTCGTTGATCCCGAACGCGAAGCCCACCCCGCCCGCGAGCCCGGCGGCCGCGCCGAGCAGACCGAGCACCAGGGCCTCCAGCCCCACGGTCGCGAGCAGCTGCGGCCGCGACGCGCCGAGCGTGCGCAGCATCCCGAACTCGCGCGTGCGCTGGGCGACCGTGATCGAGAACGTGTTGAAGATCTGGAACGCGCCCACGAACAGCGACACGCCCGCGAACACGAGCAGCGCGATCCGCAGGAAGCTGAGGTTGTCGGCGATGTCGCTCGACTGCCGCTTGGCGGCCTCCGTGCCGGTCTCGACCTGCACCTGGTGCGGCATCACGCGCGCAATCCGGTCGCGCAGCTGCTGCGGGCTCACGCCGTCCTCGGCCGCCACGGAGATCTGGTCGAACTGCCCCTCGCGATCGGTGATCCGCTGTGCCTCCGGCAGCACCACCTGCGCGATGCCCGCGCCGCCAAAGCTGGTGTCGCCGAGCTTGGTCAGCCCGACGATGTCGTAGGTCTTCGCCGCGTGCGTGCCGGCGAGGCGAAGCTTGCCCCCAACCCGGAGGTCGCCCGTGTCGGCCGTCTGCGTGTCGATCGAGACCTCGTCGGCCGTGCGCGGCTTGCGGCCCTCGACGTAGTCGAGCGTCTCGAAGCGCGGCGGCAGCAGCGAGGAGATGAAGTTGGGAGCGAAGCTGTTGCCGATCGGGTCGCCCTTGGTGTCGACGAATCGGCCCGTGGCGAACACCGACCCGGCCGCCGCCTGCACTCCGTCCACCTGGCGAACCCGCTTGATCAGGCTGGCTGGGAAGGCGGGGGGCTCCGTCTCGTCGGACTGGATGTCCTGCCGCGTCGTGATCGCCACGTCGGTGCCTTTCAGCGACTCGCTGAAGATGTCGCTGAACGACTTGTTGATGGTGTCTGTGAGGACGTAGGTCCCGGCGACGAGGGCGACCCCGAGGAAGATCGCGAGCCAGGTGGTGAAGGCGCGCAGCTTGCGCGCCCCGATGCCGCGCAGCGCGACCTTCGTCACGCCACGTCCTTCATCAACTCGATTACCTCCTCGGCGCTGCCGGCGTCACCGTCGTGAACCACGAGCCCGTCGCGCAGCACCACCAGCCGGTCGGCGTAGGACGCCGCCTCCGGGTCGTGGGTCACCATCACGACCGTCTGGCCGAACTCGTCGACCGCCGTCCGCAGCAGGCCCAGCACCTCCTCGCTGGCCTTGGAGTCGAGGTTGCCGGTGGGCTCGTCGGCGAACACCACGGCGGGGCGCGACACCAGCGCGCGGGCCACCGCCACCCGCTGCTGCTGCCCCCCGGACAGCTCGGCGGGGCGGTGCGTGCGCCTGTCGCCGAGGCCGACCCGCTCGATCAGTCGCTCGACCCACTCGGCATCCGGCCTGCGGCCCGCGATCGAGAGCGGCAGCAGCACGTTCTCCTCGGCCGTCAGGACCGGGATCAGGTTGAAGAACTGGAAGACGAAGCCGAGCTTGTCCCGGCGCAGCCGCGTGAGTTCGCCGTCGTCCAGGCCCGAGATCTCCTCGCCGTCGATGGTGACCGTGCCCGTCGTCGGGCGGTCGAGTCCCGCGAGGATGTGCATCAGCGTCGACTTGCCCGAGCCGGACGGCCCCATGATCGCGCTGAAGCGCCCGCGCTCGAACCCCACTGTCACGCCTGCCAGCGCGTCGACGGCGGCGGCGCCCTCCCCGTAGCGGCGGCGGACGTCCACCGCGGTGACGATCGAATCCATGAGCGCAGGGTGGCATAGAGTCCTCAAATGGATCCGAAGACGATGTGGGGCGCCGGCAACTACGCGGCCGTGGCCGAGCGAATCTCAGAGGTCGGCGAGTTGGTCGTGGAGCGTGCCGCGACCGAGCCGGGCATGGAGCTCCTCGACGTGGCCTGCGGAGCCGGCAACGCGACCATTCCCGCCGCGCGCGAGGGCGCCCGCGTGACCGGGCTCGACTTCTCCGCCGACCTGCTGGCGGTGGCGCGCGAGCGAGCGGCCGATGCGATGGTCGAGGTCGACTGGGTCGAGGGCGACGCCCAGGAGCTCCCGTTCGACGACGCCAGCTTCGACCGGGTGATCTCCACCTTCGGGCACATGTTCGCCCCCGACCACAGGCGCACCGCCGGCGAGATGAAGCGCGTGTGCCGCCCGGGAGGGACGATCGCGGTCGCGTGCTGGGTGCCGGACGGCTCGATCGGGCGGATGTTCCGCGTGACGGCCGAGTTGGTGCCGCCGCCCCGGGCGGCGAGCCGCCGATCCTGTGGGGAACCGAGCAGCACATCCGCGAGCTGCTCGGCGACGGTGAGTTCGAGCGCCACGAGATCGAGTGGACGGACGAGTCGGTCGAGTCCTACGCGCGCTTCATGCTGGAGAGCTTCGGGCCGCTGCTGAACGCGCGCGAGGCCCTGGGCGAGCGGGAGAACGAGCTCGACGAGGGGTTCAGGGCCTTCCTCGCCAGCGAGAACCTGGCCGACGACGGCACGCTGCGCTTCAAGGGCGAGTATCTGTTGGCGGTCGTGCCTAGATAACGGCGCGCTCGAGGACCTCGATCTCCTCGATCGCGCGGCCCGCGCCGAGCACGACGCAGGTGAGTGGGTCCTCCGCCAGCCGGACCGGCACGCCGGTCTCCAGCTCCACGCGCTCGCGGAATCCCCTCAGCAGCGCGCCGCCGCCGGCGAGCAGGATGCCGTGCCGGGTGAGGTCGGCGGCCAGCTCCGGGGGCGTGTTTTCGAGCGCGTCCTTCACGGAGTCCAGGATCTCGACTGCCAGCGGCTCGAGCGCGTCGCGCATCTCGGCGCTGTCGATGACCGCCTCGCGTGGCAGACCGCTGACCGGGTCGCGGCCGCGCACCTCTGTCCGGGCCTCGCTCTGGTCCGGTGCCACCCCTCCCACCTCGAGCTTCACGCTCTCGGAGGTGGTCTCGCCGATCGCGAGCCGGTGGTGGCGGCGGATCCAGCCCGCAACGGCGTCGTCGAAGTCGTAGCCGCCCACGCGCAGCGAGCGCGAGAGCACGATCCCGCCCAGCGAGATCACGGCCACCTCGCTCGTGCCGCCGCCGATGTCCACGACCACGTTGGCCATCGGCTCCTCGATCGGCAGCTCGGCGCCGATCGCCGCGGCCATCGGCTCCTCGATCAGCTGGACCGAGCGCGCTCCCGCGCCGAGGCAGGCCTCCACGAGCGCGCGGCGCTCCACGTCGGTGATCCCCGAGGGCGCGCACATCACGAGCCGCGGGTGCGCGAAGCGGCTCTTGTGCACGCGGCCGATGAAGTGCCGCAGCATGGCCTCGGTGACCTCGAAGTCGGTGATCACGCCGTGGCGCAGCGGCCGCACCGCCGAGATCGAGGCCGGCGTCCGCCCGATCATGCGCTGCGCCTCCTCGCCCACGGCGTGCACGTCGTCGGTGCGCGTGTCCACCGCCACGACCGACGGCTCGGACACGCGGATGCCCTCGCCGCGCACGTAGACGAGCGTGTTGGCGGTGCCGAGGTCGATCGCCATGTCGCGGCCGCCGATGCGAACGCGCCGCCTGCGGCGGACCACGCCGTGGTGGGAGACCGGTCCGCCGGTCATGCCCGTAGGAAGGCCAGCACCGCGAGCACGCGCCGGTGGTCCTCGGGGGCGGGAGGCAGGCCGAGCTTCCCGAAGATGCTGGTCACGTGCTTCTCCACGGCCCGCTCGGTCACGGTCATCTGAGCGGCGATCGCGTTGTTCGAGCGGCCCTCGGCCATCAGCTCGAGCACCTCGCGCTCGCGCGGCGTGAGCTCCGCGAGCGGGTCGTCGCGGCGCGCGCGCCCCACGAGCTGGGCCACCACCTCCGGGTCGAGCGCGGAGCCGCCCTCGGCCACCCGCCGGACGGAGTCCACGAAGCGGTCCACGTCGGCCACGCGATCCTTCAGCAGGTAGCCCACGCCGCCCGCGGAGTCCCCGACCAGCTCGAGCGCGTAGCCCTCCTCCACGTACTGGGAGAGCACGAGCACGCCGGTGTCCGGGAGCGACGCCCGGATCTCGAGCGCGGCCCGCAGGCCGTCGTCTGTGTTGGTTGGGGGCATGCGGATGTCGACCACTGCAACGTCTGGCTTGTGGGCGTTCACCTTACGGATCAGGTCCTCGGCGTCGCCGGCCTGGGCCACCACGTCGAAGCCCTTCTCCTCGAGCAGCCGCACCACGCCCTCGCGCAGCAGCACCGAATCGTCGGCCACGACTACGCGCATGGGATCTGTGCCCTCACAGTCGTCCCCGCGCCGCGCTCCGAGTCGATCTCGAGCCGCCCCTCGAGCACCGCGATCCTGTCCGCGAGGCCGCGCAGGCCGGTGCCGTTCTCGGGGTTCGCGCCGCCGATTCCGTCGTCCTCCACCTCCACGATCAGCCGTCCGTTCTCGCGAGCCACCTCGACCTTGGCGTGGGTGGCGTGGGCGTACTTGGCGACGTTCGTCAGCGCCTCCGCCACCACGAAGTACGCCGCGAGCTCGACCGCCTCCGGCAGCCGGCCATTGGGGAGCTCCGCGAGCTCGACCGGCACGGGCGCACGGCTCGCGAGCGTCTCGAGCGCGGTGGCCAGCCCGCGGTCGGTGAGCACGGCGGGGTGGATTCCGCGCGCGAGCTCACGCAGCTCCTCGAGCGCCGAGTCGAGCTCCTCGCCGGCGTTCGCAAGCAGCGTGTCCGCCGCGATCGGGTCGTCGTTCAGCTTCGCGCGCGCGAGGCGGATGTTGAGCGCCATCGCCACCAGCCGCTGCTGAGCGCCGTCGTGGAGATCGCGTTCCAGGCGGCGGCGTTCCTCGAGCCCGATCTTGAGCATCCGCTCGCGCGAGCGGCGCAGCTCGTCGACCTTCGCGCGCAGCTCCGCTTCCAGGCGCTCGTTCTGGAGCACCATGGAGGCCGCGGCCCCCACGGCGCGCACGTGCGCGTCCGCCTCCTGCAGCGTTGCGTCGTAGATGATCGCCGCCACGCAGTCGCCGTCGCGCGCGACAAGGTGGATGGCCCGGCTGGGGTCGTCCTCGGGAAGCTCGTACGGCCGCCCGCGGAAGTCCACGTAGCGCCGTCCCTCGGGCAGCCAGTAGACGAGCTCGAGCGTCGGGTCGTCCAGGGCGTTGGCGAGGGCATCTCGGAGGCCGCCCGGTTGCGGGGCCTCGGCCAGATGGGTCATCAGCTCGCTCACCGCGCCGCCCTGCGCCATCCGGGTGCGCACGAACGCGGCGACGAACAGGTACGGGACCAGCGCGAGCGGGACTACCGAGATGATGAAGACGATGTCGAGGGCGGCGCCCTCGGAGCCGCTCGTCTGCAGCCCGAGCTGCGCGAACACGGCGATCATGAGCGCCACGCCCGCTGCGTAGACCGGCGCATACAGACGCCGCTCGGGGCGCGAGGCCCGGCGCCAGCGCAGGACTAGGCTGCGGAGTACGAGGACGATCAGCACCAGCCCGATGAGGCTGATCAGCGTGTTCCAGATGTCGAAGAACGTCCCGCTGTCGGTGATCATCAGCGGGTTCGACGGGCAGTCCTCGCAGTTCTTCGCCGGGTCGGTGAAGAGCGCGAACGGGATCGACCCGAGCGTGACCAGCAGGTATCCCGCGACCACGATGCGCCGGTCGCCGGGCGCGAGCCTCTGGCCGTGCGGCGAGGCGAGCAGCATGTGGATGGCCGTGACGAAGTAGACGGAGCTCAGGATTGCCGCGCCGATGAAGAGCGCCGGCACATTCGAGGCGGTCACGAGGTTCACGAACCACGCGAACCCCGTGGCCACCATCAGCGGCCCGATGCTGCTGTCGGGACGGCGTGACCACGCGAACAGGCCGGCTCCGATGAAGCCCCAGCCGACGAACAGCGCCGCGGCGGCCCACGCTCCGCGCACCTCCACGTGGTTGCTCGTGAGGATCAGCGCGACGTCGATCAGGCCGAACACGACGCCCGCGCCCGCGAGCCCCCAGAGTGCCTTGCGGAGGGATCTCAGAGGAGCGCCTCCAGCGCGGCGCCGGAGAGCTCTGCCTTTGGAATGAAACCGCGCACATCGCAACGGTCGCGCACCGGGCCGAGGTCCGCAAGGTCTCGGCTCGAAGTCAGGACGATGGCCGGAGCCGATCCGTTGGCCGTGAGCCGGGCCGCGACCTCGATTCCGTCGATGTCAGGAAGCTGGACGTCGAGCAGGACGATGTCGGGGTGCAGCTCCTCCACCGCGCGCAGCGCGGAATGGCCGTCCTCGGCCTCACCGATCACCTCGTAGCCCTCGGACTCGAGCAGCATGCGAGCGCTCGCCCGGAAGCTCGGGTGATCGTCGACTATGAGGACGGTTCTGGTCATTGCACGCTCAATTGTGAACGCGATCGTGCAGTCCGCCCATACGGGTAGCCGCACATATGATTTCGCCGCTATGGAGAGCGCCACCGAGCCGGTCGCGGCGCCGCCGGCCGATTTCCCCGACGAGCTGCGCGGTCCCCCACCGCCGCGCCACGGCGGGCTCCTGACCCTGCTGCGGTTCCTGCGCCGGCACGGGATGCTGAATCTCAAGTACGGGCGACTCGTCGCGCGGCTCGGGCTCTGGAAGCTGCGCCTCGGTGGGCGCCTGCGGCTGGACGGCCTCGCGTTCGTGGGCCCCGGCTGCAGCCTCGAGGTCAGGAAGGGCGCGACGCTCGAGCTCGGGCGCTGGTCTTGGGTCGGGCACGGCTGCAAGATCCGCAGCCACGAGGGCACGGTCTCGATAGGCGCCAAGTCCGTGCTCGGCCAGGAGTGCACGATCTCCGCCTTCCAGCACGTGTCGATCGGGCGCGAGTGCGTGATCGCCGACCGCGTGATGATGATCGACTTCGACCACGGCATGGTCGAGGTGGACCGGCCGATCCGCCTTCAGGGGATCTACAAGCGCGACGTGCGCGTGGGGAACAACGTCTGGATCGGCTACGGGGCGTGCATCCTGCGCGGGGTGACGGTCGGTGACAACGCCGTGATCGGCACGAATGCGGTCGTCACGCGCGACGTGCCGGCCAACGCCGTGGTGGCGGGAGTGCCCGCGCGCCTACTGCGGATGCGCGAGGCGCCCAGCCGAATGCGCTTCGAGTAGGTGCGGTAAGCCGCACCCCGGTAGGGGCAAACCGCACCCTCAGACGCCTGCCAACCGCATGGGAACGGCCTTCGCAAAAGCGGAAGCTGGCACCCATGAGAACTCAGCGCAACACCACCAAGTCCCAGTCCAACCACAACTTCGCCGCGCGCATCGGACGCTGGAGCGTCCAGCACCGGCGCAAGGCCATCCTCGGATGGCTCGCTTTTGTGTTCGTATCGATTGCCATCGGCTTCACCCTCGTCCCGCAGAAGAACATCGAGAACGGCGAGGGGATGCCCGGTGAGTCCGGCAAGGCCGGCGAGGTCATGAAGGACGCGTACCCGGACGAGGCCGGAGAGCAGGTGCTCGTCCAGTCGAAGACGCTCAAGGCGTCCGATTCGCAGTTCAAGGCCGCCGTGGCTGATGTGAGCAAGCGGCTCGAGGACACGAACGGGGTTTCCGAGGTGGCCGCCCCGCAGATCTCGAAGGACGGCCATTCCGCGCTCGTGACGTTCAGCCTCCCGGGCAACCAGAAGACCACCGAGAAGTCCGTGGTCCGGTCGCTGGCCGCCGTGGACGCCGCGGCGAAGGCGCACCCCGAGCTCCGCATCGACGAGTCGGGTGACGCCAGCATCAACAAGGCGACACTCGACAAGTCGAACGAGGAAATGGGCTCGCACATGTTCATGACCCTCGGTCTCACGCTCATCATCCTGCTGTTCACGTTCGGAGCGCTCGTGGCGGCCGGTATCCCGGTCCTGCTCGGCCTCACCGCCGTGCTGGCCACCCTGGGCCTCCTCGGCCCCGTCAGCCAGCTCGCACCGGTGGATGCATCGGTGATGCAGGTCGTCCTGCTGATCGGCATGGCCGTCGGCGTGGACTACAGCCTGTTCTACATCAAGCGGGAGCGCGAGGAGCGCGCCGCCGGACGCGATGCAAACGCAGCCATCGAGGCCGCGGCCGCGACGTCAGGTCGCGCGATCGTGATCTCGGGCTTCACGGTCATGGTCGCCATGGCCGGCATGTACCTCGGCGGAATCTCCAATTTCGCCTCGTTCGCCACCGGCACGATCATGGTGGTGGCAGTTGCCGTCCTCGGCTCTCTGACCGTCCTGCCGGCCGTGCTCTCGAAGCTGGGCCATCGGGTCGAGAAGGGCCGTGTGCCGTTCATTGGCCGGCTTCGGAACCGCGGAGGGGTGGGCATCTGGTCCCGCATCCTCGACCGGGTCCTCCGCCGTCCGCTGCTTTCAGCAGTCGTGGCCGCCGGCGTGCTCGTCGCGCTGACGGTTCCGGTGCTCGGAATGCAGACCTCCCTTGGTGGCACCGACGACACGTCGCGTGACCTCAAGGTGATGCGCACCTACGACCGGACCCAGGCCGCCTTCCCCAGCGAGGGCAGCGCGGAGATGGTCGTGATCAAGGCGGATGACGCCACCTCCCCCGAGGTCGTGTCCGGCATCAAGGCTCTCGAGTCTGAGGCCGCCGCCCGTCCGGCTCTCTTCGAGGGCAAGCCGAGCATCGAGCTCAGCTCGGACAAGTCGGTCGCCATCGTGACGCTCCCCACCACCGGGGAGGGCACAGATGAGCTGTCCAACAAGGCTGTCGACGCCCTGCGCGACGACATCGTTCCGAACACCGTCAAGAAGGTCGACGGTGTGGAGGCGTACACGACGGGTGAGGCCGCCGCCACCGGCGACTTCAACGACGCCATGATCGGTCACCTGCCCTACGTGTTCGCGTTCGTGCTCTCGGCGGCGTTCCTGCTGCTGCTGGTGACCTTCCGCTCGATCGTCATTCCGCTCAAGGCGATCGCGCTGAACATGCTGTCCGTGGGCTCCGCCTACGGCCTCATGACCCTGGTGTTCCAGCACGGGCTGGGCGAGTCGCTCGGCCTGGGTAGCGGTCCCATCGCAGCATGGCTGCCGCTGTTCCTGTTCGTGATCCTGTTCGGGCTGTCGATGGACTACCACGTGTTCATCCTCACCCGGGTTCTCGGCCAGCATGTCCTCGCCGGTGATGCGCGTTGCGGGTTTCGGGACGGGCCAGAGTGAGGACCGCGATGCGGTCCTTCTTCTCGAACCGGATGTGGCGCGGTTCACCCGACCCAGCCCAAGCCGGCGGCAACGCGGACCAGATCGCGGGCGCGGTCGGGGTCGACCTGGTTGAGGACGTGCCGTCGACCTTGATGAGATGAGCCGACGATCGCACCGTCGGCGATTTCGGCGAGGGCGCCGAGGCCGGCAGCCGAGGACGCCGGAGCCGACGAGGATCGTGGCCTCCGGCACCGCCTTGCGAAGGCGGGCGCTTCGTCGAGGTCGGGGGCCGCCCCGGTTCCGGTGCCCGACACGATGAGGGCATCGGCTCCGCCCCGCTCCCAGGTATCGAGTCCGGCCTGCTCGATCGTGGTGCCGGAGGGGCGCTGGCATGCTTCACGAAGACGTCGGCCAGGATGGCGACGTCGGGGCAGAGGATGCGGCGCTCGCGCGGCGACCTCGGCAGCCTTCCCGACGATCGGGCCCTGGTCGGTGTTCATGAGACCGGTCAGGACGTTGACGCGAATCATCGCAGCACCGGTGGCTGCCGCGATCGCGAGTGCGGCCGAGGCGTCGTTGCGAAGGACGTTGACTCCGATAGGAAGTCCGGCGGTCTCGCGGCGACTGCCGACACGGCCCGGGTCATTGCCGCCACCGTTACCGGCGGCACCTGATCCGGGATAGAACGGCGCGTCGCCGAAGTTCTCGATCATGAGGGCCGGGAAACCGGCCTCCTTCAGGATGATGGCGTCTCGGCAATGCGAACTCGATGACTGCGCAGAGGTCGACGTCAAAACGCGGGGAGCCGGGCAGCGGGGGCAGATGAACCATCCCGATCAGGGAGGGCAAGGTTCGCAACCCGGTCAGATCCTGCGACCGGATCTCAGAGATAGGCGCGGACCACTTCGAGAGCGGTCTCAGCCACGTCGCCCGAAGCCTTGAGGTTCTTGGCGTCCTTGCGCTTCATCCGCCGCACTGCCAGGCGGGCAAACTCGCCGGCCGGGCCTTTGATCACCTGATCGGTGTCGGCTGGTCCGAAGACCCATTTGGCGTAGGCCGGGCCCATCACTTCGACCCGCACCGGCGAGTAATCCTCGTCGGCAGCCTTGAAGGCGTAGGGGAGGGTCTTCCATCCGAGGAAGCAGACGTGGCGGATGCGGGCGGTGTCCTCGATCTCGGCCTTCATGGCGGCGTAGATGTCGAGGCCGTGGGCCCAGGTCTCCATCAGGCGCATCGTGGCGAAGGTGCGGGCGCTCATCGAACCGGCGATCCACTCGACCCGGTGATCGGCGTCCATGCGGGAAAGCGGTTCGACCACCTTGGCCCGGCCGCCGCGCCACCACTCGATGACGTCCTGATACCGCATCTTGCGGCCCTTCTTGACGGCCTCCTGTCGGAGGGAGTCGAGGTTGGGGGCGGCGCGATAGGTCTCGATTGCATCTCCCCCTATCAGGGCATCGCCCGCCAGGTGGGCGGTGTCGGCCAGATGGCTGATGGTGTCCCGGATCGACCAGCCTTTGGCAGGGGTGGGCCGTTCCCAGTCCTTGGGCCCGATCTTCTGGAGGAACTGATCAAGAAACTGCTGTTCGGCGACCAGGTCAGACAGGATCTCTCGCACGGCTGGCATGGTAGTCGCTTCCAGGAATTCGAAATCCGGGCGAGACTAGTCTATCCGGGCCACCGGGCGGAATCACCACGGTCTCTCGGCCTGGTCCTCCTCGAAAGGCGGGGGCGGTTGGACGTTTTCGGGGGTGGCGACGAGGCGGTTGAGGCGGTCGATCAGGGCCCGGAGGCGGCCGTAGCTGCGGCGATCGAAATGGAGGGCGAGCCGCACCAGGTCGACGTGGTCGGCGTCGGCCATCTCGGCCGCCGATGGCTCGACGATCTCGATCGGCGCCGCTGACCAGGATGTCGGCGAACTCCCTGATCAGCTCGGCGAGCGTGGCGGGATCCGGGGCCCTCCGGATCCGCAAGACCAGCCGACCCTCGACGTATCGCTGCGAGTGGTAGTTCGAGTAGAAGTTGAGGATGTGATCGACGCGCATCGTCGGCGTCGCCCGTGAGCGTGAAGAGATTCATGTCGGCCGGCGAGATCAAACCCTGGGCGACCAGGACGTTCGAGCAGAACTCGAGCAGCGGCGGCCAATAGCCCGTTCCCGGGCGCTTCCATCAGGACGATCGGGTGCAGGTCGCTCTTGCCCGTCTGCATCAATGTGAAAAGCTCGAACGTCTCATCGAGGGTTCCGAAGCCGCCGGGGAAGAGCGCGAATGCGGCCGACTCCTTGATGAAGGTCAGCTTGCGGGTGAAGAAGTACTTGTAATTGACGTTGCGCTCGGGGTCGATGTACGAGTTGGAGTCGGGTTCGAACGGAAGGCGGATGTTGACCCCGTAGGCGTGTTCTTTTCCGGCTCCCTTGGACCCGGCCTCCATGATTCCGGGCCCGGCCCCGGTGATCACGCCCCAGCCTTTGTCGGCCATCAGCTTCGCGATCTCCTCGGCCAGCGCGTAGTTGGGATCCCCGAGCGGGATCCGGGCGGATCCGAAGATCGTGACCTTCGGATCGAAATGCCGGGCGAACACCAGGATCGAATACCGCATCTCCTTCAATGCGGTGTTGACCAACTTGAGGTCGCCCCGGCTCGCCTTGTCCCGATAGAGCTTGAGGACGGTCGTGATCAGTTCGTAGATCAGATCCTGATTGGGTGCGTCGCCGGCCAGGTCGACCAACTCGCGGATCTTCTGATCCACCTCCGGCCTGATGCCATAGGACCTCACCGGCAGGAACCGTAGCGTCGGAGTTCGGCGGAACCCGGTCGGATCAGTCGCGGTACCCGGCGCGAACGGCGGCTATCCCTTCCCGAAGGGCTTCAGAGTCGGTCCTCTCCTGACCACCGCGTTCCATACGGTCTCGTAGTGATCGCGGTCGAAGGGGTCGACGTGGGGAAGGACGAACTCCTCCCACGATCGGCGCAGCGGGTCGTCGTTGGCCGTGTAGACCCGCAGACCGGTTGGCAGCCGGTCCAGCACCGATCGAAGCGAGAGCGGCGTTTCCACCCTGGTCGAGGCATCAGGAACGACGAAGGAAGCATTGACCTCCACCGCCAGGCGAGAGATCGCCTCGACGTACGGCGCCGCCAGCGACGGGTAGCGCCTGGCCAGCATCGCCTGCACCTGGTCGCCACCCGGAAATTCCTTCTCCCAGATCACCCACCGGTCGGCGAATGCCTTGTTGAGGGTTTGGGTTCCCGCGTAGTCGCGGATGTCGGTCGGGTTCATGGTGCCGAACACTCTGACATCGGGGCGCAGGCGAACCGTCTCCCCGGTCGGGAGGTCCAGCGCACCGTATCGATCGAGCAGGCCGTGGAGGGCGAAGAGGGTCTCGGCACCGGCGGCGTTGAGTTCGGACAGGTTGAGCAGCGCCGGGCCTCGCAGGGCGCGGGTGATGTCGCCGTCCTCCCACCTGCTCTCGGTTCCGCCCTTGCCGTCTCCATGGAGGCGGGTCGAGCCGATGAGCGTGACGTCGCGGACCTCTCCGGTGAGGGGGATGCGGTAGTAGGGAAGCCCCAGCCTTGCCGCGAACTGCTCGATGTCGTGGTCCTTGCCGGTGCCCATGTGGCCCCGGACGGCGAGATGGAGCGGCGAGAAGCCCTCCGGTTCGTCCCGTCGCACCGCCTCAACCTGGGCAAAGCGGTAGAGCATCCCCAGATCGATGTAGTGCGGGTCGGGATCGGGGATCTTGCCGACCCGCTGATCGTGGTCGGGAACGTCATCGGGGACGCGTGAACCTCTCGAGCACGATGGGTTTTCCGGCCCCGACCGGGTCCTCGAAGATCACGGCTTTCTCGGCGTTTGGCTGTGAGCTTGTTGTCAGGCACTAAGCGATTCCTTCCATGGGCTGCCGTTTCCGGCTCGGGCGGGTCGCAGCCACCAGGTGTCCATGCCCCACAGGGCGAGACCTCGGCGAAGCGCCCCTCGGGTTCCTTCGATCATCGCCTTGGTCAGGTCCTCGGGGCGATTGACCACTTCGAATCGGTGGTAGGTGCCGGTGACCGTGTCGTCGCCGATCCCGATGCCGAGCACGGTGGTGCCGGACCGCTCGACGGCCTGGACCGACGTGGCCAGGGCCTCGACCGATCCTCTCGTCATCCCATCGGCCAGGACCACCAGCACTCGGACGTTGGCCCCGAGGCGGGCCATCCGCTCGGCGGCGTGGATCAGGTTGAATTCGTCGACGTTGGCGGCCCTCTCGAACATCGACACCGGCGGCGCAGTCCTCGGGTTCCGGCGGGCGGCGATGGCGGCCTTGCCCGGTTCGGCCGCCGTCCAGAACATCCCTGCGAGGACATCCTCGGCTTCTCGCCAGCGGCGATCGAAAGGCTTGACCAGGTAGTGGTTCACGGTCGTGGTGAGCCGGTTGGCCGCGGTGCCGTGGGACTGGCGGAGACCGGCTGCCGCCTGGCTCGAGGTCCTCGTGTAGCTCCACTCGGTGTCATCGGGCCGGGCGGCAAAGCCGCGATTGAAGAGAGCGACCTCGAAGTCGACCTGGAGCTCGTGACAGAGGCGTGCCATCGTCATCGCCCCCAGCGAGCGCTGCCGACATCCCCCAGGGGGTGCGGCTGCTGCCCTGGGTGCGGGGCTGGAGCATCGAGGCCGGACGCGTCGACCAGGAGGCTCACCGCATAGGAGCGGCGGGTCCGCGAGGCCCGGCGCTCGTACATGCGGTCGTACAGGCCGGCACCGATGAAGAGCGCCGCGTGCGGGGAGACGTCGCCCTGGTCGTAACCCGAACGCAGTCCCCGCCGCTGATTGGCGGCGAACAGCGGGTACAGCTCCCCGGAGACGTGGCTTTGGGCCACGCCCCATTTCCTGGCGGCAGAGGCGACGGCGGCCCGGCCTTCGCCGGCGAAGACGGCGAAGGCTCTCGGGGCGGGGGTGACGACGAGCTTTCCCCCATGCCGGTCGGCAGGTAGACGGTGGGGGCCTCGCTCACCCGGAGCAGCTGGTCGGTCGAGGCGTCGCCGGCCAGTTCCGAGGCGCCTTTGCGATCGGAGAGGCCGGAGCGGGCCTGCGTGGCGCGCTGGACGTCGCGATAGCTCTCGGCATCGCGGACGGAGGGACTGGGAAGCCGGACCATGTCGACGCCTTCCGCGGCAGCTTCGGCTTCCTTCTTCTGCTGCATCCTCTGCTGGGCGGCCGTTCCCTGTTCCTTGACGTGGCTGAGCAATCCGTGGGTCTTGGCGATCTCGAGCAGGGCGAGGGCCAGGTCGACCACCTCGGCGGCGTGCCCGGCAGTGGCCGCTTCCGAGCAGATCGGCGTGGCATCGGCGATGGCCCGCTGCACCCTGCCGTCGACTCTCCTCTCCAGGTTTTCCCGCTCGCTGTAATCGCCGGTCAGGAGAAAGCAGCACAGGGCGAACTGGCCGAGCGGCTCCGCTCTGGGAAAAGGCTCCCGAAAGCGATGCCTGGTAGATGTCGGCCAGGACCGACCGCGCGCCCGGGTAGTTGGCCAGGCCCTGCAGTTCCTGGCGGGCGTCTTCGAGCGAGAAGAACAGCACTTCGGCTACCGGCCCACCGTCGACATCGAGGCGTTTGAGCAGATCGCCGCCTTCGGCCCGGGTTCTCCTCATCTTCGGCCGGTGCGTCGAAGTCGCTCGAGATCAGATGGACGACCTCATGCAGCGCCGAGGCCAGAGCCATCTCATCCGGAGTGACGGGTGCGGCCCGGTTGGTGGCCGCCTGAAACAGGCGGGGGTCGCAGACGACTTCGTTTGGGAGGCCGCCGCCTCCGGGCCGAGGACCACCCGTAGCTTGTCGTTCCGGAGAGGGCCCGGGCGAACCGGGTGACGGCCGGGGCAACCTTCTGGTAGCGCGCCACGACCGCCTCGATGGCTCGCTCATCGGGGCGCAGCAGGTCCCGCAGGATGGTCGAGCGGTTCGGCCGATAGGTGGGCTCGCGCATAGCCGACCATTGTCTCACGGACGTCAAAAGCCAGGAAAAACCGCGACCTGGGTCGGGTTGTTTGTCCGACGACCGAAAACAGCCCCCAGACGCGGCCGCACAACCAACCCGGCGTCCCCCGTACACTTCCGCCCGATGCCCCCCAAGAAGAAACCGGCTCCTGCCCGATAAGAAGCACTCTGTGAAAAAGGCCGCGCCGGCACTCCACTACGAACTCAGCACCCTTCCCAACGGGCTGCGGGTGATAACCGAAAACATGCCGTCGGTCCGATCCATCGCAGTCGGCTGCTGGGCCGACACCGGGACCCGGGACGAACTGCCCTCCGAGGCGGGTGCGTCCCATTTCCTTGAACATCTGCTCTTCAAAGGGTCGGAACGCTACTCCGCT
>CAVYUQ010000010.1:0-450511 GCA_963771715.1 uncultured Thermoleophilaceae bacterium
TGGGCGACGACCTCCCGCGCCTGATGGCCGAGCTGCACGAGCGCGGCGTGCGCTCCGTCCTCTGCGAGGGCGGCCCCACGCTGAACTCGTTCCTGTTCGCGGCGCGGCCTCGTGGACGAGCTGTTCCTGACGATGAACCCGAAGGTCGTGGGAGGCGCGGCGGCGCTCACGATCGTCGCGGGGCGCGAGCTGGTGGAGCCGGTGGAGCTCGACCTGGTCTCCGTGGCGGAGGCCGAGGGCGAGCTCTTCACCCGCTGGCGGGTCCGCAAGTAGCGTTGCACGCGTCGCGGACTCGAGGCCTCGTCCGCTAGTAATCAGGGTCCATGGCAACCGCCAGGACAGAGCCTGCTGCGCCGCAACAGGCGGCCGCGCGTGGACGTTCCCGTCGTCGAGTTCAAGGACGTGACGAAGGTCTACGACGGCGGCTCGGTGGCCGTCCAGGCCGCCTCGATGCGCATCGGGCGCGGCGAGTTCGTCTTCCTCGTGGGCCCCACCGGCTGCGGCAAGTCCACCTGCATCCGCCTGATGATGAAGGAGCTCGAGCCGAGCAGGGGCGAGATCTCGATCGCGGGCCAGCCGCTCGCCGAGGTGCCGCGCTCGCGGGTGCCGTACCTGCGCCGCAACATCGGCGTCGTCTTCCAGGACTACAAGCTGCTGCCGAACCGGACGGTGTACGACAACGTCGCGTACTCGCTCCAGGTGATCGGCGAGTCGCGCCAGGAGATCCGCCGCAAGGTGCCGGACATCCTGCGCCTGGTCGGGCTCTCGACCAAGCTGCACAACTTCCCCGACGAGCTGTCGGGCGGCGAGCAGCAGCGCGTCTCGATCGCGCGGGCGTTCGTGAACCACCCGCCGCTGCTGCTGGCCGACGAGCCCACCGGCAACCTCGACCCCGAGACCTCCATCGGGATCATGCAGCTGATCTACCGCATCAACCGCACGGGCACGACCGTCGTCGTGGCGACCCACGACAAGGAGATGGTCGACAAGATGCGCCGGCGCGTGATCGAGCTGCGCGAGGGCCGCATCGTCCGCGACGAGCTGTCGGGCCTCTACCGCCCGGACGAGTCCACCACCGAGTTCGCGGTGCGCCTGCGCGGCGAGCTCGGCGTGGGCGACGAGGGGCACCCGAACTAGCCATGCGCTGGAGCTTCTTCCTCAGGGAGGCGCTGCGCGGGCTGCGGCGCAGCTCGGCGCCGGCGCTGGCGGCGCTGCTCACCGTCCTGCTCACCGCGGTGGTGCTCGGGGTCTTCATCCCGATCGTCCAGGCCACCACCGGCACCGCGAACGAGGTGCGCAGCCGCGTGGTGGTGGACGTGTACGTGAAGGACTCCGCCACCCAGCTCGAGCAGGCCGAGCTGCGCAAGGCGATCGAGGACACGAGCAACGTGAAGTCGGTCGAGTTCATCTCGAAGGGCGAGGCGCTGGCGCGCGCCCAGGAGAAGAACCCCAAGGCCTTCGAGGAGGGCGCCGAGCTGCTCGGCTCGAACCCGCTGCCCGCCTCCTTCCGCGTGCACCCCGAGGACCCGGACAAGCTCGACGAGATCGTCACGCGCCTGAACGCCGACGGCGAGCCTCAGCTCGCGGCGATCGACGAGGTGCGCGACCGCGAGGAGGACACGGACAAGATCCTGTCCGCCACCGGGCTCGTGAAGGCGCTCACGGCCGGGCTGGCCGTGCTGCTCGTGCTCGCCTCGATCGCCCTGATCGCGAACACGATCCGGCTGTCGATCTTCTCGCGCCGGCGCGAGGTCGAGGTGATGAAGCTCGTGGGCGCCACCAACTGGTTCATCCGCTGGCCGTTCGTGATCGAGGGGATGATCGTGGGCTTCCTCGGCGGCCTGCTCGCGGTGCTGCTGCTCGCGATCGTCAAGGCGACCTTCCTCGACCCGCTGGCCGACCGCTTCGCGCTGCTGGCCGCGCCCGACACGATCGACTTCCCGCTGCTCGTGGTGCTGCTGATGTTCGCCTGCATCGCGGTGTCGGCGCTCGGCAGCGGCATCACGCTGCGCCGCTTCCTGCGCGTTTAGGCACGTTTTGCGAAGCGGCGACTAGCCTCCTCGTGATGCGGAATGGAGGCATTGCAGCGCTCTGCGCGCTCGTTGCGCTGGTCGCCGGGCTCTGGCTCGGCGGTCATCCCGAGTCCCTGCCGGGACCGGTGCGCGACGCCTTCGTCCAGGAGGACCGCGCGATGCGCGCCGAGATCATCGACTCGATCGAGGACAACTTCTACAAGCCGGTCGACGAGAAGAAGCTCGACGACGCCTCGCTGAAGGGGATCGTCGAGTCGCTCGACGACCCCTACTCGCACTACCTCACGCCGCAAGGAGGCGAAGCAGCTCAACGAGTCGGTGAGCGGCCAGTTCGAGGGCGTCGGCATGAACGTCGAGCAGGACAAGCGCGGGCTGAAGGTGCTGCGCGTGTTCGACGGCTCGCCTGCGGAGCGCGCCCGGCATCCGCCGCGGCGACTTCATCCTCGGCGTGAACGGCCGCTCGATCGCCGGCGTGAACAGCGAGGTGGCGACCAGCCGCATCAAGGGGCCCGCCGGGACGTCGGTGACGCTGAGGGTGTTCACCCCGGGCCAGGACCGCGACCGCACCGTGAAGGTGAAGCGCGAGCGCATCGAGATCCCGGTCGCGCGCGGCCGCATGGTCGAGCGCGACGGCCACAAGGTCGGCGTCGTCGAGCTGCTCAGCTTCAGCTCCGGCGCCCACGGCCTGGTGCGCCGCGAGATCGACAGGCTGCTGCGGCAGGGCGCCGAGGCGATCGTGTTCGACCTGCGCGGCAACGGCGGCGGCCTGCTGTCCGAGGCCGTGCTCGTGTCGAGCATCTTCATCGAGGACGGCGAGATCGTCTCCGTGCGCGGGCCGCACCGCCCGGAGCGCACGCAGGACGCCGAGGGCGACGCCATCGACGAGAAGATCCCGGTGGTCACGCTCGTGGACGGCGGCAGCGCCAGCGCATCCGAGATCGTGACCGGCGCCCTGCGCGACCGCAAGCGCGCGAAGGTCGTGGGCACGCGCACGTTCGGCAAGGGGCTGGTGCAGGAGATCCAGCAGCTCTCGAACGGCGGCGTGCTCGACATCACCGTGGCGAACTACTACCTGCCGGGCGGGGAGACGATCTCCACCAAGGGCATCAAGCCGCAGATCCGGGCCGTGGACGACCCGGACACCGACCGCGACGAGGCGCTGCCCGTGGCGGTCGACGAGCTGCTTCGCGAGCTGCGATGAGCGCCGCCGTCCGGGGGCGCCCCGCCCGCCGGCTGGACAAGCCGATGGTCGCGGTGCTCGAGAAGCGCGGCCGCTTCCTCGTCGCCGAGCCGCTGTTCGGGCCGGGGCCGCGGACGGCGGTGGAGCGCGGCGACGCGGACGCGGGGGACCTCGTGCTGGTGGGCGCGGGCAAGCGCGGCGCGCGCGTGCTGCGCAAGCTCGGCCGCCCGGACCGGGCGCGCGACGTGGTCGAGGGGCTGATGCTCGACCGCGGGCTCTACCGCTCCTACCCGCGCGCGGCGAGCGCGCGAGGCGGAGGCCGCGCTCGAACGATCCCTACGCGGCGGACGCCCGCGTGGACCTGCGCGACCTGCCGACGTTCACGATCGACCCGGACGACGCCAGGGACTTCGACGACGCCATCTCCGCCCGTCGCGAGGACGGCCGCGTGCGGCTCTGGGTGCACATCGCCGACGTGACCGCGTACCTGCGCCCCGGCGGCCGGCTCGAGCGCGAGGCGTTCCGGCGCGGCACGAGCGTCTACGTGCCCGGCGCGGTCGAGCCGATGCTGCCCGAGGTGCTGTCGAACCGAGGCCTGCTCGCTGCGGCCCGGCGAGGACAAGCTCGCCGTGACCGTCGAGATGGAGATGGACGGCGCGGACGTGACGAGCGTGGCGTTCCACCGCTCGCTCGTGCGCAGCGACCGCCGGCTCACCTACGGCGAGGTGGACGAGCTGTTCGCCGGCCGGACGCGCGCGGAGGCGCCCTGGGGAGAGCCGCTCGAGGTCGCGCGCGAGGTGGCGCGCGCGCTCGCGCGAGCGGCGCGACTCGCTCGAGTTCGGCTCCTGGGAGCCGACCTTCGACTTCGACTCCGAGGGCAACCCGACCGGCGTGCGCTACGAGCAGCAGACCGAGTCGCACCGCGTGATCGAGATGCTGATGATCCTCGCGAACGAGCAGGTGGCCGGCTACCTGGCGGACAAGAAGCTGCCGACGCTCTACCGCGTGCACGAGCGGCCCGAGCCGCAGTCGGTGGTGTTCCTGGCCGAGCAGCTCGCGAGCCTCGACATCCCGACGCCGCCGCTGCCGAAGCAGATGACGCCGCAGCAGGCGGCCGACGCGATCGCGGAGATCTCGCGCATCGTCGTGCGCGAGTCGGGCGGCAAGCGCGCCTACAGCGTGCTCGTGCTGCGCGCGCTCAAGCAGGCGTACTACAGCCCGCGCAACCTCGGCCACGCGGGGCTCGGCAGCCCGCGCTACTGCCACTTCACGTCGCCGATCCGCCGCTACCCGGACGTGGTGGCGCACCGCGCGCTGCTCCAGGGGCTCGGCATCGACCAGGCGGCGGCGCCCGCGCACGAGCTCGACGAGGCGGGCGTGCTCAGCTCGGCGTCCGAGCGCGAGGCGATGAAGATCGAGCGCGACGCCGACGACATCTGCCTCTCCTTCCTGCTCGAGCGCGTGCTCTCGGAGATGGATCCGAACGAGTCGCACACCTTCGAGGGCGAGGTCGTCGGGCTGATCGAGAAGGGCGCGTTCGTCGAGTTCGGCGAGCAGCGCTTCGAGGGCCTGCTGCCGGCGCGCCGGCTGCGCGGCTGGTGGACGCTGAACGAGCTGGGGACCGCGCTCGAGGCGGAGGGCTCCGGGCGCCGGCTGCGGCTCGGCGACTCGGTCAAGGTGGAGGTCGACCGCGTGGACGCCCCGCGCGGCCGCGTGGATCTGATCCCGGCGCCTTCATACTCGTAGCCGTGGCGAAGAAGAAGAAACGCAAGGCGGCCCCGGGGGACATCGCCACCAACAGGCAGGCGAGCTTCCGCTTCAACCTGCTCGACAAGTTCGAGGCCGGCATCGTGCTCCAGGGCTCGGAGGTGAAGTCGCTCCGCGACGGCGGGGTGCAGCTGAAGGACGCCTACGCCGAGGTCAGGGACGGCGAGGTCTGGCTGCGCAACATGCACATCGCGCCCTACAAGCCGGCGCGCGAGAACCACGAGCCCGAGCGCCCGCGCAAGCTGCTCCTGCACCGGCGCGAGATCGAGCGCCTGCTGGAGGCGAGCGCGGAGAAGGGCCTCACGATCGTGCCCACGCGGATCTACTTCAACGGCCCGCGCGCGAAGGTCGAGCTGGCGCTCGCGAAGGGCAAGGACATGTACGACAAGCGCCGCTCGATCAAGGACCGCGACGTGAAGCGCGAGATCGACCGGGCGATGTCGGAGCGCTACTAGTTCACCCTCAGTACGCCGCAGCCGGCACGAGCGGGCCGAAGTAACGACCGGCCACGGGCGTGCCCGGATCGCCCACGAAGCCGCCGATGCTCCCCGAGCCGGCCGCGGCGTCCGCGCGGATCCTGCTGATCACGTCCGCGGACGCAAGGCCCGCGCAGGGCCCCGCCACCCCGCCGCTTCCGACGCAGAGCGCCACGGTCCCGGTGGCGTGGGGCGCGGCCATGCTCGTTCCCGAAGCGATGCGGTAGCCGCCGGCGAGCCAGGTGGATTCGATGCACACGCCCGGCGCGGCCACCATGTGGGCCTGGCCGCCGCTGTCGGTCGGGTCGGCGAAGTTGGAGAAGGTCGCGTAGCGGTCGTCGCTCTCGCCGCTGCGACAGGTGGGCGCGCCGCCGAGGGCGCCGGCCGCGCCGTCGCTGTCGGACATCGCGGTGACCGTGAGCACCTCGGGATAGGCGGCCGGCACTGTCGTCGAGAACTCCTGGCCGCTGTTCCCGGCGGCGACCACGTACGTGACCCCTGCGGCGGTCGAGCGGCAGATCGCGCGGTTGAGCGCGTCGCCGATCAGGTTGCCGCACAGACCGTCAGCGAAGCCGAAGCCCGCGAGGCTCATGTTCGCCACCTTGATGTTGAGCGTCCTGGCCTTCTGCGTGACCCAGTCGATCCCGCATATCACCTGCGACCAGGTCCCCTGTCCGGAGGCGTTCAGGACCTTGACGGCGTAGAGCCTCGTACCCGGCGCCACGCCCACTAGCCCGCCGCCGTCGTTCTCCGCGCCGATCGTGCCGGCCACGTGCGTGCCGTGGCCGTTGTCGTCGCGCGCGGTCGCCGTCTTCTTCGAGGTGGTGCAGTTCTTGCCGCTCGCCACGTTGAGGTCCGGATGGGTGAGGTCGATGCCTGTGTCGATCACCGCGACCGCCGCGTTGCTCGCCTGGTGTGCCTGCGCCGGGGTGGCTGCGCCGACTCGCCGCACGCCGGTTGGAGCGGAGTCGCCGGGGAGCAGCGGCACCTGAGCCGCGATCCGAACCTCGCGGTCAGGGCTCACGAACGCCACGCTCGGGTCGGCGCTCACGCGCGCGAGCTGCCGCTTTCCGAGGTGGGCGGCGAAGCCCTTGAGCGCATGCACGTAGACCTGCTCGCTCTGGAACGCGTGCGCGCGCTCGAGGCGCGCCGTTTCGGCAGCGGCGCTCGGCGTGGAGTCGCGCAGCACGACGATGTAGCTCGGGTTCCCGGGCTCGGCGGCGGCGGGGGCGGCGGCCGCGCAGGCGGCCACGAGGAGCGCCGTAATCGTGAACGCCTGCCGTTGCCGCATTGCCACCCTCCGTGGTGAACCGGGCTCCGGACCGTAGACCAGCGCCCGCGGGAGGTCCAGGCAATTGGACGGATGTTGAACGGGTCAGATGTCCAGGCCGCGCTCCGCCGCCCAGCGGCTCAGCTCGTGGCGGCTCGAGAGCTGGAGCTTTCGCAGGACGGAGGAGACGTGGGCCTCCACGGTCTTCGGGGAGATGTCGAGGCGCAGCCCGATCTCCTTGTACATGTAGCCGCGGGCGATGTGCTGGAGCACCTCGCGCTCGCGTGCGGTGAGGGCGTCGAGCTCCGACTGCGGGCTGGGGGCGGGGCCGGCGAAGGCGTCAAGCACGAAGCCCGCCAGGCGAGGGGAGAAGACGGCGTCGCCCTCGTGTACGCGGCGGACCGCGTCGGCCAGCTCCTCGCCCGAGATGTTCTTCGTCACGTAGCCGCGCGCGCCGGCGCGGATCACGGCGATCACGTCCTCGGCGGCGTCGGACACGGACAGCGCGAGGAAGCAGGGCGGGCTGTCGGTCTGCGCGGCGACGCGGCGGATCACCTCCACGCCGCCTCCGTCCGGCATGTGCACGTCGAGCAGGACGACGTCCGGGGCGTGCTGCTGGATCGCGCCCACCGCCTCCTCGACGCCGCTCGCCTCGCCCGCGATCTCGAGCAGCGGCTCGAGCTCGGCGCGGACGCCGGCGCGAAACAGCTGGTGGTCGTCGACGATCAGGACCCGCGGCTCGCTCACTGCCGCTCCTCGAGCACCAGCTCCACCTCGGTGCCGCCGCCGGGCGCGCTGGTCACGCGCGCCCGCCCGCCGTGGCGCTCCATGCGGCCGACGATCGACTCGCGCACGCCGCGGCGGTCGCCGGGCACGGCGGCCGGGTCGAACCCGGGTCCGCGGTCGCGCACGAACACCTGCGTGCGGCCGCCGCCGCTCTCGGCGTACACGTCCACGGTCGACCCGGCGCCGAACTTCGCCGCGTTCGTCATGGCCTCGCGGGCCGCCGCCACGACGGCCTCGTGATTGCCGTCGAGCTCGCGGTCGCCCACCACGACCACCTCGACCGGCACCCCGTAGCGCTCCTCCACGTCCGCCGCGGCCGCCTCGAG
Organism: uncultured Thermoleophilaceae bacterium; assembly: GCA_963771715.1. Lineage (GTDB taxonomy): Bacteria > Actinomycetota > Thermoleophilia > Solirubrobacterales > Thermoleophilaceae > JACVRW01. The sequence continues at coordinate 7,839 of CAVYUQ010000010.1, forward strand.
CGCGGCCGCGAGCCGCGCGGCCTGCCCGGGCGCCGGCCGCCCCGCCAGCCACGCGCGCAGCTCGCGCTCCTGGCGGCGCGCGATGGCGGCCACCTCGCTGGGGTCGCCGGCGCTGCGCTGGACCATGGCGAGCGTCTGGAGCACCGAGTCGTGCAGGTGCGCCGCCATCTCGGCGCGCTCCTGCGAGCGGATGCGCTGCGCGCGCTCCTGGGTCAGCGAACGCACTAGCCGCACCACCCAGGGGGCGAAGATCACACCCAGCACCACCACGGCGGCGATCACGGCAAGCAGCACGTCGCGCGCCGCGCCCAGCGCTCCCGTGGCCTGGAGGAACACGAACCCCGCCGCGAGCACGAGCGCGATGCCGATGCCGGTGCGGGAGATCGCGGCGGCGGCGCGGCGGCTCTCGGCCACGGCGGCCTCGGCCGTCGTGCGCGGGGCGGGGGACGGCTGCTGCGCGGGCCCCGCCGGGGCGCTGGCTGGCTCCGGCGGTCCGCCGAGCGACTGCCGCCAGATCAGCGCTCCGCCGCTCGCGATCAGCACGAGCGGCCACGCGATCGCGTCGGAGAACCAGATGTCGAGCTCGCGGAAGGCGAGCAGCGCCGCCACCAGCAGCAGACACGTGCCGAGCGCCACCTCCACGGCGGCGCGACCCGTGGGCAGCCGGCTGCGCGCCGAGCCGGACTCGCCGGGCGGGATCAGGATCCACCCGAGCAGGTAGGCGCCCAGGCCGAAGCCGCCGGCCGCGGTGGCCACCACGAAGGCCAGGCGCACCAGCGACACGTCGATGACGAAGCGCCGCGCTATGCCGGCGGCCACGCCGCCGATCCAGCCGGCGTCGCGGTCGCGGCGGAGGATGTGCGCCGAGGCGCTGCCCGGGCCGGTCGTCACGCGCAGATCATCGCGGGCGGGTCATCCCGGACGCCAGCAGGATCGCTCCCAGGGCTGCGCACGCCGCCGGAGCGAGCACGCCGAAGCGGAGGTCGAACGTCCCGCTCGCGTCGAGGAGCAGCAGCACGCCGAGCGCGAGCACCGCGATGCCCGCGACGACCGAGGTGAGATCCGGGCTAGCTCGCACAGGCATCGTTGCGGCCGAGCTCGTCGAAGTCCGGGCCGAAGTTGAAATTGCCGCGGTCGAAGTCCAGGTCCGGCGACGACTTGCCGATGCGAAGCGATCCCACTCCCACGTCGGCCTTCACGAGCAGGCGCGTGGTGTCGCCGGCGGCGTCCGGAAGGTCCTCCACGTCCACGTCCACACCCTCGTTGTGGCGCTCGAACGTGCGCACCTCGCCGATCCCGACCTGGGCATCCGTAGCCACGCACACGTCCGCGGGGACGATCAGCCGCGCCTCGCCGATGCCGAGGTCGATGCCCACCGGCACGTCACCGGAGGGGAGGTCGGTCTGGCGCAGGTCCACCACAAGCTCGCCCATCCCGAGCTGGTATTCGTCGCGAAGGTCGGCCACCGACGCCGGACGGTAGTCGCGCTCGCCGACTCCACCGTCGAGGTCGATGCCCGAGGCGGACACCGCACCCGCCGAGAGCGCGAGCGTGACCGCCGGCAGCACGAGCCAGCGCACCGGCCGGACGAACGCGCCGATCAGGATCGCCGCGCCCGCGACGATCACGGTGATGGCGACGACGGTCTCGCCACCCGCCGCAGCCGCCCAGGCGCCGCCGATGGCGATCACTCCACAGAGGACGAGGATCCCGATGCCGAGGGCCGCGCGCTTGGCGATGTCGCCCGCGTCCGCGCCCGGTCCCTCTCCGGAGACGAACCACCAGACCAGAACGCCTGCGGCGACCAGAATGGCGAACGGAACGAGGATTCCCGCGAGGAGAAGTCCGCCGCCGAGAAGAAAGGGCCAGCTGACGCAGAGCAGGACCACGACCCCCGCGATCACGAGCCAGCGGTTGCGCCCGGGCGCGTCCGTCGCCGCGGGGCTGTCCTCGCTCGGGATCAGGAGCAGCGCGGCGAGGTAGGCCAGCAGGCCGGCGCCGCCCACGAAGACGAGCACCACGGCGCCGATCCTGAAGATGGTCGGGTCGATGTTGAAGTAGCGGCCGAGCCCGCCGCACACGCCGCCGATCACGCGGTCGGAGCGCGAGCGTACCAGCCGGCGCGGCTGCGGGCTCTCGGGAGGCAGTTGCTGAGTCGTGTCGTCCGTTGTCATGCCGCGAGATTGCCTTTTTGCAGGGGATCTGCCTATTGGGAATGGCCCCTAGGGGAGGTCACGGACGCCCTGTGCCGCTACCCTTATGGGAGTTGCACGGGGGCGAACCAGCTTCGACGTGGAGCTGCTCGCCGCGATGTAGCGAGTCGAGGACTCCGGGTGGGCCTCGTTAAATAATCCCGGAAACCAATAAGTGCGGACGAGGATCATTCGTTCGCTCTCGCCGCCTAATTAGGCCGTGAGAGAGTCGCCCCGGGCACGCCCGCGGTCCGGTAAGCGGCTTCATATCAGCGGGCTCACCGCGACGGTCCGACCCTCGGCCGTCACGGGACAGCTTCGAGGGTGTGGCGCCGGGGACGTGCCCCGTGGATTGACCGAACCGGACGCCGAGATTCGACTCCGACGGGAACACTCGTAGCAAGCATCGCGGTGGTGTTCCGCGGACGCCGGGGCAGTGCCGGCCGCCTCCACCTCGAGCAGCATCTCGGCCCCCGCAAGGGGGTCGAGTCGTTTCAGGGCCGAGGACTGTGCTCAGACGGCGTCGGAGTACGCCGGCTGACCCTCGCCCGGACGCGCGCCGTGCGCCGCGGCGGTCGCCGGGCTCTCGGCATCGCGCAGAACGGTGAGCCCGACCACGATCGCCACGACGGCCAGCGCCGCTCCGATCAGGTAGGCCACGTGGTAGCCGCCGAGGAGCGCCTCGGCCTGGCCCTCTCCGGATGCGAGCAGGCTGTTCGTGCGCTCCGCCGAGATCGTGGCCAGCAGTGCGAGGCCGATCGCGCCGCCCACCTGACCGGTGGTGTTCACGAGGCCCGACGCGAGCCCGGCGTCCTGTGGTGTTGCGCCGGACATCGCGAGCATCATCAGGGCGGGGAAGGCGACGCCCGCGCCGCCGCCGAAGACGAACATCGCCGGGAACAGGTCGGTGATGTAGTTGCCGTCCACCGGCGTCCGTGCGAACAGCAACATCGAGACCAGCAGGAGCCCGAGGCCCGCGACCAGCACCCGCCGCGGTCCGAAGCGCATGTTCAGCTTGTCCGTGAAGCCGAGCGACAACACGCCCATGAGCAGTGATCCCGGCAGGAACGCCAGGCCGACCTCGAGCGGGTCGTAGCCCAGCACGAGCTGCAGGTACAGGGCTCCGAGGAAGAAGATGCCGAACATCCCCACCACCAGGAGCGCCATCACGATGTTCGCGCCCGTCACGTTGCGCGAGTGGAACAGGCGCAGCGGCATCAGCGGCTTCGGGATGCGTGCCTGCCGCAGCACGAAGGCAGCCACGAGGGCGATCGCGACCGCCGCGAGGATGAGCGTCCGCGCCGAGGCCCACCCGTGCTCCTCGACACCGAGGATCGTGTACACCGCGAGCATCAGGCCGGCGGTCACGAGCACGGCGCCGGGCGCGTCCGCGCCCTCGCTTATTCCGATGCCCGGCCTGCTCTCCACGAGCCGCAGCGCCAGCGCGCCCGTCAGGAACCCGATCGGGACGTTCACGAAGAAGATCCAGTGCCAGTTGATGAGGTCGGTGAGGATCCCGCCGGCGAGGAGCCCGATCGAGCCCCCCGCCGAGGCCACGAACCCGAACACGCCGATCGCCTTCGCCTGCTCGCGCGGCTCGGGGAACATGGTCACGATCATCCCGAGCGTGACCGCGGAGGCCGCCGCGCCACCGGCGCCCTGCACGAAACGGGCCGCGATCAGCATCTCCTGGGTCTGCGCGAGCGCGCAGAGGAGCGAGGCGCCCGTGAACACCGCCAGGCCGACGAGGAACACGCGCCGGTGGCCGAGCAGGTCGCCGAGGCGTCCAGCGAGCAGCAGCAGGCCGCCGAACGCGATCAGGTAGGCGTTCACCACCCAGGCGAGGTTGTTCTGAGTGAAGTCGAGGTCGTCCTTGATCGTCGGCAGCGCGACGTTCACGACCGTCGCGTCGAGGACGATCATGAGCACTCCCGCGCACAGCACGTAAAGCGCCAGCCAGCGTCGGCGATCCGTTTCAGCAGCAGTCATGTCCGTAGAGACCTTGGTCGGGTTCCAAACTCATCGCTCGGCAAGTTGCTCGAGCCGCTTCGCGAGCCGCTCCATGCCGCGCTCCCGCGCCGCGGCGGCCGCCCCACTGAAGTTAGTGGAGGCGTCCTTTGGAAGCTCGAGATCCACGTCGCGCAGGGTCGCGATCTCCTTGAAGCGCCGCAGTTCGTCCGCCTGGGTGGTGAGGGCCGCGCGGACGCTCGGCTTGGTCTCGCGCACCGCGTGCTCGAGCGCGGCCTCCAGCGACCCGTGGCGCTGAAGCAGCTCGGCGGCGGTCTTCTCGCCGATCCCCTTCGCTCCGGGGATGCCGTCGGAGGGGTCGCCGCGCAGCGCGATGAAGTCGGGCACGAGCTCGGGCGACACCCCGTAGCGGCGGCGCACCTCGCGCGCGTCCACGAGCTCGGCGCCCTGCTTGCCCGTACGGACGTAGAGGATCGTCACGCTGTCGCTCGCGCACTGGAACATGTCGCGGTCGCCGGTCATCACGAGCGTCGTGCCGCCCGCGTCGGTCTCGCGGCGCGCATAGGCGCCGAGCAGGTCGTCGGCCTCGAGCGTGTCGCTCGCCGCGACGGTCCAGTCGAAGGCCTCGAAGAAGTCGCGCGAGCCGGCGAACTGGGGCGCGAGCGTGTCCGGCAGCTCGGGGCGGTCGGCGTGGTAGCCGTCGAACAGCTCCACGCGGTAGTCGGCGGCGTCAGGCCCGAAGCAGAGCGCCACCGCGCGCGGCTGGTGCTCGTCGATCTCGCGCAGGATCAGGTTGGCGGTCCCCAGCAGGGCGTTCACGGGCTGGCCGTCGGCGCCCTTGATCGAGTCGGGCAGCGCGTAGAAGGCGCGGAACAGCATCGAGGGGGCATCGACCACGAGTAGCGGACCGGTCACGCGGGCAAACCTAGCGCGCCCAGACGTGTCGACCCTGCCTGCGGGACCGGTGTAACCGGCTCATTCAGTGGGGGTAGTATCCTTATCGACCATCGGTCAGTAAGGAGTCAACATGACGCAGCCGGACACCACCGCCGCCGACGCCCCGCGCGCAAAGCGCTTTCTGCTCGCCGAGCCTGAAGCGCGCGTTCTCGAGTGGATCGCCCGCCGGCTGCCGGCGCGGGTGATGCCGGATCACCTCACCGCGCTCGGGGTTCTGGCGGCGCTCGGCATCGCGGCCGCCTACGTGCTCTCGAACGGTGACAAGGCCTGGCTCTGGGCGGCCAGCGCCCTGCTCGTGGTGCACTGGCTCGGCGACTCGCTCGACGGCACGCTGGCCCGGGTGCGTAAGACCGAGCGGCCGCGCTACGGCTACTACCTCGACCACCTCGTGGACGCCTTCGCCACCGCGGCCATCGGCATCGGCCTTGGTCTGTCGCCCTACATGCTGCTCGCGGTCGGGCTCGTGATCGTGATCGCCTACCTGATCCTCTCGATCAACACCTACCTCGAGACGCATGCGTTCGGCGTCTTCGCGCTCGGCTACGGGCGGCTCGGCCCGACGGAGGCGCGGCTGCTGCTGATCGCCGCGAACACGCTGCTCGCGATCGGCGTGGTGGGCGTCGGCCTTCTCGACGTGCTGGGGATCGGCCTCGCGGCCCTCATGATCGCCGCGCTGGTGGGCCGCGCCGGCCGCAACCTGAAGCGGCTCTCGGAACTCGAGCCAGCCTAGGAGGGTCGACGGTGACGATCATCCTCGCTATCGCCCTGCTGTTTGTCGGCGTTGTCTCCGGGATGTTGGCGTACGGCGCGCTGTCAAATCTTTGGGCGGACTACCAGGACAGCCCTACATCTACGTACCTAGAGGTCGGCCTTCCTGCGCTCGCCGTCTGCATCGCAGCCCTCGTCGGCGCTGCGCTCTTGATCCGCCGCGCGGGCTAGCCCGCGCGCAGGGCGCGCGAGCGGTCCGCCACCGGCTGGAGGAAGTCCGGCAGGGGGCGGACCAGGCCGCGCCCGGTCTCGCGCTCCCAGATCTGTTCGAGCTGGGCGAGGTGCTCGTCCATCACCTCGTCGATCAGCGGGAAGTCCGCCGAGCGGATCGCGGCGAGGGTGCGCTCGTGGATCGAGATGACCCAGTCGGGCACGAGCGGAGCGTGCACGGCCATGTCGCGCGCGATCTCGAGGCGGCGGAAGAGGCTGCGCATCAGCTGCACGACGGTCGAGTTGCGCGTGGCACGCGCCATCGCCAGGTGGAACTTGAGGTCGAGCTGGAGGAACAGGTCCTCGTTCTCGAGGAAGTCGTCCGCGTTCGCGAGCGCGCGCTTGCGCTCGATCAGCGCCGCCATCGCCGCGAAGTCCTCCTCGCTCGCGTGCACCGCCGCGAGCTGAGCCACCCGCGGCTCCAGCAGCCGGCGCGCCTCCAGAACGCCTGCCACCTCGCTCACGCGGATCGCCTGGCGGCTGCGGAGCAGGTCGCGCGGGACGAGCTCGGACACCACGAAGATGCCGCCGGACTGGCCGCGGCGGACGGCGAGCACCCCGGCCTCGGCCAGGACCTTTACGGCCTCGCGCAGCGTCGGGCGGCTGATCCGCATCTGTGCCGCGAGCTCGCGCTCTGACGGCAGCCGGTCACCCATGTGAAGGTCGCCGGCCTTGATCCGCTCGGCGATCTGCTCGACGGCCTCCTCGAAGGTTCGGCGTGACGAGACGGGCTCGAATGAGCTTTCCAAAGCAATCCCAGGATAACCCGCGACGGTGGTGGTCACGAGCTATGGGTTGCGGGCGGCCTCGACGCGCTCGAGCGCCTGGCGCTCCGCGACCTCGATCGGCGGCGTGCCCTCGGCCTCCGCGGTCTCGATGGCGAGCTCGAGGCGCTCCATCGCGCCGGCGATGAGCTCACGCTCGCGCGGACCGCGGTCGCCGTACCACTCGGTCGAGACGTGGATCAGGCCGCCGCAGTTGGCCAGGAAGTCGGGGACGTAGAGGATGTCGCGCTCCATCAGGATGCGCGCCACGCCCCGGTCCGTGAGCGGGTTGTTCGCCGCGCCCGCGATCACGCGGCAGTCGAGCGCTCCTGCCAGCGCCTCGTCGACGAGGCCGCCGGCCGCGCACGGTGCGAGCACGTCGAGCTCGCTCGCGAGGATCGCCTCCGCCGACGGCGCGGTCTCGAAGCCGTGCTCCGCCGCGCATAGCTTGCAGCGGTCACCGTCGAGGTCGCAGGCGATCACGCTAGCGCCGGCGTTCGCGAGCCGGGCGGCCAGCACGGAGCCGACCTTGCCGAGTCCGATCACGCCCACGCGCCTGCCGTCGAGCTCATCCGAGCCGGTGGCGGCTGCGAGGCCCTGGCGCATCGCCTGGAAGACGGTCTCGGCGGTGATGGGGGAGGGGTCGCCTCCGCCGCCGTTGCCGGCTGAGCGTCCGACCGCGAAGCGCGTGAAGCGCGCCAGGTGGTCCATGTCGGCGGTCGTCGTGCCGATGTCCTCAGCGGTGATGTAGGCGCCCTCGAGCCCCTCGATCACGCGCGCGGCGCCCTCAAGGCGAAGGTTGCGCATTTCGTGGCGGCCGTCGTCGATCATGACCGCCTTGCCACCGCCGAGGTCGAGGCCGGCGGCGGACGCCTTCAGCGTCATCGTGCGCGCCAGTCCCATCACGTCCTCGAGCGCCTCGCGCAGGCCTCCCGGGTAGCGCTTCAGGCGCATCCCGCCCAGGGCGGGCCCCAGCACCGTCGAGTGCACGGCGACGATGAATCGCAGACCCGTCTCGGGGTCCTGGCGGATCACGATCTGCTCGTGGTCGTCGTCTGCCAGGGCGATGTTCGCTCCCGGCGGTGGATGGGTAGCAATGGTCATAGACCTTGACCTTATACCCGGTTGTAGACGGCATCAACCGAGTGGGCGCAAATCCACGGAATTGCGTTCCGTGTACCGTCAATGGTAAGTTACATTAGCCAATCGGCCTGAGCGCGGTGCGCCCTGTGTGGCCGCGCACGACGGGAGAGAGGAGCCGGATGTCGATCGCCGTACCCAGAGGACCCGGGCGGCGCCCCTCAGGGGGCGAGCGCGGCACCGCGGGTGGCGAGCGCTTCCGTCGCGATCGCCGCGGCGGCCGCGATGGCGGTGACGGCAGCGCGGGCGACGGCAACGGCGCCGGCCGCAAGTCGCTCCTGGACATCTCGCTCGACGACAAGTACGTCCTCGAGGAGGGCCGCATCCTCCTGACGGGCCTCCAGGGCCTGGTTCGCCTGCCGCTCGACCAGCACCGCGCCGACCGCCGCCGCGGCCTCCACACCGGGACGATGATCTCCGGCTACCAGGGCTCACCGCTCGGCGGCTTCGACCAGGAGCTCGCCCGCAACCGGGCGCTGGTCGAAGAGCACCACGTGCGCCACGTGCCCGGCCTCAACGAGGAGCTCGGGGCCACGTCCGCCTGGGGCAGCCAGCTCGCCACGCAGCTCCCCGGCGCCAAGTACGACGGCGTGCTGGCCATGTGGTACGGCAAGGCGCCCGGCCTCGACCGCGCGGCCGACTCCCTGCGCCACGGCAACTTCGTGGGCGTCTCGCGCACCGGCGGCGGCCTGGCCATTGTCGGCGACGACCCGGGCTGCAAGTCCTCCACGATCCCAAGTGCCTCGGAGTCCATGCTCGCCAGCCTCCGGATGCCGGTCTTCTTCCCGGGCAACGTGCAGGAGGTGCTCGACCTCGGCCTGCACGCACTCGCCTGCTCGCGCGCGTCCGGCCTTTGGTCGGGCTTCAAGATCGTGACCAGCGTGGCCGACGCCGTTGCCACCGCGGCCGTCGCGCCCGACCGCGTGATGCCGGTGATGCCGACGGTCGAGTGGAACGGCAAGCCCTACGAGCACGTGCCGAACGGCAACCTGCTGGCACCCGCCTCGCTCGACATGGAGCGCACGCTGCTCGGCCCGCGCACCCAGCTCGCGCTCGCGTACGCGCGCGAGAACGGGCTGAACCGGATCGAGGGCGCCGAGCGCGCCTGGCTCGGCATCGTGGTGCCCGGAAAGACCTACTACGACCTGATGCACGCCCTGCGCCAGCTGGGGCTCGACGGCGGCGCGATCGAGCGCGCCGGCATCCGCATCCTGAAGCTGGGGATGATCTCTCCACTCGAGCCGGAGATCGTCCGCGAGTTCGCCCGCGGCCTCGACGAGGTGCTGGTGGCGGAGGAGAAGGGCCCGTTCGTGGAGACGCTCCTCAAGGACATCCTCTACGGAACCGCGAACGCCCCGCGCATCCTCGGCAAGCACGACGAGCGCGGCGAGCCGCTGCTCCCGCGCGAGCTCGACCTCGACGCCGACCTGATCGGCCGCGCGGTGGCGGCGCGCCTCAGCGCCCGCGGCATCCGGATCGATTCCGTGGAGGCGCGCCTGCGCAAGCTGGCGGAGATCCACGGTCGGCCAGCCGAGCTCCCGATGGCTGCGCGCACGCCGTTCTTCTGCTCCGGCTGCCCGCACAACAGCTCGGTGAAGGCACCGGAGGGCACGCTCGTGGGCGGCGGCATCGGCTGCCACACGATGATCCTGCTGAACCCCGAGGGCAAGGGCGAGATCACCGGCATCACGCAGATGGGCGGCGAGGGCGCGCAGTGGATCGGCATGGCGCCGTTCACCGACGACAGCCACCTGGTGCAGAACCTCGGTGACGGCACGTTCCACCACTCCGGCTCGCTTGCGGTGCGCGCGGCGGTCGCGGCTGGCGTGAACATCACCTACAAGCTGCTCTACAACGAGCACGTCGCGATGACCGGCGGCCAGGCCATCGAGGGCCAGCTGAGCGTGCCGGACCTCACCCGCTGGCTCGAGCTCGAGGGCGTCAAGCGGATCATCGTCACGACCGAGGACACGGGCCGCTACCGCGGCGTCAAGCTGGCCTCGATCGCCGAGCTGCGCGACCGCAAGGAGCTGCTCGACTCGCAGCTGGAGCTCGCGGGTGTCGAGGGCGTGACCGTGCTGATCCACGACCAGGAGTGCGCCGCCGAGCTGCGCCGCAAGCGCAAGCGCGGCAAGGCGGCCGAGCCCAAGGAGCGCATCTGGATCAACGAGCGCGTCTGCGAGGGCTGCGGCGACTGCGGCGAGAAGTCGAACTGCCTCTCGGTCCTGCCGGTGGAGACCGAGTTCGGGCGCAAGACCCAGATCCACCAGGCCTCCTGCAACAAGGACCTGACTTGCCTCGAGGGGGACTGCCCCTCCTTCCTCACGGTCGTGCCGGGCGAGAAGGCGAAGCACCGCACGCCCGACCTCGACCTAGAGCTGCCCGACCCCCAGCGGCTCGTCGGCGACGAGGACTTCGGCGTTCGCATGATGGGCATCGGCGGCACGGGCGTCGTGACCGTGAACCAGGTGCTCGGCATGGCGGCGCTGCTCGACGGCCTGCACGTTTCGGGCCTCGACCAGACCGGCCTCTCGCAGAAGGGCGGCCCCGTGATCAGCGACCTTCGCATCACGCGCGAGCCGCTGCCCGCCGCTAGCAAGATGCCGGCCGGGACCGTGGACCTCTACCTGGGCTTCGACCTGCTCGGAGCAGGGAGCGAGAAGAACCTCCTCACCGCCGACCGCGAGCGCACCGTGGCGGTCGTGTCGACCAGCGCAGTGCCCACCGGCCGCATGGTGATCGACGTGAACGAGCGCTTCCCCGAGCTGGCCGCCCAGCTCGACAAGATCGACGCCGCCACCCGCAGCGAGCACAACCTCTACCTGGACGCCCAGCGACTCGCGGAGCTGCTGTTCGGCGATCACATGATGACCAACACGCTCGCGCTCGGCGCGGCCTACCAGCGCGGCCTGCTGCCGGTGTCCGGCGAGGCGCTCGAGCGGGCGATCGAGCTGAACGGCGCCGCCGTCGAGAAGAACCTCGCGGCGCTGCGCTGGGGACGCGCGGTCGTCGCGGCGCCGGACGCCGTCGAGGACGCCACCCGCCCGCCCGAGGCGGTCGAGGCCGTGTACGAGCTCTCCGAGGTCGAGCGCGAGATCGTCGCGCTGGCGGTGAACGGCGACCGCGGCGAGCTGCGCCGGCTCGCCGAGCTGCGCGTGCCCGAGCTCGTGGCCTACCAGGACGCCGGCTGGGCGCGGCGCTGGGCGGAGGTCGTCCGGCACGTGCACGTGGCCGAGCAGGAGCGCACGCCGGGCCACTCGGAGCTGGCCGAGACCGTGGCGCGGCAGCTCTTCAAGCTGATGGCCTACAAGGACGAGTACGAGGTCGCCCGCCTCCACCTCGACGCCGTCGAGCGCGCCAAGCTCGGCGCCGAGTTCGGCGACGACGCCAAGGTCTATTTCATGCTGCACCCGCCGCTCCTGCGCGCGCTCGGCTTGAAGCGCAAGCTGAAGCTAGGCCCCTGGTTCGTGCCCGCGTTCCGCTCGCTCTACCGCATGCGCCGCCTGCGCGGCACCCGGCTCGACCCCTTCGGGAAGGCCGAGGTGCGCCGCGTGGAGCGTGAGCTGATCGACGGGTACGAGGGCTTGGTGGCCGAGGCGCTTACGCTGCTCAGGCCGGACACGCACGACACGGCCGTCGAGCTGCTCGAGCTGCCGGACGTGATCCGCGGCTACGAGGAGATCAAGCTGCGCAACGTCGTGCTCTTCCGCAAGCGCGCAGACGCGATCCTGAAGCGCCTGCGCGCCGGCAAGCCGGCTCCTGAGCTGCTGAAGCTCGGCTAGTCGCCCAGCGGCACGGCCTCTCCGTCCAGCGTGCTGGGGTTGTAGTCGATGCCCATCGCGTCGAGGATCGTGGGCAGGACGTCCACGTGCCGCAGCTCCTGCGCCGAGTCCTTTTGGCTCACGCCGGGGCCGTAGAACACCATCGGGATGTTCTGGATCAGCTTGTTGTGGCCGCCGTGGTCACCGACCACTCCGTACGTCACGTCGGTTGCGACGAGGCCCACCACGTCGGGGCCGTTCGGCGCGGCCATCGTGTCCACGAGCTCACCGGCGTGCGCCAGGAACCAGCTGCGGTCCGAACGGCTCATCGGGTTGGTGTCCACGAGCTCGTAGTCGTTCTGATCGTCGTTGGTGGTATAGCTCGCGATCACCCCGGGCATGTCGAGCACGGCCTCGGCCGCCTCCTGCTTCTTCGTGGCCGAGTTGTCGGTCAGCCACGCGGCCACGTGGCCGTCCTGGTACGAGAACGCCAGGTTCCCGGCCAGCGCGTCGCGCAGGTCCTCGACGGCCGGGCTGGGATCGAGGTATCGCTCGAGCTCGCCCGGTCCGGTCTCCGCGCCGAAGTACCAGTTGCAATCGGAGCGGATGCCGCCGCAGGGCGGGTTCGTGACGATCGGGTTGAGGTCGCCGAAGAACGTCTCCCCGGGGGTCCCGGTCTGCGCCGCGTGGTCCGCCGTGATCACGATGAGCGTGTTGTCGAGCAGCCCTCGGTTCTCGAGGGCGTCCACGATCCTGCCCACCTGCGCGTCCGCGTTCCTGGCGGCGAACGGAAGGTGTGAGACCTGGCGGTCGGAGCCGGGCGGACCGGTCACCGTGTCCTCAGGCCCCCACATGTGGCCCATCTTGTCGATGGCGCCGAGGCTGACCATCATGCCGTGCCAGGTGGGGTCGTTCTGGATCACGCGGATGGCGGCGTCCGCGGACCAGGTGTCCCCGCCGAGGTGCGCCGGGTCGAACCCGGGCACGAAGCGGTTGCCGTCGAGCGGATAGATGTTGGCCGGCGAGAGTCCACCGGTTCCGTAGGCGCCGGCCGCCTGCCACGTAAACCAGCGGCTGCACGTGCTCAGGTCGAAATACGCCGGCGGGGAGCCGTTCGCGTACTCGGGCGAGCGCCAGCCCGAAGGCACTGCGGGATCGCACGCCGTCGACGACGTGTTGCGGATCTGGAAGATGATGTCGTCCGAATCGGTGTTGTCCGTCCAGCCGCTTGTGCAGGCAGACGTGCGCTTCTGCGAGATCGACGCGAACTTGGACTGGTCGTCGAACTGTTCGTCGAGGTAGTCCTGGAGCTTCAGGTAGTCGCCGTTCTCGATCAGCAGCTTGAACTGATTGCAGCTCATGCTGGAGGTCACGTAGTAGTTCGGCACGCCGGGCGTGGTGTCAGCGCCCAGAACGTTGTCCACGTCGCGGTAGACCTCGTTCGTCCACCCCATGTGCTTCGGGAACTGCCCGCTCGTGAGCACGTTGTGGCTGATCACCGTCTCGGCGGCCATGTGGCCCACCAGCGCGTTAGGGAAGCTCTTGCCCTTCGCCTGGAGCTCCTGGACGTTCTTCATCCCGTAGCGGTCGATCGTGTCCGGCCGCGCCTGGTCGAGCACGATGATCACGACGTGCGTGGGAGGGTCGACCGCCTGCGCCGGTGGTGCCAGCAGGGCGACCGTCGCCAGGCAAACTGCGAACGCGAGAACCATCCTTGGACGCGGCACGGGCGAGACCCCTCTCGTTACAACTTTTTTACAGGGCCCTTCCTACCTGATATATCACCGTGAAGTCAATGCGGCGGTCGCTAGCGTCAATCGCATGGACATCCTCACCGTCGGCGGCGACCTGGAGGTCCACCGGCTCGGCTTCGGCGCCATGCGAATCACGGGGAAGGGCATCTGGGGCCCTCCCGACGACCCGAAGGATGCCAAGCGCCTGCTCCGGCGTGTGGTCGAGCTCGGCATCGACCTGATCGACACGGCCGACTCCTACGGGCCGGAGGTGAGCGAGAACCTGATCGCCGAGGCGCTCCATCCGTATCCGGACGATCTGGTGATCGCGACGAAGGGCGGGCTGCGCCGCACCGGGCCGGGGCAGTGGCCGCGCGACGCGCGGCCGGAGCGGCTCAAGGAGTGCTGCGAGGCCAGCCTGCGGCGTCTGAAGCTGGACCAGATCCCCCTCTACCAGCTGCACGCACCCGACCCGAAGGTGCCCTACGAGGACTCGGTCGGCGCGCTCAAGGAGCTCCAGGACGAGGGGAAGATCCGCCACGTCGGCGTCTCGAATGTCTCGGTCGCGCAGCTCGAGCAGGCGCGGGCGGTCGTCGACGTCGCGTCGGTCCAGAACCGCTACAACGTCGCCGACCGCGACTCCGATGACGTACTCGAGGTGTGCGAGTCGCTCGGGATCGGATTCATCCCCTGGTTCCCGCTGGCCACCGGCCGGCTCGCCGAGTCGGGTGGGCCGCTCGACCGCATCGCGCGCGAGCGCGACGCCACTCCCGCCCAGATCGCGCTGGCCTGGCTGTTCGCGCGCTCGCCCGTGATGCTGCCGATCCCCGGGACCTCCTCGATCGAGCACCTGGAGGAGAACCTGGCCGCCACGCGGATCGACCTCCCGCTCTCGGAGGTCGAGGAGATTGGACGCGCCCGTCAGGGGTAAGTGCGCGCCATGACTCCGTCCTTCGCCCCCACCAGCCTGGACCACGTGGCCCTCTGGGTTGACGATCGCGAGCCGCTGGCCACGTTCCTGTGCGAGCACCTCGGCACGCACGTGATCGAGGAGACCGAAACGTTCACGCTCGTCGGGATCGACGCGAAGCTCGGCAAGCTGACGCTCTTCGACGCCGAGGGGCCGCGCCAGCGCGGCGCGCTCGAGCGCGTGGTCCTACGAGTGCGCCAGCTCGAGTCGGTACTGGCGACGCTGCCCTTCGAGACGACGCGGCGCGGCGACGGCGTGGCGGCCTTCGAGGCGCCGGCGGGCGTGCCGCTCGGCCTCGTTGAGGCGGCGGGCGAGGACTTCGACCTCGACCACGTGGTGCTCGGCCTCTCCGATCCCGAGACGGCCACGCGCGAGCTGGCCGCCATGGGCTTCGAGCGCCGCGAGGACGGGTGCGTCGCCGTGGGCGACCGCTACGTGAGGATCGTGCGCGGCAGCGCCGCCGATGGTGGGCGCCCGCTGCTGAACCACCTCGCCCTGCTCGTCGAGGACGCGCACGAGGTCCAGCACGAGGCCGAGGGCGCGGGGCTCGAGATCGACGACGTGAAGGACGCCAAGAACACCTTCGCGGTCTTCCTGCGCGGGCCGGAGGGGGTCCGCGTCGAGTACGTCGAGCACAAGCCCGGCTTCGCTCTGGTCTGACCGGGATGGCCGACCTCGTGGTGGCCGGGGCCGGAATGGCCGGGCTCGTGGCCGCCGCCGAGGCGCGCCGGCTGGGCGCCGAGCCTCTGGTGCTCGAGAAGCTGCGTCGCCCGGGCGGCTCGATGCGCCTGTCGAGCGGCGTGATCTGGCGTCATCGCGACTTCGGCGAGTTCCGCCAAGAGTGCCCGGACGGTGACGAGCGCCTCCAGCAACTGGTCTTCGAGCGACTCGACGCCGACCTCGACTGGCTGGAGTCGCTCGGCGCGCCGGTGGTGGCGCGCGAGACCGGCAATCCGCTCACCACGGGCGTGCGCTTCGACCCGGCGGGGTTGACCGACGTGCTGGTGGAGGCGGCGGGCGGCGCGAGCGTTCGCTTCGCCGAGCGCCTCCGCGAGCCGCCGCCGGACGTGCCGCTCGTGCTCGCCACCGGCGGCTTCGCGGCGGACCGCGAGCTTCTGGAGGAGCACGTCTCGCCCGAGGCGGGACACGCCTTCCTGCGTGCGGCGCCCGGCAGCACCGGCGATGGCCTGCGCGTGGGCCTCGCGGCGGGCGCCGTCACCGGCGCCGGGCTCGACCAGGTCTACGCGCGCGCGATGCCCGCTACACCGGCGCGCATCGGCGAGGGCGATCTCGTGCGGCTGTCGCAGCTCTACGCCCGGCATGCTGAGGTCACGAACGAGCGCGGCGAGCGTTACGAGACGGCGACGTGGTCCGAGATCGACGTGGCCCAGTGGCAGCTGCGTCAGCCGCGCGCGCGGGCGCGGTTCAGCGTCCCGGTCGAACGGCTCGGCGAGCGCGTGCGCGAGCGCACCGTGGCGCAGATGATCGACGCGGCCGAGGCCGCCGGCGCCCCCGTCCGGCGTGCGCAAGACCATGTGATCGTGGAGACCGTGGCCGGAGTAACGACCACCCTCGGCGGCCTCGCGATCGACGAGCACGCCGCGGCTGCACCCGGAGTGTTCGCGTGTGGAGCCGACGCCGGCGGAATCGCCACCGGCGGCTACGCGAGCGGGCTGGCGGCCGCGCTCGTGTTCGGGCGGATCGCGGCGCGGGCGGCGCTGGGGGAGACAGCGTGAGCGCGGGCGGCCCTCCGCCGCCGCACCGCTTCGGCACCGGCGAGCCGTTCTCGGTCGGGCTCGAGGAGGAGCTGCTGCTCGTGGACGCGGACACGCTCGCGCTCGCCCACGTGGCCGACCAGGTGCTGCCGGGCACCGGGCTGCCGAGCGAGCGGGTCGACCACGAGGCGTTCCTGGCCGAGCTCGAGGTGCGCTCCGAGCCGTCTGCCTCGGTGGGGGAGGCCATCGGCCAGCTCGCCGAGGGGCGCGCCGCCGCACACGCCGCGGGCGCGACGCTCTTGGCCGCCGGCCTCCATCCCGACGCCCGGCTGTTCGACGTCGAGCTGGTCCAATCCGAGCGCTACGAGCGCGTGGAGCGCCAGATGCGCGGGCTGATCAAGCGGACGCCGGAGTGCGCGCTGCACGTGCACGTGGGCCTGCCCGACCCGGAGGCGGCCGTGGCCGCAATGAACGGCCTGCGTGAGCTGCTGCCGCTGCTGCACGGCCTGGGCGCGAACTCCCCGTTCTGGTTCGGCGCGGACTCCGGTATGGCCAGCTCACGGGCCGCGGTGATCCGGGCCTATCCGGGGCGCGGCATCCCGCCGTTTCTCGCTTCCTGGGACCAGTACCTCGCCTGCCTCGATGCCGTGCGCTCCGGCGGAGGCCCGACCGACCACACAATGGTCTGGTGGGACGCGCGCCCACAGCCACGACTCGGCACGGTCGAGCTGCGCGAGGTGGACGTTCAGACCGACCTCGACTCGGCGGCCGCGATCGCCGCCCTGGCACGCGCAATCGTCAGGCGAGCGGTCGGGGAGCCTCCAACGGAGCGGGCTCCCGAGCAGGCGCTCCACTGGTCGAGCTTCCGAGCCGCCCGCGACGGGCTGGATGCTGAGATCTACTTCGACGGCGCGCCGCGGCCGCTGCGGGAGGTGGCGGAGCGCGTGCTCGCGACGCTCGACGGCGCCGACCCGGAGCTCGAGGGCATCGAGCGGATCGTCAGCGACGGCAACGGCGCCGACCGGCAGCGCGCGGCCCACGAGCGCGGCGGCATGCCCGGCCTGCTGCGCTACCTCGCGGACGTGACCGCGGAGCCGGCGCACGGCTGACGGCAGCGACCGTTGCGCCGTCTCGCCGCTGGGACCAGAATGGGTCCATGGCCGTGCGCCTCCAACGGGCGCTCGCACTCGGATTCGTCGTGGCGCTTGTCGGGGCCGGATCGCTGACGCCCACGGCCGATGCCTCGCTTTACGTCGCACTGGGGGACTCGGTCAGCGGCGGAGGCGGCGCCGGCGCGGGGCGAGGGTTCGTGGACCGCTACCAGACGTACCTGCGCAACTCCGGCCGATCGGACGCGCTCACGAACCTCGCCGTCGGCGGCGACACGAGCTCGAGCATGAGGTTTCCCGGCGGCCAGCTCGACCGCGCGGTGGCGACCATCAACCAGCCGTCTGACACGAGCGTCCTGACGCTCGACATCGGGGGCAACGACGGCGCCTACGGACAGTGCCCGAACGGCTTCAACTCGGCCCCGTGCCCGTTCGGCGCGAACTACACCGCCATCCTCGACGCGCTCGCGACGGCGCTCGCGAACGATCCCGGCGACGAGGCGTTCCAGGTGATGCAGTACTACAACCCCGCGAACGGGACAGGCTCGACGACCGAGGACCGGTACAACCTCGGGCTGCTCGGCTCAGACGCACAGGTCGACTGTGCCGGTACTGGCGCTGAGATCGGCCTGAACGACCACATCGCCTGCATCGGGCGCGATTACGGGGCGGCCGCGGTGGACACCTACCCGACCTTCAAGGCGCACGGGCAGGCGTTGATGGCCGACTCGCTGCATCCGAACGAGCTGGGGCACGCCTACATCGCGTGCCTGTTCGAGTACCCCGGCGCGGCGGGCAGTGCCAATCCGTGCGAGGCGGACCACGTGGCCCCGCTGGTGCAGTTGTCGGGTCGGCGCACGCAGCGCGTGTTGCGCAGGCGAGGCGTCTCCGTGGTCGTGCGGACCAACGAGGACGCGGTCGTGACCATCGCCGGCAGGGTGAGGTTGACCCTGGCCGGCCGGGTCGTCCGCCTCCGGCGAGTGACGAAGAGCGTCGGGGCGAACACACCGACGCGAATCACCGTGCGGCCGACGCGGAAGGGCATGGCCGCCCTGCGGCGCGCGCTTGACCTCCGGAGGGCCCTGCGCGCCCGGATCGCAGTCGTGGCCGAGGACGTCGCGGGCAACAGCCGGCGTGTGACCCGGAGGATCACGCTCGTGCGCTGACGCTAGCCAGCGCACGAGACGTGAAGAAACTTAAAGGGACAGACCCTTTAAGTTTGGGACGGTCTGCCTAGGCGGCGTCGCGGAGAGCCGAGACGGCGTCGTCCTGCGCCAGCCGGCGCAGTGCGCGGTCCTCGAGCTGGCGGACCCGCTCGCTCGAGAGCCCGAGCCGGCGGCCGGTCTCACGCAGTGCCTGTGGCTGCTCGCGGTCGAGGCCGAAGCGAAGCGTGATCACGTCACGCTCGGCGTCGGGGAGCGTGTCCACGGCCTCGCGGAGGCGCTCGTCCTCGATCCCGGCCACGACCTCGTCCTCGACGGACGGGCCGTCATTCGCGATCAGGTCGCCGAGGGCGGTGTCCCCGTCCTCACCGACGCCCTGGTCGAGGCTCGTCGGGCCGCGATCGGCGCGACGGATGTCAGCCACCTCGTCGAGCGGCAGCTCGACAAACGCGGCGATCTCCTCCTCGGACGGCGAGCGCCCCAGCTCGACGGCGAGCTTGCGCTCGGCGTCCTGGATCTTGCGCGCCCGCGCCACGATGTGAACCGGCAGGCGCACGGTGCGGCCCGAGTTCGCGAGTCCGCGGCCGATCGCCTGGCGGATCCAGAGCGTGCCGTAGGTGGAGAACTTGAATCCCTTGCGCCAGTCGAACTTCTCGACCGCGCGGATCAGACCGAGCATGCCCTCCTGGATGAGGTCACCGAGGGGCAGGCCCTGGCCCTGATACTTGCGTGCGACCGAGATCACCAGACGCAGGTTGGCGTTGATCATCCGCTCCTTGGCCGCGAGGTCGCCGCGCTCGATGCGCTTGGAGAGCTCGACCTCCTCGGCGGCGGTAAGCAGCGGGTGCCGGCGCGCTTCGTTGAAGAAGAGCTGGAGGGAGTCCTCGAGCTCAGTCGCAGCGTGCTGGCGCGTCTCCGGCGTCTCCGCCGGACGGATCAGCTGATCAGTGGTCGTTGTTACTCCTTCGATTTGATAGTTCGAGACTTGTCGAAAGTATAGACACCGAGCGGCTTCGGCGGTTACACGTTGCCGCGACCTCCTCGCATACCCGGATTTGCATTGGATAACTACGCCGAACGGCGTACCGTTCTTCCTGGAATCCCCGGGCCAAGGAGAGTGGGCATGCAGGTGAGCGCTCCCGACCGCGACCAGCTGCGCCGTCTGGCGGAGCTGCGGCTCGACCGACCGGTCGTGCTGAGCCTCTACCTCAACCTGGATCCGTCGGAATTCGCCACGCCCCCGGCCCGCAGGACGGCTGTGCGCTCGCTCGTGGACGAGGCCGAGCGCCGGCTCAGGGACCGGAACGGGCTCTCGCACGAGGACCGCGTGGCGCTCCAGGCCTCGCTCGAGCGCGCGGCCAGCTTCCTGGAGAACGACCTGCCGACGGACGGCGCCCACGGCGTCGCGGTCTTCACCAGCGAGCCGGCGGCCCTGTTCGAGGCGCTGAAGCTCCCTCGCGGCGTGCCGAACCAGGTGGCGATCGGCCACTCGCCGCTGGTGGGGCCGCTCGCGCGCATCGAGCAGCGCGAGCGCTGGTGCGTGGCGCTCGTGAACCGCCGCGACGCCCGCATCCTCCGCGGCTCGCCCGAGAGCCTCAGGGAGGTCGAGCAGATCCACGACGAGGTCTTCGGCCAGCATGACCAAGGCGGCTGGTCCCAGGCCCGCTACCAGCGCGGGATCGAGAAGGAGAAGGACGACCACCTCAAGCACACCGGCGATGCGCTGATGCGCCACTTCAAGCAGCAGCCGTTCCAGCGCCTGATCGTGGGCGGCCCGCGGGAGGTGGTGGCCGACTTCGAGTCGAAGCTCCACCAGTACCTCCAGGAGCGACTCGCCGGCCGCATCGAGGTGGACGTGGAGCACTCCAAAGCGGACCAGGTCCTGGATGCGGCTCGCCCGCTGATCGAGGAGCTGGAGCGCAATCGCGAGCGGTCGGCGCTCGAGCGCCTCGGCGAACGCGGGGTCGCGGGCGTCGAGAACGTGCTCCCCGTACTGCACGAGCGCCGCGTTGAGTGCCTACTGCTGGACGAGCAGTTCGGAGGCGTCCCCGGCGTCCAGTGCCTGGAATGCGGCTGGCTCGGGCTCGAGGGCGAACGCTGCCCGGCCGACGGCTCCCAGCTGGTGAAGCTCGACGACCTCACCGAGGCGATGATCGAGCTCGCAGTGCAGCAGTCCGCCGAGCTGCTGCCCGTGCGGCACGAGCGCGGGGCGCTGGAGGACCACGGCGGCGTGGCCGCGTTGCTCAGGTTCTAAGCGGGCCGGTCCGGGAACGGGGGCAGAAGACCCGATTTTCGAAAGGACCGCAATGTTCAAGAAGCTTCTATTCGGAGCCGCCGCGGCAGGTGCCATCGCGTGGCTCAGCAAGAACCAGGAGACCGCGAAGCGCTACGCAGGCCAGGCCAAGGGCATGGCAGGCTCCGTGCCCGGCGTCGGCCGCCCGCCGGCCGAGGAGCGCCTCAATGACCCAGCGCTCGCCGGCAAGGTGGAGAGCGAGGTGTTCCGTGACACCGAGATCCCGAAGGATCGCATCAACGTGAACGTGGAGTACGGCGTCGTTTACCTGCGCGGCGAGGTCCCCAGCCAGGAGGCCATGGACGAGCTGGTGGCCCGGACCCGCAAGGTGGACGGCGTGCAGGGCGTTGAGAACCTCACGCACCTGCCGAGCGAGGCCGCGAAGAGCAGCTAGCCACTTTTCGGCCATCGATAGGCTCGGGGGATGCCCGAGCCCGCGATCGAAACCCAGCAACTCGTTCGCGAATTCAAGAAGGGCCCACGCGCGGTTGACGGCATCGACCTGCGCGTGGAGCCGGGGGAGGTCTATGGCTTCCTCGGCCCGAACGGGGCCGGGAAGTCGACCACCGTGCACATGCTCACCACGCTGCTGCCGCCCACGGCGGGGCGTGCGTGGGTGGCCGGCCACGACGTGGTCGAGGACGGCGCGAAGGTGCGCGCCACGATCGGAGCGGCTCTCCAGGACGCCGCGCTCGACCCGTACCTGACCGGCCGCGAGCACATGAAGCTCCAGACGGCGCTGCACGGCATGCGCGGTCCCGAGGCGCGCGAGCGCTCCGAGACGCTGCTGGACCGGGTGGGCCTCACCCAGGCGGCGGACCGCCGCGTGGGCGGCTACTCCGGCGGCATGAAGCGCCGGCTCGACCTCGCCCTCGCGCTCGTGCACCGGCCGCGCATCCTGTTCCTCGACGAGCCCACCACCGGTCTCGACCCCCAGAGCCGCACCGCCCTCTGGGAGGAGGTCCAGCGCCTGGCGAGCGACCGCGGCGTGACCGTCTTCCTCACCACCCAGTACCTGGAGGAGGCCGATGTGCTGGCCGACCGCGTGGGGATCATCGACCGCGGGAAGATCGTGGCCGAGGGCACCCCGGAGGAGCTCAAGGCGGAGATCGGGCGGCCCAGCGTCGAGGCGATCCCGCAGGACCCCGCGGAGCTCAGGCACATGAAGGAGGTGCTGTCGCGCTTCGGCGAGTCGGTGACCGGCTCGCCCAAGGGCGCCTCCGTGCGGCTCGCCGGCGGCGACGCTCAGCTCGCCGAGGTGGTGCGGGCGCTCGACGCCGAGAACATCGAGATCCAGGAGCTCCAGCTTCACGCGCCCACGCTCGACGACGTCTTCCTCGCGAAGACGGGGCGCTCCCTGGAGGGCGAGGCCGACGCCGAGCCCGAACCCGAGCCCGCGGCCGCGTGAACCAGGTCCTGCTGCTGGCGCACCGGTCGGTGGTCAGGACGCTCCGCCAGCCGGCGATGGTCGTGCCCGCGCTCGTGTTCCCGCTGATGCTGCTGTCGATCAACAGCAGCGGCCTCGACAGCGCGACGCGGCTGCCCGGATTTCCGACCGACTCGTACTTCCAGTTCGCGCTTGCCATCCCGTTCATCCAGGGCGCTCTGTTCTCCGCGAACAGCGCCGGGACCAACGTGGCGAGCGACATCGAGAGCGGCTTCCTGAACCGGCTCTCGCTCACGCCGCTCCGGCGCGTGGCGCTGATGATGGGCCAGCTCACCGGCATCCTGGCCCTGGGGCTGGTCCAGGCGCTCACGTTCGTGGCGGTGGGGATCGTCTTCGGGGACGGCATCGCGGCGGGGCCGGGCGGGGTGATCGTGATCGTGGCGCTGTCGCTCACGATCTCGCTCGCGTTCGGCTGCATCGGCGCCTTCGTGGCGCTGCGCTCGGGGAATGGCGAGGCCGTGCAGGGCGTGTTCCCGCTCTTCTTCGCCGCGCTCTTCCTGTCCTCGATGTCGCTGCCGCGCGACCTGATCGAGAACGAGTGGTTCCGGACGGTCGCGACCTGGAACCCCGTCTCCTACATGCTCGAGGGCATCCGCTCCCTGGTGATCGAGGGCTGGAATGCCGAGGCGCTCGCGCTCGGCTTCGCGTGTGCGGGCGGCATCGCGCTGATCGCCCTGGCCGCCGCCTCCTCGGCGCTCCGGACGCGGATGGTGCGAACGTGAGGCGCAACGGCTTCACCGCCGCGACGCACGCGGTGGCCTGGCGCAACGTCCACAACTGGATCACGAACCCGGCCCTGTTCGTGCCGAGCCTGCTGTTCCCGATGTTCTTCTTCACGGCGTTTGCCGGCGGCCTCTCGCGGGTGGACTCCGTGCCGGGCTTCGACTACGGCCCCGGCTACACGACCTTCGTCTACGGCTTCGTGCTGCTCCAGGCGGCCACCTTCGGCGGGATCTTCACGGGCTTCTCGGTGGCGCGCGACTTCGAGTCCGGCTTCGCCCGCCGCCTGATGCTCGGCGCCACCAACCGCGGCGGCATCGTGGCCGGCTACTGGCTCGCGGCCCTGGTGCGCGCTGCATGCACCATCACCGTGATCACGCTGGTGGCGCTGCTCGTCGGCCTCGAGGTACACGGAAACGGCATCGACGTCGTGGGCCTCTACACGCTCGCGCTCACCATGAACGCGTTCGCGGTCCTGTTCGGGACCGGTGTCGCGATGCGGCTGCGCACCATGCAGGCCGGCCCCGCGATCCAGGTACCGGCGTTCCTGCTGCTCTTCCTCGCGCCGGTGTGGGTGCCCTACGACCTGCTCACCGGCTGGGTCCAGGCCGCGGCCTCGGTCAACCCGGTCACGCTCGTGCTCGAGTCCGGGCGCGGCTTCCTCGCCGGTGACCCGACGAAGGTGCTGCCGGCGTTCGCGGTGGTCGGCGTGCTGGTGGCGCTCACGACGCTGTGGGCGCGCGGAGGCCTCCGCAGCGCGGAGAGGGTGGCGTAGGCTTCGCGCGGATGGCTGAGGAGAACGACGTCCAGGAGGTCGTGCAGGGCGATGGCTACGCGGTCGCGAACGTCGACGCGCTGGGCGACGGGCCGGGCTTCCGCAAGGTGCGGCGCGAGCTCGGCGTGACCGCCTTCGGCGTGAACGCGATCGAGCTGCCGCCGGGGTTCGAGACCGGGCGTCACTACCACGAGGAGCAGGAGGAGCTCTACTTCGTCCACCGCGGCCGGATCCGGATTCGTCTCAACGACGAGAGCGAGCACGTGCTCGGACCCGGAGGGCTCGCGCGCGTGGACGCCGCGACGGTGCGCCAGATCAAGAACATCGGCGACGAGCCGGCGGTGTACCTGGTCACCGGAGGCAAGGACGGCTACGTGGGCCGCGACGGCCAGCTGCCCGAGGGCGAGACGAGCCGCTTCGGCCCGGCGGGCCGGCCCGGCTGAGTTGTACGGCAGCGTCGCCATCGGCGCGGCCGTGCTGGCGGGCTGCCCCGTCTTCCCGGCCGACAACCACTGGAACCTGCGCGTGGACCGGCTGCCGGTGCACCCGCGCTCGGACGCGATCGTGCGCTCGATCGGGGCGAGCGCGGACATGCACGCGGACTTCGGCTCCGGTCGCTACCAGGGCGCGCCGATCGGGATTCCGTTCGTGACCGTGCGCGCAGGCCAGCGGCGCGTCCCGGTGAGCTTCGACTACGCCGACGAGTCCGATCGCGGCCGCTACCCGATCCCGCCGCGCGCGCCGATCGAGGGCGGCTCGGGCTCGGACGGCGACCGCCACGTGATCGTGGTCGACCGCTCGCGCTGCCGGCTCTACGAGCTCTTCGACGCTCATCCGCTCGCCGGGGGCGCGCGCTGGCACGCCGGCTCCGGGGCGATCTTCAACCTGCGCTCGAATCGGCTGCGCCCGCGCGGCTATACGTCCGCCGACGCCGCGGGGCTGCCGATCCTGCCCGGCCTCGCACGCTACGGCGAGGTGCGCCGCGGCCGCATCGACCACGCGCTGCGCTTCACGGCCTCGCGAACGCGGCGCGCGTTCGTGTATCCGGCGCGCCACTTCGCGTCCGACCTCGACGGACCCGGACCTCCCGGCGATGGGGCAGCGGCTGCGCCTCAAGAGCGGCTTCGACATCTCGGGCTTCCCGCGCCAGTCGCGGATCGTGCTGAGGGCGCTGAAGCGCTACGGGATGATCCTCGCCGACAACGGCTCGTCCTGGTACGTGAGCGGCGCGCCGAGCCGCGGCTGGAACAACGACGACCTGCACTCGCTCCACGGCGTGCCCGGCAGCGCCTTCGAGGTCGTGGACAGCTCGCGTTTGCCTCGTCCATAGGGGGGTAGGCTGGCCCGATGAGGCCCGTCCGGGTTGGCTGCTCAGGTTGGCAGTACGACAGCTGGCGCGGCCGGTTCTATCCCGAGGGCCTCGGCAAGGGGCGCTGGCTCGAGCACTACGCGCAGGTCTTCGACACCGTCGAGGTCAATTCGACCTTCTACGGGCTCGCCTCGCGCGACGCCGTGGCGCGCTGGGTCGAGAAGACGCCGCCGGACTTCGTCTTCGCCGCCAAGGCGAGCCGCTACATGACCCACCTCAAGCGCCTTCAGAACCTCGCGGAGGGGATCGGGCGCTACTACGAGAGCATCGAGCCGCTGGTCGAGTCCGGCAAGCTCGGCCCGATCGTCTGGCAGTTCCCCGCGAACTTCACGCGCGACGACGATCGGCTCGGCGGCGCCCTGCCGCTGCTGCCGCCCGGGCGCCACTGCTTCGAGTTCCGCCATGAGAGCTGGTTCGCCGAGCCGGTCTACAGGCTGCTGCGCGCGCACGGTGCCGCGCTCGTGATCTCCGACCACCCACGCTGGCCGTTCCAGGCGCGCGAGCTGACCACGGACTGGACGCTGGTGCGCCTGCATCACGGCCACCGCGGCCGGCGCGGCAAGTACTCCGAGACGGAGCTGGACGAGTGGGCCCGGCAGATCACCGAGTGGCGCCGCCGGGCCGAGGTGCTCGTCTACTTCAACAACGACTGGGAGGGCTTCGCGGTGGACAACGCGCTCTCGCTCAGGCGGCGGCTGCGGCGGTCTCCAGCCGAGTCAGCGCCCGCCGGAGGAGGCGCGACACGTGCATCTGCGAGTAGCCGATCTGCTCGCCGATCTCGCGCTGGGTCAGGTCGTGCATGAAGCGCAGCTCGACCACCTTCCGCTCGACCTCCGGAAGCGCGTGCCAGGTGCTCGCGATCGCCTCGCGGTCCTCCACGAGCTCGTAGGCCGAGTCCTCGCCGCCGAGCAGGTCCACAAGCGACGCCGACTCGCCGTCGTCGCGCGCGGCGGGCGCGTCGAGCGATGCCGCCTCGTAGCTGGCGGCGGCCTCCTGCGCCTCCAGCACCTGCTCCGCCGAGCAGCCGAGGTGCGCCGCCACCTCGCGCACCTTCGGCGAGCGGCCGAGCTCCTTCGACAGCACCTCCGTCGCGCGGCTCACCGCGAGCGTGCGCTCCTGAAGGTCGCGCGGGACGTGCAGCGACCATCCCTTGTCGCGGAAGTGGCGCTTCAGCTCGCCGAGGATCGTCGGCGCGGCGTAGCTCGTGAACTTCGAGCCGCGGCCGGGCTCGAAGCGGTCGATCGCCTTGATCAGGCCGAGGCTCGCGACCTGCAGCAGGTCGTCGAACGGCTCGTCCGTGTACGTGTAGCGCAGTGCGAGATCGCGGGCCAGCGGCAGGAAGCGCTCCACGAGCTCCTCGCGCGCGGCGAGGTCTCCGAGTTCGTGGTAGCGCACCAGCAGCAGGCGCTCGGTTTCGCGCGCGTCCGCGCCGGCACAGGGTGCCCGGCGTGGGGTCCGCGGGATGCGCGGAACCGCGAGTGTTGCAACGGTCATTGGATCGGACCTTCCCGTCGTTGTTTGACAGTCAGGTCCGTTGCTCAACCGCTTGCGGCGACTAAGCCCCGTCCCCCTGCAAGGAGTATCTCCCCGCCTCTTGGTTACTAAACCCGCAGAAAGGGTTGATTTGCAACCCGGGCGCCGGGTACGCGACGAGCATGGGACGAACAGTTGAAGAGATCATGACAACCAACCCGCGCACGGTGAACGTGGACGACACCGTGCTGGACGGCGCGCAGGTGATGCGCGACAGCGACATCGGCGACGTCGTGGTCGTCGAGGACGGCCAGGTCGCGGGCATCGTGACCGACCGCGACATCGCCGTGCGAGCCGTGGCCGAGGGCCGCGACCCGGAGTCCACGACCGTCGGCGAGATCGCCACGACGGGCGTCCAGGCCATCGAGCCGGAGGCGAGCGTGGACGACGCCCTGCGGATGATGCGCGAGCACGACATCCGCCGGCTGCCGGTCGTGAAGAACGGCCGCCCCGTCGGGATCGTCTCGCTCGGCGACCTCGCGGTGGAGCGCGAGCCCGACTCGACGCTCGCCGACATCTCGGCGGCCGCTCCCGACCAGTAGGGACGCGGAGCCGGGTCTCAGCCGCCCACGCCGGTCGCCTCGTGCGGCGCGCCGACGGGCTTCGACTCGGGCGAGCCGCGCTGGCGCAGGTACACGGCGAGGATCGCCATCGAGCCGACCGCGAGGAACTCGGACTGCCAGTTCTGGAGCGTGTTCTCCCAGAAGTCCGCGCTCGTGACGTAGTGCGACCAGGCCACCGGGTCCTGCCGGTGGTCGAGGCGCTCGCTGTTGTACTGGACGACCCCCGTCACGGACTGGGCGACCCACGTGCCGATCCAGATCGTTCCCATCACCAGCACGAGCGAGTTCTCGTATAGCGTGCGCCGGATGCCGCCGACCTTCGCCCAGCGGGGCGAGTTCTGCTGCGCGTAGGGCCCGACCCTCTGCGACTGGTCGGACTCGCGGCCCGCCTTGTCGACCTCCTTCGACTCCGGCGAGCCCTTCTGGACGAGCCAGACGGTCAGCAGGATCATCAGCGTGAACTGGAGGTACTCGGACTGCCAGTTCTCCATCACGGCCGTCCCGAAGTCCGACGACAGCACGTAGCGCAGGAGCGACAGGTGCGGGTCGCCGTGGCTGTCGGCGACGTTGTTGAAGTCGGCATGGCCGGCGATCGCCTGGCCGAACAGCGCGGCAGGAAGACGCGAAGACGTCGAAGTGGCGCATCGTCAGTTGTGCGTCAGCCCGAGGGCCGTGAAGTAGGCGATCCCACCGACGATCAGGGACAGGTAGACGTAGAACATCGCGCGCATGTCAGTCCTCCAGCTCGCAGTCGTAGGGCTGCTCGGGGGCGGTCGGCTCGCAGCCGGCAGCGGACAGCATCCAGTCATGCGGGCCCTTGTCGAGGAAGTCGCTGCCTCCCTCCGCGCGCTGAGCGAAAGCGCTCGTCACGTACACGCGGGTGTCTGCGATCGTGCCGCCCGTGGGCAGCTCGAGCGTCAGGATCGCCTCCTCGCACGGCTTCTTCTCCTGCTGCTCGAGCTTCGAGGCGGTCTCGGGGCTGAGCTCGCCGCAGGCGGCCGCGCCGTCGCGAGCTTCGAGGGCGGCGTGGAAGCGTCCGGCGACCGCCGCCGCGTCGCGCTCCCGGCCCGCCGTGCCGCACCCCGCCACGCCGAGCGCGAGCAGGCAGGCGCAGGGGAGGGGCTTCGGGCGCACAACGCCACACGTATGCCCCGGTGTTGAGGCGGGGCAAACCGGGTAGCGATGGGCGCGGTGGTGGGCTCCCTCTGGTTCCAGGACGCCACGCGGCCGGCGCGGGCGCCGCTCGACCGCGACGTGACCGTGGACGTGGCCGTGCTGGGCGCGGGCATCGTCGGGCTCACGACGGCGCTTCTGCTGGAGCGCCAGGGGGCGCGGGTGGCGGTGCTCGAGGCCCGCCGCGTCGGCGCGGGCGCGAGCGGCTACAACACCGCGAAGCTGAGCTCGCTGCACGGGCTCACCTACCGCAGGCTCGCCGGCAGCGTCGGCATGGATGCCGCGCGCACGTACGGGGCGGCCAACGAGGCGGGGATCGCGCGGGTGTTCGAGC
Source organism: uncultured Thermoleophilaceae bacterium (assembly GCA_963771715.1). GTDB lineage: Bacteria > Actinomycetota > Thermoleophilia > Solirubrobacterales > Thermoleophilaceae > JACVRW01. The sequence goes on from CAVYUQ010000010.1 coordinate 36,496, forward strand.
TCGCCGAGGAGCTCGGCATCGACTGCGACCTGCGCCGCAAGCCCAACTACACGTACACGGAGTCCGGCTCGGACCTCGACGAGGTGCGCGCGGAGGCGGAGCTGGCCCGCGAGCTCGGGCTGCCGGCCTCCTACGCCGACGACCTCGATCTCCCGTTTCCGGTGCAGGGCGCGGTGCGCTTCGACGACCAGGCGGAGTTCCACCCCGTGAGGTACCTCGACGGCATCGCCGCGGCCCTCGAGGGGCGGCTGCACGAGGGCACGATGGCGACCCACGTGAACGGCGGCCGCGTGCGGACGGCCGTCGGAGCGACGGTGACCGCGGGCCACGTGGTCGTGGCCACGCACCTGCCGTTCCTGGACCGCGGGCTGTACTTCGCGCGCTGCCACCCGGAGCGCTCCTACGTGGTGGCCGGCCGTACCAGCGAGGCGCCCGCCGCGATGTACCTGTCCACCGAGCAGCCCGCGCACTCGATCCGGGCGCACGGCGAGTGGCTGCTCGTGGGAGGGGAGAGCCACAAGACCGGCCAGACGGACGCCGCCGAGCGCTACGCCCGCCTGGAGGCGTGGGCGCGCGAGCGCTTCGGAATCGAGCCCGAGCTGCGCTGGGCCACGCAGGACCACATGCCCGCCGACGGCGTGCCGTACGTGGGGCGCCACGACCCGCTGTCCTCGAACGTGTGGGTCGCGACCGGCTTCCGCAAGTGGGGCCTGGCGATGGGCACGGCGGCGGCCGAGCTGCTGGCCGCGCAGATCGCCGGGCGCGACCACCCGTGGGCCTCGCTGTTCAACCCGCAGCGGCTGCGGCCGAAGGCGGGCGCGGCCTCGTTCGTCAAGGAGAACGCGAACGTGGCGCTCCGCTTCTTCGGCGACCGCGTGGTCAAGCGCGGCAGCGTCGACGACATCGCGCCGGGGGAGGGGCGCATCGTCGGCGCGGGGCTCGGCCAGCGAGCCGCCTATCGCGACGACGACGGCACGCTGCACGAGCTGTCGGCGCGCTGCACGCACCTCGGCTGCATCGTGAACTGGAACTCCGCCGAGCGCACCTGGGACTGTCCCTGCCACGGCTCGCGCTTCGCCGCCACGGGCGAGGTCATCGAGGGCCCGGCGGTGCGCCCGCTCACGGGTCCTTGAGCCCGCGGCGGTCGGCCGCGATCTCGAGCACCACCTCGGCGTCGCCCTCGATGCGGGCGTCGGCGAGCGTCACGTGCTCGCCGGCGCGCTCGAACACGAGGTCGATCCTGGCATTGCCCAGCGCGAGCCCGGTCAGCTCGACGCGGTTGAGCCAGCGCGGCAGCGACGGCCGCACGACCGCGAGCCGGTTCTCGAGCGCGTCCGGGCTCAGCCCGAGCCCCCACTTGAGCAGGAACGGGATCGAACCCGCCGCCCACGCCTGCGGCTGGCAGGCCACCGGGTAGGGCACCGGCTCGTCGAACTCCTCGCGCGAGAAGCCGCCGAACAGCTCGGGCAGCCGGTAGTCGTCGAAGCGCGAGGCCGCCTCGAGCAGCCCTTCGAAGATCAGCGTGAAGTCCTCGTCGAAGCCGTAGCGGCGCAGCCCGAACGCGATCAGCGCGCTGTCGTGCGGCCACACGGATCCGGTGTGGTAGCCCACCGGGTTGTACGCGGGGTGGCTCTCCGCCAGCGTCCGGACTCCCCAGCCCGTGAACATGTCGTCCGACATCAGGACGTCGCGGATGGCGCGTGCCCGCTCGTCGCTCACAGCGTTGGCCCAGAGCAGGTGGCCCTGGTTCGAGGTGAGGCCGGAGCCCGGGCGCTTGTCGCCGTCCAGCCCGATCGCGTAGCAGCCGGGGTCGGGGAGCCAGAAGCGATCGAGCGCCGCCTCCACCGCGTCGGCGTCGGCGCGCAGCCGCTCGGCCCGCGCCCCGTCGCCGTCGAGCTCGAACATGCGGGCCATCAGCCGCTTCGCGCGGAGCACGTAGCCCTGCACCTCCACGAGCGCCACCGGCGACGCCGAGCGGCTCGCCGTCGTCGTAGGGGACGCCGTCGGCGGAGTCCTTCCAGCCCTGCGTGACCAGCCCGTGGGGCGAGCGCCGCTGGTACTCGACGAGGCCGTCGCCATCCAGGTCGCCGTAGCGGTCGATCCACTCGAGCGCGGCCTCGGCGGGCCCGCGCAGCTCGCGGAAGAGGTCGAGATTGCCGGACCAGTTGGCGTGCTGCCCCAGCAGGCACAGGAACAGCGGTGTGGCATCCACCGAGCCGTAGTAGCGCGCGAACGGCGTCTCGCCGAGCGTCGCCGGCTCGCCCACGCGCAGCTCGTGGAGAACCTTGCCGGGCTCCTCGTCGCGCTCGTCGTTGTACTCCTGCCCGAGCCTGCCGGCCAGCAGCCGGAGCGTCTGCTCGGCGATGCCGGGGACGAACGAGAGCATCTCGAACGAGGTGATCAGGCTGTCGCGGCCGAAGAGCGTGGCGAACCAGGGCACGCCCGCGGCGTAGTACGACTGCCCGTCGAGCTCGGAGTGGAGCAGATCCAGGTCGTCGAGTGAACGCTCGAGGATGCGGTTGAAGAGCTGGTCGTCGGTGGTCACCCCGGTGCGGCCCTCGTCGCGGCGGCGCGGGACGCCCTTGGCGACCTCGCCGTCGCCGCGCTCGGACACCTCGAAGTCCAGGACCAGGTCGATCGCGCCGCGCGGCTCGAGCTCCAGGTCGAAGACCAGCGACCCGCCCTCCACCCAGCGCGGCGCCGGCGCCGCGTGGATGGCGGTGGTCCGGCGCACCCCGTCGCGCCCCACGAGCGAGAAGCCGTCGGGCCCGGCGTCGGGCGCCGGCCGCTCGTGCTTCGGAACGATCCCGCGCAGCTCGAGCATCGGCTGGAAGTCCGCTCCGAGCCGGAGCTCGACCGGGAGCCGGATCGCCTCCCGGTGGTAGCTGCGAACGGAGATCCGCTGCCGCAGCGCGCCCGCGGCCTCCACGTTTCGCTCCACACGCAGCCGCAGCGACTCTCCGGGGAGGCTCTGCCCGTTCGCCAGCTCGAGGCCGGGGTTGGTGAGCTCGTGGACGGCCTGCGTGCCCGCGGCGTCGGTGGCGGTCAGGAGCCGCGGCAGCTGCCCGCAGATGCGCAGCTCGTGCACGCACAGGAAGCGGCAGTCGCGGAACCACAGCCCCAGGGGGTGCTCGACGTCGGCCGGCAGGCGGCCGTCGTGCATGGAAACCAGGAAGACGTTGCCATCCTTGATGACGATGGTGTCGGCGAGGTTCCCCAGGTCGCCGAGGGGACTGTCCATGCAAACCAGCATTGCATCCGCACCGCGTGGGTACAGGCGGCGGACGGAAAGGATTCCTATGAAGATCGCAATGCTCGCCCCGCCCTGGATTGAGATCCCTCCGCCCGGCTACGGAGGGATCGAGCAGGTCGTGGCGCTGCTCGCGGCCCGAGCTCACCGAGCGCGGTCACCACGTGACGCTGTTCGCCGCGCCGGGCACGCGCTCGCGCGCCCGGGTGCTGTCCCCGCTCGAGAGCCCGCAGCCGGACTCCATCGAAATGGCCCTCTACGAGGCGGACCACGTGGCGAGCACGTTCGCGCGCATGGAGCAGTCGGACCCGCCGTTCGACGTTCTGCACGACCACTGCGGCTTCACCGCGTTCGCGTTCGCGGACCGGATCGACACCCCCGTGGTCCACACGCTGCACGGGCCGTTCACCGAGGACACGTCGGCGTTCTACGCGCGGCACGCGCACAAGGCGAGCGCTGTGGCGCTCAGCCGCTACCAGGCCGAGCAGGCGCCCGACGGGCTCGATGTCGTGGCGGTGATCGGCAACCCGATCGTGGTCGGCGACTTCCCGTTCCGCGACGACAAGGACGACTACCTGCTCTGGATCGGCCGGCTCAACGACGACAAGGGGCCGCAGCGGGCGATCGCCGCAGCGCAGGAGGCCGGCGTACCGCTCGTACTGGCCGGCCCGGTGCAGCCCGGGGAGGAGGACTTCTTCAAGCGCGAGGTCAAGCCGCACATCGACGATGACGGCGTCCGCTACATCGGCGAGGTGGGTGACGAGAAGGGCGACCTCTACGCCGGCGCCCGCGCGCTCCTTATGCCGATCCGCTGGCCGGAGCCCTTCGGGCTCGTGATGACCGAGGCGATGGCGTGTGGCACACCGGTGATCGCGTTCGCCGACGGCTCGGCGCCCGAGCTGGTGCTGGACGGCGAGACCGGCTTCGTGGTGGAGGACGAGCACGGCATGGCTGAGGCCGTCGGGCGCCTTGACGAGATCGACCCGGCGCGCTGCCGCGCCAGCGCGGAGGAGCGCTTCGACGTGGTGCCAGTGGCGGCGGCGTACGAGCGCGCGTACGAGCTGGTGGCGCAGGGCGCTCGCTCCCCCATTCGTTGACTTGGCTCTAGAAGGGGGGTACCCTGGCTGCCCCCCCGAGGAGAGCGAATGGCGTATCTCAACTGCCCCACCTGCCGACTGACCGTCTACAGCCCGGCACTGGGTCTCAACAGTGAGGAGTGCCCGCGCTGCCGCGCGAAGCTCGGCAAGGTGAGCCGGCTGTTCCGCTCCTCCGTTCCGGCGCGGCTCGCCGAGACCCGACGGACCGAGAGGCCGGCGGAGACGCAGCCCTAGCTCGCTGCCAATCCACGCCAATGGAACGGACTCCGACCACGGAATCGGTGAGCAGCCAGGGAGAGCAGCTGGCAGTTGTTACGAACGGAATCGTCGGGCTCTTTCGCGAGTACTACGGCCGCGGGCCCACCAAGGCGAAGAGCTTCCTGCTCGACGGGTACATCGTCGTCTGCGTGCTCGAGGACACGATGACGACGGTCGAGCAGACGCTCGTCAAGAACGGGAACGGCGACATGGTCAGGCAGGTGCGGCTGACGTTCCAGGAGGCGATGGCGGACCAGTTCGAGGGAGTCGTCGCGGCGGCCATGGGGCGGCGCGTGACGGCGTACCACAGCCAGCTCACCATGGAGCCCGACATGGGCTTCGAGTTCTTCGTCCTCGAGCAGTAGCGCTAGTCGTCGACGGCCTTGTAGGCGATCTGGAGAAAGTCCGAGATCGTCATGGCCGTGAGCACGGATGCGCTGAAGCGGGTCGCGCGCGGCGCGAACAGAAGGCCGGCGTGGAAGGCGCCCGACGCCCACAGACCGAGGCAGTACGGGCAGGTCAAGAGCTCGCCGACGGCCCTGCGCAGGCCCTCGCCGCGGGCCCTCTCCTCCAGCTCCGCCGGACCGCCCTTGCCCTGCAGCTCCGTGAACGGCGCCCGCACGAACGAGGTGATCTTCTTCTTGGCCACCAGCCGGCTCAGCTTGTGGCTTGCCGCCCCGATCAGGACGAGGTCCTGGGGCTCCACGCGCTCCGGCAGGTCGCGCCCCGAGCGCTTGGCCGCCACCACGGCTCCCGCGAGCGCGCCGTTGAACACGGTCGCGAACGCGGCGTAGGCGGCGAACGGCGGCCGCTCGTCCGGCTCGGCGTAGCCGCTGTACGGCCCGGCGTCGTCGCCAGCGTCCCGGCGGGGGTCGGTCTCCACGCTCACGACGCCTGCTGCCGCTCCATCTTGCGCGTGTCGCGCGGCTCCACGAACGGCTCCTTGTCCTCGGGGCGCATGCCGTCCTCGATGGCGCGCTCACGCTCCAGCTCCGCGTTGAACTCCGCGCCGAGCAGGATCATCACGTTCGAGAGCCACAGCCACACGAGGAACACGACCACGCCGGCGAGCGCGCCGTAGGTCTTGTTGTAGGAGCCGAAGCTCGACACGTAGAAGGCGAACGCGGCCGAGGCGATCAGCCAGCCCACCACGGCGAGCACCCCGCCGGGGCTGATCCAGCGAAAGCCCGGCTGCTTCACGTTCGGCGCCGCCCAGTAGAGCAGGGCGAACATGAAGCTCACCACGAGCAGCAGCACCGGCCACTTGGCGATGTCCCAGACGGTCACGGCGGTATCGCCGAGCCCGATCACGTCCCCGATCGCCTCGGCGAGCCCGCCCGTGAGCACCACGGCGAGCGCCGACAGCGCGAGCAGCAGCATGAGGACGAGCGTCAGGCCGACCCGCACAGGGAGCGTCTTCCAGATCGGTCGACCCTCCTCGATGTCGTAGATGGCGTTGGACGCGCGCATGAAGGCCGCGACGTAGCCCGATGCCGACCAGAGGGCGGCGAGCAGGCCGATCACGAACACGACGCCGGCGGTGCCCTGGCTGCCCTGGAGGTTCTCGATGGCGTTCGTGAAGATCTCCTGCGCGGGCCCCGGCGCCACCTTGCCGAGCTCGTCGAGCAGCGGCTGCGTTGCGGATTCGCCGACGAGGCCGAGGATCGACACCAGCACGATCAGCGCCGGGAAGATCGCGAGCACGGCGTAGTAGGTGAGCGCCGCGGCCCAGTCCGTGAGGTTGTCCTCCTTGAACTCCCTGACGGTCCGCTTCAGGACCGGCCACCAGTGCCGGACCATCGTCAGCGCCTCCGGATCAGGCGCAGGACGATCAGCAGGGCGAGGATGCCGCCGGCCACGGCGGCGAGCGGGAACGGGTTCTCGCTCACCCTCTGCTTTACGTCCGCCTTATGCGAGAGCGCGTCGACGGTCTCGGCGAGCTCCCGGCGCGTCCGCTCGATCTCGCGCCGGAGCTCCTCGGGGGTCTGCCGTGTGGGGGTCTCGCTCACGACCTCGCCCTCGCCTTCACGGTCTCGATGTCACGCTGCACGCTATCGAGCGTCTGCTCGGGCTTCGGCGGCCCCGCCTCCTCGAGCTCCTTCTTCCCGGTGAGGACGAGGATGCCCGCGATCAGCAGCAGTCCGGCGCCGATGGCGGCCGCGGCGATCCAGGGTTCCAGCACGGTCGCCAGGCCGAGGATGGCCGCCGCGATCAGCGCGCCGACGCCGTACAGCGCCACTAGCCCCGCGCCGCCGAACATGCCGGCGCCCTTGCCGGCGTGCCGGCCCTTCTCAGCGAGCTCGGCCTGCGCGAGCCGCATCTCCTGGCGTATCAGGGTCGATGTCTGCCGCGAGAGGTCATGGACGAGCTCGCCCAGTGGCCTGTCGTCGCCGCTCCTCCTGAAGCGGGTGGAAGTCTCCATGGCGGGCGTCTACCCAGCCTGCTGGGCGGTATGCACTTCGTCCAGCGCCGCGAGCACCTCGTCGGCGAGCGCGGAGCCGTGGGTGGCTTCCGCGCCGGGCGCGTTACGTTCTCACGATGGGCACGAAGGCCCGCCGTGGCGCGCTCGTGGCCGCGTGCCTCTGCGCGGCGGTCGCGGCGTGCGGCGGGTCCACGGACGGCTCGCGCGTCGAGCTCACCCCCGCGGAGCGCGAGCTGTGGGCGCCGCAGCGGCCCGACCGCTCCGTCGTGCCGGTGCTGCTCTACCGGGGCGTGGCGCGGAAGGCCTTCGCGAGGCAGATGGTCCTGCTCGACCATGCGGGCTACGAGACGATCACGCTGGAGCAGTTCGTCCGCTTCATCAGGGGCGAGGAGGTCAGGCTCCCGCCGCGGCCGCTGCTGCTCACGTTCGACGGCGGGCGCGCGGACGCCTGGGCCGCCAGCGACGCGATCCTGGCCGAGCTCGGCTTCGACGCCGCGCTGTTCGTGGACGCGGGGCGCGTGGCCGCCGGGCACACCGAGTATCTGACCTGGAAGGAGCTCGACGCCCTCCAGCGCAGCGGCCGCTGGGAGGTTCAGCTCCAGGCCGGCACCGGCGGCCACCGGATCCAGTACGGGCCCGGCCGCGACGACGTGGGGCCGTTCTACGCGTACCGTGGGACCGAGGAGCGCATCGACGGCTGGCGCGAGCGCGTGTTCTCGGACATCAGCTGGGGCGAGGAGCAGCTCTCCCTCCACGTGCGCGGGTATGTACCGCTCGCCTTCGCACCTCCCTACGGCAACTACGGCCAGGCCGGAACCAACGATCCGCGCATCCCGCGGCTGCTGCTGGCCCGGCTGATGGACAGCTTCGACGTCGTCTTCACCCAGGACCGCACCGGCTTCGCCTCACCGCGCACCGGGACAGCCGCACCGTACGGCCGCATCGAGATCACTCCCGGGGTGAGCGAGGACGAGCTCCATCGCCTGCTCACGTCCGGCGGCTCGTGACGCGGAGTATCGTGGGCGCATGGCCGTTCGGCTCCACCGCTGCCCCAACGTCTGGGTCAAGCTCCCCGGGCATCCGTGCTGGCGCGTTCAGAAGGCGCTCGACGAGGCCGGAGTCGAGTACGAGATCGTGAAGGGCCCGCTCCGGCCGGGCAAGCGCGACGACATCGAGCGGATGACGGGGCAGCGCAAGTACCCCGTGATCGAGTTCGAGGACGGCTCGGTCTACCGCGAGGAATCCAGTGACATGGCCGCGACCATCAGCGGCGGCCGCCTCGACGAGAAGCGGGCGGGTTCAGCGGAGCAGTGAGTTGATGCGCCGGCGGGCTCGCGAGATCCCGCGCGCGTAGGAGGCGATGTCCGCCCACGGGTCGCCCTTGGCGCCGAGCCGCCGCATAGCGTTGCCCACGTTCCAGCGGTCCGGGCGCAGCTTCGAGTCGGACAGCTCCTCCCAGTCGATCGGCATTGCCACGGGTGCCCCCGGCCGGGCTCGGACCGCGTACGGCGGCACGGCCGTCTGCGCATAGCCGTTGCGGGCGGTGTCCACGAGGATGCGATCGCCGCGGTTGGCCTTGCGGAACTCCGTGGTCAGCTCGTCCGGGTGCTGGTCGGCGAGCACGCGGCCGATGTCGCGGGCCAGCACGTGCACGTCCTCGTAGGCGGCGCGCCGGCGAAGTGGCGTCCACACGTGGATGCCCTTGGAGCCCGTGACCTGGGCGAACGGCGAGAAGCCGAGCTCGCGCATCAGGTCGCCGGTCCAGCGCGCCGCGCGGCGGACCGCCGCGAAGTCGCCGCTCGGCGGCGGATCGAGGTCGATCACGAGCCGGTCCGGCTGCCACACGCGGTCGTCGCGTGAGAGCCACACGTGCGGCGTGATCGTGTTCTGGCCCACGAGGTACACGAGCGTGGCCGCGTCGCAGATGACCACGTGCGTCACGGTCCCACCGGCCTTCGGCACCTCCACGCGCCGAATCCAGTCCGGGAAGTAGTCCGGGATGTCCTTGTGGAAGAAGCCCTTGCCGTCGATGCCGTCGGGGAAGCGCTGCATGCTCACCGGGCGGCCCTTCACGTGCGGGAGCATCCACTCGGCCACGCGCTCGTAGTAGCCCGCGAGGTCGGCCTTCGTGATCCCGTCGCCGGGGAACAGGACCTTGTCGGGATGCGTGATCTCGACGCTCACGACGGCACCTCCCGGACGACCTCGCGAGCGGGCTTGTCGTCGCGCAGCCCGAGGTAGCGCGGATGCCGCAGGCGCGCGTCGCGCGTCCACTCGGCGAACCCCACCTGCCCCACCAGCTCGGGCCGCACCCAGTGCGTCCCCGGCGGGATCGGCTTGAAGGGCTCGAAGGGCGACTCGTCCTGCTCCAGCTCGCGCAGGCGCGCGCCGAGCTCGCGCAGCGTGTGCTGGTCGAAGCCGGTGCCGACCTTGCCGGCGTAGCGGAGCCGGCCTCCGTCGTCGTAGTAGCCGACGAGCAGCGCGCCGAACTCGGTGCGCGAGCCCTTCGGCGCGGTGTATCCGCCGATCACGAGCTCCTGCTCCGCGTGGCACTTCAGCTTCAGCCAGTCGCGCGAGCGGCCGCCCCGGTACGGGCTGTCGGCTCGCTTGGCGATCACGCCCTCGAGGCCCTTCTCGCAGGCCTCGCGGTAGACCTCCTCGCCGTGCTCGCCCTTCCGGTGCGGGTTGAAGCGCAGCGGGCCGCCGAACTCGAGCGCGCGGCGCAGGCGCGCCTTGCGCTCGCGCAGCGGGCGCGCGCGCAGGTCCTCGCCCTCGTGGCGGGGGAGGTCGAACAGGTAGAGGAACACGGGCACCCGCTCGCGGGCACGGCGCTGGAGGCGCGAGAAGCTCGTGATCCCGTTCTGGAACGCCACGATCTCGCCGTCGACGATGAAGTCCTCGGAGTGCTCGCGCTCGAGCGCCTCGACGAGGCCAGGGTACTCCGCGTTCATCCGGCGTCCCGTGCGAGACATCAGTTGGACGCCCGAGGCATCCCGGATCGCCAGGCAGCGAATGCCGTCGAGCTTGCGCTCGAAGATCCAGTCCGGGTCGGAGAACGGCTTTTCGGCGAGCACCGCCTTCATCGGCTCGATCACTCGCCGAGCTCCTCGATGGTGCGCCCGCTCACGACCGACTCGGGCCGCTCCGCGACCGGGTCGGGACCGTCGGCCGCGTCGTCGCGGCGCTTCACGAGCAGCCAGCGCCTGCCCTCGATCCGCCGCAGCGACCAGCCGCCGCGCAGCTTCTCGCCCTCGAGCCGGAAGGACGCGTGCCCTGCCGCGAGCGCCTCCTCCATCGGCTCGTCGCGCAGGTTCTCATAACTGCCGCGGTCCCAGACGATCACGGGCCCGGCGCCGTACTCGCCCGCGGGGATCACACCCTCGAAGTCACCCCACGAGAGCGCGTGGTCGTCCACGGCCATCGCGAGCCGCTTGTCGCGCGGGTCCATCGACGGCCCCTTCGGGACGGCCCAGGAGCGGAAAGCACCGGCCACCTCGAGCCTGAAGTCGTAGTGAAGGCTGGTGGCGTCGTGCTGCTGGATCACGAAGCGCGGCAATTCACGCCCCCGTTCCCCGCTCGAGCGGCTGGATGCTCAGCGGGCCCTCATGGCGCGTCTCGACCTGGAGGGTCGAGTGCGAGATGCCGAAGCGCTCGCGCAGCAGGTCGGCGAGCTCGCGACGGTGGGCCTGGGTGTCGCATCCGGCGCGCACCGTCACGTGAGCCGAGATCGCGGGGAAGCCGGACGTGACCTCCCACACGTGCAGGTCGTGAACCTCAACGACGTGGTTCTGAGCCGCGAGCAGGTTGCCGATCTCCACCGGGTCGAGGCTTCGCGGCGCCGCCTCGAGCAGCACGCGGCCGGAGTCGCGCAGAAGGCCGTAGCCCGAGCGCACCATCAGCGCGGCCACGCACAGTGCCGCGATGCCGTCCGCGCGCGAGAAGCCGGTGATCAGGACGACCGCGCCCGCGATCGCCGTGGCGATGAACGCGAACAGGTCGGTGAGCACGTGCTGGAAGGCGCCCTCAACGTTGAGGCTGCGCCGGTCCGAGCCCGCGAGCACCCGGGTCGCCGCCAGGTTCACCGCGATGCCGACGATCGCCACGGCGAGCACGGCGAGGCCCTCCACCTCGGGTGGGTCCACCAGGCGCCGCACGCCCTCCCAGACGATCACCACCGCCAGCGCCAGGAGCGTCGCGCCGTTCAGCTGCGCGGACAGGATCTCGGCGCGCCGGAACCCGAACGTGAAACCGCCGCTGGCGGGCCGCCGTGCGAGCCGGGCGGCGAACAGCGCCAGCGCGATCGCACCGGCGTCGGTGAGCATGTGAGCGGCGTCGGAGAGCAGCGCCAGCGAGGAGGCCATGAATCCGGCCACGACCTCCACGACCATCAGCCCGAGGATCAGGACCAGCGCGAGGGTCAGGCGGCGCGTGTCGTCCGTGTGGACGTGCCCGTGGTGGTGATGCGCCATCACGCTGATGGTCGCATGCTCGTTTGCCGCAGCGGCCTGCGGGTAAGTGCGCGCCATGAGCGGCGCTCGAGAGGCGGCGAAGAAGGGACTCGAGCTAAGCGGGGCCGCCATCCGGCACACCGGCTGGTGGCTGCACTGGCAGTCCGGCGGGCGCGCCTACCGCGAGGTCGCGGAGCTGAACCTGCTCTCGCGCCGCGCCGCCGCCGCGGAACGACCCGCCGCGTAGCTCAGCTAACGACCGCTCAGCGCCGTGCCGATATTGCGCGTGGTGTTCGATCTCATCGCGTTCGTGCTGTTCATCGCAGCGCCGTTCTGGCTCGGCGCGCGCACGCGGAGCTACTGGTCCGTGCTCGCACCGGTGGCGCTGGTGGTGTTGGCCGTCGCGCTGTACCGCGGGTCCGAGCCCAGCGGCGATGAGGTCGACGCAATTCCCCTCGTGATCATGATCGGCAGCGGGCTCGGTGTGCTGGTTTGCGTGGCGGGCGTGGCGTTCGGCCGGCGCTACCGCCCCTCGCACGAACAGCAGCACTGAGGACATCGACCGTCCTGCCTAAGGCACCGTATGTGTGCTCAAAGCAGGACGGTCGCCGCAATGCCGCTACGGGCTCGGCTCCGGGGCCGGCTCGCCGGGGGGAGCCTCGGGCAGCGGCGTGGTCGGTGCCGTGTCGGTCGGCTGCTCTTCCGGTGCCGGCTCCTCGGTGGTCGGCTGTTCCTCGGTCGTGGGGGTCTGCTCGGTGGTGGTCGGGGTCGGCTTGGCGTCCTGCTCCGGCTGCTTCTTCTTGGAGGTCGGATCGAAGAACGTCGACGGACCGTCGCCCTTGCCGATCGAACCCCCGGAGATCAGGTCGCCGGCGGTCAGCACCGCCACGGCGATGACGAAGGCGATGGCGGCGGTGGCCGCGACCACGCCGAGCGCCATCCGCCGCCGCCGCGGCGGGCTGGCACTCGGCTGGCGGTAGACGCGGACGGGGCCGGGCGGGCCCGCTGCCCGGGCTGCGGGCAGGGGCTCGTCCGCCGGCGCGGGCTGGTCCGCGTGCCGCGACGCGCCTGCGCCGAGGGCGGGCCGGTCGGTGGTCCATGCGCGCGCGATGCGCGCCGTCGGCCGGTGCATCGCCTCGCTGATCAGCGTCACGAGGACAGGGGTGAGCGCCGCGGCGATCCAGGTGCCGTGGATCCAGAGCTGCGAGGTGACGGCCGCCGCCGCGGCGGAGGCGAAGCTCGCAATCACGAGCGTCCGCATGTTGAGGCGGCGCTCCTCCTCGCGCTCGCGGAGCATTTCGCTGCGCGTGGACGAAGCCATCCGAAGGGGGCAGCGTAGCGAGGACGGGGATAGGGTCCGGCCGGTGGCCGACTCGCGGACACACGAGGCCGACGTGGTCGTCGTCGGCGCCGGACTGGCGGGCCTGGCCGCCGCCCGGCGGCTGAAGGCGCTCGGCGCGTCGGTGATCGTCGTGGAGGCCCGCGAGCGGGTCGGCGGCCGGGTGCACAACCACGACATCGGCGACGGCAAGGTCGTCGAGGTCGGCGGCCAGTGGATCGGGCCGACCCAGGACCGGCTGGCGGCGCTCGCCGCCGAGCTCGGCGTGGAGACGTTCCCCACACACGGCGAGGGCCACAACCTGATCGAGTACGGCGGCGCACTGCGCCGCTACAAGGGCGCGATTCCGCGCATCAACCCCGCCGTCCTCCTCGACGTCGAGAGGGCCCAGAGGCGGCTCAACAGCCTGGCACGCAAGGTTCCGCTCGAGGCCCCCTGGGAGGCCCCGAATGCCGCACGGCTCGACGGTCAGACCCTCGCCACGTGGATGCGCCGCAACCTCGCGACCAAGCCCGGCCGAATGCTGCTCGAGCTCGGGATCGAGGCCGTCTGGGCCGCGCAGCCCGAGGACATGTCGCTGCTCCACGCGCTGTTCTACATCCACTCGGCCGGGAGCCTCGAGCTCCTGTTCGACACCGAGGGCGGCGCCCAGCAGGACCGCTTCGTGGGCGGCTCTCAGCTCGTGCCGATCCGGATGGCCGAGGAGCTGGGGGAGGAGCGGCTCGTGCTCGGCGCGCCCGTGCGGCGCATCGAGCACTCGCCAGACGGCGTGACGCTGCACGCCGACGGCGCCGTGCTGCGCGGCCGGCACGCGATCCTCGCGCTGGCGCCCACGCTCGCGGGGCGCATCGCGTACGACCCGCCGCTGCCCGGCTATCGCGACCAGCTCACGCAGCGCATGCCGATGGGCACCGTGGCCAAGTGCATGGCGATCTACGACGAGCCGTTCTGGCGCGCCGAGGGGCTGTCCGGCCAGGGCACGAGCGATCGCGGCCCGGTCCGGCTGACGTTCGACAACTCGCCGCCGGACGGGTCTCCCGGTGTGCTGCTCGGCTTCCTCGAGGGCCGCCGGGCGCGAGAGCTCGGCCGGGTGCCGGAGGCCGAGCGCCGGACCGCCGTGGTCGACACCTTCGCGCGCATGTTCGGCCCGCGCGCGGCGACGCCCGACGCCTACGTCGAGCGCCTCTGGGCCGAGGAGGAGTGGACCCGCGGCTGCTACGGCTGCCACATGCCCACCGGCGCCTGGACGAACTACGGCCCGGCGCTGCACCCGTCGCTCGGCCCTCTGCACTGGGCCGGCGCCGAGTACGCGCACGTGTGGAACGGCTACATGGACGGCGCGGTGCGCTCGGGCGAGGCCGCCGCCGCGGAGGTGGTTGAGCTCCTCTAGGAGGAGCTCTGCGAGGGCTGGGACGACCAGCAGACCGCGGGCGCGGACCCGTTAAGCGCCGGTTGCGATGACGCCGACCTGAGTATTTCCCGGTCGACGCGGGTAACGCCTAATCGAACGTGCCCCACGAGGAGGGAACTTGACGATGAAGACCCCGCGATTCTTGGCCGTGCTGGCCGCAGTGACGATGTTTGCGATAGCCGGCTGCGGCGACGACGACGACGACGGCGGGGGCGGCGACGCCAAGAAGGCCACGCAGGCCAAGGCCTCGGGGGACGTGACCTGGTGCATCGGAAAGGACACGACCGGCGCGTTCGGGACGGTCATCGACAACTTCAACAAGGCGAATCCGGACGCGAACGTGAAGCTGCTGGAGCTGCCGGAGGACGCGGGCGAGCAGCGCAGGCTTCAGGTCCAGCGCCTCGAGGCCAAGTCCCCCGAGTGCGACGTGCTCGGCACGGACGTGATCTGGACGGCCGAGTACGCGGCCCAGGGTTGGCTGCTCGACGTCTCCGACTTCATCTCCCAGAATGGCGACAAGTTCATCCCGTCCACCGTGGACACCACGGAGTTCGAGGGCAAGAACTGGGCTGTCCCGTTCAACTCGAACGCCGGCTTCATCTACTACCGGACGGATGAGGTCGAAAAGGCGCCGGACACATGGGAGGACCTCTACAAGGAGGCCCAGCAGGGCAACGGCGTCGTCTACCAGGGCTTCCGCTACGAGGGCCTGACGGTGAACTTCCTCGAGCTCCTCTACAGCGCGGGCGGGAACGTGCTGTCCGAGGACGGCAAGGAGGCCACGGCCGACTCCCAGGAGGTCAAGGACGTGCTCACGTTCATGGCCGACGGCATCAAGGACGGCGCGGCCCCGAAGGCGGTCACGACTTACAAGGAAGAGGAGTCGCGGCGCGCGTTCGAGTCCGGTAACGCCACCTTCATGCGCAACTGGCCGTACGCGTACTCGCTCGGCAAGGACTCGAAGCTCGCCGACAAGTTCGACATCGCCAACTTCCCGGGCTTCGCCGGGAACGAGGGCGCCGGCGTGCTCGGCGGTTACAACCTGGCCATCTCGGCCTACTCGAAGAACCCCGAGGGCTCGCTCGCGTTCGCCGAGTTCGCTACGGACCCGGAACAGCAGAAGCTGATGGCGACCGAGGCGTCGCTGCCGCCGACGGTGACCGAGACGTACGACGACCCGGCGGTGAAGAAGGCGATGCCGTTCGCCGAGGAGCTGCGCACCGCGATCGATCAGGCGCAGCCGCGGCCGGTGTCGCCGGTCTACCCGCAGATCAGCGAGGCGATCTTCAACAACGTGTATGACGCGCTTCAGGGCAAGTCGTCGCCCGATGAGGCGGCGAGCAAGATGAACGAGGAGATCCAGAAGGCCCTCGAGACGTTCTAAGAGGCATGGAAGCTGCCACGGCAAGACTGGGTCGGCGCCGCAAGCGCGGCAAGACCTACGGGAGCGAGGAGCGGCGTCTGGCGGCGCTGCTCCTCACGCCCGCCATGGCGGTCATCGTCCTGGTGGCCGCGTACCCCATCGGCTACGCGATCTGGCTCTCGTTCAACGAGTACAGCGTCCGCACGCCGGGGTTGTCGCGCTGGGCGGGATTCAAGAACTACACCGAGGCCTTCGGCTCCAGCGAGTTCTGGGACGCCGTCAAGAACACGTTCCTATTTACCGGGGTCTCGGTCACGCTGGAGCTCGCGATCGGTCTCGGGATGGCTGTGGCCATGCACGAGGCGTTCAAGGGCCGCGGACTGCTGCGCACGGTCGTGCTGGTGCCGTGGGCCGTGCTCACCGTGGTCAGCGCCCTCACTTGGCGCACGCTCTTCGAGCCCAACCTCGGGCTGGCGCCTGTGCTGCTCGGCAAGATCGGCATTGGCGAAGACATCGTCTGGCTCGGCCAGGAGGGCTACGCGATGGCGGTGATGATCCTCGCCGACGTATGGAAGACGGCGCCGTTCATGGCGCTGCTCCTGCTGGCGGGGCTCCAGGTGATCCCCGACGACGTCTACGACGCGGCCAAGGTCGACGGCGCCACCACCTGGCAGCGCTTCAGGCGAATCACGATCCCGCTGCTGATGCCGGCGATCCTAGTGGCGCTGATCTTCCGCACGCTCGACGCGCTGCGGATCTTCGACCTGCCCTACGTGCTGACCCAGGGCTCGAACGGCACGACGACGCTGTCGCTGATAGCACACCAGGAGCTCACGGCCAACCGCCTGATCGGGTATGGCTCGGCGCTGTCGGTGCTCACGTTCATCATCGTGATGGCGGTGTCGTTCCTCTACATCCGCACCGTCGGCGGCAACATCAGATCACTGGCGGAGGAGGACTGATGGAAGCGTCTGGCGGAGTCGTCGCACCCCGGGCCGGCGCTCGCGAGGGCGAGCAGGAGCGCGAGGAGGCCCGTGCCGCCATCCGGCGCGGCCCCAAGCGCAACTGGGTCCGACCGCTGTCGATGACGATCGCCGTGATCTTCATCTGCATCTTCTGCCTGTTCCCCTTCTACTGGCTGATCAACGTGTCGCTGAAGACGGGCTCGGACCTCTCGCAGTCGGACATCTTCCCGCCGAACCCCACCCTCGACAACTACAGCTCGATCTTCAAGAACGACAACTTCACCTCCGCGCTCAAGAACAGCGTGATCGTTACGACCATCACCACCATCCTTGCCCTGATCGTGGGCTCGTTCGCCGCCTACGCGCTGGCGCGGCTGCGCTTCAAGCGCAAGTTCCTGATCCTGGCGATCATCCTGTCGATCTCGACCTTCCCGGCGATCGCGATCGCCGCGCCGATGTTCAAGTTGTGGACCGACATCGGGATCTACGACACGCGCATTGGCCTGATCATTCCGTACCTCACGTTCGCGCTCCCGCTGGCGATCTACATCCTCACCTCGTTCTTCAAGGAGATCCCGAAGGAGCTGGAGGAGGCCGCCCTCGTGGACGGCGCCACCTACTTCCAGGCTTTCCGCAAGGTCGTGCTCCCGCTCGCAGCGCCCGGCCTCGTCACCGCCGGCCTGCTCACGGCCTTCTTCGTGTGGAACGAGTTCCTGCTGGCGGTGACCCTCACGAGCTCGCCCGACGCCTTCACCGTGCCTGTGTCCGTTGCGAACTTCACCGGCAGCCAGAAGTTCGAGGTCCCGCTCGGGACGATCAGCGCAGCGTCCGTGGTGATCACGATCCCGCTCGTGCTCGCGGTGATCCTCTTCCAGAGGCGGATCGTGGCGGGCATGACGGCCGGCGCCGTCAAGGGCTGACGCGCGCAAACGACAGCGGTGAGGGCGGCGATCCCCTTCAGTGCTTGTCGTTCGGGCGCGTGTAGCCTCAGCGCCTCATGTGGTGGCAGGACGCGGTCATCTACCAGATCTATCCGCGCTCGTTCCAGGACTCTGACGGCGACGGCGTCGGGGACCTGAGGGGGATCGAGCAGCGGCTCGACCACCTTGCGTGGCTGGGTGTGGACGCGCTCTGGCTGTCGCCCATGTATCCGTCGCCCATGCACGACTTCGGCTACGACGTCTCGGACTACAAGGGCGTCGACCCGGTCTTCGGCTCGCTCGACGACTTCGACCGCGTGCTGGCCGGCGCGCGTGAGCGCGGGATGCGGGTGCTGATGGACCTCGTGCCCTGCCACACGTCGATCGAGCACCCGTGGTTCCGGGAGCATCCGGACTGGTACATCTGGTCGGACGCTCCCAACAACTGGTCGTCGGCCTTCGGCGGGCCGGCCTGGACCGAGCTCGACGGGCGCTACTACCTGCACTCGTTCTATCCCGAGCAGGCCGACCTCGACTGGCGCAATCCCGAGCTCGTCGCCGCGATGCAGGACGCGCTGGGCTTCTGGATCGACCGCGGCGCCGCGGGCTACCGCGTCGACGCGATCGACCGGCTGCTGAAGGACCCGCAGCTGCGGGACGACCCGCCCGCGAGCGAGCCGTTCGGGCTGCCGCTGCGCGACGACGAGGCCAAGCTCGCGCTCACCAACTCGCGCAACGCGCCCGACACGGGCGCAGCGCTCGCCAAGATTCGCGAGGCGGTGGACGGCGCGCTGCTCGTGGGAGAGGTGTATCTCCCGAGCGCGAGGTGGCAGCCCTACCTGAAGCACCTCGATGCGGCCTTTGCGTTCGAGCTGCTGCACGCGTCCTGGGACGCCGAGCGCCTCCATGCCGCGATCGCGGCCACCACGCGCAGGCCCGGCGCCGCCTGGGTGCTCTCCAACCACGACTTCGGCCGGCTCGTGACGCGCTTCGGTGCCGAGAACGCCCGCGCCGCCGCGCTCTTGCTGCTCACCCTGCCGGGCCCCGCGTTCCTCTACCAGGGCGACGAGATCGGGCTCGCCGACGGACCGGGTGGCGAGCGCGAGTACGACCGCGCGGGCCGTGACCGCTACCGGCACCCGATGCAGTGGGACGCCTCGCCGTCGGGCGGCTTCACGACCGGGAACGCATGGCTGCCTCCCGTGGACCCGGAGACCACCAACGTCGAGGCGCAGCGCGACGACCCGCGCTCGACCCTGTCGCTCGTGCGCGACCTGCTCACCCTGCGCAGGCTGCTCGGCGACGGCATCGAGCTGATCGAGGCCGGGCCGGGCGTGCTCGCATACCGCCGCGGCGAGCACACGATCGCGATCAACACGACGGCCGAATCCCAGCGCGCGCCGCTCGACGGGGACCTGGTGCTGGAGACCACGCCCGGGTCGTGGAGCGGCGGCTCGCTGGCCGCGCACGCCGGCGCGATCACCCTCCGTTTGACTTAGGCACGCGCGCGGAGATGAATCCAGCCGTCGGCGATTGCCAACTCGGCTGAGGGGGTAAGCGACACGCGTGAGGGGGAGGGCTTGAGGACAGGGAGGTCCGGTCTAGCCGTAGGGATCCTCGTGCTCGCCGCAGGCATCGCAGCCGGCTGCGGGGTGGGCGGCCAGGAGGGCGGCACCGGCGCCCGCGCGATCAACTGGTACGTCTTCAACGAGCCCGGCGGCGCCTACGACCAGGCGGTGTCGGAGTGCAACGAGCAGGCGCAGGGGAAGTACCAGATCAACTACGTGAAGCTGCCGACGGACGCGAACCAGCAGCGTGAGCTGATCGTCCGCCGGCTCGCGGCCGAGGACGACAGCATCGACCTCGTGGGGATGGACGTGATCTGGACCGCCGAGCTGGCCGAGGCCGGCTGGATCCTGCCCTGGGAGGGCGAGGACCGCACCGCGGCGGAGGAGGACAAGCTCGACGGCCCGCTCAAGACCGTCGAGTTCCAGGGCAAGGTCTGGGGCATCCCGTTCACGAGCAACACGCAGCTGCTCTGGTACCGCAAGGACGAGGTCGATCCGCCGGGCGACGAGATCACCTGGGACGAGCTGATCGACGACGCCGCAGCCAAGGGCAAGGCGATGGAGGTGCAGGGCGCCCAGTACGAGGGCCTCACCGTGTGGATCAACTCGATGATCGCCGGAGCGGGCGGCCAGATCGTGGACCAGAACGGCGACGTGAAGGTGGACGACAGCGCCGTCAAGGCCGCCGAGATCGAGAAGAAGCTCGCCGACTCCAAGGCGGCGCCGCCCGGCATGGCGACCAACAAGGAGGACGACGGGCGCCTCGGCTTCGAGGGAGGCCGCTCCGTCTACCAGCTCAACTACCCGTACATCTATCCGAGCGCCGCGGCCGTCAGCGAGGAGTTCCAGAAGAACATTGGCTGGGCGCGCTATCCGCGCACCGTGAAGGACGAGCCGAGCCGCCCGCCGCTGGGCGGGATCAACATCGGCGTGTCCTCGTACTCCACGAAGCCGGACCTCGCGTTCGAGGCCGCCACGTGCCTGGCGAGCCCGGAGCACCAGGCGATCGCGGCCGAGAAGGGCGGGCTACCGCCCACCACGGAGGCGGTGTATGAGACGCCCGAGGTGCAGAAGGCATACCCGTTCGCCGACCTGCTGCGCGAGTCGATCGAGGCGGCGGCGCCGCGTCCCGTGACGCCGGCCTACAGCGACATCTCGCTCGCGATCCAGAAGACCTTCCATCCGCCCGACGGCGTGGATCCGAGCGGGATCGAGGCGAAGCTGCGCGACCGTATGGAGAAGGCGGCCGAGGGGAAGATCTTCTGATGGAAGCCAGCCAGGTCGCCGCCCCGCCCGCAGCCGCGCCGAAGCGGCAGAAGGTAACCGACCGCGCCAAGGCCGAGCGCAAGCTCGGCTGGCTGCTCTGCGCCCCAGCGGTGATCGCGATGCTGATCGTGACGGGCTATCCGATCGGCTACGCGATCTACCTGTCGCTCCAGAAGTTCGACCTGCGCTTCCCGGACGACAAGGAGTTCGTCGGCCTCTCGAACTACAGCGACGTGCTCACGTCGACCACCTGGTGGACCGACGTGGGCACCACGCTCATCATCACGGTCGTCTCCGTGGCGATCGAGCTGGTGCTCGGCATGCTGATCGCGCTGGTGATGCACCGGGCGATCTTCGGACGCGGCGCCGTGCGCGCCGCGGTGCTGATCCCGTACGGGATAGTGACCGTCGTCGCGGCGTTCGCCTGGCGATACGCCTTCGACCCGGCCAGCGGCTTCGTGGCCGGCCTGCCCCTGATCTCCGACGACGCGACGCCGCTCACGAACCGGAGCGGCTCGCTGCTCGTGATCATCCTGACGGAGGTCTGGAAGACCACGCCGTTCATGGCGCTGCTGCTGCTGGCCGGCCTGTCGCTGGTGCCGGACGAGCTGCACGAGGCGGCGAAGGTCGACGGTGCCAGCGCAATCCAACGCTTCTTCAGGATCACCATTCCCCTAATGCGGCCGGCGATCCTGGTGGCGCTCTTGTTCCGCACCCTCGACGCGTTCCGGATCTTCGACAGCGCGTTCATCATGACCGGAGGCGCCAACGGCACTGAGACTGTGTCGATCCTCGGCTACAACGTGCTGATCAACCGCGTGAACCTCGGGCTCGGTTCGGCGGTGTCGGTGCTCATATTCATCTGCGTGATCCTGATCGCCACCTTCTTCGTGAAGGCGCTCGGCACCAGCACCGCACAGCAGAGGGGGGAGACGTGAACGGCCAGCACACCGGTCGCGAGCGGGGGATGTGGTCGATCCTGATCGCGGTCGTCGTGCTCTACGCGCTGATCCCGGTCGCGTGGATCACGTCGCTGTCGCTGAAGACGTCGGACCAGCTGTCGGACCGGAAGTTCTTCTCCGGCATCTCGTTCGACAACTACGACGTGATCTTCTCCGACGACACCTTCCTCGCCGCGCTGATCAACTCGCTCGGCATCGCCGGCATCGCCACCCTGATCTCGATCGTGCTCGCGGCCATGGCCGCCTACGCGCTCGCGCGGCTCAACTTCGCCGGCAAGGCCGTCATCCTGTCTGGCGCGCTCGCCGTGGCGATGTTCCCGCCGATCTCGATCGTCGGCTCGCTGTTCGACATGTGGCGCACCATCGGGCTCTACGACACCTGGCCCGGGCTGATCATCCCCTACATGACCTTCACGCTTCCGCTCGCGATCTACACGCTGTCGGCGTTCTTCCGCGAGATCCCGTGGGAGCTCGAGCAGGCGGCTCAGATCGACGGCGCCACTCCGTTCCAGGCGTTCCGCAAGATCATCGTGCCGCTCGCGGCGCCCGGCGTGTTCACCGCCGCGATCCTCGTCTTCATCTTCGCTTGGAACGACTTCATCTTCGCGAACACGCTCACATCCACCGACGACGCGCGGACCGTTCCCGCCGCACTGGCCTTCTTCACCGGCGCCTCGCAGTTCGAGCAGCCGATCGGCGCGGTTTCGGCAGCCGCAGTTGTGGTGACGATTCCAATAATCATCATGGTGCTGATCTTCCAGCGCCGGATAGTCGCGGGCCTGACCGCCGGCGCAGTGAAGGGATAGGGAGGAAGGCCAGATGGCGGACATCAAGCTCGAGAACGTGACGAAGCGATTCCCGGACGGCTACGAGGCCGTGCGCGACATGAACCTCGAGATCAAGGACGGGGAGTTCATGATCCTCGTGGGGCCGTCCGGCTGCGGGAAGTCGACGGCGCTGCGGATGATCGCGGGGCTCGAGGACATCACCGACGGCGAGCTCAAGATCGGCGGCGACGTGGTGAACGACCGCGCGCCCAAGGATCGCGACATCGCGATGGTCTTCCAGAACTACGCGCTCTACCCGCACATGAGCGTGCGCGACAACATGGGCTTCGCGCTGAAGCTGCGGCACGTCGACAGCGAGGAGATCGACAAGAAGGTCACCGAGGCCGCGCGCGTGCTCGACCTCGAGGCGCACCTCGACCGCAAGCCGTCGCAGCTGTCCGGAGGGCAGCGCCAGCGCGTGGCCATGGGACGCGCGATCGTGCGCGACCCGGCGGCGTTCCTGATGGACGAGCCGCTCTCGAACCTCGACGCGAAGCTGCGCGTGCAGATGCGGACCGAGGTGGCCCGCCTCCAGCAGCAGCTCGGCACCACGACGATCTACGTGACCCACGACCAGACCGAGGCGATGACGCTCGGCGACCGCGTCGCCGTGATGCGCTCCGGCGTTGTCCAGCAGGTGGGCGCTCCGATGGAGCTCTATCACGAGCCGGTGAACCTGTTCGTGGCCGGCTTCATCGGCTCGCCGGCGATGAACTTCATGCCGGCGACGGTCGAGGGCGACACGGTCAAGCTGCCGTTCGGCGACGTGCGGCTGCCGCCGGAGATGCACGAGCGCGTCAGCAGCGCCAAGGGCCGCCAGCTGATCGCGGGCATCCGGCCCGAGCACTTCGAGGACGCGTCGCTGGTCGGCGACGCCAAGGACCGCGGCTCGACGTTCCGCGCAAAGATCGACGTGCTCGAGTCGATGGGCTCCGAGCTGTACGCGCACTTCACCGTGGCGTCGGACGCCACGATCGAGTCCGACGAGCTGCGCGAGCTCGCTCAGGATGCGGGCGGCGGCGAGGTCCCGACGGCGGGGGAGGGACACATCGTCGCGCGACTCGACCCGGCCGCCAAGGTGCAGCAGGGCCAGGAGGCCGAGCTGTGGGTGGACGCCACCCGGCTCCAGGTCTTCGACCCCGACGACGGGCGCAACCTCATGGTGGATGCCCCGGGCCCCGCCGCCACCACGGACGCCGGCGGCGGCGAGCAGCCGGCTACTTCAACTCCCGACGAAGCTTCCTGACCATCGTGTCGTCCTCGAGCCCGGGGTGCTCGAGGTCGCGGCGGACCGCGTCGATCACGTCGTCGGTCCACTCGTGCGTGCGCAGCAGCAGGTAGCGCAAATGCGAGACCTTCATGTAGGCCTCGGTGTCGCTCACGCCCTTCGGCACCAGCTGCGCCTCGCGCAGCATCTCGACGACGGGCCCGTACTCGTCCCGGAACCAGGCCTCCGAGACATCGCGGCGTGACAGCGGCTCTCCGCGTGCCTGGCTGACGCGGAAGCCCCACGCCTCCACGGCCTCGGCCAGAGCGGCATAGCGCCACTCGTCGCTGAGGTGGATGCGCTCGCGCTCCTCCTTGGTGAGGGGGACGCGCTCGAAGAAGAGCCGCTCGTGGCTCTTCAGCGGGAGGTCCTTGAGGCGGATCTCACGGTCGGCGCCCAACTGGGTCAGCACCTCGGTCACGTACGCGTTGATGTCCTTGTGCCCGAGCGCGCGCGCCACCGAGACCCGGTGGTGCCCGTCCTGGACGAAGTGCAGCTCGCCGATGCGGTACACGTCGATCGGGGGCATCGCCTCGCCCTTGCGCTGGGCGGTGTTGATGCGCTGCCAGCGCTCGCGCACGCGCGGGGAGGTGGGCCGGAAGTCGCGGTCGAACTCGCGCGAGCGGTCCACCGTCCCGACGATCGAGTCCAGCGTGATCAGCTGCTGGCCGAGTCGTCGCTCGCCGGTCCGCCCGAGCGCGCGGGCCACCTCCTCGAACGGCAGGATGTGGTGCACGTCCTCCGCACGGCGCAGGCGCGCCGACAGGCGCGAGAGCGCGCGCCGGCGGCGCGCGCGGCTGAAGTCGGACTGAGCGTCGGTGCTCGGCAGGCCCGTGTCCCTTGCCATCGTCCGAGAGTACTCAGGGCAGCAGGAGGACGGAGCGCCGCCGAGTGCGCACGTTCGCCGCGGCATCCGCTGCGCAGACGGTCACGAGCGCGCGCACGCTTCGACCGGCCCTAAGGGCGCGGCGGGCGCGGCGCGGAACGGCCACGGACAGGGCGGTGTAGCCGCGCTCGGCGGGTTCCCTGGCGGTCGCCCGGCGGGTCCGCTCGCCGACGGTCGCCGCGGCTCCGGCGAGGCAGTCCTGGTCGGGACAGCGCACGCTCACCACGATCCCTCCTGCGGCAAGCGGGTGCTGGGGCCGCGCGATGCGCGAGAGGAGCCGCGGCGGCGTCGTGTCGTTGCTCATCGGGGCGGCGCACTTGCCGGCGATCAGGTCGCGTGCCTGCGCGAGGTGCCGCTGGTAGCCGGAGCGGTTCTCGGGCGCTGGTCGCTCCACGTCGGCGATCCAGATGCCGAACGCGCGCACGTCCTTCGCGGGATCCGGGCGCGCCTCGGCCACGCGCCGCTGGCGGACCGCGGCCGCGGAGTCGAGGAACCAGTTCAACTGAAGCTGGGGGTTGCGGGGGAAGCCGCGGTACTCGCCGGCGTTGAGCGATTCGTGCATGCCGAAGAAGCCGTGGTAGCTGTCGCCGCGGAGGTTGCGCAGGCCGCTCTCGGCGAGCGCCGCCATCACGGGCAGCTCGTGCGGAAGCCCGCGGTCGGCCGCGGCGCGCGCCATCCAGCGCGCGAGCCGCTCCTTCGCCGCGTCGTCGCCGGGATAGAGCGCCGGGCAGGGCTCGGTGAAGTCGGGCGCGGGCGCGCCGCCCTGGGCGAGCACCGGCGCCGGCAGCGCGAGGACCGCGGCGCAGACAGGCGCTCCGAGCACGCTCTTGAGAGTTGCCATCAGCCGCAGAGTCTTAGCCAACGACCAGCTGGAACGCTCGCTCCTGGGCCGTGAAGCGCGCGGAGCCGGCGGGCACGACCTCGCCGTCCACGTTGAATGGAGTGCCATCGGGCACACGCACCTCGGCCGTCGTGCAGCGCGTCTGGAACGCGCGCGGATGGTCGGCCACGCCGCCGCTCCGCAGGCGATACGCCAGCCCGATCAGGCCGAGTCGCGGGCCGGCCTCGACCCCGATCACGTCGAGCCTGCCGTCGGTCGGGTCGGCACCCTCCAGGACGGTCCCCGCGCCGAACGCCCCCGACGCCGCCACCGTGACCTGCCAGGCCTCGCCCGCGAGCAGCTCGCGCCCGTCACAGTCCACGAGGCAGGTGAGCGGCTTCGCGGTGAGCCCGGCGGCCACGGCACCAACGGCATAGGCCAGCGGCCCGAGCAGGCGCTTCCAAGAGCTGGCGCGCTCAGCGGCGGGAGCGGGCAGCCCGGCGCTCGCCACGTTCACGAACGGCCGCTCCCGGTTGAGCCAGCCCAGCTCGAGCTCGCGGAGCCGGGTGCCGCGCGCGGCCAGCTCGCAGGCGGGGGAGAGCTCCTGTGGCAGCTCCATCCGTCGGGCGAAGTCGTTCGCAGTGCCGGCCGGGACCACGGCCACCGGGATGCCTGCCGCCCCGGCCGCCGCCGCCACGGGCGCGATGCTGCCGTCGCCGCCGGCCACGACCACGCGGTCGACGCCCGACACGACCGCCTCCTCGATCTCCTCGATGTCGAAGCGCCTCACGCTGACGCCGAAGGAGCACAGGCAGTCGGCGCAGCGCTCGGGATCGCTCGATCCCGAACGCTCATTTGCCACCAGCGCCACCGTCTCGGCTGCGCGGGCGGGCTGCTCCTGCGTCTTCCCTGACGCCCCCGCTCGTGCCATGCTCCTCGCCCCAATGGGTGCCCAGGCACGCGTGTTCGTAACCCGCCGGCTTCCCGGCGATGCGCTCGAGCGCCTCCAGGCCGAGCACGAAGTGGAGGTCTGGCCCGAGCGCGTGCCGCCTCCGCGCGCCGAGCTGCTCGCCCGCGCGCCGCGGCTTGAGGGGCTCCTGTCGCTGCTCACCGACGCCGTGGACGCCGAGCTGATGGACGCCGCCCCGAACCTGCGCGCGATCTCCAACTACGCCGTCGGCGTGGACAACGTGGACGTGGAGGCGGCCACAGCGCGCGGCATCCCGGTCGGCAACACGCCCGGGGTTCTCACGGAGTCCACCGCCGACATCGCGCTCGCGCTGATGCTCGGCATCGCACGCCGGCTCGCCGAGGGCGAGACGTTCGTCCGCGCCGGCCGCTGGGCCACGTGGGAGCCGGGGCTGATGCTCGGTCGCGACCTGCACGAGGCGACCGTGGGCATCGTCGGCTTCGGCCGGATCGGTCGGGCGGTCGGGCGCCGGCTGGAGGGATTCGGCTGCGAGCTGCTCACCACGAGCCGCAGCGGCGGGGTGGGGCTCGACGAGCTGCTCGAGCGCTCCGACTTCGTGACCCTGCACTGCCCGCTCACGCCCGAGACGCGCGGCCTGATCGACGACGAGGCGCTGGCGCGGATGAAGCCGACCGCCTACCTGGTGAATACCGCGCGCGGGCCCGTGGTGGACACCGATGCGCTGGCCCGCGCCCTCCATGCCGGCGAGATCGCCGGCGCGGCGCTCGACGTGACCGATCCGGAGCCGCTCCCGGGCGACCATCCGCTGCTCGACGCGCCCAACCTTCTGGTGGTGCCGCACGTGGGCTCGGCCACGCATGCCACGCGCGGGCGCATGGCCGACATAGCGGTCGACAACCTGCTCTCAGGGCTTGCGGGGAAGCCGATGCCGCATTCGGTCAACGAGGACCTGCTCACTCCCCAAGCACCTTGATGATCATCCGCTTCGGCCGGCCGCCGTCGAACTCGCAGTAGAAGACCTGCTGCCAGGGGCCGAGGTCGAGGCGCCCGTCGGTCACCGGCACGATCACCTGATGGTGGACCAGCAGGTTCTTCAGGTGCGCGTCGCCGTTGTCTTCCCCGCCGCGGTGATGGCGGTAGTCGCCCGGGTCCGGCAAGAGCTGGCGGGCGACGTCGTTCGCGGGCGGCTTCCAGCTCGGCGGCGCGAGCTTGTCGAGCCACTCCATCGCGTCCTCGTGGAGCCCCGGCTCGTCGTCGTTGATCCAGACGGCGGCCGTGATGTGCATGGCTCCGACGAGCACGAGCCCCTCCGCGATGCCCGCCTCGTCGACGGCGGCCTGAACGTCGTCGGTGATGCGGATGAACTGCCGGCGCTGCTGCGTGTTGAACGTCCGGTGGATGGTGTGAGACTTCATGACATATGGACCTCGGTCTCGAAGGCAGGGTCTGCGTTGTCACGGGCGGCACGCGCGGCATCGGCGCCGCCACGGCACGCATGCTCTCGCAGGAGGGCGCGCGGGTGCTCACCGTGGCGCGGCGCGGCGCCGACGTGGAGCTCGACGTGACGGCGCCCGACGCCGGCGAGCGTCTGCTCGGCGCCTGCCCGGAGCCGCCGTGGGCGCTCGTGAACAACGCGGGCACGAGCCAGGCGCGTGCGCTCGAGGACCTCACCGACGCCGACTGGCAGGAGCAGTGGGAGCTGCACGTGATGGCTCCGATGAGGCTGATGCGCGCGCTGGCCCCCGCGATGGCGGCGGCGGGCGGGGGACGGATCGTGAATGTGAGCTCGTCGTCGGGCAGGCGCCCGTCGGGCCGGCTCGACGCCGCCTATTCGGTCACCAAGGCGGCGGAGCTGTCGCTGAGCCGCGTGTTCGCGGACGCGTTCGCGCGGCAGGGCGTGCTGGTGAACGCCGTGACCCCTGGCGCGGTCGAGGGCGAGCTCTGGATGGGGGAGGGCGGTTTGGCGGACCAGATCGCCGCGCGCACCGGCTCCACCCGGGAGGACGTGCTCGCCGCCACCCGCTCGAGCCCGCCGCTGGGTCGCATGGGCAGCGCCGAGGAGGTGGCCGCGGTGATCGCCTTCCTCTGCTCGGAGCGCGCCTCGAACGTCACCGGCGCCGCCTGGGCGGTGGACGGCGGGAGCGTGCCGGTGATCTAGAAGTCGAAGTCGAGCGGGGCGGGCTCGCCGAAGTTGCCGGTGGTCATTGCGTTCCCGGCGCGGTCGGTGGCCGTGGCGGACGGGTTCCAGGACATGTTGGCCGCGGCAGCCACGGTCGTCTGAACACCGACCACGGGGGCCCCGAGGGTGATGTTGATCGCGGTGCCGGCCTGCGTCATTGTCGAGCCGTTGAAGTTGAGCGTCGTGGTGGTGAAGTCGTTGCGTCCCAGGTTGATCGTGCCGAACGGGATCTGCGTCAGTCCGGTCGAGTCCCAGACCTGGAGGCGGTCGCCGCCGCCCTGGTTGACGATATGAACCTGAACCGTCGTGGCCGCGCCCGTCCAGTTCGCGAGCAGCGAGTAGGTGTCGAGCGTGTCGGTCGTCGTGAGCGTGAGCACGTCGCCGACCTCGGGCCGGCCTGCGATGCCGCCGCTCGCCGAGATGTTCGAGGCTGCGGGCGCGGTGCTGTCGACCATCACGGAGCCGTTGGCCTGCGTCACGTTCGCCGCCACGTCGGTAGCGGTAACCGTGAACGGCTGCGGGCCGTTGGCCAGCGCTCCGGCGGTCAGGACGGCGCTGCGGTAGTTGTAGCTCACTCCACCGGCCGTATAGGAGCCCGCCACGAGCGGGACCGCCACCTGTCCGGCGGTCACGTTGGAGGCGTCAGCGTTCACGGTTGCGGTGCCGCTCGGGGGCGCGCCGACGTCGGTCACCTGGGCGTAGATCCGGTAGGTGGCACCGGTCTTGATGAAGCCGGTCGCGCCGCCGCTGTCCTTGCCGATGGCGATCGGCGAGACCGTCGGCCCGCGGAAGTCCGGCATCGCGGTGATCACGTTCAGACCCTCGTTGGTCTCCCCGGTGAAGGCGGCCTGCGTTCCGCCGACGGTCGTCGACGCCATGGCGAGCGCCGCCACAGAGGCAAGCGCGGCCAACTTGGCCTTACGCCAGCTCGTCACGGTCGCCCTCCTCGGGGCGCCAGATCGCCGTCAGCTCGAGTACCAGCAGGAGCGCGAGCGCGCCGCCGAGCAGCAGCACGAACACGCCCTTCGATCGCGCGTACGAAAGCACCCAGCCGAGCTTCGGGATCCTGTACATCACGCGGCCGATCTCGCCGCTCGCGGGCACGCGCCAGTGCTCGGAGACGTTGTTGGCGTCGCCGCGCGTGCGGAACACGACGGCATCGCCCTGCACGCGCATGGCGCGCACGCGGTGCGTGATGAGGCGATCGGCGTTGTCGGGGTCCCGGAAGGTCACGATGTCCCCGGGGCGCGCGTTCAGCGGCGCGATGCTCCGCACCACGGAAACGTCGCCGGTGTGAAGCGCCGGCTCCATGCTGCCCGACAGCACCACCAGCGGGCGGGCGTGGAACGCAAGCGGCACGGCCAGGGCCAGTGCCACTCCGACGGCAAAGCCCGCCACCGTGAAGCCGAGGAAGCGCAGCAGTCCGCGCAGGACTCGCAGCGCGGGGATCACGGGCGCGATCAGCCGCACGCGGCGGCTGCGCGGGGTGGTGAGCGCGGTCATCGCCGCGGGGCCTTCACGAGGTCGGCGTCGAGCTGAAGCTTCACCGAGACGCGGCGGCCCACGGTGTCCTCAGTGCCGGCCGGGATCCAGGCACGCACGTGGACGCTCCGCTCGCCGGCGCGCTCGAGCCTCACCGGGCGCGTCCAGCGGCGCAGGTCCGCCAGCGTGCCGGACGCGAGCATCCGACCGCCCGCTCGCAGCTCGACGCGCACGGCACGGTCGAGGTCATGGGTGGCAATCCGCGCGCGCATGCGCACGTCGACCGGACCGCGAGTGACGTTCCTCACCGGGAGCGTTGCCCGCGCCGGCTTGCCGCCGGGCGTGAGCTTGCCGACCTCGAGGAATGAGTCCGCACTCGGCACATGGACCTCACCAGGTGCCATGGCGGTGAAGCGGACGCCCGCCCCCAGCAGTTCGCTGGAGGCGGGCACCCGGAACGCGAGCACCAGCAGCGCCGCAAGCGCCAGGCCGGATGCGATGCCGGCGGTGCGGATGGGTGTGATCGTCAGGGTCATGGTTGGGACCGAGACGGTCAGCCCACCCTCGCGTTACTGGTTGCGAGCCTCCCAGCGCAGGCTGTGCGCGCCGGTGGTGAGACCCTGAGCAGCCGAGTCGTCGTCGATCGAGACCGTCACGCGGTAGACCAGCGTCTCGTTGAGATCCCAGTCACCATCCACGCCCGGGGTGGCCGCGTAGCCGCCCGCGTACGTGGTCGCGAGTCCGGGCAGGTCGCCGTCATACAGCGTCCCGGCCGAGCTGAAGCCGGTGCACGACGGGAAGCTCGGGCTGGCCTGCGTGCCGTACTCGACCTTGATATTCGCGTAGGTGCCGAGCGAGCCGAGTGCGCCGGGCACGCGGTAGAGGTGAACGTCCGACGGCAGCGAGCCCGTGTACTTGACCTCGATGCAGTTCTCCTTCGGGTCGCTGGGCTTCGCCGCGGCGATGCTGTAGAGCGCTCCAGCGGCGTCGTTGTCCTCGATGGACACGGTGCCCGCGGTGATCGTGTTGTTGGGGTTGTCCGTCTGACTCGAGAAGGCCGAGAACGCACCGGCGGTGGCCACTGCGCCAACCACACCAACAAGAACAAGTGAACGCAGAATCTTCCTCGTCTTAGTCATATTCCCCTCTCCTTCCGTTTGCCTGGATGTAATGAGTCTTCGGGCGGCGCCGTAGGGGAAAGACGGCGCCGCTGAGGTCTTGTCGGTAGGCGGGTCCCCCAAATGAGGCACCTGGACGGATGTTTGACCTCCGCGGCGGTCCCTATCGTGGCCCTTGTGTCCACGCTCCCGTACCGGATCAGGCGCTCGGATCGCGCTCTACAAGCGCGAATCCTGGTCGATGCGGACGGCGTCCAGGTCGTCGTGCCGCGCCGTTTCCCCCTCCGAAACGTTGAGCCATTCGTCCAGGAGAAACGTCCATGGATAGAGCGGACGCTGCGCCGAATGAGGGAGTCGGAGAGCGAGTTCCCGCCCCCGCAAGTCCAGGCTGGCGGCGAGATTCCGTACCTCGACGAGCGGCTTCTGCTGAACGTTAGGACGGAGGCGGGTCGGCGCCGCGCACACATAGTCAGGCGCGGAGCGGAATTACGAGTGGTGCTTCCGCCCGATCTCGAGCCAGGGACGCGCGCTCGAAGCCTGGTACCGGCGCCAGGCCCGGAGCGAGGTGGCCGCCCGCCTCGACGCCGCGGTCGCGCGCGCCGGCCGCAGCTACAGCTCACTTCAGATCCGCGGGCAGCGCACGCGCTGGGCGAGTTGCTCCACGAGCGGGGCGATGAGCTTCAACTGGCGCCTGCTGCTGGCGCCCGCCGAGATCCTCGACTACGTGGTCGAGCACGAGGTTGCGCACCTGGACGTGGCGGACCACTCGGCGCGCTTCTGGCGCCTGCTGGCCTCACGCTCGCCGCGCTGGCGCGAGCACGAGGCGTGGCTGCGCCGGCACGGGCACGCGCTGCGGCTCTAGCGTCGGCGCCGGACCGAGCGTGTACGGCAGCGGTGAAGGGGTGGTGCCATCGGAGTTAACCGCGATATGCGCGGCAAACTCCGATCGGAGGTCCCTCTTTCAATGCCCGCTGTTCACTCCCACCTGAAGAACCGCACCGCCAGGAAGAGCGCCCCGGCGGCCCAGGCCGCCACCACGACGGCGGCGGTGCCCACGTCGGCGGAGCCCCCGACAATCGCCTGCGACAGCCCGTCGATCAGGTGCTTCAGCGGTAGCGCCTCGGCCACCGCCTTCAGCGCGTCCGGGAGGTCGTCGGCCGAGTAGAAGACGCCGGAAATGAAGATCACCGGCAGGAAGACCGCGTTCGTGTAGGCCGGCGCCGCCTCCTCGTTCGGGATCAGGTGCGAGAACGCCACGCCGAGCGCCGCGAAGCAGATCACGCCCAGCAGCGTGAAGGCCGCCAGCAGCAGCGGGTCCTGCGGCCAGGCCACGCCATAGAGGAGGTTGCCGATCGTGACCACGAGGGTGACCTGGAGGATCGCGTTGAGCGTGGCCGAGCCGATGAAGCCGGCCAGGTAGGCGCCCGCCGGAATCGGCGTGCCGCGGATCCGCTTCAGCACGCCCTCGTCGCGCAGGTAGGTGAGGTTGTAGGCAAGCGCCGTGAACGTGGTGGCCAGGACGCCCATGCCGGCCACGCCGGGGATCAGCACGTCGAGCTCGCTGTCGTCGCTCGCGAAGGCCGTTGCGATCAGCACCAGCAGCAGCAGCGGCAGCAGGAAGTTGAAGAAGGCCGCGCTCGGGTTGCGCCAGAACAGCTTGCGCTCGAAGCGGAACTGCTGCCAGGCGAGGCCGACGGGGCTCACGTGGAGTCCGCCTCGGCGGTGAGCTGGAGGTAGACCTCCTCGAGCGTGGGGCGCGTGACCTCCAGGCCCTCGAGCCGCTCGCCGCGGGCGATCGCGTCGCGGGTGAGGCGGTGGAGCAGCTCGGTGGGGTCGTCCGTCTGGTGCTCCACGCGGCTGCCGCCCGAGAGGTACGAGACGCGGTAGCCGGAGCTGCCAGGGCCGAGCTGGTCCGGCGGGCCCTCGGCCACGATGCGCCCCTCCTTGACGATCGCCACGCGGTCGGCCAGCTCCTGCGCCTCGTCGAGGTAGTGCGTCGTG
Organism: uncultured Thermoleophilaceae bacterium; assembly: GCA_963771715.1. Classification (GTDB taxonomy): domain Bacteria; phylum Actinomycetota; class Thermoleophilia; order Solirubrobacterales; family Thermoleophilaceae; genus JACVRW01. The sequence goes on from CAVYUQ010000010.1 coordinate 69,276, forward strand.
AGCAGCACGGTCTTGCCGAGCTCCTTGAGCGCCCTCACCACGCCCCAGGCCGTGCGCCGCGCGGCGGGGTCGAAGCCGGTCGTGGGCTCGTCGAGGAACACCAGCTCGGGGTCGCCCACCAGGGCGAGCGCCAGGTCCAGCCGCCGCCGCTGGCCGCCCGACAGGTCCTTGGTGCGGGCATCCGCCTTCTCGCCGAGCCCCACCAGCGCGATCGTCTCGTCCGCGTCTCGCGGCCGGTCGTACGCCTTGGCGAAGTGGTTCACCGCCTCCCGCACCGTCACGCGCGGGTAAAAGCCGCAGCTCTGGAGCACGATCCCCACGCGCTGCTGAAGATCGCGGTCGCGCGTTGCCGGGTCGTGCCCGAGCACGCGCACCTCGCCGGCCGAGCGGCGGCGGTAGCCCTCCAGGATCTCGACGGTGGTGGTCTTGCCGGCCCCGTTCGGGCCCAATAGCCCGAAGATCTCGCCGCGCCCCACCTCGAACGAAAGCCCGCGTACGGCCTCGACAGGCCCGTACGCCTTGCGCAGGTCGTTCACCTCTATGGCGGGCGATGCCACGCGGGCGAGGTTATCCGGCGCGCCCGCAAATCTTTTTTCGATCACCCGCAAGTTCTTGCGAATGCCCGCGTTTCAGGGGGTGAGTTTCCGCAGGGGTACTCAAACGCCGGAGCCGGCGCCCCCTCTTCCCTCGCCACCAGAGAAGCGGGCGGCGCCGGCCCAGGCGGTCTCTCGCGTCGGCCCGCTGCTCTCGGCCTCGAGCGCGAGGCCCTCCTCGAAGGTCAGTCCGATGCCCTCGATCGCGGCGCGGCGGTCCGCGAGCATGGTGTCCTGCGGGAAGCGCGCCAGCGCCTCCGCGATCTCGAGCGAGCGCTCCACATGGCGTCCGGCGGGAACGACCTCCGTGAGCAGCCCCATCCCGAGCGCCTCGTCGGCGTCCACGATGCGGCCGGTGAGGATCAGGTCGAGCGCGCGCCCGAGCCCCACGATCCGCGGCAGCCGCTGTGTGCCACCGTCCACGAGCGGCACGCCCCAGCGGCGCTCGGGGAAGCCGAGGGCGGAATCGTCGGTCGCCACGCGCAGGTCGCACCAGAGCGCCAGCTCCAGGCCGCCGGCCAGGCACCAGCCCGAGATTGCCGCGACCGTCGGCTTTGGCGAGATCACGCGGCTGATGCCGAGTGGGCCGCGCGGATCCTCCATGCGGGGGGCGAAGCTCTCGATCGCCTTGAGGTCCGCACCGGCGCAGAAGGCCACGCCGCCGGCACCCGTGATCACCAGCACTTGGGCGTCGTCGTCAGCCACGAAGCGGTCGTACGCGCCGGCGATCAGCTCGGCTGTCGGCCCGTCGATCGCGTTGCGCCGCTCCTGGCGGTCGATGGTCAGCAGGGCCGCGGCGCCGTGGCGCTCGTAGGTCACGGGGTCCATGCCCGGGACTTTCTCAGACTGTTCACACAGCGCGCCCCCGCGCGCGCGAGCATCACTGGTGCAGATCCCCTCCTCGCACAGCGTGGCCCCGGCTCCGGCCGGGGTCGCGTCGTTTCAGGGGCGAGGATCTACCAGCCGACGCGCTTGCGCAGCTCGACGGCCTTGCGCTGCTGCTTGCGGCGATCGAGCGCCCCCTGGATCCAGGAGGCGACGATCACGAAGACCGTGAAGAAGATCACGAGGCCGAGGCAAAAGAAGGTGATGATGCGGTCGTCGGTCTCGCCCCAGAGTCCCTCGCCGTTGTCGCCGGCGTAGGCGGTGGCGGCCGGGACGAGCCAGGCCGCGAGCACGAAAATCGGCGCCAGGAACCGCATACGGGACGTAACGATACCCTGTCGCTCGTCGTGGCTGAGTCCTTCGCCTGCATCGTCGAGATCCCGAAGGGAAGCCGCAACAAGTACGAGTACGACCACGAGCACAACGTGATCAAGCTCGACCGCTTCCTCTTCTCGTCGGTCGTGTATCCGACGGATTACGGCTTCATCCCGGACACGCTGTCGCTCGACGGAGACCCGCTCGACGTGATGGTCCTCGTCTCCGAGCCGACCTTCCCCGGCTGCATGATCGAGGTGAAGCCGATCGGGCTCTTCCGCATGGAGGACGACCAGGGCATCGACGACAAGGTGCTCGCCGTCCCGCTCACCGATCCCGGCTGGAACACGCTCGAGAGCCTGGACGGCGTGTCCGACCAGCTCCAGAACGAGATCGCCCACTTCTTCACCGTCTACAAGCAGCTGGAGAACAAGAAGGTGGAGGTCGACGGCTGGTACCCCTGCGAGGACGCGCTGAAGGTGATCGCCGAGTCGCGCGAGCGCTTCGCGGAGTCAGGGAACTCCCACTAGGGTTCCGCCGCCGTGTCGCTCCTCGAGGCAATCGTCCTCGGGATCACGCAGGGGCTGACTGAGTTCCTCCCGATCTCGAGTACCGCGCACCTGCGCATCGTTCCGGCGTTTGCGGGCTGGGAGGACCCGGGAGCGGCGTTCACCGCGGTCACGCAGCTGGGCACGATGACCGCGGTGCTCCTCTACTTCCGCGCCGACCTGGCGCGGATCGGGCGTGCCTGGCTGCGCTCGCTGCGCGATCCCGCCGCGCGGCGCTCGCTGGACGCGCGGCTCGGCTGGTACATCGTGCTCGGCACGATCCCGATCGGGATCTTCGGGCTCGCCTTCAAGGACCAGATCGAGACGGGCGCGCGCGACCTCTACCTGATCGGCGTCGCGTTGATCGTGCTCGGCCTGGTGCTGCTGGCGGCCGAGCGGGTGGCGCGCCACGACCGCCCGCTCGAGGACATCACCACCCGCGACGGCATCGCGATCGGCTTCGCGCAGGCGCTGGCGCTCGTCCCGGGAGTGTCGCGCTCGGGCGCGACGCTCACGGCCGGCCTCTTCATGGGCTTCGACCGCACCAGCGCGGCGCGCTTCTCGTTCCTGCTCTCGATCCCGGCCGTCGTGCTGAGCGGGCTGCTGGAGTTCACGTCGATCCTGAACGGGTCGGAGGGGCAGCACACGGGGCTGGGAGCGCTGGCGGTCGCGACGTTCCTCGCGTTCGTGGTCGGCTACGCGTCGATCGCGTTCCTGCTGCGCTTCCTGGCGAGCCACTCCACGATCGTGTTCGTGGCCTACCGGGTGGCGCTCGGGGCGCTCGTGCTGGTGCTGGTCAGCACTGGCGCCATCAGGTAATAGCCTTACGGGCGTGGAGCTGGCATGGAAGTTCGGGGTCATTGCGCTAGTCGCGCTGGGGCTCACGGTGCTGCCGGGAGGCGGCAACGCCCTCGACGTGGTGCTCACCGCGCTCACGATCGTGTTCTTCGCGGCGATCGCGGTGCTGGTCGCGCGCCTCTACCGCCAGTACCGGCTCGACATCGAATCACTCGACCCGAACATCCGCCTCGCGCTTTACGGCTCGCTCGCGATCGCAGTGCTCACCTTCACGGGCACCGACCGGCTGTTCGACTCGGGCGGCGCCGGCGTGCTGGCGTGGTTCGCGCTGCTGGCGGTGGCTTCGTACGGGCTGTTCTGGGCGTGGACGCGCTACCGCCGCTACGAGTAGCGCCTCCGCACGAGTAGCGCTTCCGTAACCCACTCGCGTTGTCCCGTGCGCCGCCGCGCGGGACCTTCGGAGCGTGTCTCGGATCAGGTCGCAATCAGGTCAGGCCTCGGTGGAGGCGGTCGCCGTCGTGCCGGCGCTGATCCTGGCCGCGCTGATCGGCTGGCAGCTCGTGCTCGCCGGCCACACGCTCTGGCTCTGCGCGGGGGCGGCGCGCGCGGCCGCGCGGGCTGACGTCGTCGGGCTGAGCCCGGGCAGGGCGGCCCGCAGCGCGCTGCCGAAGTCGCTCGAGCGGGGCCTGTCGGTCGAGCGCTCGCAGGGCGGCGGCGTGCGAGTGGAGGTGCGGGTGCCGATCCTGGTGCGGGCGTGGCAGAGCCCAGTGCGGGTGGGGGCGGTGGCGGCATTGGGGGGAGAGCGGTGAGCGCGCGGGGCGAGCGCGGGCAGGCCAGCCTCGAGCTGCTCGGCCTGCTGCCGCTGCTCCTCGCGGTGGCGTTGGCGGCGGCGCAGCTGCTCGCGGTCGGCTATTCGAGCGTCCTCGCGGGCAACGCGGCCGAATCGGGCGCGCTCGCACTCGCCGGCGGAGGCGATCCGCGTGCGAGCGCACGCGATGCACTGCCGGGCTGGTCGCGCGCGCACGCGCGCGTGTCCGTCTCGGGCGGGGAGGTCCGGGTGCAGCTCCGGCCGCCCGCGCTGCTGCGAGCACTGGCGCGGCGCCTGGAGGTCTCGGCGAGCGCAAGGGTGGAGGCGCCGTGAGGGCCGCGCCGCAGGCGCTGGCGCCGCGCGCCGCCTCGCCGCGCGGCCGCGGCCTGCTCGCGAGCGCCGCCGCGGCAGTCGAGTCGTTCTTGCTCGAGCCCGCCGAGCCGCGGCTCGCCTCGGACCCGTCCGTGCCGCCGGAGCAGCGTCCGGTGATTTGCGTGTTCGGTCTCGCGCGCGGCTGCGGCGCCACCGTCGTCGCGCGCGCGCTCGCGGCTGAGCTCGCCGCGCGCGATCCGGCGGGCGCGGCCGCCGTGTGCTGCGAGGCACGCCCGTCCGGCATCCCGCTCGCGACACGCGCCGCGATGTCGTTGGCGCGCGCCCTCGAGGACGTGCCCGGCGCGACGGCGCGCGCCGTGGGACGCCTATGCCTCGTGAGCGGCGCGGACCCGCTCGCCCTCACCGACACGGCTCGCTACTTCGCGCCGCTCGTGATCGACGCCGGCTCGGCGGCGCTCGGTGGGGTGCCCGCGTCAGTGGCAGACCGCACCGTGCTCGTGACCGCGCAGGCCGTCGAGCCGGCCCTCGCCCGGGTCGGCGCGGCGTGCGTTGCGCGGGTCGGTCCCCAGCCGATCGTGGTGCTCAACCGCGCCCCGCACGACCAGACCGGGGCGCTCGCATTGCCGAACTCGCCGCTCGGCGCCCAGCTCGCGCTCGGCGGCCGCGAGGCCCGGGGCGACCTCGGCAGGGCGATCGCGGAGCTGGCCGATCTATGCGAGGCGCGGTGATGACCCGGGGGGCGCACGGCCACCGTTACCGAGCAGGCGGGCTCAGAAGAGCGACTCGATCGACCTCCTCGTGTCCTGGCGGACGTCCACACGGGCACGGTCGGAGCCCGGCCCGCCGATCAGGCGGTCCCTGCGTCGGTCGCGGGCGTACAGGACGTCACGGCCACGGCCGCCACGGAGCAGGTCGTGGCCGCGGCCGCCGATGAGCGTGTCGGCGCCCCCTCGCCCAATCAGCGTGTCCCTGCCGCCGAGGCCGCAGATCACGTCGCGCCCGGGCGTGCCGGTGAGGATGTCCGCGTTCGCGGTGCCCAGCACCGTGCAGCGGGCGGGCTTTCCGGGCGCCCCGGGGCCTCCGGGCCCGCCGGTGGGTCCGGGGGACGTGGTCGGTCCGGAAGGCTGCGCCGGCTCGGGGCTGAACGTGGCGGTCACGCTCCTGCCGGCGCTCATGGTGAGGTTGCAGGTCGGTGCCGCGCCGGAGCAGGCGCCGGACCAGCCGGCGAAGCTGGAGCCGGCAGCAGGCTTCGCGGTCAACGCCACGGCCGCGGAGTTCAGGTAGCTCTGCGAGCAGTCCCCGGGGCAGGCCACGCCCGGCCCGGTCACGGTGCCCTTGCCGGCTCCCGCCACCGAGACGCTCAGCCCGACGCTCCCGAAGAGCGGGAGCGGCTCGAACCGCGCAGTGACGGCTTTGGTGGAGTTGTAGAAGCGCGTGATCGCGCAGGTGGGCTGCGCGCCCGAGCACGCGCCGCCCCAGCCCTTGAAGACCGAGGCGTTGCCGGGCGAGGCCGACAGCGTCGTGCGGTCCCGAAACTGGAAGTACCTCACATAGTCGGCCGAGCACTGACCGGGACAGTCGATGCCGCCCTTCGCGGTCGCGTCGACGACCCGGCCGTTGCCGGCGCCGAGCATGGCGACATTCACGATCGAGCTGGCGCTTGCCGGCCCGGCGCCAACCAGGGCCAGCGCGAGTCCACCAAGGCATGTGGCGAGGGTTCGTCTCATGCCCAGAGCTTGCTGTGGCCGGGGGGCCGCTCGCTTCGGGGAGGTCCCTAGTCTGGCCGCTGTCGAGCGTCAGTCGACGTCGCGGGCGAGCAGGTCCGCCCAGGTCTCGCGGCGCACCGCGAGGCGGGCCACCCCGTCCGCCACGAAGACCACCGGGATGCGGCGGTTTCCGTTGTAGTTGTTTGCCATCGTGAAGCAGTAGGCGCCGGTCGCCGGGACGCACAGGAGCTCGCCGACCTTCGGGGCGGGCAGGCGAAGGTCGTCGATCAGCACGTCGCCGCTCTCGCAGTGCCGGCCCACGAGCGTGACCGCCTCCCCGTCGATGCGGTCGAGCCTGTCAACGATGCCGGCCTCGAAGCGCTGGCCGTACAGCGCCACCTCCAGGTTGTCGCCCATGCCGCCGTCGACCGCGACGAAGGTGGTGCTCCCGCGCTTGACGGTCACGATCCGGTAGAGCGTGGCGCCGGCGGACGCGACCATGCTGCGACCCGGTTCCACGATCAGCTCCGCCTCGGAGGGCAGGTGCTCGCGCGCGGCGCCGACGAGAGCGTCGAGGTAGTCGCCGATTTCGGGCGGCGAGTCGCCGTAGGAGTACCGGGCGCCGAGGCCCCCGCCGAGGTCGTAGACGGGGAACTCGCCGAGCGCCGCGAGCGGCGCCACCGACTCCGCGAATGGCTCGACCTCCAGGATCTGCGACCCGATGTGGACGTGCAGCCCCTGCATGCGCAGTCGCGGACTTGCCTCGATCCGCCGGATCAGCTCGGCGGCCGCCGCCGGCGCCAACCCGAACTTCGAGCCCTCGTGGCCGGTGAGCACATGCGCGTGAGTGTCGGCCGTGACGCCCGGCAGCACGCGCACCAGCACGTCCTGCGTGCGCCCCTCCGGCACGGCCGCCTCGAGCCGGTCGACGTCGTCGCCGTTGTCCACGACCACGAGCCCGATCCCGTGCTCCACGGCCATGCCGATCTCCTCGTCGGTCTTGGCGTTGCCGTGAAGGACGAGCAGCGCCGGGTCCGCTCCCGCCTTCAGCGCCGTGACGATCTCGCCTCCGCCCGCCACGTCGAGGCCGAGCCCTTCCTCGACCATCACGCGCTGGACGGCGGTGCACGGAAACGCCTTAGAGGCGAACACCACGCGCGACCTCGGCCAGCGTGCAGACAGCTCGTCGGCGTACTCGCGAGCCCGCGCGCGCAGCGCCTGCTCCGACACGACGAGCACAGGCGTCTCGAACTCCGCGGCGAGGTCGTCGGCGCGACAGCCGCCGAGGAGCAGCATCCCGTCGGCGGCCGTGGTGGTGCCGGACGGCAATAGGGAGAGCGGCGTGTCCACGCTGCGCACCATTGCAGCCGGGGCTCCGCGTGTGAAATAACGGGACCGTCAAGGCCCCGACCTGTCAGGTGAACCCGTCGACCGGGGAGGTGTACGCGTCGTCGCCGGTGTCGGGCGAGGCGGACGTGGACGAGGCCATGCGCGCTGCCCAGACCGCCTTCGACGGGGGCTGGCGCGACACCACGCCGAGCGAGCGCATGGCGGCGCTCCTGAAGATGGCGGATGCCATCGAGGAGAACGCCGAGCGCCTGGTCGAGATCGAGGCCGAGAACACGGGCAAGGCCAAGGGGCTGACCCTGAGCGAAGAGATCCCGCCCATGTGCGACCAGATTCGGTTCTTCGCCGGCGCCGCGCGAATGCTCGAGGGAAGGGCCACTGCGGAGTACATGACCGGCTTCAGCTCGTCGATCCGGCGCGAGCCGATCGGCGTGATCGGCTCGGTGACTCCCTGGAACTACCCGATGATGAGGCCGTCTGGAAGTTCGCTCCGGCGCTGGCGGCCGGGAACACGATTGTGCTGAAGCCCTCCGACACGACGCCGGCGAGCACCGTGCACATGGCCGAGCTGTTCGCCGACATCCTGCCTCCGGGGGTGTTCAACGTGGTCTGCGGAGACCGCGACACGGGGGCCCGGGTGGTCAGCCACCCGATCCCACAGATGGTGTCGATCACGGGCAGCATCGCGGCGGGCAAGTCTGTGGCGCGCGCGGCCTCGGACACGCTCAAGCGCTGCCATCTCGAGCTCGGAGGGAAGGCTCCCGTGATCGTCTTCGACGACGCAGATCTCGGCGGCGCGGCGGAGGACATCGCGGTCGCTGGGTACTTCAACGCGGGTCAGGACTGCACCGCGGCCACGCGCGTGCTCGCCAGCCAGCGCGTGCACGACGACCTCGCCGCCGCGCTGGTGGAGCAGGCCGGCAACGTGAGGCTGTCCAAGGACGAGGAGCCGGGCTCGGAAGACTTCTTGATCCCGCCGCTCAACAACGTGAACCAGCTGGGGCACGTGAGCGGGCTGGTTGAGCGCGCGCCGGCACACGCGAAGGTGCTCGTCGGCGGCGAGCGCGCCACGGACGACGGCTACTTCTACGAGCCGACCGTGATCGACGCCCTCGAGGAGGGCGACGAGATGTCCAGCACCGAGATCTTCGGGCCGGTGATCACGGTGCAGCCGTTCTCGGACGAGGAGGAGGCGCTGCGCTGGGCGAACGGAACGGAGTACGGGCTGTCCTCGAGCGTCTGGACGAGCGACCACAAGCGCGCGCTGCGGATGTCGCGAGCGCTCGACTTCGGCTGCGTCTGGGTCAACTGCCACATCCCGCTGGTGGCCGAGATGCCGCACGGCGGCTTCAAGCAGTCCGGATACGGAAAGGACCTGTCCGCCTACTCGTTCGAGGAGTACACGCGCGTCAAGCACGTGATGTCGGCGATCGAAGGCTGAGCCGCCCCGCGGGAAGCGTCGCGCGCTTGTCACACGCGCGCCTTGAGGCGTAGCACGCGCCGCTCCACCGTGTGGCCGCATGACATCGCGTCGAAGCGGCCAGTCCGGCCAGGCATCGCTGATGATGCTTGGCCTGGTCGGCGCCCTGCTGGCGGGCACGCTCGTCCTGTTCGCGTTCGGGAACGCCCTGGGCGCCAAGGCAGGCCACCAGCGGGCGGCGGATCTCGCGGCGGTGAGCGCCGCGCAGGTGATGCGCGACCTGTATCCGCGGCTGTTCGAGCCGCCGTTCCTCGAGCCGGACGTGCCGAACCCGCGCCACCTCGAGCAGGAGGCGTACCTCGAGCTCGCGCGCGCGGCCGCGGTCCGGGGAGCGCGGCGAAACGGCGTGCGCGTCCAGCCCGAGGACGTGCGCTTCCCCGGGGCCGGCTTCGCGCCCACGCGCGTGACGGTCCGGGTGCGCGGCGTCGCCCGGGTCCGGGTCGGAGGCGAGCGCCGCCGCCGGGTCCCCGTGCGAGCAAGCGCCACGGCGGAGCTGTCGCCCGGCTCCGGCTCGGGTCTGCCGGACAGTGCGAGCGGCGGCGGCTACGACGGCCCGCTGGCGTACCGGCAGGGCAAGCCGATGCGCCCGGACGTCGCGCTCGCGTTCGACCGGATGGCCGCGGCGGCCCGCGAGGAGGCCGGTCTCTTCCTGAGCGTCACGAGCGGCTTTCGCTCCGACGCCGAGCAGGCGGTCCTGTTCGCCGCACACCCGGACCCGAAGTGGGTGGCGCCGCCCGGCGAGAGCCTCCACCGCTACGCCACCGAGCTCGACCTCGGTCCGCCCGGCGCCCATCCCTGGCTCGCGGCCAACGCCACCCGGTTCGGCTTCCTCCGGCGCTACAGCTGGGAGCCGTGGCACTACGGCTACACCCGCAACCCCGGCAGCTCGTCGGTGGGCTTCGGCACCCGCGGCGGTGACGGCAGCGCCACCCGCGCGGTCCAGTCGTTCGTGCCTGCCAGGTTCGCGCCCCTGATCATCCGCGCGGCGCAGCGCTGGAGCGTGTCGGCGCAGCTGCTCGCGGCGCAGCTCTACGCGGAGTCGAACTTCAACCCGTTCGCGCGTTCGCCCGCCGGCGCGGAGGGCATCGCCCAGTTCATGCCGGGCACGGCCGAGGCGATCGGGCTGCTCGACCCGTTCGACCCCGAGGCGGCGATCAACGCGCAGGCTCGCCTGATGCGCGACCTGCTCGGCCGCTTCGGCTCGGTGCCGCTCGCACTCGCCGCCTACAACGCCGGGCCGGGCGCGGTGGCCGCCTGCGGCTGCATCCCGCCGTTCCCGGAGACGCGCGCCTACGTCGCGAGGATTCTGGGCCTGCTCGGCGGGGCCGGAGACGTGGCGGCCGGCGGACTGGAGGTGAGGCTCGTGGAGTAGGCCGGCGCTCCGCACCCCTGGCGCCTCCGCACCCCTAGCGCTCCTCACCCGCAGCGTGGGAAGATGCATGCGGACTCGAACGCACGGAGCCGCCAGCGATGAGCGAGAGCAACAAGCCAGGTCCCACCGAGCTCAGGGAGTTGATGACGCGGGTGTTCGATTCGGACGCCTCCGAGGCGTTCGGGCAGTTCATGGTGCGCCAGATCGCCCTCAACCACATGGCGCCGAACGCGGACCACGCCCTGCTCGACGGCATCGAGGAGTCGCCGGACGGAGGGGCCGCGATGGCCGAGGCGCACCTGCTCGGCCTGTCCGACGAGGAGCGCGAGGAGCTCATGGAGCGGGCCGGCAACGAGACCGGCCGCCGGCTCCACTCGGCGGCGGCCACGCTGCTCGCCGCCGTCGACGCCGGGCACCTGGGCGTGGACGTGACGCCCGAGATGGTTGCCGTGGCGGCGATCACCGAGCTCGGCGACTGAACCCGCCGCGCGATGTCGCAGGAGAACGTTGAGATCGTGCAGTCGGCGTTCGACGCCTGGGATCGGGGCGACAGGGACGCGATCCTGGCGGTGTGCGACGAGGACATCGTGGTCATCCAGGCGGCAGAGCTCCCCGGCGTCCCGGCGCTTCAGAACGGGCACGCCGGTGTGCTCGAGGCGTTCGCCCTGTGGCCGGGGTACTGGGACGGCTACTGGATCGAGATCGTGCGCGCCCGCGACCTCGGCGAGCAGGTCCTCGTAACGACCGACCAGGGCGGTCGAAGCAAGGAGACGGGCATCGAGGTGACCGCCCAGTTCACCTTCCTGTTCACGCTCCGGGAAGGGAAGATCACCGAGTGGCGCATCTTCCTACGCGAGTCCGACGCCCTGGAGGCGGTCAGAGCCAGCGCCTGACGCTGCGCTTGTAGTCCAGGTACTCCTGCCCGAACTTGCGCTCGAGGTAGCGCTCTTCGCGGGCGATCACCGCGCGGTCGATTATCAGGAGCACGAGCGGCAGCGGCGCCAGCGTCCAGAACGCGTCGCTCATCACGGCGATGCCGGCGTAGATGAGCGCCATCCCGAGGTAGGCCGGGTTGCGGGTGAGCCGGTACGGGCCCGTGGTGACGATCGCGGTCGTGGGCTTCCAGGGCTCGACCGCGGTGCCCTTGCGCTGGAACGCCATGTTGAACGAGGCAGCCAACGCCAGGCCGGCCAGCAGCAGCGCCCCGCCGAGGCCCCACTGCACCGCCGCGGGCACCGAGCTCCCGGGCAGCAGCGCCTCCAGAGCAAAGCCGACGGCGAGCCCGCCGAGGTAGATGAACGGCGGCGGGACGCGCACGCCGGCCGTGTCCTGGGATGGCGAGGTCGATTCCATCGGAGCGGCGAACGCTAACGTGGACCTAGCCGCTAACCGTCTAATCGCACTAGTCGGTTATAGTCCTGCCGATGGAGCGACTGACCGAAGGACTCTGGCGCTGGAGCGCGCGCCATCCCGAGTGGCATCCCGGCGACTTCGGCGCGGAGGTGGCGAGCTTCGCCGTCCGGGCCGGCGACGACACGCTGCTGATCGACCCGCTGCTGCCGCCGGAGCCGGACGAGGTGCTGCGGACGATCGACGGCGCGCTGGGCGACCGGCTCGCCATCCTGATCACGATCCCGTACCACGTGCGCAGCGCGGAGCAGCTCTGGCGGCGCTACCGGGCGCGACGCGGAGACGACCATCCACGGCCACCCCGCCGCCGCGAAGCGGCTCGACGACCGCTCGGCGTTCCGAGAGATCGAGCCCGGCGCGGCGCTGCCCGGCGGCGCGACCGCACACGCGATCGGCAGGCCGCGCAGGTACGAGACCCCGCTCCACCTGCCGAGCCACGACGCGCTCGTGTTCGGCGATGCCGTGGCCGAGGTGGACGGGCGCCTGGTCGTGTGGACGTCGAAGAAGGTCGACGCCAAGGTGGAGCGGTTCTACCGCGAGCGCTTCAACCCCACGCTGGAGCCGCTGCTCGAGCTCGACTTCGACACCGTGCTCGCGACACACGGCCAGCCGCTGCTGGGCGCGGCGAAGCGGGCGCTGCGCCAGGCGCTCGACGCGAAGCCCTGGTACCACCACGGTTAGATAGCTTCCCCCGCCATGACACTCACCGTGAACGGAATCGACGAGCTCCGGGAGCTCGTCGGACAGACCATCGGCCCCAGCGACTGGCGCGAGGTGACCCAGGAGGACATCAACAAGTTCGCCGAGGTCACGGGCGACCACCAGTGGATCCACGTGGACGTGGAGCGCGCGAAGACGGAGAGCCCGTTCGGAACGACCATCGCCCACGGCAACCTCACGCTCTGCCTGCTCGACGGCTTCCGCTCGCAGCTGTTCAGGTCCGACGGCTTCAAGATGGGCATCAACTACGGCTGGAACAAGGTGCGCTACACGTCGCCGGTCCCGTCCGGGGCGCGCATCCGTGCCAGCCTCGAGACCCTCTCGCTCGACGAGGTGGGCGACGGCTGGTACCAGCTCGTGCAGAAGTGGACGGTCGAGATCGAGGGGCAGGAGAAGCCGGCCTGCTTCGCCGAGTCGGTCGTCAGGCTGCTGGCCTAGCTCCCGCCTATCCTCGGTGGCGATGGCAACGGCCGCCACCGACCGCATCACCGAGCAGCGCCGGGCCCTTCCGGACGGCCCGGGCGTCTACATCTTCAGGGACGCCGGCGGCAAGGTGCTGTACGTGGGCAAGGCGCGCTCGCTGCGCAAGCGCGTGGCCGGCCACTTCTCGAAGCCGGGCGCCCGGGGGGCCACCGACATGGTCTCCCAGATCGCGGACATCGAGTTCATCGCCACCGAGACCGAGGCCGAGGCGCTGCTCGCCGAGCAGGAGTTCATCAAGCGCTACCGGCCCGTCTTCAACGTCCGGCTGCGCGACGACAAGTCCTATCCCTACATCGGGATCAGCCTCGACGAGGACTTCCCGCGCATCTACTTCACGCGCGAGCGGCACCGGAAGAATCGCGTCTACTTCGGCCCGTTCAGCAACGCCAAGCGCGTGCGCGAGACGCTCGACCTGCTCGGCAAGGTGTTCATGCACCGCACCTGCGACGGGCCGCAGCCCGGCCGCGCCTCCGGGAGCCCCTGCCTCGACTACTACATCAAGCGCTGCCAGGCGCCCTGCGTGGGCTACATCTCGAAGGAGGCGTACCGCGAGAACGTCGAGACCATCATCGACTTCCTCTCGGGCCGCTACCGCCACATCGAGAAGGCGCTCGACCAGGGGATGCGCACGGCGGCCGAGGACCAGGAGTTCGAGCAGGCCGCGCAGTACCGCAACAAGCTGAAGGCCGTGCGCTCGCTGCTCGAGCGCCAGCGGATCTCGAATGCGCCGGTGGGCACGCTCGACGCGATCGCGGTCGCGGCGGAGGGCACTGACGCCAACGCCCAGGTCTTCCAGATCCGCGACGGCGTGCTGGCCGACCGCCAGAGCTTCTACCTCGAGAACGCGGCGGAGCGCGAGCAGGGCGAGGTGGCCGAGGAGTTCATCCTCCAGTACTACGCCAGCGCGATCGCCGTGCCGCCGCAGGTGGTGGTGCAGCGCTCGGTCAGGGACCTGGACGCGCTGTCCGCGGCCCTCACGGAGAGGCGCGGCGCTCCGGTGGAGGTCCGCTACGCCGAGCGCGGGGACAAGCGCCGCATCCTCGAGCTGGCCGAGCGCAACGCGCGGCTCGCGCTCGACCAGGACAAGCTGCGCTCGGAGCGACGACGCACACATCGGATCCAGGCGCTCGACGGGCTTGGGCACGCGCTCGGGATGGAGCAGATCCCGATGCGCATCGAGTGCTTCGACATCTCCAACCTGATGGGCCACCACACGGCGGCCTCGATGGTCGTCTTCGAGGGCGGGGCGCCCAAGAAGTCCGACTACAGGCGCTTCGCCATCCGGGACTCGGTTCAGGATGACTTCGCAGCGATGGCCGAGGTGCTCTCCCGACGCATGGCGCAGTACGTGAAGCAGCGCGAACGCAGCCCGCACGACAAGGAGTACGACGAGAGCTTCGCCTCGCTGCCCGCGCTGATCGTGATCGACGGCGGCAAGGGCCAGCTGTCCGCGGGGCTGAGCGAGCTCGGCGAGTTCAGGGACCTCGGCGTGACGGTCGTGAGCCTGGCCAAGCGGATCGAGGAGGTCTTCGCGCCCGGGCGGCGCGACCCGCTGCGGCTCGCTCACGATACGCCCGAGCTCCAGCTGCTCCAGCGCGTCCGCGACGAGGCGCATCGCTTCGCGATCGATTTCCACCGCGGCAAGCGCGACAAGGCCATGACGGGCTCGGTGCTGGACGAGCTGGCCGGGATCGGCCCCGCGCGCAAGCGCAGCATCCTCCAGCACTTCGGCTCCCCCGAGCGCTTCCTGCGCGCGAGCCGCGAGGAGCTCGAGGCTGTGCCGGGCCTGCCCGGCAAGGTGGCGCGCGACATCTACGCGCAGGTGAACAGGGTCCGATGAGCTTCCGGCTGCGGAGGTCGAGCAGCAAGGCGCCAAAGCACAGGATCGAGGACTTCGTCGTGATCACCGGCTTCTCCGGGGCGGGCAAGTCGCAGGCGATGGCCACCTTCGAAGACGCCGGCTACTTCTGCGTGGACAACCTGCCGCCGGAGATGATCGGCTCGCTCGCCGAGCTGTTCAGCCACAAGGGCAGCAAGGTCGAGCGCGCGGCCGTGGCGTCCGACGTACGCGGCGGGGACTTCTTCGACGGGCTCGTGAAGGTGCTCGACGAGCTCGAAGCGAACGAGGTGCCGTACCGCGTGCTCTACCTCGAGGCAGACGAGGCCACGCTGATCAACCGCTTCAAGGAGACGCGCCGGCGCCACCCGCTTGCGGGCGGCGGTGCGGTGGAGGCGGCGCTGCGCCAGGAGCGGCAGTTGCTCGAGCCGCTGAAGGAGCGCGCGGACGTCTCGATCGACACGAGCGACCTCTCCGCCGCGCGCCTCCGCAAGGTGGTGGCGGACAAGATGCTGCCGCACGGGCGGCGCGGCAAGCTGGCGGTCACGTTCATGACCTTCGGGTTCAAGCACGGCTCGCCGCGCGACGCCGATCTCACCTTCGACGTGCGCTTCCTCCCGAACCC
Source organism: uncultured Thermoleophilaceae bacterium (assembly GCA_963771715.1). Lineage (GTDB taxonomy): Bacteria > Actinomycetota > Thermoleophilia > Solirubrobacterales > Thermoleophilaceae > JACVRW01. The sequence goes on from CAVYUQ010000010.1 coordinate 84,536, forward strand.
GCACTACGAGGCCGAGCTGCGCGAGCAGACCGGCCAGGACAGGGACGTGATCGCCTACGTGGAGGGGTCGGACGGCATCGACGAGTTCTACGAGCGGCTCACGCCGCTGCTCGACTACCTGCTGCCGGCCTACGAGCAGGAGGGCAAGTCCCACCTCACGATTGGCATCGGCTGCACGGGCGGACGCCATCGCTCCGTGGTGATCGCGGAGCACCTGGCGCGCGAGTACGAGGCCCGCGGCGACTTCCTGGTGGACGTGGTGCACCGCGACGTGGACAAGCCGCCGCGTCGGCCATGACGTGCTCGGGTAGATAGATTCAGCCCGCAAGGAAGCGAATCGAAAGGGAGCAACTCGACATGGCCCTGAAGGCCGGCATCAACGGCTTCGGCCGCATCGGGCGCAACGTCTTCCGCGCCGCCCACGCGCAGGGCGCGGACATCGACTGGGTCGGTGTGAACGACATCACCGATACGAAGACGCTCGCCCACCTGCTCAAGTACGACTCGATCCTCGGCCCGTTCAAGGGCGAGGTGGACTACACGGACGACAGCCTGGTCGTGGACGGCGACGAGCTCAAGGTCTTCGCCGAGCGCGATCCGGCCGCGCTGCCGTGGGGCGAGGTCGGCGCCGACGTGGTGATCGAGTCCACCGGCTTCTTCACCAAGCGCGACGACGCTGCCAAGCACCTGTCGGCGGGGGCGAAGAAGGTGATCATCAGCGCGCCCGCAACCGACCCCGACGTGACGCTGGTGCTCGGCGTGAACGACGACGCGTACGACGCGGACCAGCACCACATCATCTCGAACGCGTCCTGCACCACGAACTGCCTCGGGCCCGTGGCGCGCGTACTGCACGACACGGTCGGGATCGAGCGCGGGATCATGACCACGATCCACGCGTACACGGCCGACCAGAACCTCCAGGACGGCCCGCACAAGGACCTGCGCCGGGCGCGGGCGGCGGCCGTGAACCTGGTGCCCACCTCCACGGGGGCCGCGAAGGCGATCGGGCTCGTCGTTCCCGAGCTGGACGGCAAGCTCAACGGGATCGCCGTGCGCGCGCCGGTGATCACCGGCTCCGTGGTCGACCTGGTGTGCGAGGTGTCCCGCAACACGAGCGCGGAAGAGGTGAACGCCGCGTTCGCCGAGCAGGCCGACAGCGGGCGCTTCGAGGGCATCCTCCAGTACAACGAGGACCCGATCGTGTCGAGCGACATCGTCACGTCGTCGTACTCGTCGGTGTTCGACGCGCCGCTCACGATGGTGATCGACGAGAAGCTCGTGAAGGTCGTGGCCTGGTACGACAACGAGTGGGGCTACTCGAACCGCGTCGTCGACCTGGCACAGCGTGTGCTCGCGGGGTCACCGGTCGCCTGAGGTGCTCGGCAAGCGCACGGTGCGTGAGCTCGAGGTGGCCCCCGGCGAGAGCGTGCTCGCGCGTGTGGACTTCAACGTGCCGCTCGAAGAGGGGCAGGTCGTGGACGACGCGCGTATCCAGGCCGCCCTCCCGACCATCGAGTTGCTGCTCGAGAAGGGCACGCGGCTCGTGCTGTGCTCCCACATGGGGCGGCCGAAGGGGCGCGACCCGGAGACCTCGCTTGCACCCGTCTCGGCCCGCCTCGGCGAGCTGATAGATGCGCCGGTGCATCAGGCGCCGGAGGTCGTGGGGCCCGAGGTGCGGCGTGGTGTCGACCGGCTCGAGCCCGGAGCGGTGCTCGTGCTCGAGAACACGCGCTGGGAGCGGGGGGAGACGGAGAACGATCCCGGACTCGCGCGGGAGCTCGCGTCGCTCGGCGACGCCTACGTGAACGACGCCTTCGGCGCTGCCCACCGCGCGCACGCTTCGACTGTCGGAGTGGCGCAGTACCTGCGCCCGGCCGTGGCCGGGCTCCTGCTCGAGCGCGAGGTCGTGACGCTGCGCTCGATCGTGGAGGCGCCGGAGCGCCCGCTGGCGGTGGTGCTCGGCGGCGCCAAGGTCACCGACAAGATCGCGCTGATAGACCGCTTCCTCGACACCGCCGACACGCTCCTGATCGGCGGCGCCATGTGCTTCTCGTTCTTCCGCGCGCAGGGCATCCCGACGGGGGATTCGCTGGTGGAGGAGGAGGGCGTGGAGCTGGCTCGCCGCGCACTCGAGAAGGCGGACACGTCGAACTGCCGCCTGCGGCTGCCCGTGGACCTCGTGATCGGCGACCGCTTCGACGCCTCGGCCGAGCACCGTGAGCTGGAGGGCGTGGACGTGCCCGACGGCTGGATGGGCCTCGACATCGGCCCGCGCACGGCGGCGGGGTATGCGGGCGAGGTCGCGAAGGCCGGCACCGTCTTCTGGAACGGCCCGATGGGAGCCTTCGAGCTGAAGCCCTTCGCCGCCGGCACGCGCGCCGTCGCGGAGGCCGTGGCGGACGCGCCCGGCACCACGGTCGTGGGAGGAGGCGACTCGGGGGCCGCCCTCGCGGAGTTCGGTCTCGCCGACCGTGTGGATCACCTCTCCACAGGCGGCGGCGCGGCGCTCGAGCTGCTCGAGGGCAAGCGGCTGCCGGGCGTGGAGGTGCTGGATGACGCCTGACGTCCCGCGCCGGCCGCTGATCGTGGGCAACTGGAAGCTGTGGGGAACGCGCGCGGAGGCGGCGGAGTGGTGCGAGCGCCTGACGCTCGACTCGGAGTGGTCCGCCGAGATCGGGGTCTGTCCCGTGTTCACGGCGCTCGACGTGTGCGTCCAGAAGCTGGAGGGGATCGGCGTGGAGGTGTACGCCCAAAGCATGCACCAGGAGTCGAGCGGCGCATTCACCGGCGAGGTCGGCCCCGCGATGCTCACCGAGCTCGGCGTGCACGGCGTGGTACTCGGCCATTCGGAGCGCCGCCAGTACTACTGCGAGACCGACCGCGCCCTCCAGGAGAAGGTGCCGGCGGCGCTCGCGGCGGGGTTGCGGCCGATCCTCTGCGTGGGCGAGAGCGAGGAGGAGCGCGAGCGCGACGAGACGCAGCGCAAGCTCCGCACCCAAGTCCAGGATGGGCTAGAGAAGGTCGCGGACGAGCGGCTCGCGGACGTGGTGATCGCGTACGAGCCGATCTGGGCGATCGGCACCGGCAAGGTCGCGACTCCAGAGATCGCCCAGGAGGCGATCGCATTCATCCGCGCGCTTGTCGGCGACCGCTCGAAGGACGCCGCCGAGCGCGTGCGGGTCCTCTACGGCGGCAGCGTGAAGCCCGACAACGCCGCCGAGATCCTCGCGCAGCCCGACGTGGACGGCGCGCTCGTGGGCGGAGCGAGCCTCGATCCCGAGGGCTTCGCCCGCATCGTGGCCGCCGCGGCGCCGTGACCTACCCGAGCGTCTGCCTCGTGGTCCTGGACGGCTGGGGGCTGGCCGACCCGGGTCCGGGCAACGCGATCTCGCTGGCGGACACGCCCGTGTTCGACGAGCTCTGGCAGCAGCACCCGCACACGACACTCATCACCCACGGCCCCGCCGTCGGACTTCCCGAGGGCCAGATGGGGAACTCCGAGGTCGGCCACCTCAACCTCGGCGCGGGCGCGGTGGTGAAGCAGGACCTGCTGCGCATCGACGAGGCGATCGAGGACGGATCGTTCTTCGATAACGAGGCCCTGAAGGCAGCGTGCTCGACGGAGCGCCTTCACCTGCTCGGGCTGGTCTCCGACGGCGGCGTGCACTCCAGCATGGACCACCTGAAGGCGCTGATCGAGCTCGCCGGGCGCGAGGGCGTGGCTGACGTGGTGGTGCACGCCTTCACGGACGGGCGCGATACGAATCCCGACAGCGGCGTGCGGCACGTGGCGGAGGTGGAGAGCTGGGGCGGCTGCCGCGTCGCGACGGTGAGCGGCCGCTACTACGCCATGGACCGGGACACCCGCTGGGAGCGGACGGAGCTCGCCTACGACGCGATCGTCGAGGGCGACGCGGAGTTCCGCGCGGAAACGGGCGAGGAGGCGGTGCGCCAGGCGTACGAGCGGGGCGAGACGGACGAGTTCATCAGGCCTACGCTCGTTGGAGATACCCAGGTCGGGGCTGACGCCCCTCGGGGCACAGGGGAGGGCCAGATCCGCGACGGCGATGCCGCGATCTTCTTCAACTTCCGCCCCGACCGGGCACGTCAGCTGACGACCAAGCTGGGCGAGCTTCCCGGCCTCCGGCTCACGACCCTCACCGAGTACCACGAGGACTGGGACTACCCCGTGGCGTTCCCGCCGGCGCGCCCGGAGGTGACGCTCGCGTCGACGCTCGCCGAGCGCGGGAAGCGGCAGCTGCACGTGGCCGAGACCGAGAAGTACGCCCACGTGACCTACTTCCTCAACGGCGGCGAGGAGGATCCGTACCCCGGGGAGGAGCGCTGCCTCGTGGACTCGCCGCGAGACGTGCCGACCTACGACAAGAAGCCGGAGATGAGCGCGCGGGAGGCGGCGGAGGCGCTGGTCGAGCGCTGGCGGGAGGGCGACTTCACGTTCGGGATCATCAACTTCGCGAACCCGGACATGGTCGGTCACACCGGAGTGATCGAGGCTGCGGTGAGGGCCGTCGAGACCGTGGACGAGTGCCTCGGCCGCGTCGTTGAGGCGGTGCACGAGTCGGGCGGCGTCTGCATCGTCACGGCGGACCACGGCAACGCGGACCACATGCTCGAGCCCGACGGCAGCCCGAACACCGCGCATTCCATGAACCCGGTCCCGCTCGTGATCACCGGCGACGTGGGCGAGCTGCGCGACGGCGGCACGCTCGCCGACGTCGCGCCGACGGCCCTCGCCCTGCTGGGCGAGGAGCAGCCCGCAGCGATGACCGGAAAGTCGCTCGTGTTAAGGGTCTGACCCCTCGCTGAAAATTAACCGTTCTAGGCTCCCTGGCCGTGGGAGCCTTCGAGATCAGCGCGCGCGACGGCGCCGCTCGCGCGGGCGTGATCCACACCGCGCACGGGCCGGTGCGCACGCCCGCGTTCGTGCCGCTCGCGTCGAGCGCGACGGTGAAGTCGCTTCATTCGAGCGAGGTCGCCGAGCTCGGCTACGACATGGTGCTCGGCAACACCTTCCACCTCTTCATCCAGCCAGGTCACGAGCTCGTGCGCGAGATGGGCGGGCTGCACGAGTTCATGGGCTGGCGCCGGCCGATCATCACCGACTCGGGCGGCTACCAGGTGTTCTCGATGGGCCACGGATCGGTGGCGGAGGAGATCAAGCGGCGCCGCGATCGTCGCCAGTCGATGGTGCTCTCGATCGAGGAGGAGGGGGTGCGCTTCCGCTCCTATGCGGACGGGACGGAGCGCTTCATGGGCCCCGAGACCTCGATGGAGGTTCAGGCCGCACTCGGCTCCGACATAGCGCTCGCCTTCGACGAGTGCACGCCCTTCCACGTGGAGCGCGACTACACCGCGAGCTCCATGGAGCGCACGCATCGCTGGCTCGACCGCTGCGTGGCGTGGTGCCGGGACCACGCGCCCGACGGCCAGCTGCTCTACGGGATCGTCCAGGGCGGGGTCTACGAGGACCTGCGCGCCGAGTCGAGCGCCTACGTGACAGGCGCGGGCGTGGACGGCATCGCGATCGGCGGCTCGCTCGGGCAGGAGAAGGCCCAGATGCGCGAGGTGGTGGGCTGGGCGCTCGCCGGGCTCCCGGAGGAGCCGCCGCGCCACCTGCTCGGGATCGGTGACGTGGACGACGTGGTCCACGCCGTGGGCGCCGGCATCGACAGCTTCGACTGCGCCACGCCCACCCGGCTGGCGCGCCATGGGACGGCCTTCGTCTACGACCCCGGCGGCCGCTGGCGCCTGGACCTGACGAAGAGCGTCCACCGGACAAGCCGAGAGCCGATCGACCCGGACTGCCCGTGTCCGGCCTGCCGTGAGCACACGCGCGGCTACCTCCACTACCTCACACGGGTCAATGAGCTGACCGCCAAGCGCCTGCTCACACTCCACAACCTGACCTTCATGGAGCAGCTTATGCGCAGGCTGCGCGAGGCGATCATCGCGGGCGAGTACGAGCGCGAGGCGGAGCGCGTGCTCGCGGGCGGCGCGCCGTGACGGGGGTGGGACCGCGCCCTACTGGCTGGACGCCCCCTACCAGCCGCGCGTGCCGCTGGCGGACGACGTGGAGGTGGACGCGGTCGTGGTGGGCGCCGGCGTGGGCGGGCTCTCGTGCGCGCGCCGGCTCGCCCAGCACGGCATGGAGACGTTGGTGCTGGAGCGCGGCACCGTCGCCGGGGGCGCCAGCGGCCGCAACGGGGGCTTCCTGCTGGCGGGCGTCTCCCCCTTCCACGTGGACGCCCGCGAGCGCCTGGGCGCGGAGCGGGCGCGGGCGATCTACCAGCGCACGCTCGACGCGCAGCAGGAGGTCTACGAGCTGGCCGCCGAGCTCGGGGCGGGCGATGCCGTGCGGCGCGTGGGGTTGCTTCGCGCCAGCGACTCCGAGGAGGAGGCCGAGCACGTCCGCCGTCACGCCGAGGCCCTGCGGGCCGACGGCTTCCCGGCCCAGCTCGTGGAACGCGACGAGCTGCCCGCCCCGCTGCGCCGCCACTTCTTCAACGGCTGCCTGACCGAGAACGACGGCGTGCTGCATCCGGCGCGCTGGATCAGGGCGCTCGCCGAGGCGGCGGAACAGGCCGGGGCACGCATCTGCGAGGGCACGCCCGTGCGCGGGCCGGTCCGCGCCCCGCACGAGGCCGAGCTGCTCGCCGCGGGCGGGACCGTGCGCGCCAGGCACGTGATCGTGGCGAGTGACGGCGGGCTGCCGGCGTTGGTTCCGCGCTACGACGGCCGCGTGCGGGCGCGGCGCCTGCACATGGTGGCCACGGAGCCGCAGCGCGAGCGCGTTCTGGAGCGGCCCCTGTACTCGCGCTGGGGCTTCGAGTACGCGCAGCAGGCGCCCGGCGGACAGGTGCTCGCGGGCGGCTTCAGCGACGTGGACGGCGAGGCTTCCTACACCGACAGCGACGAGGGCTCGCCCGCGGTGTGGGAGCGGATCGCGGCGTGGCTCGGTGACGCTCTCGGGATCCACGCACAGGTCACGCACCGCTGGGTCGGGACGGTCGGCTACACCGACGACGGCCTGCCCTACGCGGGCGCCGTGCCCGAGCAGCCCGGCCTGTACGTGCTGGGCGGCTACTCAGGTCACGGCAACGTTCCGGGCTACCTGGCCGGGAAGGAGGTCGCCGACCTGGTGGCCGGTGACCCGGGGGAGCCCGTGCTCAGCGCTGCGAGTGCTCGCCAATGAAGTCGCGCAGACCGTCGATCTGCTGCTGAGCGTCGCCGTCATCGACCGGTTGCACGCCGTCGCCCCCGGAGGACGACAGCAGCGCCACCGCCACCACTGCGATGGCGGCAAGGGCCGCGAGCAGCGCCAGGAAGCCGCCGAAGCGGCGCCGGCTGGCCGCACGGCGGGCCGCCGCACGCTCGTCCCGGCGAGCTCGGGCCGGCGCGGCCGTCAGCGGCGGCGCCGCCTGCTGCACGCGCGTGGGCTGTGGCCCGCGGTACTGAGTGCGCGGGAGCGCCTGCGTCGCGGACGTGTCGTCAATCGCGCGAGTGGCGTCGTAGTCGCTGACCGCGAGCCGCTGCGTGGCCTCGGTGACCTCGCCGCGCGCGCCCGCCTCGATCGCCTCGGACATCTCGAGGGCGCTCGAGTAGCGGGCGGCGGGGTCGCGCTCGAGCGCGAGCCGGACGGCGTCGTCGAGCTCCGGCGGGACCTCCGGCCGGTAGTCCGTGATCGGCGCGACCGGCTCCTGCTGCTGCTTGAGCGCGAGCTCGGTGAGCGACGCGTACTCGTGCGGCAGCCGTCCGGTCAGGAACTGATAGGCGCACACGCCCAGCGAGTAGATGTCCGACGCCGGTCCGGCCTCCTCGCCGCGCGCCTGCTCTGGCGACAGGTACGCCGCCGTCCCGAGCACCGATCCGACCTGGGTGATGCGGGTCTGTTCGGCCGCCTTGGCGATCCCGAAGTCCGCAAGCTTCGTGGTGCCCATCTCCTGCGCGAACAGCAGGTTGCCCGGCTTCACGTCGCGGTGGACCACGCCCGCCCGGTGCGCGTAGTCGAGCCCGTGGCAGGCGTCGCGCACCAGCCGCACGGTCTCGTCGATGTCGAGCTCCTTGCGCTCGCGCAGCATGTCGGCCGCCGAGGGCCCGTCCACGTACTCCATGACGATGTAGTGGCGCTCGGACGCCGGGTCCTGGCCGGAGTCGAACACCTGCACGACGTTGGGGTGCTGGAGGCGCGCGGCCGAGAGCGCCTCGCGCCTGAAGCGGGCCACGAATGCCTCGTCGTCTGCGAGGTGCTCGGCGAGCAGCTTCACGGCCACGGGCCGCTCGAGCACCGTGTCCTGGGCCATGAACACCGTCGACATCCCGCCCGCCCCGAGGCGGCGCTCGATCCGGTAGCGGCCGGCGACCTCGGTGGGCGAGCTCACTGCTTCCCCTTGTCCTTCGCCTTGGAGGTGCCGGGGCCGACGCCCCCGCCGTTGCCGGTCTCGGGGATCGCGCCGCCGCTGTCGCCGTCTCCGTCCTGCGGAATGGTCTCGTCGTCCGGGGCGGTCTCGGTGTCGGTCTCCGGCGGCGTGGTCTCGGTGGTCTCGGTCGGGATCTCGATGGTCTCGGTCTGCTCGGTCTCGGTCGGGGCCGTCTTCGCCGGCTCGTCCGGCTTCAGGTCCTCGCACTCGCTCTCGACGAGGCTCCAGAGGTTGTCGAAGCTCTCCTCCAGCGCGTCGCGCACGTCCGGATCCACGGAGCCGGGAAGCGAGTCGATGATCTTCCCGACCTCCGGCATGGTGTCGTCGAGGATGTCCTTGCAGGCGCCCTCGCTGCCGTTGGCGAGGCGGTTCTGCGCCTCGTCGAGTCGGATCCGGAGCGCGGACGCCTGCTCGGCCGGGATCGGGCTGCCCTTCTCGTCGTCGGAGCCGCAGCCGGCGGTCGCCAGGCAGGCGCCGAGCGCCAGCAGGAGGGATATGCGCTTGAGAGTGGTCACTGTCCGCTGTAGAGGCGCTCCGCAAGTACCCGGGGCAGCCCGGCCTCCTCGATCGCCGTGGCCGCCTCGTCGATCGGGTACTCGACCCGGCGCCAGGTGGCCTTCCACGACTCTGTGTCTAGCAGGAGCCACGCCGCCCTTGGGTCGCCGTCGCGCGGCTGGCCCACGCCACCCGGGTTCACGAGCCACTCCCCGACCGAGAGGTCGCGCTCCAGGTTCGCGTCCGCGGTGGCCCCGGAGACCTTGCCGTCCTCCTCGCGGTGGAACCAGAGGGCCACGTGCGAGTGCCCGATCGCGGCCACGCGCCCGTCCATCAGGTCCATGCACTCGTCCGCCTGCCAGCCGGAGAGGACGTACTCCCACACGGGGTCGCGTGGGCTGGCGTGGTAGAGCGCCGGATCGCGCGCGGTGTCGGACGGCACCAGGCCCTTGAGGTAGGCCATGGTCTCCTCCGCGATCGTCTCCTGTGTCCAGCGGGCCGCCGCGGCCGCGCTCGAGGAGAAGTCGGTAATCGGGATCTCGCCGGTGACCACCAGGTCGTGGTTGCCGGCGAGCGACATATTGCAGCGCTCGCGCGCGAGCGCCACGCAGTCGTCGGGCTCCGCGCCGTAGCCGACCAGGTCGCCCAGGCACCAGATCTCCTCGGCGCCCTCGGAATCCACGTCGTCGAGCACCGCCTCGAAGGCGGGCCGGTTCCCGTGGACGTCTGAGAGCAGGGCAATTCGCATCTGGAGGGCTTCTACAGTGTCGAGTGATGGGGCGTTCGCGGCTGCCGCTTGCGATCGCGGTGGCTGTGGCCGCCGCGGCTGCGGCAACTCTGCTGCTCCGGCCACGCAGCGGCCTGATCGAGCCCGCCCCGGTCGACGCCCAACAGTACTTCACGGCCTTTCAGCTCGACCGAGCGGACGATTTTCGCAGCCTCCAGCGCCTTCTCGGGCTCGCGGGCCTGGGCGTGGGATTCGCCACGCTCGGCGTGCTCGCGTGGCGCCCGCCGCGGCGGCTGCTCGACCGGCTCGAGGCGCGGCCGCTGCTGGGAGGCGCTGCTGCGGGCGCCGGCATCTCGGTGCTGCTGGTGATCACGGACCTCCCGATCCGCGCCTGGATGCGCGAGCGCTCGCTCGATGTGGGGCTTGCCACCCAGTCCTGGCCGGACTGGGCGGTCGACGTGGCCAAGGCCGCCGGCATCGGCGCGGTCACGGCCGGCATCGGCGGGCTCGCGGCGGTGGCCCTGGTGCGGAGGTTCCCGCGCAACTGGTGGGCGCCGGGCGCGGCGCTCGTGATCGCGTACGGCGTGGTCACGATCTGGCTCTATCCGATCCTGATCGATCCGATCTTCAACGACTTCGAGAAGCTGAAGCCGGGGCAGCTCCGCAGCGACGTGATCGAGCTGGCGGACCGGGCCGGGGTGGACGTGGGGGAGGTCTACCGGGTGGACGCCAGCCGCCGGACCAGGGCGGCGAACGCGTACGTGATCGGACTCGGCCACAGCAAGCGGGTGGTGCTCTACGACAACCTGATCCACGGCTTCCCGCGCGACGAGGTGCGGGTGGTGGTGGCGCACGAGCTCGGGCACCAGAAGCACAACGACCTGCTTCGCGGCCTCGCCTGGCTCGCGCTGGTGGCGCCCGCCGGGACGTTCCTCACGCAGGCGCTGGCGGAGCGCTTCGCCCGCCGTGAGCGGCTCGGCGACCCGCCCGCGAGGCCCGGGCCGTCGGCGCTGCCGGCCATCGCGCTCGCCATTGGGCTCGCCGGGTTCGCCCTTGGCCTGGCGTCGAACGCGCTCTCGCGTCCGGTCGAGGCGCGGGCGGACTCGTTTGCCCTCGACCTGACCCGTGACCCGGCCGATTTCGTCAAGTTCGAGCGCCGCATCGCGATCCGCAACATCGGCGACCCCGATCCGCCGAGGCTCTACCACCTGCTGTTCGACACCCATCCCACCACCGAGGAGCGGATCGGGTTCGGAGTCGCATGGGACGAGCAGCACTAGCCAGTAGGCTGCCGCCGCCCGTGTCCCGTCGCGCACTGATCGAGCGGGTCGTCCGCGAGCTCGCGTCCTACGAGCGCCCGTCCGCCTCGGAGGGCGAGCGGCGCGCGGCGGAGTGGCTCGAGGGCGAGCTGAGGGCCGCCGGCTGCACCAACGTCAGGGTGGAGGAGGAGCGCGCCCACGGCGGCTACTGGTGGCCGCTCGGGCTGCTGAACGCGGCCTCGGCGCTCGCGGCGCTGCTCGGCCGCCGCATGTCCGCGCTCGTGGGCGCCGTCGCGGCGGCCGCGGTGTACGACGACGTGAGCGGTGGCCGACTCTGGTTTCGGCGCCGGACGCTGCCGCAGCGCCCGACCTGGAACGTCGTGGCCGAGACCGGCGACCCCGAGGCGCCCCGCACCGTCGTCTTCATCGCCCACCACGACGCCGCCCACAGCGGGCTCGTCTTCCACCCGGCACTGCCGCGGATCGGCATGAAGCTGGCCCCGAAGCTGCATGAGCGGGCCAACCAGAGCATCCCGATCATCTTCGGGGTCTTTCTCGGCCCGCTTCAGCTCGCGCTCTGGGGTCTGCTCGGGCGCCGCTGGCTGAAGGGCGCCGGGATGTTCTTCTCGCTCGGCGCCACCGCCTCCATGGCGAACATCGGCGCCAGCCGCGTGGTTCCGGGCGCGAACGACAACCTCAGCTCCGTCGCCGCGCTGGTCGCACTCGCGAACGAGCTCTCCGAGGAGCCCCCGCAGGGCGTGCGTGTGATCCTGCTCTCGACCGGCTCCGAGGAGGGCTTCATGGAGGGCATGCAGGCATTCGGGCGCCGCCACTTCCACGAGCTCGACCGGGCGGCAACGGAGTTCGTCTGCCTCGAGTGCATCGGGTCGCCGGATCTGTGCGTGGTCGAGGGCGAGGGGATGCTGCGCATGCGCGACTACCCGCGGTCGTCGCGCGAGGCTCTGGCTCGAGCCGGCGCGGAGGCCGGGGTGGAGCTGCTCCGCGGCCTTCGCACGGTGGCGGCCACGGACGCGCTGATCGCGCTGCGTGCCGGCTATCCCACCTGCACGCTCGGCGGCATCGACGAGACCAAGTTCCCGGCGCAGTACCACTGGCCGTCGGACACTCCCGACAACCTCGACTGGTCCAGCGTCGAGGGCGCGGTCGAGGTCTGCCGCCGCTACCTGAGCGGCTAGTCCGGGGGCTGCTCGCGGTCGCCGAACTCGGGCAGCTCGCGGATCCCCTCGCGCGTCTGCCACTTGGAGAAGTTGTCCTCCATGGCGTCGATCAGCTCGCGCATGAAGCGCGGCGAGAGGTTCACCCTCGAGACGACCACGCCGGGCACCTCGCCCTCCTCGACCTCGTGGTCCACGCGCGCGAACGTAATCGTGAACTCGTAGTCCGAGTGCGAGACGTTCGCGAAGTTGGCGTAGTGGCCCGCCATCGTCTCGGGATCGGTGTGGATGTTGAAATGGCGCTCGCCGTCCTCGGGCACGCGCGTAGTATCGCACCCGCCCATGCGGATCTCGGTGATTGCGGTGGGGCGCCTGCGGCCGCCCTTCCAGGACGACGTAGAGCACTACCGCAAGCTTCTCGCGGGCCTCGCGCGCGTCGAGTTGATCGAGGTCCGGGAGGAGGAGAAGGTGCCGCCGCGCATTCCGGAGCGCTCGCATCTCGTCCTGCTCGCGAGCAACGGCAAGGAGTTCGACTCGATCGAGTTCAGCGAGTGGCTCGAGGAGCGCCGCCAGGAGGGGCGCGACCTCTGCTTCGTGATCGGCGGCCCGCGCGGGCTCGACCTCGAGAAGTGCGACACGCGGCTGTCGCTCGGCCGCATCACGTTGCCGCACCAGCTCGCCCGGGTGGTGCTGCTCGAGCAGGTCTACCGGGCCCACAAGATCCTCGCTCGCGAGCCGTATCACTATTAGTAGTGGCATGGACCCCGTCGCCCAGCTGACCACCGCCGTCGAGGAGACCGCCGCCGACCTCGCGGGGAACGGCCGCCGCGCGGGCCTGAAGCTGGACCGCCCGCCGCGGCCGGACTTCGGCGACTACTCGACGAACGCGGCGATGCTGCTGGCGCCCACCATGGGCGAGGCGCCGCGCGCGATCGCGGAGAAGCTGGGCGAGCGGCTGGGCGAGCGGCTCGGCGAGACCGTCGAACGCGTGGAGATCGCCGGTCCCGGCTTCCTCAACCTGTTCATGGCGGACAGCTGGTACCTCGACACGCTGGCCACGCTGCTCGACGCGGGCGAGGACTACGGGGCGGGCTCCGGCGGCGAGCACGTGAACCTCGAGTTCGTGAGCGCGAACCCGACGGGGCCGATGACGATCGCCTCGGCGCGCCACGCCGCGTACGGCGACGCCCTCGCGCGCATCCTGGAGCGGGCCGGCCACCGGCTCGAGCGCGAGTACTACGTGAACGACGCGGGCAGCCAGGTGCGTCGCTTCGGGGAGTCGATCCAGGCGCGGGCGCGCGGCGAGGAGCCGCCGGAGGACGGCTACCAGGGCGACTACGTGGGAGAGCTTGCCGACCGGATCGACGGCGCGGCCGACGCCGACCCCGACGAGCTGGCCCTCCAGGGCATCGAGCTGATGCTCGAGAACGTGCGCGCCTCGCTGGACCGCTTCCGGGTGCGAATGGACCACTTCTTCTCGGAGCGGACGCTACATGCGTCGGGCGCGATCGAGACCGCGCTCGAGCGGCTCGACACCTACGAGCACGACGGCGCGCTCTGGCTGCGCACGACGGCCTACGGCACCGACAAGGACAGCGTCCTGCGCCGCTCGAACGGCGAATGGACCTACTTCGCCTCCGACATCGCCTACCACCTGCACAAGGTGGGCCGCGAGTACGACCGGGCGATCGACATCTGGGGCGCGGACCACCATGGGCACATCGCCCGCATGCGCGCGGCCTGGCAGGCGCTCGGCGGCGACCCGGAGGCGTTCGAGGTGGTGCTGATGCAGCTCGTGAACCTCACGGAGCACGGCGAGCGCGTGAAGATGTCGAAGCGCGCGGGTGCGATCGAGACGCTGGACGACCTGCTCGACGACATCGGTGTGGACGCCGCGCGCTGGTTTTTGACCTCGCGCAGCCACGACACCACACTCGACCTCGACCTCGAGCTAGCGCGCAGCCAGTCTCAGGACAACCCCGTCTACTACGTCCAGTACGCGCACGCGCGGATCGCGTCGATCCTGCGAAAGGCGGGGGAGGAGCGGGTGCAGCAGGCGCTCGCCGCGGACCTGCGCGCGAGCGCGGAGCAGTTTCATCCCTCGGCCAGGGCGCTCGTGAAGCGGCTGCTGGAGCTGCCCGCGGAGGTCCGCGACGCGGCGGAGCGCCGCGCGCCGAACCGCATCACCACCTACGCGACCGAGACCTCCCAGGACTTCTCGGCCTTCTACCGCGACTGCCGCGTGGTGGGAGCCGCCGAGGAGGGCGGCGACGAGGACGTGCGGATCGCGATCGCCGTGCTCACGAAGCGCGTGCTGGCGCAGTCGCTGGACCTGCTCGGGGTCGAGGCGCCGGAGGCGATGTGAGGGTCCGGCTCGCGCTTGCTCTCGCGGTTGGCGCCACGCTGTCGAGCGCGGCTCCCGCTGCCGCGATCGACCGCTACATCCCGGTGAAGGCCCCGCCCGGGGCCGGCCCGGCGAAGTACGACCGCGTCTTCGTTCAGCAGCTCGGCCCCGCGGGGGCTCGGAACGTGCTCGTGCTGGTGCCGGGAACCAACGCTGGCGCGGGCGCGATCACACCGGTGGCGCGCCAGATTGTCAGGCGGGTGCCGCGGACGCAGGTCTGGATCGTCGACCGGCGCGAGCAGGCCCTGGAGGACACGACCGGCTTCGCGTCAGGCGACCCGCAGCGGGCGCAGGACTACTACCTCGGCTTCCGCTACAGGCGCGTTCTCGGCGAGGACGCGAAGTTCGTGGCCGACTGGGGCCTCAGGCGCCAGCTCGGCGACCTCCGCCGCGTGATTCGGCTGGCGCGTGGCGGCGGGCGCAGGGTGATCCTCGGTGGCCACTCGGCAGGGGCCTCGACGGCGGTCGCCTACGCGGCGTGGGACTTCGGCGGCCGCCCGGGCTACCGCGATCTCGACGGCCTGGTGCTGATCGACGGGGGCCTGCTCGGCAGCTTCAGGTCGGCCGACCTCAGGCGCGCCAAACGAGAGCTCGCCGACATCCGCCGCGGCGACGTCTTCAACGACATCCTCGGGCTCGGCATCCCGGAGATCAACGGCATCTTCGCCCAGCTGGGCGCGCTCTGGGCCTACAAGCGCCCTGACGAGCCGTCCGTGCTGCAGCAGTACCCGGCTCTACCGGACGCGGTGAAGCCGGAGGTGCGCGTCACGAACGAGGCGCTGTTCGGCTTCGCGTTCGACGTGACGACATCGCCGGACTTCCTGTCGACCATCCACGTTCGGGCGGGCCACCTGGCCACCAGCGGCGATCCGCGCGGCTGGGTCCACGGCGAGCTCACGCCCCTCCGCGCGTTCGCGAGGGCGTGGGCGGCGCACTCGCCGAACGCGACCGAGTGGTACTACCCCCGGCGGCTGCGCCTCGACATCGACGCCGCGAGCTCGCTCCGGCAGACGGCCGCGGCTCGCTACCTCGGCCTGCGGCTGCGGCACGGCCACCGCATCGACCTGCCGCTGTATGCCTTCAGCACCGCGCTCACGAACGGTCGCGTGGCGCGCGGCGCGAGGAGGCTCGTGCGACGGTCGAGGATCAAGGCGGCCACCGTGATCGACGATCGGCGCACGAGGCACATCGACCCGCTGTCGGCGGCTCCGTCCAGGAACCACTTCCTGAAGTCGGTCGTGCCGTTCCTGAGGCGAGCTACAGCTCGCTGAAGAAGTTCACGTTCAGATCGTCCATCACACGCAGCGCCTCGGCGTTCAGGCGCGTGAGCTCGTTCGTGTAGAGCAGCACGCCCATGGCGATCAGGATCACGCCGGACACGAGCGTGATCGCCGAGTAGTGGTCGCGGAAGAACTTGAAGACGCCCGAGAAGGTGGAGAACGCGAGCGCGCTGAGGATGAACGGCACGGCCAGCCCGAGCGCGTAGAAGGCCAGCAGCACGCCGCCCCTGCCGACGGTCGTCTCGCTCGAGGCCGCCGTGAGGATCGCTCCGAGCGTGGGACCGGTGCAGGGGAGCCAGGCGACCGCGAACGCCAGGCCGGCGATGATCGGCCCACCCGTGTGGGCGCGCCGCATCAGCTCCTCGGGGCGCCACTCGCGGTTCAGCTTCGGCACGAACAGCGTCGCGATGAAGAGGGCGCCGAGCAGCGCGATCACCACGCCCGAGATCTGCCGCAGGACGGCGCGGTGGTCCTGGAGCGTCTGGCCGAGCCCGGTGGCGGTCATGCCGAGCGCCACGAACATCGCCGTGAAGGCGAGGCAGAACAGCAGCGCAGGGCCGAGCACGTGGCGGCGCCCGCGACCCTCCTGGATGTCCGCGAACGAGACGCCGGAGATGGTGGAGAGGTAGCCCGGCACGAGCGGCAGCACGCACGGCGACACGAAAGAGATGAAGCCGACCGCGAAGGCCGCGAAGACCGTGGCGTCGACCGACTCCTGCGCGATCACAGGTCGTAGCGCTCCATGTCGTCGTCGAGCCGAGAGCCGTCGGCGCCGGCAAGCGTGGCGCCCCCGCGTCCTGTCGGACCGCCCCCGCGCCGCCGCCAGCGCACCACGGCGAAGGCGATGCCGCCGGCCGCCAGCAGGAGGCCGAGAGCGGGGATCACGTATACGAGCACGTCGCCGAGGTCGTCGTCACCCTGGTCCCCGGGCAGGGCGAGCACGCTGTCGCCGAACTCCGCCACGAGCGCCTGCTTCACCTCGTCCTTCGACTTGCAGCGCGCGATCAGCCGCTCGATATAGGCGCGCTCGCGCTGCGCCTGCGGCGCCTCGCTGGCGAGGCCGAGCGGCGTGCCGCAGACCGGGCACATCACCTCGTCCTCGATGTCGCCGAGCGTGGTCTTCGGGCAGTCCTGCGCCGTAGCCGCCGCCGGGAGAGCCAGCAGCGCCAAGAGTGCGAGCAGCGTGACCCGCCTCACAGCAGCGGCCCAACTTCGGTTCGCATGAACTGCTCGTCAACCGGTCCGCGCCGCACGGCAGTGATCTGGCCGGAGCGGTCGATCACGAACGTCTCGGGGTACTGGACCACGCCGAAGGTCTCGATGCCGTGGCCGTCCTTGTCCTTGAGCATCGGGTAGCTGAGGCCGTACTCGTCGATGAAGTCCTGGGCGTCCTCGGTGACGTCGAGCATGTCCACGCCGAGCACCGTTGCGTCCCTCGTAGAGATCCGCTGGTGCCAGCGCTCGAGCAGCGGCGACTCCGCCCTGCACGGCTTGCACCACGAGGCCCAGAAGTTCAGCACCACCACCTGGCCGCGGTAATCCGCGAGCGAGCCGTTCCCACCACCGCCCAGCTTCGGCAGCTCGAGATCGGGCGCCGCCTCCGTCTCACCCCGGCCGAGCGCCTCCTCCACACCCCGGTCCGGCTCGTTCGAGGCGAGCCCGTAAGCGAGCAGCGCGACCAGCCCGAGAAGGACGCAGATGACGGCGATCGGGACGGGGGACAGAGCTCTCCGCATGGCCGAGCAGAACCATAGATGGGGGCTAGAATCGGCCCCCGAGCGGTCCCCGGGACCGCCAACGCGGACGTAGCTCAGTTGGTAGAGCGTCGGCTTCCCAAGCCGAAGGTCGCGGGTTCGAGGCCCGTCGTCCGCTTCAAGCCTGAATCGCCCGGACGGGTCGCGTTAGCGCGGTGCGTACATGATGGTCGCCACCCCGACCAAGCAGACGGTGGCGCCGATCACGTCGTAGCGGTCTGGGCGGAAGCCGTCGAAGACGACGCCCCACACGAGCGAGCCGATGATGAACACGCCGCCGTAGGCGGCGAGCACGCGGCCGAAGTTGGCGTCGGGTTGGAGGGCGGCGACGGCTCCGTAGCCGGCGAGCGCGACGCTTCCAGCGAGCGCGAATAGGACACCGCGCCCTTCCTTGATGGCTTGCCACATCAGATAGGCGCCGCCGATCTCCGCGATCGCGGCGACGATGAACAGCGCGATGGACTTGCTGGTCACGTCGGCATCGTCTCAGCGGTACCCGACGTGAGGCCCGGTCAGCAGCTCGGGTCGCGTCGGCTGAGCCGGCGATGGAGCGTGAGCACGGCGGCCGCCAGGACGGCGACGAGGACCGCTACGGCGATCCCGAGCACGTTCCCGACGGTCGCGCCCGCGACCGCTCCCAGCACAGCCGGGCCGGCGAGGCAGCAGAGTGCCATCACGAGGCCGGCGGCTCCGATCCTCATGCGCGGCCGCCGGCGAACGCCAGCGCCAGTTCGTCGGCGACCGGCCGTGCCTCATCCGGCGCGGCAACGGTTAGGAGCAGCTCGCCGTCAGCCTCGGCGAGGTCGAGGTCTAGGAAGGCGCAGCACCGGGCCTCGGCTGCCACGATCTCATCGAGTCGGCGGCGGGTCGCGGCGTCCGCCCGGAACCGAAGGAAGTGGCGACCGTCCTCGACGCGGCGGTCGATCAGGCTGTCCGCGCCTATTTCCGCAATGGCGGCAAGGCGTTCTTTGAGGTCGCCCGCGTCCAGCGAGCAGGCAACCGGCTGGCTGTCACTCATGGTTTTCCTTTCGACTTTCGAGGTGCGTCGATGGCTACTGTTGACCCTGAACCTGGGTTCAGGTCAAGCCGAGATGGAAGACACGACGCTGACCATCGGACAAGTGGCCACGAAGGCGGGGATCAACGTGTCCGCGATCCGCTACTACGAGCGCCACGGTCTCATGGCGGAGCCGGAGCGCGTCAGCGGCCAGCGCCGCTACACCGACGCCGCGATCCAGCGCCTCGGCATTATCGACGCCGCAAAGCAGGCCGGCTTCTCGCTCGACGAGGTGCGCGTCCTACTGGACGCAACCGACCGCGGCGCACCCGCGCACGAACAGCTTCAGGCGCTCGCCGCCCGGAAGCTACCCGAGGTCGACGCGCTGATTGAGCGCGGCGAGGCGATGCGCCGCTGGCTCACCGCCGCGACCGCCTGCGGCTGCGACACCCTTAGCGCCTGCGCGCTGTTCGCGGGCGGACCTGCCACCGTCCCGCTGGAGCGCTCCCACGTCGATTAGCTCGAGTGGCCGCTGATGTCGGAGCACAACAAGCGGCTGGTCCGTCGGGCTCTCGAGGAGATCTACGAGAAGGGCAATCTCGAGCTCGCGGACGAGCTTGTCCACCCTGACTTCGCTGACCAGGAGCCTGCGCACCCGGAGCACCCGGGCGGTCCGGAGAGCGTCAAGCAGACGGCTCGGAGCCTCCACGAGACCTTCGGCGACCTCCGGTTCGAGGTTCAGGACGAGATCGCCGAGGGGGATAAGGTCGTTCAGCGTGTGATCATGCGCGGGCGCCACATCGGCCCGCTCATGGGGCGTGAGCCGACGGGCAGGGAGTTCGCCGTCCGGCACACCTATATCTGGCGGATCGCCGGCGACAAGATCGTCGAACACTGGGGGAGCCGGGATGACCTCGGCCTTCTCGGGCAGCTTGGACTGCTCCAGTTGCCTGAGGAGCCTGAGGCGGGCTAGTACCCGCGGCTGGCCCCGCCCACCTGCGCTATCGCGCGCTCGATCTTCTTGCCCGCTGGGAGGCGACGTACCAGCCGGCGCCGAACTGGGTGAGGTCCGGATCGGGCCGCGCTTGCATTCCGAGTCCGTATCTAGTACTCCAGCCTTCCAAGCTTCTCGTCGGGCGCCCCGTCGCGTCCATTTGCGAAAGGCGGTCATCGTGCGACTTCTCGTTCTTGCCCTCATCGGCGCACTGGCCCTGCCCGCTGTCGCGAGCGCGAACGTCCCGCTCACGCAGCTGGGCGCCGACCCGTTCACGAACCCGTCGAGCCAGCACAAGACCACCGTCGAGCCGGACACGTTCTCGTTCGGCTCGACGATCGTCGCGGCCGCGCAGCTGGGACGTTTCTTCGGGGGCGGCGCGAGCGGCATAGGCGTCGCGACCTCCACCAACAACGGCGCCTCCTGGACGGGCAATGTGCTGCCGGGGATTACGACGTTCGCGGGAGCCGGTCCGTACAACCGTGCAACCGACCCCTCGGTGGCATACGACGCGCAACACAACGTCTGGCTGGTGTCCACGCTTGCGCTCCTGGACACGCCGGGCGGCACGTCCGGAGAGGCGGTGCTCACCAGCCGCTCCACGAACGGTGGCCTCACGTGGGGGAACCCGGTGAACACCGCGGTCGCCGGACCGGGTGAGGACTTCGACAAGAACTGGATCGTGTGCGACAACACGCCCACGAGCCCGTTCTACGGATCCTGCTACACGCAGTTCGACGACTTCGGGCACGGCAACGTGCTCAAGATGTATTACTCGCGCGATGGCGGCCTCACCTGGACGGCCGGCAAAACGCCGCGCGCCGGCGTCATCGGTGGCCAGCCGCTGGTGCTCCCCAACGGGAACGTGGTCGTGCCGCTCGACAACGCTTTCGAGACCGCGCTCGGCTATACGATCTCGACGAACGGCGGCGTCAGGTTCGGCCAGGCTTTCCTGATTACGCCGATCTCGGCCGCGGACGATCCGGGCAACATCCGCAGCGGCCCGCTCCCGTCAGCCGAGATCTCGGGCAACGGCAGGATCTACGTGGTCTGGGAGGATTGCCGCTTCCGCGCCGGCTGCCCGGCTGCCGGCACGCCCAACGACCTCGTCTTCGTGACCTCGAGCAATGGCTCGACCTGGTCGGACGTGCAGCGGATCCCGATCGACCCGGTCACGAGCACGGTCGACCACTTCATCCCGGGCGTGGGCGTCGACAGGGCTACGTCGGGTGGCAGAACCCGCATAGGACTGACGTACTACTTCTATCCGAACACAAACTGCACTCTGGCGACGTGTCAGCTCGCGGTCGGCTACATCTCGTCGGCCAACGGCGGCGCCTCGTGGAGCGCGCCGACGCAGCTCGCGGGCCCCATGACGATGAGCTGGATTCCCGACACGTCACAGGGCCGCATGGTGGGCGACTACATCTCGACCTCGTTCGGCTCCGACGGCCTGGCGCATCCCGTGTTCACGGTCGCCAAGGCGCCCACGGCGGGCGGCAGCGACTGCGCGACCGCCACGCCGAACTGCGATCAGGCGGGCTATACGCCGACGACCGGCCTGCCCGCAGCGGGCGGAACCGCGGTGGCGAACGACCCGGTGCTCTTCAGCGGATCGGTCGGTGGGGGGCACTCGGCGTTCAAGCGCCGCTGACGCGGGTGGTTGATTCGGCTGCCCCGGGTACCGCATGGATGGACGGAATGTCGCGTCCAGCCCAGGGAGAGGATGGTGGCAATGCGGTTCGGGAGGAGAAGCGCAATCGACCTTTTGGCCGACGCGCTCCGCCGTGCGGACGCGACCTGGCACGGCGGGGAGCTCCGCGAGTGGGAACAGCTCGCGGAGCCCGAGCAGCAGCAGTGGCGCGAAACGGCGCGTGCCGCGGCGACCGCCGTGTGCGAGGAGATTGCGCTGGATAGAAACCGCGTCGCAGCCGGGTGACGAATTACGCGGCGTTTGCCGCGGCGCCCGGCTGACTCGCCAGATCGCGGTTCTCCGGTACGAACTTGCTGGCGATGAACGTCGCGCCCTGCGGGTCCGTGAGCACCGTCATCCTGACCCAGGGGGCATCGAACGGCGGCACGACCACCTTGCCGCCCAGCTCGGTCGCCTTAGCCGCGGTGGCGTCCGCATCGTCGACCGCGAAGGTCACGTTCCAGTGCGCCGGGACGTCCGGCTGATCGTCGGGGATCGGGCTGATGCTCGCCACGACGTCCTCGAAGCCGGCTGGAGCCCCGGCCTCGTCCTGGTCCTTGCGCAGCGTGGGGTTGCTCTCCTCGAGGTGGTCGCCGTAGCCCGGCAGGGTCCACATCTCGAAGCCGCCGTCAAGCGTCAGGGTCCGCCAGCCGAACACCGAGCCGTAGAACGACTTCGCGGCGTCCGCGTCGCGGGTGTTGAGGCCGTTGAAGTTCAGGGAGCCCGCCTCGTTCACGATCTGAGCGCCCTTGTTCTGCCTCGCCTGCCAGACGAAGAACACGGCGCCCTCGGGATCCGCGAACACCGCCATCCGGCCCGCGTCCATCACGTCGAACGGCTCCATCAGCGTCTTGCCGCCGGCGTCGGCGACCTTCGAGGCGGTCTCGTCGGCGCTCTCGACCCAGACGTAGGTGTTCCACGTGGCCATCGGGGGTGCAGCCTCGGGGATCGACCCGACGGCGGCCACGTCGCCGCCGCGGATACGGCCGATGAAGTACTTGGCCTCGGCCTCCGGCGGCATCACATCCTCGAACTCCCAGCCGAAGAGACCGCTGTAGAAGGCAACCGCGGCGTCGGGATCCGGCTGGCTGGTGTCGATCCAGCACGGTACGCCGGGGATGTATCCGTCTCGCTCGGGCATTCCTGCTCCTTTCGTCGTTTCCCGCTCGCCGGACCCTACGACCTATTTAGGCCAGGATCTGTCCTCAATTTCCGCGAAGATGAAATCCGCATGACCGAGACGTCCGGGCGGCTGCTCCAGCTCCTGTCCCTGCTCCAGACGCGCCGCGACTGGTCCGGCGCCGAGCTGGCCGACCGCCTAGAGGTGTCCGGCCGGACAATCCGCCGCGACATCGAGCGGCTGCGCGAGCTCGGTTACCCCGTCGACTCGCTCACGGGCCCGGCCGGCGGGTACCGGCTGCGCCCCGGAACCGCGATGCCGCCCCTGCTGCTCGACGACGAGGAGGCGATCGCGATCACCGTCGGCCTTCGCACGGCCGCGCGTGCCTCGGTCACCGGTATCGAAGAGACCGCGGTGCGGGCGCTGGTCAAGCTCGAGCAGGTCCTGCCGGCACATCTTCGGCGTCGTGTCCGGGCCCTGGGCTCCGCGATGGTCAGCCCCCCGGTCGGCGGCCCGACGGTGGATCCCCAGCACCTGACCGTGATCGCCGCCGCCTGCCGCGACACCGAGCGGCTTCGCTTCGCGTACCGAAGCCGTGAGGGCATCGACAGCCGTCGCGAGGTCGAGCCGCACGCGGTCGTGAACCTGGGCCGGCGCTGGTATCTCCTCGCATGGGATCGCGGCCGAGAGGACTGGCGCACCTTCCGGGTGGACCGCTTGGAAAGGCCGGCCTCGACCGGGGTGCGCTTCGCGGCTCGCCCGCCGCCGGGGAAGGACGCCGCCACGTTCGTGAGGGAAAGCATCGTGGGAGCGCCGAACCGCTTCGAGGCTCGCGTGACGCTGCGCGCCCCCGCGGACGAGGTCGCCGGCCGCGTCCCGGCTCACTGGGGCGCGATCCAAGCGATCGACGCGCGCACGTGCGAGTTCCGCACCGGCGACGACGACCTCGGCTGGCTGGCCCTCCGCGTAGCGATGCTCGGCGTGGACTTCGAGGTGCACGAGCCCCCCGAGCTGATCGAGCACCTGCGCGCGCTCGCCGCGCGCCTCGAGCGCGCTACCGATGAGTTGGACACCCCACCTGGGTCTGGTCTTGAAGAGACCCACCCACAAGGCAAGGAATGCGCATGAACTGGACGCTCGAAGTCGTGGTGGTCCCCGTCTCGGATGTGGATCGCGCCAAGGCCTTCTACGCCGAACAGCTCGGGTTCAACGTGGACCACGACACAGTGGTCAGCGAGGGAAATCGGATCGTCCAGCTCACCCCGCCCGGGTCGGGCTGCTCGATCGTGGTGGGCGAAGGAATCGTCCCGGACATGCCGCCGGGCTCACTCAAGGGCTTGCAGCTGGTCGTACCCGATCTGCACGTGGCGCGTGGCGCGCTCGTCGAGCGAGGGGTAGAGGTGAGCGAAATCCAGGTGGTGGGCGAGAGCCCGCGGCCTCAGCCGGATCCGCTCGACAACGTAGGGTTCGTCTTCTTCAGCGATCCCGACGGCAACGCCTGGGCTGTGCAGCAAATATCCGCGCGGCTCGCCTGAGGGCACACTACGTGCGTGGAGAATGCGCAGATAGCCGATCGGCTCGACGCCTTCGCGTCGTTGCTCGAGCTCGCGGAGGCGAACCCGTACACGGCCCGCGCCTACCGCCGCGCCGCTGAGACGATCCGCGACGCCGCGGTTCCGGTCGCGGAGCTAGTCGGGTCTGGGCGGGCGCGCGAACTGAGCGGGATCGGTCCGGGCATCGAGGCGCGGCTGCGCGAGCTGGTCGAGACCGGCGCGATCGCCGAGCTGACCGAGCTCGAGCGTGAGCTCTCGCCCGATCTGGTGGGCCTCGGCCGCTATCTCGGGCTCAGCGCGAAGCGCTCCGTCGAGCTCGCGCGGGCGCTCGGCATCCACACCGCCGAGGAGCTTCGCGAGGCCGCGGCCGCGGGCCGGCTTCGGACGGTCCCCGGTGTCGGGGCGAAGACGGAGGCGCGGCTGCTCGACGCGCTCGCCCGCGAGGCCGAGCCGCGGCCGCGGCGTGGGCTGCTGCTGAACCACGCCTGGGAGCTCGTCGGGGGTCGTCGCGGGCCGCCTCGACGGCACGGCGGCGGGCGACGTGCGGCGCTGGCGCGACTCCTGCGAGCAGCTGGCGGTCGTCTGCGCTGCGGATGATCCGGGCCCCGCGCTGGCGCGGTTCGCGGAGCTGCCGCAGGTGGTGGCGGTGGTCGAGCAGGCCGAGCGGCGCGCGCTGGGCGTGACGGTGGAGGGCGTGCCGATCGAGCTGGTGGTCGCCGAGCCCGAGCGCTTCGGGACGGCGCTCGTGCGCGCGACCGGCTCGGACGGCTACGTCGCGGAGCTCGAGCCCTTGCCCGACGCCCCTGACGAGGAGTCGGTCTACCGCGCGCTCGGCATTCCGTGGTGCCCTCCGGAGCTGCGAGAGCAGCCGTTTCGCGGCGAGCCGCCGGCCCTCGTGGCACCGGACGAGATCCGCGGCGACCTCCATTGCCACACGACCTGGTCGGACGGCAGGGCGAGCGTCGAGGAGATGGGACGCGCCGCCCGCGAGCGCGGCTACGAGTACCTCGCGATCTGCGACCACACGCCTGCGGTGGGCGCGGTGCCGGGGCTCAGCGCGGACGACGTTCGTCGCCAGGCCGAGGAGATCGCGGCCGCGAACGAGGTGCTCGCGCCGTTTCGCGTCCTGCGCGGGATCGAGTGCGACATCCTCCCGGACGGGCGGCTCGACCTGCCCGACGACGTGCTCGCAGAGCTCGACTGGGTACAGGCAAGCGTGCACGGCGGCCAGCGAATGCCGCGGCGCGAGCAGACCAAGCGCGTCGAGGCCGCGCTGCGAAATCCTCACGTGCGCTGCCTCAGCCATCCGAAGGGCCGGTACATCAACCGGCGGCCGGAGAACGCCCTCGACCTGGAGCGGGTGTTCGAGGTCGCGCTCGAGGAGGGAGTGGCGCTGGAGGTCAACGGCCTCCCCAACCGCCTCGACCTCAGCGGCGAGCACGTTCGGGACGCGCTGCGAGCCGGCGTACCGATCGTCTGCTCGACCGACGCCCACTCGGCGCGAGGGCTGGAGAACATGATCTTCTCGGTGATGACCGCGCGTCGCGGCTGGGCCACTGCGGAGGACGTCCTCAACACCCGACCGCTGGCCTCGCTCCTCAGCTAGGCTCGCGGCCAGCCATGGAAGCCCTTCAGACGATCTCCCGTCGGACGCTCGCGGCGGTCACCACCGTGCTGATCTTCGCGGCGCTCGGGTTCGCCTATGTCGTCGGCGTGAGCGACGACGAGGAGGGCGACGTGGCGGGCTGGCTTATCGTGAGTGCCCTGGCGTCTCTGATCGCTGCGGCGCTGCTGCTGCGCTTCGTCCCCGCGAGCGAGTCCGATCCGGACGGCGACAACAAGCCGGCGCGGCACGCGCTCATACTCGGGGTGCTCTCCCTGGTGACGATCGTGGTGTTCTGGACCGGCCTGCCGTTCGCGCTCGGCGTGCCGGCGCTCGCACTGGCAGCTACCGGCCGCGCCCGCGCCCCACAACAGGGCCACGGCGGCCAGGCCACCGCAGCGGCCGTCCTCGCGGCGCTGGCGATCGTGCTATCGATCGTCGTCTGCATCACCGGCTGAGTCCTGCCCAGGTAGGAGTCCAAATCGTCTCGGAGGACGAGCAAGGACCGGGCCATCTGACGATGCCCGCAGGTCCGGGCCGCCATAGCTTGGCGGCATGGACTCCACTCCGCGCACATTCCCCGTCAGCCGGATCATCGGCCTGGTCGCGATCGGCCTGGTCGTGGCCGGACTCGCCTACCTGCGCTTCTCGCCGGCGGGCGAGGTTTCCGTCCCGGAGGGCGCACACGCCGGCCAGCTCACGCTGAAGTCCTGCGACTACGGGACCGAGGACGGGGACTACGAGGCCGACTGCGGCACGCTCGTCGTGCCCGAGAACCGAGCCCGCGCCGATTCGCGGCTGATCGCGCTGCCGGTCACGCGCATCCGCGCCCGGTCGGAGCATCCGCGCGAGCCCATCTTCCGGCTCGAGGGCGGTCCCGGCATCACGAATATGAAGTTCAAGCAGGCGAGCCGCTTCGCCGAGAACCGCGACGTGGTCCTCGTGGGCTACCGCGGCGTCGAGGGCTCCGCCATTCTCGACTGCCCCGAGGTCGCGAACGCGATGCGGCGCTCGAGCGACTTCCTCGCGAGCGACTCGCTTCGCGACCAGGCGGCGGGGTACAGGTCGTGCGCGACGCGCCTCCAGGACGAGGGCTTCGACCTCGCGGGCTACACGCTGCCCCAGCGAGTGGACGACCTCGAGGCGGCGCGCAAGGCCCTCGGGTACGACCAGGTGAACCTCGTCAGCGAGAGCGCCGGCACCCGCACGGCGATGATCTACGCCTGGCGTCATCCGGACAGCGTTCACCGCTCGGTGATGCTCGGCGCGAACCCTCCGGGCCACTTCTTGTGGGACGCGGAGACGAACGACCGGAAGATTCGCCGCTATTCGGCGCTCTGCTCGCAGGCCGAGGCCTGTAGCGAGCGAACGGACGACCTCGCCGGCCTGATCAAGCGGGAAGCCGACGACATCCCGGGGCGCTGGGGACCGCTCAAGGTCAAGCAGGGCAACGTCCGCGTCGCCACCTGGTGGGGTCTCCTGGACTCGGGGGACGAGGTGGCGCCCCTGTCCGCGCCGATGACTCTCGACTCCTGGACGGCCGCCGCAGACGGCGACGCCAGCGGGCTCTGGCTCCAGTCACTCCTCGCGCAGCTGATCTTCCCGCGCGTCCAGGTGTGGGGCGAGGTCGCGGCCGTAGCGCGTGCGGACACGAACTTCGCAGGCGAGCACTTCCCGGAGTCCGAGGGGCGGGACTCGATCCTCGGCGCCCCGAGCACCAAGTTCATCTGGGCCGGTGGGGGCTCGCCGGCGCCTTTCCCGCGGCACCCGATCAGGACGAGTACGACCGGGTCCGAGACAGCGACGTCGAGACGCTGGTGGTCGGTGGACCCCTCGATGCCGCGACGCCGGCCGAGGCCGCCACCCGTGAGCTGATGCCTCACCTGCCGAACGGGCACCAGGTGATCCTGCGCGAGTTTGGGCACACGTCGGACCTCTGGACCGAGCAGACGAAGGCGAGCACGCGTCTGATCAACACCTTCCTCGACGAGGGAAGGGTCGACACGTCGCTGTTCAAGCACCGGAAGATCGACTTCGAGCCGGAGGTCACGCAGCCGGCGCTCGCGAAGGGATTCGCCGGCTCCATGCTCGGCTTCGTCCTGATCACCATCATCTCGCTGCTGTGGATGCCGCGACGCGTGATGAAGCGCGGGCGGATCGGCGCCCGCAAGAGCGTGCTGCTGCGCTCGCTGTTCCCGCTCGTGCTCGGATTCGGCGGCTGGTTCCTCGTGACGCTGACCCTGTCGACCGTGGCGCCCAGCGTGCCGATCGACGGCGAGCTGCTGGTGGTGTTCTCGATGGGCCTCCCGATCGGACTCGGGATCTACTGGGCGTGGCTCCAGTGGGACTGGCCGGCGGAGACCAAGCGAGTGGGCCTCGCGGCAGCGGTGCTGTCGACACTCGTCGGCGGATGGCTCGGCTTCCACGCCGGGGCGGACATGCTGGCGTTCGTTACGACCATCGCCGGCGCGGCAGCGGCCACCAACCTGGCCCTGATCCTCGTGAGCGTGGCCCGCGAGAGCGCGCCACGGCGCGAGCCATCCGAACGGAGGACGCGCGCCCGCGCTCTTGTGTCGTAGCCCTTAGACCTAGGGGACGCTGGCGGCTCAGGCCGCGAGCCGCTCGGCCGGCTCCGCAGGAGCGGACGGGTTCGAGAACTTGATGCCCTCGTCCTCGACTGGCCCCCGGCGCATCATCAGCACGTCCCGGGCGTAGTTCTGGTGGAGCCGCCAGGGGGCGCGGCTGCCCTGCTTCGGCAGGGTTTCGATCGAGCGCAATACGTAGCCGGAGGTCAGGTCGAGGAACGGCTCCGTCGCCATCGAGGGGTCGGGCGCGCGTGGCGTGCACTGGCGGAAGCCGCCCGCGTCCATGTGGTTCAGCAGGCGGCAGACGTACTGGGCGACCAGGTCGCACTTGAGAGTCCAGGACGCGTTCGTGTAGCCGAGCGAGATCGCGAGGTTCGGCACGCCCGTGAACATCATTCCCTTGTAACCGATCGTCTCGGAGAACTCGATGTGGCGTCCGTCGACCGCCACCTGAATGCCTCCGAGCAGCAGCATGTTGAGCCCCGTGGCGGTGACGATCAGGTCGGCCTCGAGCTCGGTGCCTGACTCCAGCCGGAGCCCCTTCTCGGTGAAGGTCTCGATCCGGTCGGTCACGATCGACGCGTGGCCCGCGCTGATCGACTCGAAGAGGTCGCCATCGGGGACGAGGCAGAGGCGCTGGTCCCAGGGCGCGTAGCGCGGCGCGAAGTGCGTGTCGACGTCGTAGCCCTCCGGGAGGCCCTTCACCACACCCCTGCGGATCACTCCCTTCATGAAGCTCGGCCAGCGGCGGCAAGCGGCGAAGAACGCGCTCATCAGCAGGACGTTCTTCCAGCGCACGACCGGGTAGAGCGCCCCCGCGGGGAGCACGCGGCGAAGAAGGCCGGCGAGCGGGTCGGTGCCCGGCAGGGAGACGACGTAGCTCGGCGAGCGCTGCACCATCGTCACGTGCGCGGCGTCCCCCGCCATCGCGGGCACGAGCGTGACCGCCGTGGCGCCGCTGCCGATCACCACCACGCGCTTGCCCGCGTAGTCGAGCTCGTCGGGCCAGTGCTGGGGATGCACGATCTGGCCCTTGAAGCGCTCGCGGCCCTCGAAGTGCGGCGTGTAGCCCTCGTCGTACCGGTAGTAGCCGGTGCACATGAACAGGAACCCGCACGTGATCTGATGGCGCTCCTGCGTATCGGCGCGCTCGACCTCGACCGTCCAGCGCGCCTCGTCGGTGGACCACTCGGCGGCGACGGCGCGGTGGTGGAAGCGGATGCTCTCGTCGACCCCGTGGTCGCGCGCGGTCGCGCGGATGTAGGTGCGGATCGAGGGCCCGTCCGCGATCGCCTCGGCCTCCTCCCAGGGCCTGAACGTGTAGCCGAGCGTGAACATGTCCGAGTCGGAGCGGATGCCCGGGTAGCGGAACAGGTCCCAGGTGCCGCCGACAGCGTCGCGCGCCTCGAGGATCGCGAACGTCTTCCCGGGGCAGCGGGCCCGCAGGTGGCAGGCCGCGCCGATGCCGGAGAGACCGGCGCCGACGATCAGGACGTCGACGTGTTCGGGCGAGTCGTTCACCAGCTGGGAATCTAATCCAGTGGGGACTAAAGAAATACGGGCGCGCGGTCGTCTCTGAACCAGTGGGTGCCGAGGCGCAGGCGATCGAGGATGTCTACCGGGCGCGCTATGGCGGGTTCCGCAACGCGCTCGCCACCGTGACCGGCAGCTACGACTCGGCTCGCGACGCAGTCCAGGAGGGCTTTGCGATCGCTCTCGCCAAGCGCGGCGAGTTCAGGGGCGGCTCCCTGGAGGCGTGGATCTGGCGCATCTCGCTGAGCTGCGCGCTCGACGGGCGCCGCAGGGCGCGGCGGCTTTCGCTGAACGGCGTGCCGGAGACGATGGACGCGCAGCTCCCGGACGCCGCCGGCGATCCCGAGCTGGCCGCGGCGGTCCGCGGCCTCGCCGCACGGCAGCGGCTGATGGTCTTCCTGCACTACTACGCGGACCTCAGCTACGCCCAGATCGCGGAGGCGTGTGGAGTGAGCGAGGGGACTGTGGGAGCGGCGCTCGCCCAGGCGCGCCGTTTTGCTCGAAGCGCTCGACCCGGAGGGAATCGAACGATGACGCGCGACCTTGACCAGTTGCTGAGCGAGCGCTTCGCCCGCCTGGCACCCGAGCCGGGGCCCCCGGACTGGGCCGACGTGCTGCGCCGCGCGCGCCGCTGGGCGTGCCGGCTCGTCCGCGATGGCGGCGTCGCGCGCTCGCGGTGGCGGCGGCCGTGCTGGCAGCGTTCGCGGTCGCCGGCGCGGCACTCGCGCTCAGCGGGGCAAGCACGGGCGTGCCGGCGATCGACCGCCTGCTCGACCGCGCCTCCACTCACTCCGAGCCCGCGCCGCCGGGCGCGCCGCCGTACAGCGACTTCCACCCAAGGCCGGGCACGGTGAGCGAGCCGCTCGAGCTCCGCTTTGAAGGCATCGACTACACGGCCGTGGGCTTCCGCAGTCGGGACGGGATGATCTGCGCCGCGATGGTAAACCCGGCAGCCGAACGTGCCAACGGCGGCGTCGGCTGTGCCAGCGCGCGGCTGCTGCGCCGGTCGCTCGAGGAGCGGCGCTTCTTCGTCTCCGGGGGAGGAGGCGGCACGCACGCGATCACGTACGGATTCGCGCGAGCCGGCGTGACGGGCCTTGCTCTGGCCGCCGACGAGGGCCCGGGCGTAGTCGAGTTGTCGGAGCCGTGGAGGCCGGGGCGCGGGAAGCCGATTCGCTTCTTCTACGCCGTCAGCGAGGCGCCGGCGGAGCGCATCATCGAGGCACGGCCGTAGCCCGCCCGGCGCGGAGCACCAGAGTCAGCGCAAGGAGCAGCGGCACGACCGCGAGCAGCAGGGGATAGGCGCCGTTGTACGCCCAGTAGGGCGTCGGCACGGGCTCGGTGCGGATCAGGACCCAGATGAGGGGATAGGCGACGCTCGCCAGGACTAGTCCGGCGGCGAGCGCGTGCGCCGGGTGAGTTCGATTACGCCGCCACGTCACGATCACCGCCACTGCGAGGGCGATCCCGAGGACGGCGATCAGCGTCCGGGAGGGAAGGATCCACGGCATGGGGTAGGGCGGGCCGACGACGACGGTAGGGCCGACGACGTCGACCGTGCGGCCGACCTCGGGTTTGACCGCGTCGTACACGAAGATGCGCGTGGGCTTGGGCCCCGGCGCCGGAAGCAGGTACACGACCGCTACGACTGCGGGAACCACGCCGACTGCCAGGCGGCGCATCACTGCCCACACGGGCGGGCGCGGCCGCGGCCGCGTCGGGAGGCTCAGCGCGCCCGCCAGCAGCAGCAGCGTGGGGAGGAGCGATGCCGCGCCGATGTCGACGCTCCAGCCGCGGTAGAAGCTCGGGGTGTGGGCGATGGCGACGTCGGTCCCGTAGCCGAGGTACGGCGCCATGGCCGCCACGAGGGTCGCCGCCGCGCCGGCCGCGGTCAGCCAGCGGTGTCGAAGCGCAGCGCCGACCACCGCCAGTAGCGAGCCGCCGAGCAGCATCGCCCAGCCCTCGCCCAGCGGCCAGTGGTCGTAGCGAGGGACGAATCCGAAGATCCAGACGACGAGGAGCGTCGCGGCGAGCGGCAGCGTCAGGACGCTGAGGGCCTCCCTCCACGGAGCGCTCCGAATCTCGAGCACGGCCTCGCGTGGCCGTCTCCGCAGGCCGGCCACGGCGAGCGACAGGCACTCGCGCGGCAGCGCCCGCAGCCCGGCTCCGTCCACCGCGTCGCGCGCGCAGTCGCGAACCACGCGGCCATCGGCGCGGCGCGCCTTCGGAAACGTGAGCGACGCGACGCCGGTGAGGAACTCGCTCACGCGACGCCGACCGCGAGAGCTCACGCGAGGCCCTTCGCGTCGCGCGGTTGCCGGCGCCTCGCCTGGACTACGCGTGCGGCCGCCATCAGCCGGTCGGCCTCCTCGGCGACCGTATCGCGGCCGCGGCCGGTGATCCGGTAGTAGCGCCGCAGCCGTCCCTCGACGGTCTCCTCGCTGTCGACCTCGACGAGCCCGCGCGCCGCCATGCGCTCGAGCGCGCCGTAGAGCGTGCCCGCGGTGAGCCGGACGTCACCCTCGGAGAGCTCGGCGGCGCGGGTGGAGATCGCGTAGCCGTGGAGCGGACCGTCTAGCAGCGAAGCGAGGACGAAGTAGCTGGCCGGTCGCAGCTCCATAGTGCGGCACACGATATATCGCGTGCCGACCTATGTCAAGGAGTCGGCGCGCTCGAGCAGGAGCTGCCGCTCGCGTGTGTTGCGCGTCATCGAGGCCGCCAGCTCGAGCTCGGCGCGCGCCTCGTCGTTGCGCCCCAGCCGCGCGAGCAGGTCGCCGCGCACGCTGGAGAGCAGGTGATAGCCCGGGAGCGATCCCTCCACGACCAGCTCGTCCACGAGCTCGAGCCCGGCCTCCGGGCCGAAGGCCATCCCCACCGCCACCGCTCGGTTCAGCTCGACCACCGGCGACCCGCTCAACTGGAACAGGCCGTCGTAGAGCGCGACGATCCGCACCCAGTCCGTCTCCTCGACGCTGCGGGCGCGCGCGTGACACGCCGCGATGGCCGCCTGGAGCGTGTAGGGGCCGAGCGAGCCGCCGAGCTGCTCCGCGCGTTCCAGGGCGGCCAGCCCGCGGCGGACCAGGACGTGGTCCCAGCGCGCCCGGTCCTGGTCCACGAGCAGCACTGGCTCGCCGGCCGGGCCGACCCGGGCGCGCGAGCGCGACGCCTGGATCTCCATCAGCGCCACCAGGCCGTGCACCTCCGGCTCGTCCGGAGCGAGTCCGGCGAGGATGCGGCCGAGGCGCAGCGCCTCCTCGCACAGCGCCGGGCGCAGCCAGTCGTCACCGGCGGTGGCCGAGTAGCCCTCGTTGAAGATGAGGTAGATCACCTCGAGCACGGAGGAGAGGCGCTCGGCGAGCTCCTCGCGCGTGGGGTCCTCGAAGGCGATGCGCGCCTCGGCCAGCGTGCGCTTCGCGCGCACGATCCGCTGCGCCACAGTCGGTTCGGGCACGAGGAACGCCCGCGCGATCTCCTCAGTGGTCAGCCCACCGAGCAGGCGCAGGGTGAGCGCGGCGCGGGCGTGGGTCGAAAGCACCGGGTGGCAGGTCATGAAGATCAGGCGCAGGAGGTCGTCGCCCACGTGGTCGTCCAACTCGGCGTCGATGTCCCGCTCCGCGCTGCCGAGCTGCAGCTCGATCTCGCGCGCAAGCTCCTCCTGCTTGCGCTCGAGCGTCGCTCCGCGCCTCAGCGTGTCGATCGCACGATGCTTCGCGGTGGCCATGAGCCAGGCGCCCGGGTTGTCCGGCACGCCTGACTCGGGCCACTGCTCGAGCGCAGCGACGAGGGCGTCCTGCGACAGCTCCTCGGCGAGGCCCACGTCGCGCACGATTCGCGTGAGGCCGGCGATCAGCCGGGCGGACTCGATCCGCCAGACCGTCTCGATCGCTCGGTTCGTGTCGGAGGTGGTCGCTACGACTGCTGCCCCTCGGTCTGAGCGCGCAGCCGCTGCTCCTGCTCCCTCAGCTCGGGAGTGAACTCGTCGCCGAAGTCCTCCATCTCGAAGACGGGCCGGATCTCGATCTCGGTGCCGCCGCCGAACGGCGCGCGCTTGATCCACTCAACCGCCTCGTCCATGTCACGCACCTGCCAGAGCCAGTAGCCCGCGATCAGCTCCTTCGACTCGGTGAACGGCCCGTCGATCACGGTCCGCTTGTCGCCGTCGAAGCGCACCCGCGCGGCCTTGGACGTGGGGTGAAGGCCCTCGCCCGCGAGCATCACGCCCGCCTTGACGAGCTCCTCGTTGAAGTTGCCCATCTCGGTGAGCAGCTTCTCGTCGGGCATGACGCCCCGCTCACTGTTCTCGTCGGCCGGAACCAGCACCATGACTCGCATCGATTTCTCCTTCTGGATCGGGGTCTTTACGTAGGCGTCGAACGGGCCAACGCAGAATCGACACATCGAGCGAAACTTTTTGGAGGCTGCCAGGATGGCAAGCGGTGCAATAGCTGCGCCGGACGGGTCGGGTTCATGGCGAGCGGGCTACGCTCGCGCCATGAAGCGACTTCTCGGACTCACCACCGCCCTGATCGCCGTCTGGGCCCTGGTCCCCGCCTCAGCATCGGCGCTCATCCAGCTCGACCGCGGCATCGCAGGCGCCCGGCTCGGCAACACGAAGAATCAGGTGCGCGCCGCGCTGGGCACGCCGACGAGGGTCCGGAACGGCACGAATGAGTTCGGTGCCTTCACCGTCTTCCGCTACGCGGGCGGCATCCGCGTGACCTTCCAGGGTCAGCAGACGGTGACCGCCGTGCAGACCACCGGCCTCGGCGACCGCACCGCCAGGGGCGTCGGTGTCCGCTCCACCGAGTCAGCGGTCAAGAACCGCGTGCCCGGCGTGAGCTGCGAGACCTTCGAGGGCACCCGCATCTGCCAGCGCGGCGAGGGCCTTCCCGGCCAGCGCATCACGGCTTTCTTCCTGAAGAACGGCCGTGTGACGCGCGTGATCGTGGGCTTCGTGATCGACTGAGCCGCGGCTAGCGGGTGGCTGCGCCTTCGGGCCAGCCGTTCACGAAGATGTCGAGCGCCAGCTCGGCGTCGGGCGTGCCCGCGTACTGGTCGAGGTCGGTGATGCCCGCCTCCGCCAGGACCTCGTCGTCGATGAAGACGTTCCCGGTGCACGAGCGCGGGTCGCGGCTCAGGATCTCGTAGCGCGGCGTCCGCCACGATCGCCGGCACGCGCGAGCGGGCCATCGCCTCGTCGCCGCCGAGCAGGTTCTGGACCGCGGCCGTGGCGATGATCGTGCGCGGCCAGAGGCAGTTCGCGCCGATGCCGGCCTCGGCCTCGTCGGCCGCCACGCCGAGCGTGATCATCGTCATGCCCATCTTGGAGAGCGTGTAGGCGCTGTGGCCGTTCAGCCAGCGCGGGTCCGCCGACAGCGGCGGCGAGAGCGTGAGCACGTGCGCGTGGTCGGACTCGCGCAGGTGCGGGAGGCAGGCGCGCGTGACCACGAACGTGCCGCGCGCGTTGATCTGCTGCATGAGGTCGAAGCGCTTGACCTCGAGGTCGCGCATCGGGGCGAGGTTGATGGCGCTGGCGTTGTTCACGACGAGGTCGATGCCGCCGAACCGCTCCACCGTCTGGGCCACCGCGGCCTCGACCGCCTCGGCATCGCGGATGTCGCCCACGATCGGCAGCGCCTGGCCGCCGGCGGCCTCGATCTCCTCGGCCGCCGTGTAGATCGTGCCCGGCAGCTTCGGATGCGGCTCGGCGGTCTTGGCCATCAGCGCGACCTTTGCGCCGTCGCGCGCGGCGCGGGCAGCGATCGCGAGGCCGATTCCGCGGCTGCCGCCTGACATGAACATCACTCTGTCCCGAAGCATGCGGGGCAGCCTAAAGAAGCGGGAGCACGTCGGCCGCGAACTGCTCCAGGAAGCGCCCCTGGTCCTCGCCCGGCGCGTGCAGGATCAGCTCGTCGAATCCGAGCTCCCGGTAGCGGCCGATCCCCTCCACGATCTCCTCGGGGTCGTCCGAGGTGATGAAGCGGGTGTGCGCGCGGTCGGCGTTCTCGTCGGCGAGGCGCTCCATCTCGAGCGGGTCCTCGACGCCCTCCTTCTGCTCGGGGGTGAGCGCCAGCGCGGCCCACCAGCGGCAGTTGTCGAAGGCCCGCTGGCGGTCGCGGTCGTAGGAGACCTTGACCTCGATCATGCGGCGGATCCCGGCGGCGTCGCGGCCCGCGGCCTCGGCGCCCTCCACGACCTTCGCGAGCAGCTCGTCGTAGAGGGCCGGGTCCTTGCCGCTCGTGCAGATGAAGCCGTCACCCACGCGGCCCGCCAGCTTGGCCGCGAGCGGTCCCGAGGCGGCCACGTAGATCGGCACCGGCACGCTCGGGGCGATCGTAGATCGTGGCCTTCGAGGCGCGGTAGTACTCGCCCTCGAAGTCCACGCGCTCCTCGGTCCAGAGCCGGCGGATCAGCTCGATCGCCTCTGCGAGGCGGCGGCGGCGCTCCTTGCGGCCCGGGAACTCCTGGCCCGTGGCGGGCGTCTCGTTCAGCGCCTCGCCGGTGCCCACCCCGAGGAAGACCCGCCCGGGAGTGAGGCAGCCGAGCGTTGCGAACGCCTGGGCGACGACGGCGGGGTGGTAGCGCAGCGTGGGGGTGAGCACGCTGGTGCCGAGCGTGGCGCGCTCGGTGCGCTGGCCGGCGGCGGCCAGCCAGGCGATCGCGGCCGGCGCGTGCCCGCCGTGGTGGCGCCAGGGCTGGAAGTGGTCGGACACGCCGACCATCTCGAGCCCGACCTGCTCGGCCTGGCGCGAGTACTCGAGCAGCTCCACCGGCCCGAACTGCTCCGCGGAGGCCTTGTAGCCGAGCTTCACGCGGCCACGGGGAGCGGGTAGCGCTGGCGGATCGCGTAGAGCGTGTCGCGCTCCGCGGCCGGGCGGCCCGCGGCGTGCGCGGCCGCGATCAGGTCGGCGGGCTCGAGCCTCACGCCGTGGTAGGAGCCCGCCAGGCGGCTGATCGACTCCTCCATGAGCGTGCCGCCGAGGTCGTTGACGCCCCAGTCGAGCGCCTCGGTGGCGGCGTCGAGCCCCATCTTCACCCAGCTCGCCTGGAGGCTCGGGATCGTGCGCCCGAGCGCGAGCCGGAAGGCCGCGGTGTGCCGCAGGTTGTCCTCGCGCGAGATCTCCTCGATCCCGTGCGTGCGCCCCAGCATCGTGTGGAAGGGGATGAACGAGAGCGGCACGAACTCGGTGAACCCGCCGGTGCGCTCCTGGAGCTCGCGCACGACGCGCATGTGCTCCGCGAGCTCCCAGGGCTCCTCGATGTGCCCGAACATCACCGTCACCGTGGTGCGCACGCCGGCCGCGTGGGCGGCCTCGACGATCTCCACCCAGCGCGCCACCGGCAGCTTGTTCGGGGAGATGCGCTGGCGCACCCCGTCGTGGAGCACCTCGGCCGCCGTGCCCGGCGTCGAGCCGAGGCCCGCGGCCAGCAGGCGCTCGAAGACCTCCGCGAGCGGGAGCTCGCCCGCCATGAAGTGCAGCTCCATCGGCGAGTAGGCGTGCAGGTGGATGTGCGGCGCCTCGTCCTTGGCCACCCGCAGCCAGCGCTCGTAGTCCTCGATCGTCCAGTCGGGGTGGATGCCGGACTGCATGCAGATCTCGGTGGCCCCGAACGCCACGGCCTCGCGCACGCGGCGGCGGAACTCCTCCTCGGAGTGCTCGTAGGCGTCCGGCGAGCGCCGGCCCTGGCCGAAGCCGCAGAACGCGCAGCCGACCGTGCACACGTTGGACACGTTGATGTTGCGGTTGACCACGAACGTGACCGTCTCGCCGGCCAGCTCGCGCCGCAGCGAGTCCGCCGCCTGGCGCATGTCCTCGACCGCCTCGGGGCGCGTCTCGGCGAACAGCGCGGTGAGCTCGTCCTCGCTGAGCGCGCCGCCGGACCGCGCTCGCTCGATCGCGGCCGGCACCAGGTCGCGCCTGATCGCGCGCTCCTCGCGGCGCCCGGACCCGCCGCGCGGGATGAACGACCAGTACTTCACCTTGATCGCGTCGAGCACGCTCTGCTCGAGCCAGTCCGGGTTCATGTACTGCGGGTAGACGCACAGGCGCTCGGAGAGCGCGGCGCCGCGCGGGCGCGAGCCGCTTGCGCATCTCGTGAACCGACGGGAACGGATGCTCGGGGGAGATGTGGTCGCCGTTCGCGGACAGGCCGCCGAGATCGGTGGCGCCCTCGTCCACGAGCGGCAGCCACCAGTCCGACAGGTTCGGCGGGATCTGGATGCCCACGTCCGGCATCAGCCGCCGGCATTCGCGCACGAGCGCGCGCATGTGGTCGAGCGTGATCTCCGTGGCCCACGCCGGAAGCGCCTCCGGCACGCCGGCCGCACCCGTGCTCTGCGACCGCTCGGCGACCTCCGCCGGCTCCTCGCCGTAGTAGCGGCGGTGCGGCACGAAGTTCTGGAGGATGACCTCCTGGAGGTGCCCGTACTCGGCGTGCACGGCCGCCAGCGCCTCGAGCGCCTCGACGCGGTCCTGCTCGGTCTCGCCGATGCCCACGAGGATGCCGCTCGTGAACGGGATGCGCAGCTCGCCGGCCGCGCGGATCGTCTCGAGCCGCAGGGCCGGGTCCTTGGTGGGTGAGCCCTGGTGGGCCACGAGGTCGGGCCGCAGCGACTCGAGCATCATCCCCTGCGAGGCGGTGACCTCGCGCAGCCGCGCGAGCTCCTCGCGCGACAGCGCGCCGAGGTTGGTGTGCGGGAGCAGGCCGCGCTCGAGCGCCCGCTCGCAGCACCAGGCCACGTAGGCCACGAAGTCGTCGAAGCCGAGCTCGGCCAGGCGCGCCCGCACGCCGGGATGGTGCGCCGGGTCGTCGCCCGTGAGCACCAGCAGCTCCTTCACCCGGCGGCGCACCGCCCCGTCGAGCAGGCGCTCGACCTCAGCGGGCTCGTGGAGGTGCGCCTGGTGCGTCGCGAAGGCGCAGTACTTGCAGTGCGAGACGCACGTCCGCGATAGCGACAGCGTCAGGTTCCGGGAGAAGGTGACGCGGCGCGGGGCCACACGGCTGGACGCTACAGCACGGGTTCCGCGGGCAAGCGGCGGCCTCAGCCGCGGAAGGCGAACGGGAAGTAGTTCGCGTAGCCCTCGTTGCCGCCGAGCGCCTTCAGCTGCGCGCTGGCCGCATCGAGGGCGTTCTCGTAGCGCGAGCCCCAGTGTGCGCGCGCGGCGCTGCGCTGGCGGTTCGCCACGTACCTGACGAAGATGTTGTAGATGCGGCCCGCGTAGTAGTCCCCGCTCACCCCGTGGCTGCCGCCGACCTTGAACTCGCGCACCTTCCGGAGCTGCGTGTTGAAGGTGGTGCAGGTGCCGAACGAGTTGGCGGCCTGCTGGTAGGCGAGGCGCTTGCGCTGCGCCTGCACGCCGGCCTGCAGGACCGGGTCGGAGAGCGGCGTGTCGAAGCGGCGCAGGAAGCGCTCGAAGAAGGGGGTGTACACCTGGACCCAGGCGCCCTCGGCGGCCACCTCGTGGAGGTCGTTCCAGAGCGCCTTCGCGCCACGCGTGTAGGCGTTCCGCTGCGCGCGGTCGCGCACGCGGCGGATGCGCGTCCAACCGGGGCCCTTCGTCCGGCAGGCGGCGAGCGCGCCCGTGGCAGCGCGCCTGCGGGCGCTCACCTCGCCGTCCGCGGCGCGCTTCTGCTTCGAGAGCTCCACGATGGCGGTCTCGATGCGGGTCACGTCGACGGGCTTGGGCGACTGCGCCGCCGCGGGAGCGGCGAGCACGAGCAGAGCGGCGGAAAGCGCGATGGCGACGCGAGCGGTCATCCCGACAAACATCGGCCGGCGGCGCTGCGGCTTGAGCCCGCGGCCGTAGGATCAGTGCCGGATGCTCTTCCGGCAGGACGTTCTGCGCCGCATCGGTGAGGGCGAGGTCACGCTTGCCTTCCGGCGCTGGCGGCGTCCGACCGTGAAGGCGGGCGGGACGCTGCGCACGCGCGTGGGCGTCCTCGCGATCGAGTCGGTCGAGCCGATCGACGAGCGGCGCGTGACCGACGCCGACGCCCGGCGCGCCGGGGCCGCGGACCGCGAAGCGCTGCTCGCCGGGCTGCCCGGGGAGGGCGCGCTTCACCGGATCGAGTTCAGGCTCGCGGGCCCCGACCCGCGCATCGCACTGCGCGAGCGCAGCAAGATCTCGCCCGCGGAGCGCGCCGAGATCGACGCTCGCCTCGCCCGGATGGACGCCGCAAGCAGGCACGGACCATGGACCGCGGCGGTGCTCGCCCTGATCGCCGAGCTCCCCGGCACGCGTGCGCCCGATCTGGCCGCCTCGCTCGGCCGCGAAACGCTCCGCTTCAAGGCCGACGTGCGCAAGCTCAAGGAGCTCGGGCTCACGGAGAGCCTCGAGGTGGGCTACCGGCTCTCGCCGCGCGGGCGCGCGTACTACGGATACAGCGGCGTGGCGCGGAAGCGCTCGCGCAGCAGCTCGAAGGCCGGCTTGCGCACGCCCTCGTAGGTGATCAGGCCCTTGTGGTGGCGGGTGTTGGGCTCGAACTCCGGCGGGCGCCGCCCGGCGCCGCCCTGCCAGCCGGGGTAGATCTCGAACTCGCGCAGAGTCCAGTAGATCGCTCCCGAGAGCGCGGGGGAGCGGTCGATCACGTCGAGCGTGCGCGCGGCGTGGAAGGTCTGGAACGGATAGCCGCCCTTCAGGTCGGGCGGCGCGTCGGCGAGCTCCGGACGGCCCTCGGAGCCCCACTCCGTCATCACGATCGCCTGGGCGGGGTAGAGGTCGCGCAGCTCGCGGATGTAGGGCTCGAGCAGGCTGAAGTCCGCGACCCAGGGGTACCAGCCGAAGTACTGGTTCAGCCCGATCAGGTCGAACGAGTGGTAGGTGAACTGCTCCGCGAAGCCGAGCCGGCCCTTGATGTCGACCGAGATCGGCAGCGTCGGGTCGAGGTCGCGCGCCTGGGCCTGGGCCTCGAGCAGGAAGCGCCTCGTGCCGGGCTTGTTGTCCGGAGTGAAGGTGAGCTCGTTGGCCACCGAGTGCGTGAGCACCGACGGGTGGCTGCGCGCGGCGATCACCGTGCGGCGCACGCTGCGCAGCGCGCGCTCGCGCTCACTCGGGCGCCAGAGCAGGTGCGCGCCCGCGTCGCGCTGCCAGATCGGTGCCTCGTTCCACACCAGGATGCCCGCGCGGTCGAGACGCGCCAGCAGCCGCGCGTTCAGCAGGTAGTGGGCGCGCGTGATGTTCGCGCCCAGGTCCTTGAGGTCGGCGACGATGCGGTCCATGTCCGCGCCGGTGAGGGCGGCGCCGGAGCCGGGCATGTCCTCGTGGATCGACGCTCCCCGCAGCTGGACGCGCCGGTTGTTCAGCCACAGGTGCCCTCGCTTCACCTCCACGGAGCGCAGGCCGATCCGGCGACGCTCGCGCTGCACCACCCTTCCGCGCTCTCGCAGGGCGATCTGGGCCGTGTAGAGCTGGGGATTCTCGGGCGACCAGAGCTGCGGAGCCGGCACGCGCATCGACAGCTGGAGCCGCCGCTGCTTCGAGCGCTGCCGCGGGAGCCGGAAGCTCTGCTTGGTCACGCGCCCGCTCGGCGAGCGCAGCCTCACGTCCAGGGAGGGAGCGATCGAGCGCCTGAGGCGCCGCTGGAGCATCCCGTCTAGAAGCAGCTCGGCGCGGCATCCGCGCGCAGGGCCGCGGCAGCTCACCCGGGACATCGTCCCGAGATCCTCGATGTGCGCCGGCCCGGCGGGCACCAGCGCCACCGGCCGCACGATCCCGTTCCAGTTCCACCAGCCCTCGGGGAGGCCCGGGTTCTTGCGGCCGTCGACGATCACCACCAGCTCGTTCGTCCTGCCCGGCCGCAGGCCGCGCGCCTCGTACGTGAACGGGGTATACGGATCGGTGTTGCGGCCGAGGCGTCGCCCGTTCAGGAACACGGTGGCGCTGCGTCGCACGCTCTCGAAGCGCAGCAGCCAGCTGAACCCGCGCGGGGTCGGCGGGCCGCGGAAGCTCACGCGGTAGCGGCGCACCTGGCCGGGATACAGCTCAGGCAGGGCGCGAGCGTCGAACACGCTCGGCACGCTGGTGGCCGCCCAATCGCCCGGGACCTGGGCGGCGAGCCCAGCCGCGGTGGCCGGTGCGGACGGCGCGGCGCTTTCCGGCGCCGTCTCCTCGGGCGGGGCCTCCTGCGGTGGGGCCGGGTCGCCGACCTCGGCTCGCATCTCCCAGCCCTGTGAGAGGGCGCGCTCGCGCGGCGGCGCGGCCTGCGCCAGCGCGGCAAAGGGCGCGCCCACGGCGAGGAGCGCCGCAGCGATGGCGATCGGGGAGGCCGCTAGGACGGACGGGCGCCGCATGACGGCCAGTCACCGTAGCCAGATGTGACGACTCTGTCTGAGAGAGTTCGCCCGTGCCGCCGCTCGCAGCAGGGGTCGAGTTCCTCGACGCGCCGCTCGCCGTATTCGGCCTGCTTCTGGTGGCAGGCGCGCTGATCTCCGGGCTGGCGCGGAGGTCGTTCCTG
The DNA here is from genome assembly GCA_963771715.1 of uncultured Thermoleophilaceae bacterium. Taxonomy (GTDB): domain Bacteria; phylum Actinomycetota; class Thermoleophilia; order Solirubrobacterales; family Thermoleophilaceae; genus JACVRW01. The sequence continues at coordinate 126,605 of CAVYUQ010000010.1, forward strand.
TCCCTGACGGCGGCGTTCGTGGTCGCGGGCTTCGTGCTGGGCGAGGGCGGGCTCGAGGTGCTGGAGCTCGACCCGACATCGCAGTTCGTGCAGGGGCTCGCGGTCGTCGCGCTGATCGTGATCCTGTTCCGCGACGGCCTCGAGGTGGAGGAGGAGATGCTCCAGAAGGCCTGGCGCCTCCCGCTCCGGAAGCTCGTGCTCGCCATGCCGCTCACCTGCGTGCTCGTGGCACTCGCGACCCATGCGCTCACGGACCTCGGCTGGACCGAGTCCTTCCTGGTGGGCGCCCTGCTGTCGCCGACCGATCCGGTGCTGTCCTCCGCGGTGGTCACGAACCCGCGCGTGCCGCGGCTGATCCGACACTCGCTCAACCTCGAATCGGGCCTGAACGACGGCCTGGCGCTGCCGGCGGTGCTCGCGTTCACGGCCGCCGCGGCGGGCGACGAGGACTTCGTGTGGTGGGAGTTCGTGCTCCAGGACGTGCTGGTCGGGCTCCTGTCCGGTCTGGCGGTGGCGTTCGTGGCGTCGCGACTGATGCCGCAGCGGGCGGGCGCTCGGGCACGCGATCAGCGCGCATCAGAAGGCGCTCTACGGCCTCGGCGTGGCGTTCACGGCGTATGGCACCGCGACGCTGCCGCCGGAGGGCAACGGCTTCATCGCGGTGTTCGTGGCCGCGATCGCGCTCGGCATCTGGCGTCCGGACGTCCGCGAGTGCTTCGAGGCGCAGAGCGAGGACCTGGTCGAGATAGTGAAGCTCGGGGTCTTCCTCGTCTTCGGCGCGATCATCACGCTCGACGGCCTGTTCGGCGACGGCTGGGCGGCCGTCGGGGTGGTGGCCTTCACCCTGCTGGTGGCCCGGCCGGTGGCGGTGTTCGCCGCGCTGGCCGGCACGCGCCAGGTGGACACCGCCGAGAAGGCCTTCATGGCGTGGTTCGGCCCGAAGGGAGTGGCCACGATGGCGTTCGCCCTGTTCGTGCTCGGCTCGGCGGTCCCGGAGGGCGAGCGGATCGCCAACATCGCCGCGCTCGCCGTGCTTGTCTCGATCGTTGCGCACGGACTCAGCGACCACGCGGGTGTGCAGTGGATCACGCGCCGGAAGCTGGACGCGAACTGACGCACGACGGCCGTTCCGGGTAGTACATTGCTCCCGCCCTCGGCAGGGGGGCGACGGGGAAGATTCTTCAACTGGGGGCTCCTATGCACGCTTTGCGCTCGCGGACCGGCGTGGTCTCGATCACGGTCTCCGCCGCCGTTCTTCTCGCTCTGCCGGTGGTCGCCGCCGGCCAGGTTCCTGGGGTCGGCCAGGTGGTCGGCGGGGTCACGGAGACCGCCGAGAGCGTGGCGCCCGTGCCGCTGCCGGCGCTGCCGGCGCCGCCCGTCCAGGCGCCCGCGTCGAAGCCGCCGGCCGCCGCTCCAGCACCCGCGCCGGCCGCTCCCGCACCACAGGCCGCCGCGCCCGCAGCGCCGCGCCAGTCGGCCACCGCTGCGGCGCCGCGAGCGGCGTCGGGCTCCGGGAAGGCCTCCGGGCGCAGCGCGTCAGCGGCGCAATCGGCGTCCAAGGGCGAGAGCGGCGTGAGAGCACACAGCGCGTCCGACGCGCCCGCGCGCGCGAGCCAGGACGACTCCGCAGGCGAGTCGGGCGGCGGCTCGGACGTGGCGAGCGCGGCCGGGGACCTGCCCGACGACGCCGGCCCCGAGACGCTGCCGTTCACGGGCCTGCGGCTCGCGCTGATCCTCATGGCGGGTCTCGCCGCTCTCGCGGGCGGCCTGGTCCTCCGGCGGAGTGCGGGCAGCGCCAGGAGCTGAAGTGGGCAGCGCCAGGCGCTGAAGTAGATTCCCGGGCATGGAGACCTGGGACATCGCTTCGCTGGACGTTCAGCCCCACCAGCCCGAGGTGCTGCGGAGCGACCCGGAGGCGCGCGTGATCGCGCTCAACCTGCCGGCCGGCGAGCGCCTTCAGGAGCACCAGGTCCACGAGCGCGCCTGGGTGGTGGTCGCGGCCGGCGAGGTGGAGTTCGAGGAGGACGGCAGAACCGTGGCCGGCGGCTGCGGCTTCGTCGCCCACTTCGACCCCAAGCAGCCGCACGAGGTGCGCGCCACGAGCGACGCGCTGCTCGTCCTCCTGCTCGCCCCGTGGCCGGGCGAGGGGCACCCCAGCCAGCGCTAGCATCCGCAGAGCATGGACCCCACGCGGAAGCGAAAGCTCCGGCTCGTCGTGGCGCTCAGCGCCGCCCTGCTGCTCGCCACGGCATTGATCTACACCAGCTTCAGCGCCTCCACCGAGGCGAGCAAGCCGAGCGAGATCAAGCCGGGGCGCTCCTACGAGGTCACCGGGAAGGTCGTGAAGGGCTCGATCCAGCACAGCGGCGACGACCTGCGCTTCCGGATCCGCGACCGCGATGGGACCAAGTCGGTGCCGGTGGAGTACACCGGGGTCGTGCCCGGATCCGTTCCGGGAGGGACGCGAGGTGATCGTGTCGGGCGAGCTCGAGAACGGCACATTCGTGGCCGAGCGCGACTCGCTCGTCACGAAGTGCCCGTCGAAGTTCACGAAGAGCTGACGTGGCGGGCGTCGGCTCCGCCTGCCTGGCCGTCGCGCTGCTCACGGCGCTCTACGCCGTCGGCGCCTCGATCTACGGGGCGCTCAGCCGGCGCCGCGAGTGGATCAGCTCCGGCCGGCGCGCGATCTACTGCGTGGCAGCGCTCAGCGTCACGGCCTTCGCCCTGCTCGAGGCGGCCTTCCTGCGCTCGGACTTCTCGTACGCGCTCGTGGCCGAGGGCTCGTCCAGGGACACCCCGACCTTCTACAAGGTCACCGCGGTGTGGGCCACGCAGGACGGCTCGCTGCTGCTCTGGGTCACCCTGCTGTCGATCTTCTCGACCACCGTGCTGTTCCTGACGCGGCGCTCGCTGCGCGACATCACGCCCTGGGCGACCGCCGTGCTCGGCTGCATCGCCGCGTTCTTCCTGCTGCTGATGGTCGGCTGGGAGAACCCGTTCGACACGCTCGCCGTGCCGCCCCCCGATGGCGCCGGCCTGAACCCGCTGCTGCGCCACCCGGCGATGATGATCCACCCGCCGATGCTCTACACGGGCTACGTGGGCTTCTCGATCCCGTTCGCGTTCGCGATCGGCGCGCTGATCGCGCGCCGCACCGGGGCCGACTGGATCCGCGCCACCCGCCGCTTCGCGCTGATCGCCTGGACCTTCCTCGGCACGGGGATCATGCTGGGCGCGCTCTGGTCGTACACCGAGCTCGGCTGGGGCGGCTACTGGGCGTGGGACCCGGTCGAGAACGCGTCGCTGATGCCCTGGCTCGTGGGCACCGCCTTCCTGCACTCGATCATGGTGCAGGAGAAGCGCGGGATGCTGAAGATCTGGAACGTGACGCTGATCTGCGCCACGTTCACGCTGGCGCTGCTGGGGACGTTCCTGGTGCGGAGCGGGATCCTCGAGTCGATCCACGCCTTCGGCGCGTCGACGATCGGCGTTCAGTTCCTCGTCTTCATCGGCCTGGTGATCGCCGTGTCCGCGGGGCTGATCATCGCCCGCCTGCCCTACCTGCGCTCGGAGGCGCGACTCGACTCGCTGCTCTCGCGGGAGGCCTTCTTCCTGCTGAACAACCTCGTGCTCGTGGGGCTCTGCCTCGTGATCATGTGGGGGACCTTCTTCCCGCTGATCTCTGAGGCGATCACCGGCACCGAGGCGAGCGTCGGGCCGCCGTGGTTCAACCGGCTGGTCACGCCGCTGGCGCTGGTGCTCGTGCTGCTCACGGCGATCGGGCCGATGCTCGCGTGGCGGCGCTTTTCGCCGTCATCGCTGCGGCGGATCCTGACGGTGCCGCTCGTGGTCGTCGCGATCGTGCTCGTGGCGCTGCTGGCGCTCACCAACGCGGCCGACAGCCCGCCCTCGCTGGCGATGTTCTGCCTGGTGGCGTTCGTTCTGGCGGCGGTGGGGCAGGAGCTCTGGCGCGGCACGATGGCGCGACGCACCGTGACCGGCGAGTCCTGGCCGCGCGCCCTCGCGCGGCTCACCGGCCGCAACCGCCGCCGCTACGGCGGCTTCCTGGTGCACGCCGGCATCGCGGTGCTGTTCCTGGGCGTGGCGGCGTCGTCGGCGTTCGTGGACCAGCGCGACGTGCGCCTCTCGCCCGGCGACTCCTTCCGGGTGAACGGCTACGACGTGACCTACCGCGAGGCCACGGCCAAGCTCGGCGGCGACTCAGCCGGGACCGGCGCTCCGATCTCCTTCGGCGCCGTGCTCGACGTGCGCAAGGACGGCAAGCACTTCGTGCTGCGGCCGTCGCGCAACTACTACGCGAGCACAGACCCCTCGCTCGGGACGATCTCGCGCTTCTTCGAGGGCGAGGCCACCAGCGAGGTCGACGTCCGCTGGGGCCTCACGCGCGACTTCTGGCTGGCGGTGCGGCCGGACATCGGCTCGCTCGAGCAGCCGATCCGCGAGGCGGACGCCAAGTTCGCCGACTCGCCCGGTGACGTGCAGGCGCTGATCGTGGCCGCGCTGGCCGAGCGGTACCGCAGCGACCCGCCGCCGGCGGCGTTCAGGGCCATCGCTTCGCCGCTGGTGGTGTGGATCTGGATCGGCGGCGGGATCGCCGTGCTCGGCGCCCTGGTCGCGGCCTGGCCCTCGCCCGAGGCGCGCCTGCGGCGGGTGCGCTCGCTCTACTCGGCCCGCGTGGGCCAAGAGCTCTCGCGCGCGTAGACGCCGGTGGAGTACGCGCTCGCCCTGCTCGTGCTCGCCGCGCTCGTGGCCGCGATCGTCTTGCTGCCGTTCCGGCGGCGAGGGCAGGAGGACCGGCGCGAGGAGACGATGCTCGCCGAGCTCAGCGCCGCCAAGGAGGCGAAGTACCGCGAGATCCGCGACGCCGAGCTCGACCACCGCATGGGCAAGCTCTCGCGCGAGGACTGGCGCTCGGTGGACCGCGACCTGCGCGCCGAGGCCATCGAGATCCTGCGCCAGCTGGACCGGATCGAGGGGCACACGCCAGAGGGCGGGATGGACCGCTAGAGGCGGCACCGCCGGGCCGCCTCTCCGCTAGCCTTGCGGACCTCATGGAAGCGATTCTCAGCGGCCTCCAGATCATCCTCGCGGTGGTCGTGATCGTGCTGATCCTGCTCCACTCGGGCAAGGACGCCGGCCTGTCCGGCGCGTTCGGCGTCGGCACGGGCGCGGGCCCGTTCGGCGGCGGCTCGCTGGTCGAGCGCAACCTGAATCGCTGGACGATCTTCTTCGCCCTCCTGTTCGTGGCGAACGTGATCGTGCTGCTGAAGATCTAGCCCGGGCGGCGCCGCACAGGCCGCGCGGCCGGGTCGTGCGGCGAGCCTTACGGCCCGCGCGCCCCGGAAGCGGCGTCGACTGTCCTGCTTAGGGGGTCTGTGGCAACGCCTTAGACAGGACGGTCGACGCGGATTTAGCCCGCGGCGCCTGTGAAGCGGACCGCGTCCGCCCTCATTGCCGGGCATACGACTCCGAAGGCGAAGCGGCGGCCGTAGAACTCGCCGTCGCTGGTGAGCCTCTGCTCGCGGGTCAGGGCCTGGGCGCGGGAGAGGATGCCGAGCACGCTGTCGGTCAGGCGCAGGTCGCGGAGCGGGCGCGTGACCTTGCCGTCCTCGATCAGGAAGGTGCCGTCGCGGGTGACCGCGGTGATCAGCGTCTCCTTGGGACGCACCACGTTGGCGTACCAGAGGCGGGTCACGTAGATGCCGCGCTCGACGGCGGCGCAGAGCTCGCCCTCGTCCGCGGCGCCGCCGCCGGCGAGGACCAGGTTGGTGGGGTGGGGGCCGCTCGGGTCCCCGCCCGGGGTCAGCGCGTGGCCGGTGCTCACCGCGCCGGCCAGGGCCGCGCTGCGCATGTCGTGCGCGACCCCGTAGGCGATCCCGTCCTGGATCAGCGGAATCGGCGCCTTCATCGTGCCCTCGGCGTCGAACGAGCGCGGCAGCGTCCGCGAGCTCGTCGGCGAGTCGGACAGGTTGATCGCCGGAGCGGCGACCTGCTCCTCAAGGCGGCCGTCCAGGGCGCCCCGGCCCTCCGCGTGGGCGAGGCCGTTGAAGGCGGTCTCGCCCAGCAGGTCGAGCAGCCAGCCCACGGCCTGCGGCTCGAACACCACCGTGTATTCCCCCGGAGGAAGCTCCACCGGCTCCCGGCCCTTGGTCGCCTTCAGTGCAGCACGCTCGGCGAGTGCGCCCGCCGAAAGCCGGCCGACCGCGACGGCGGCGTCGGACGCGTAGCCGCTGCGCCCGTTCGGCGCGATGCAGATCACCTTCATGAAGGCGTCGGTGCGGCGCTCATCGGCGCCTCCGCCCTGCGTGGCCCAGGCCTGGTCCTGCTCCGCGACCGTCCAGATCCCGTGCGCCTCGACGCCGTGGGCGTCGGCCTCCGCGAAGGCATCCGCCAGGGCCGCTCCGCCGCCCGCGGGGTCGAGCTCCGCGGTGCGCTGGGTCGAAGGACTCGACCGTGACGACGTCAGAGTCCGGCTCGAAGCCGGGGAAGTTGCCGTCGTGGGTGGCCTGTGCCGCCTCGGCCGCGAGCCGCGCCCGCGCGGCGCAGTCCGCGAGCGAGTCGTCGTCCACCTGGTTGGTCGAGGCTCGCCCGACGTTCCCGCGCAGCGGCACGGCGATCTCGACGGTCACGTCGTCGATCCCGGTGGACTGGGTCGGCCGGCTCGCGGCGAAGCGCAGCATCAGCGAGCGCTCGCGCGTGACAAGGGCCAGAGCATCGGGCCCGGCCTGCTCGGCCGCGCGCTCCGCGACCTCGAGCGTGTTCACGCCACGCCCACCTCGACGTTGCGGAAGCGCGCCGGGGCAGCGCCGTGCGAGACCCGCATCACCTGGCCGGGCTCGCCCTTGCCGCAGTCGAGCAGCGAGATCAGCTGCCAGTCGCCCTCGGAGCAGACGGCGTCACAGCTCCCCCAGAACTCGGGCGTCACGCCTGCGTAGCTCGGGTTGCGCAGCATCCGGCCGCGCTCGCCGCCGCGGATCTCCCAGGCCGCCTCGCCCTCGAACTGGAAGTGGAGCCGCCGGTTGTCGATCGACCACGAGCGGTTGGTCTCGATCAGCAGGCCGTCGCCGGTGTCCGCGAGCAGCTCATCGAGGCTGCCGGCCGCGCCGGGCTCGAGGTTCACGTTCGTCATCCGCACGATCGGCTGGCGGTCGAAGCCCTCGGCCCGCATGCAGCCGCCCGAGCGGTCGAGGCCGATCTCCGCCGCGGTGTCGCGCGACGAGAGAAAGCCCGCGAGCACGCCGTCGCGGAGGATCGGCACGGGGCGGCCCTCCACGCCCTCGTCGTCCCAGCGGTAGCTGCCGAGCCCGCCCGGGTTGGTCGCGTCGGCGGTCACGCTCACGTGCTCGGAGCCGAACCGCAGCGACCCGATCCCGTCAGCGGGGACGAAGCTGGTGCCGGCGTACGAGGCCTCGCGGCCGAGCACCCTGTCGAGCTCCACGGCGTGGCCGACCGACTCGTGCACCTGGAGGCCGAGCTGCTCCCCCGCGAGGATCAGCGTCGTGCGGCCCGGGGGACAGGCGGGCGCGCGCAGAAGCGCCACCGCTTCGGAGGACACGAGCGGCGCATGCCCGGGCAGCTCGAGCCCGAGGAAGTGCTCGTATCCGGCCTGGGCCACGTGCCCGCCGTGCGACGCGGGGTACGAGCGGATCTGGCTGTCGCTCCCCTCCACGGCCACGGCGGCGATGCCGCCGCCGCATTCCGTGATCCGCTGCTCGCAGAGGGCGCCCTCCGTGCTGGCGAAGATCTTCTCGGTGCGGAAGGCGGAGAAGCGCGCGAGCGTGAGGTTCACGCCCGGCTCGGTGCGCAGGCCGGCGTCGGCCGCGAGCAGCACCGCCAGCTTCTCCTCGAGCGGAACCTCGAAGGGGTCGCGCTCGACCGGGTTCGCCCACTCGCCATGCGCCGGCGGCTCGGGCGCGAGCGGAGTCTTCTCCGGGCTCGCCGGCTGGGCCTCCGCGATGGCGAGCGCGCGCTCGAGCGCCGCCTCGGCGTCGCGGCGGTCGGTGCCGCGCACGGCCGCGAACCCCCAGGCGCCTCCCACGCGCACGCGCACGCCGATGCCCTCGCTCTCGCCGGAGTCGAGCTGGTCGGGCCTGCCGTTGCGGGTGGAGAGACGCTCCACCCTTGAACGCACGAAGCGCGCGTCGGCATAGCCGGCGCGCGCTCGCGCACTGTCGATCAGGTTCGCGAGCAGGTCCCGCACCCTGCGAGCCTACCCGCGGTCGGCTGGCTTAGCTCTGCTGCTTCACCGCCGAGATGTCGAGGCTCAGCGTGACCTTCTCGCCCACCAGGAGGTTGCCGCTCCCGAGCGCCTGGTTGAAGGTCATGTTCCAGTCGCCGCGCTTCAGCTGGCCGGTGACCTCGATGCCGACGCGCTCGTTGCCCCACGGGTCCGTCTCGGTGCCGAGGACGACGGCGGTCAGCTTGACCGGCTTCGTGACCCCGTTCATCGAGAGGTCGCCCTCGATCTCGAAGGTGTCCTCGTCGAGCGGGCGGATCTCTGTGGACTCGAAGCGGAGCTCCGGGTTCACATCGGCGCCGAAGAAGTCCGCCGAGCGAAGGTGCTCGTCACGGGCGGGCTCGTCCGTGTTGATCGAGCCGGCCTGGGCGGTGCCGTATGCACGCGCCGCCGAGAGGTCGTCGCCGACCTCGAGAGTGCCCTCGAACTGCTCGAACCTGCCGCGCACCGTCGCGATACCGAGGTGCTTCACGGAGAAGCCGACGGTCGAGTGAGCCGGGTCGACGGCCCAGGTGCCGGTCGGGATGAGCGTTGCAGTTGCAGTGGAATTCATTGCCTGTGTCCCCTCGTTTGATCCGACTAATTGCACAGACAACTATTGCACCGGGCTCCCCCCTGGACCATGGCCGAAACCGGCCGCGTGCATGTACTTATCTTACGTAAGTACCGAGGGCGGCGGCCGCGGCGGCGCGGCCGGTGCGCACCGCTCCCTCCATGTAGCCGCAGACCCACTGGTCCGAGCCGCACACGTAGAACGGCGGCTCGTGCGTGCCGTGCAGGGGGCCCACCGACATGACGTCGCCTGGACGCCAGCCGGTGATGTAGCCGCGCGTCCAGGGGTCAACGCCCCAGCGCCGGAAGAAGACCGCCTGCGTGTCGCGCGCCCGCTCGCCGAACGCCTCCACCATCTCCTCGGTGAGCTCGGCCTCGAGCTGCGCCTGCGAGGTGGTGAGGAAGGCGGCGAGCCGCTCGGGCGGGACGAGCGTGGACATGATCCCCTCGCGCTGGACCCAGGTGCCGCCGATCACGGCGGTCTCGAAGTAGCAGTCGCCGTTCTGGCCCTGCTCGTGCCAGAACGAGTCCTCGTAGGTGAACACCACCTTGGCCGCGAGCGCGTGACGCTGGCGGTCGAGCGACCGCATGCGCTCGTCCGACACGCCCTCCACGCGCACGTGGCGCAGCGGGCCGACGGGGAGCGCGGAGACCACGGCGTCCGACTCGAAGCGCTCGCCCGTCTCGGTGGTCACGCTGCAGCCCTGCGGCGAGACGCGCATGCGCGTGACCGGGGTGGCGTAGCGCACGCGGTGGCCGAGCTCCTCAGCCATCCGAAGCGCCACCGTGGCCGAGCCCTCCGCCACGCGGTTGCACTCCCAGACCTCGTAGTTGTAGAAGCCGTTGCCGCCGGCGGCCGCCTCCTTGCGCAGCTCGGCGAGCAGCGAGGTGCGCTCGATCGACTCGGCGGACAGCGCCAGCATCGCCAGGTCGCGGGCGCGCACCACGTTGGGCGTGGCGCCGCGGTCGCGCATCCAGGCCGCCATCGAGAGGCGGTCGAGCCGCTCGGCATCGGGATGCGACCACGGGTCCTCAGGGTCGATGCTCGCGGCCAGCTTGCCGAACTCCTCGTCGAGCGCCGCGTAGCTCTCGCGGTCGGCGTCGCTCATCCAGGGGAAGTCGTCGCCCACGTAGCGCCCGTCGGCGAGCACCCAGGTGTCCTCGCCGGGCAGCTGGGGGAACGACGGGACGATGGTCAGTCCGAGCTCCTCGACAAGCTGCACGTAGGCGCGATGGAACGGACCGATCACCTCTCCGCCGAGCTGGACGATTCGCCCGTCGGCGAGCGTCGTCTGCTCCACGCGCCCGCCCGGGCGGTTGCGTGCCTCGAGCACGATCACGTCCGTGCCCTGGTTCATCAGGTCGCGCGCCGCGCTCAGGCCCGCCAGGCCGGCGCCCGCGACAATGACGTCGCATTTCACGGGGGCATCCTTTCATGAGCGATACCGAACTCAGAGCGCTCACGGCGCTCGGCTTCGACGAGCTGCGGCGGGCCACCGGCGGGCTCGGCTCGATCCACCAGGCGGTCGCCGCGCGGGTGTTCCGGGCGGTCGGACCGGGCGCCGCGCTCGTGCGCCCGCTGTACGAGCCGATCACGCGCGGCGTCTACGCGGGGCTCGGGCTCGGCACGCGCGCGATCGGCCTGGCGGCTCAGGCCGCCGTGGCTCGGCGCGACGCGCCGATGCTCTCCACGACCCCGCGCGGCAGCGCGCTGATAGCGGCGGTCACGGGCCTGCGCGGCGATGCGCTCGAGGCCGAGGGCAGCCCGCTCTGCCAGCCGATGGCCGTGCGGGTGGGCGGCGCGCCGGTCGCGCTCGACACGGAGGCGCTGCGGACGGCCTTCCCCGGCGCCACCCCGCGCCTGGTCGTGTTCCTGCATGGCCTGATGGAGACCGAGTTCTCGTGGGGAGCGCGCGAGAACTACGGCAGCCGCCTCGCCCGCGAGCTCGGCTGCACCCCCGTGTACGTGCGCTTCAACAGCGGCCGCCACATCTCTGAGAACGGGCGCTCGCTGAGCGAGCTGATGGAGGAGCTGGTGGCGGCCTGGCCCGGCGGCGCCGGCGAGATCGCGCTCGTGGGCCACTCGATGGGCGGGCTGGTGGCCCGCAGCGCCTGCTGCCACGCGGCACAGGACGAGGCGAATTGGGTGCGGCTCGTGACGGCACAGCGTCTCGCTCGGCTCGCCGCACATGGGCGCCCCGCTCGAGCAGGCGGTGCACGTGCTGAGCGCCGGGCTCGCGAGGCTGCCGGAGACGCGCCCCGTGGCCAACCTCCTGCGCCGGCGCAGCGGCGGGATCCGCGACCTGCGCCAGGGATCGCTCGTCGACGAGGACTGGCGCGACTGCGACCCGGACGCCCTGCGCGCGGCCGCCTGCGCGGAGGTCCCGCTGCTCGAGGGCGCCACGCACTGCTTCGTGTCGGCCACGATCACGCGCAGCCAGCGCCACCCGCTCGGGCGGCTGCTCGGCGACACGCTCGTCCTGGCGCCGAGCGCCTCCGGTCGCAGCCGCACCCGCCGCATCCCGTTCGAGGAGGAGTACGGGATGCACGTGGGCGGAGCGAGCCACTTCGCGCTGCTCAACCACCCGGCGGTGTACGAGAAGCTGCGCGCCTGGCTCGCCTAGACCCCGCGCGGGGCGGCGTTGTCGAGCACCACCCGCATGAGGTCGCGGATCGAGAGCATCCCGACCACCTCGCTGCCCTCCACGAGCGGCATGTGGCGGAAGCCGCCGTGGATCATGAGTACCGCGGCGTGCTGGGTGGTGTCGTCCGGCCCCATCGTGTCGGGGTCGCGGGTCATCCAGTCGGCCACCACCGTGTCGTCATGGATGCCGGCCGCGACGGCGCGCAGCACGTCGCGCTCGGTGAGGATCCCGGCGAGATCGGAGCCCTCCAGCACCAGCACGGCGCCCACGTCCCGGTCCACCATCCGCTGAGCGACCTCCTGGAGCGCGTCGTCGCGCGAGACCGTGAGGAGGTCACGCGACATGTGATCGCGGGCGACCGGCATGCGCGGACTTTAGAACAGCGACACGATTCCCACCAAGGCGGGTGCGAACAGCAGCGCCGGGAGGAAGTTCCCGACCTTCACGTCGGTCAGGTCGAGGAGCTTCAGCGAGATCCCGATGATCAGCACTCCGCCGGCGCTCGTGAGCGCCGCGAGGGCCTCGCCCTGGAGGGCGTCCTCGAACAGCGTCGCGCCAAACGACAGCGCCCCCTGGTAGATCAGCACGCTGACCGCGGCCAGCGCGACGCCCCAGCCCAGCGTGGCCGCAAGCGCGATCGAGGCGAATCCGTCCAGCAGCGCCTTGGTGGCGAGCGCCTCGTAGTTGCCGGTGAGGCCGTCCTGGATCGCGCCGACGACCGCCAGCGGGCCCACGCAGAAGAGCAGGCTCGCGTCGAAAAAGGCCTCGCTCACCCGTGAGGACGACTCGCCGGCGCTGCCGGCCCGCGCCGTGCTCACCCGGCGCTGGATCGTGTCGCCGAGCTGGGCCAGGCGCGCCTCGATGCCGAGCGCCTCCCCGGCGAGGCCGCCGAGCAGGACGGCACCGAGGACATACAGCGCGCTCGTCTCCCTCCACGCGAGGGCGAGATCCACGCCGATCACGAGCGTTACCAGTCCGAGTCCGGCCAGCACGCGGCGCTGGAGCCCCTCGGGGAGCCGCGCGCCCGCGAGCACGCCGATGAGCGTGCCGGCCAGGATGGCCGCGACGTTGATCGCCGTGCCGGTCACTCAGGCTTCGTGTCCCGGATCGATGCGCTTCGCGCGGTGGAAGCCGAGCTGCCCCTCGGGCTCCTCGAACTCGGCGAAGACCGGCTCGAGCACGATGCCGGTGTGGTCCCCGAAGCCCACGCGCTCGAGGATGCGGCCCACGAAGCGGTTCGGGCAGTCGTCGAGCAGCGGCACGCCCTCGGGGCCGGGGCGCCAGGGCACGCGCTCGAACTTGTCGAGCTCGTCGCCCGTCTCGCCGCCGAACAGCTCGGCCAGCTCGGTGGCGCCCTCCGGAACGAGGTGGATGCCCATGGCATCGGCCCCGCGCGCGACCCGGAAGGTGTGGTTCTTCTCCGAGATGCCGGCCAGGAAGCGCGGCGGGTGGATGCTCGCCTGGGTGGCGAACCCGATCAGGCAGCCCGCCCGCTCGCCGCCGGCCGCGACCGTGGCGATGAACATCGGATAGTCGAGCTGCGCGACCAGCTTCTGGAAGGTCTGTTCCGTTGGACCCATTCGGTGCCGGAAGACTAGGCTGACCCATGGGACAGCCAGTCGTTCACTTCGAGATCATTGGCAAGGACGGGGAGAAGCTCCAGCGCTACTACGGCGAGCTCTTCGGGTGGCAGATCGACTCGAACAACCCGATGAGCTACGGCATCGTCCCGCGCGAGGGCAACACGAACCCCGACGGCGCGGGCATCGGCGGCGGCGTGGCCGCAGGCCCCGAGGGCTACGACGGCCACGTGACCTTCTACATCGAGGTGCCCGACGCCGAGGCGGCGCTCGCTAAGGCCGAGGAGCTCGGCGGCACGCGGGTGATGGGGCCGGACCAGGTGATGGAGGGGCTCGTGATCGGCCAGTTCGCCGACCCCGAGGGCCACGTCATAGGAGTGGTGCAGGGCCGGTCGTAATCGCCGCGGCGGGCGCGCGGGCGGCCGCTGCAATATGCCGCCCGCGAAGAAGGACATTGCCGTCCGCGACCGATCGGTATGGTGCCCATGTCGTTCACTGCCGAGTCCCCCGTCAGGCGAGATGGGGGAACGGGGGAACCAGTGGCCCAGACATTTGGGCTGGGGCGAACGTCGTGTGATCACGGCGAAGCGCAACACCAGCGCGAGCCCGACAGCTAACCCCGCAGGCAACCGCCGCGATGTCTGTCCGTGCCCTGAGACACCTGATGCCGTTCGTGGCAGCGCTGGCTGTCGCGGTCGCCATGCCCGCTACGGCAAGCGCGGCGTCCTACGGCACGCGCGCGCTCAGCCTGGGCGCGCACGGGACGGACGTCAAGAAGCTCCAGGGCTACCTCGGCTCCGCCGGGCACCGGGTCACGCGCGACGGGCAGTTCGGCCCGCGCACGCACCGGGCCCTCAGGGCCACGGAGAGGGAGCTCGAGCTGCGCGCCGACGGGATCGCGACCACCCGCGAGCAGCGCGCAATCCGGCGCGCCGTCAACGATCCGGGGACCGGTGGCGCTGCCTACGTGGCCCCGCCACCGCCCGAGAAGGTCGTTCCGGGCGCCAAGGGAACCGTCACGGGGGACGGCTTCGCGGTTCCGCCCGCGTCGGCGCCTGAGGTCGTGAAGGAGGTGATCGCGGCGGGCAACGCGATCGCCAAGACGCCGTACAAGTGGGGCGGCGGCCACGCCAGCTGGGACGACACCGGCTACGACTGCTCGGGCTCCGTGTCCTACGCCCTCCACGGCGGGGGGCTGCTCGGCAGCGCGCTCGTCTCGGGCGACTTCGCCCACTGGGGCGTGTCCGGACCCGGCAGCTGGATCACGATCTACGCGAACGGCGGCCACGTCTACATGGTCGTGGCGGGCATGCGATTCGACACGAGCGCCCGATCTCGCACCGGCTCGCGCTGGACGATGGTGCAGCGCGACTCGGCCGGTTTCAGCGTGACGCACCCGAAGGGCCTCTGAAGCCGGCAATCAGCCCCTCACGTTTGGCCTTTGCCTGCCTTGGGCAACGCCCAAGTGAGGAGGCCTGACCTCTACGTCTCAACCACTTCAAAGCTCGCTGATCCCCCCGGTCGAGCGCGAGTTCGTCCTGAGGGCCGATTTCGAGTTGCTGGACGACGAAGGCTGCTCCTGGCTCTCGCGTCGTTTCCTCCGCGGTCCGCGCACGCCACGGCCGGGTGAGCTCGTGTACCTGCTCGACGCTGACGGCCGCGGCTGCGTCGGGACGGTGGAGCGCGTCGAGGGCTGGTACATCTGCGTGAAGCCCGACTGGAGCACCTGGACCGGGGACGAGCTGCCGGCCGCCGCAGTGCAGTGAGATCATCCCGCCATGGGGACCCAGGACCCGGACCCCGTCCAGAGGGGCTGGGAAGCGCTCGCAGCGGCTGACTGGCCGAGCGCCCGCTCGTGGTTCGAGAAGGCGCGGGCGCAGGCGGAGACGGCGGAGGTGCTCGACGGCCTGAGCCAGGCCGTTCACTTCGAGGGCGACTACGAGCTCGCGATCGAGCTGAAGGAGCGCGCGTTCGCGGCGTACCAGCGCGCGGGTGAGCCGGTGCAGGCATCGCACTGCGCCCGCTGGCTCGGGTTCCTCCACGCCACGTGCCACGGCAACTTCGCCGCCGCCAGCGGCTGGATGGCCCGCGCGGAGCGCGCGCTCGAGGGAGTGGAGGATTGCGCGGCCCACGGGTGGCTGATCCTGGACCGGGCGCCGTTCTCGCGTGACTCCTCGGAGCGCGAGAAGTGCGCCGCCTCCGCGCTCGTGATCGCCAGGCGCTTTGGCGACGCCGACCTCGAGTTCGAGGCGCTGGCGCTGCTCGGTGAGACCTACGTGGCCACCGGGCGCGTCGCGGAGGGCATGAAGCTCCTGGACGAGGCGATGGCGGCGGTCACGGCCGGCGAGATCGCGAGCCACGGCGCAGTGGGGGAGATCTGCTGCAGGCTGCTGAGCGCCTGCGAGCACGCGACCGACGTGAGGCGCGCGGAGGAGTGGATGGCGCTGGTCGACCGCTACGTCGCCTGGACGAGCTTCGTGCGGCCCACCTGCCGGACGCACTACGGCGGGATCCTGATCGCGCTCGGACGCTGGACGGAGGCCGAAGCGGAGCTGCTCGACGCGATCCAGGGCTTCGAGCGCGGCTACCTGGGCGACCGGGCCTACCCGCTCGTGCGGCTGGCCGACCTGCGCGTACGCCAGGGTCGCTACGAGGAGGCCGAGCGGCTCCTGGAGGGCGTGGAGTGGCACCCGACCGCCAGGCGGGCGGCGGCGACCATCGCGCTCGCGCGCGGCGATCTCGGGCTCGCGGGGGAGCTGACGCGGCTCTGCTTCGAGGGCGGCGATCCGGCCGACCCGGTTTGCGCGCCGCTGCTGGAGCTGCTGCTGAGGGTCGAGCTCGAACGCGAGGACGTCCCGGCCGCCACGGAGACGCTCGCCCGGCTGACGGCGCTGGCCGCCGGGTCGAACAGCGAGCTCGTGCGGAGCCTTCGCCGAGCTCGCGACCGGGCAGGTGCGCGCGGCCGAGGGCGACGCCCGCGCGGCGGGTCACCTCAAGAACGCGCTCGAGGCGCTCGCCGTCCTCGGCCTGCCGCTCGAGGCGGGGCGGGCGCGGCTCGAGCTCGCACGGGTGATCGCCTCGGATACGCCTGAGGGCGCGGCCCACGAGGCGCGGCTGGCGCTCGCCTCGTTCGAGGAGCTGGGAGCAAGCCGGGACGCCGATGCCGCGGCCGGCCTGCTCCGCGAGCTCGGGGCGGCGGGAGGGCGCGCTTGGCCGAAGGGCCATGGCACCCTCACCAAGCGCGAGACCGAGGTTGTCTCGCTGCTCGCCGCCGGGCTGTCCAACGCGGAGATCGCCGAGCGGCTCTACATCAGCCCCCGCACGGCGGAGCACCACGTGGCGAGCATCCTCTCCAAGCTCGGCCTGCGCAGCCGGGCCGAGGCCGCCGCCTACGCCGTGCGCGAGCTCGCCGGAGACCCGTAGCCGAATAGGTATTCACACCGATGCGCGGGCGGCGGGGAGCGTCGATCCTCCGGCGAGGGTCGCAGCGGCGACCCGGAACCCCGGCTCAAGGAGGACCAGATGTCCGCCACTGAAGCGAACAAGGCCGCGGTGCGCGACTGCTTCGAGCAGGCCTCGCAGGGCAACTTCGACGCGCTGCACGCCATCGTCAGCCCCGACTACGTGATCCACCCCGAGGAGGTCCGCGGTCCGCAGGGCCTCGCGGCGATGGTCCAGGTCTACCGCGACGCCCTCTCGGGCCTGAACGTCACGATCGAGCAGCAGTTCACGGAGGGCGACTACGTGGCCACGCGCACCACCATCCGCGGCCGCCACGACGGCGACCTGATGGGCGCGCCGGCCACCGGACGCGACGTCGAGTTCGGCGGTCTCACGATCAGCCGCTGCCGTGACGGGAAGATCGAGGAGGAGTGGGAGCTCGTCGACGTGACGACGCTGCTGCGCCAGGTCGGCGTGCTTCCCGAGCTGGCCGAGGCCTGAGCCTGGGCTGCGGGCTGATTCATCGCCCACTCATGCGCCGCGGCTATCCCTTGGCGCATGAAGGTGTTACTCGCCCTACTCGTCGCTCTGCTTGTGGCGGCGCCGGCAGCCGCGGCGTCGCCACCGGCGTCGGAGCTGGCGCCGATTCACGGCCTGTACTCGCCCAAGATCGACCCGGCGAACTTCGTCAGGACGGTCGACAACCGCTACCTGCCGTTCGAGCCGGTCACGCGCTTCCACTACGAGGGCGTCCGCGGGACCACCCCGCAGACCGACAACGAGGTCGTGCTGCGAAAGACCAAGCGGATCCTCGGCATCAGGTGCACGATCGTCCGGGACACGGTGTCCGAGCACGGCCGCGCAGTCGAGCGGACGTTCGACTGGTACGCGCAGGACAAGGCGGGCAACGTCTGGTACATGGGCGAGAACTCCCTCGAGCTGAGGCACGGCCGCCTCGTCAGGGCAAGCGACTCGTGGGAGTCCGGCGTGAACGGCGCGAAGCCCGGCATCATCATGCCCGCCCACCCACGCGCGGGCGAGGCCTACCGCCAAGAGTTCTACCCGCCCGGTGAGGCGCTCGACGAGGCACGGGTCGTGGGCATTCAGGCCAGCGTGACCGTGCCGTACGGCACCTTCGAGCGGCCGCTCGTGACGCTCGAGCGCAGCCCGCTCGAGCCGCAGACGGAGGAGAAGTACTACGTCCGAGGGGTGGGCGAGGTCAAGGAAAAGGTGGTCAAGGGCCACCACGAGGAGTTCAAGCTCGTCCGAGTGACGCACCGCTAGACGCGTTAGCCTGCCCTGGTTGCCTGGCTCGCGCTACCTCGTCTGGCTCACTGCGACCGCAGTCCTGGTGCTCGCGCCGGCGGCGTCCGCGCGGCAGCCGTTCCCGCGCGGGTTCCTGTGGGGCACGGCCACCGCGGGGTTCCAGGTCGAGGCGGGAGGCTCGCCGGCCAACAGCGACCGCCGTAGCGACTGGTGGGCCTTCACGACGGACCCCGACCTCATCAGCGCGGGCGTGGTGAGCGGCGATCGCGTCGCGCGCGGGCCCGGCTTCTGGCGGACCTGGCCGGCTGACCTCGATCGCGCGCGTGGGCGGCTCGGGTCCAACGCGATTCGGCTCGGCATCGAATGGAGCCGGATCTTCCCTCGCTCGACGGCCGCGATTCGCACCGGTCGGCGGATCGGCCGCACGGATCTGCGGCGGCTCGACCGGGTGGCGGATGGCCGCGCCGTGCGGCGCTACCGCCGCATCATCCGCGGAGCTCGCAGGCGCGGCATGCGGGTGCTGCTCACGCTCAACCACTTCACGCTGCCGATCTGGGTCCACGACCCGCTCGCGGTGCGGCGCGCCTTCGCCGGTGTCGGCCCGGGCGACCCCGTGCCGTCTGGCCTTAGCCGCCCCGGCTGGCTGAGCCGCTCCACGGTGGGGGAGTTCCGCAAGTACGCCGCCTTCGCGGCGTGGAAGTTCGGCCGTGACGTGCGCCTGTGGGCGACGCTGAACGAGCCGCTCGTGACCGTGTCGCAGGGCTTCGTGTCGATCCCGGGCGTGACGGGAGTGAAGGCGCCGGCCGTGCTGTCCTATCCCGCCGCCCTGCGCGCGCTCGAGAACCTCGGGCTCGCGAACGCGGCGGCGTACGACGCGATCAAGGCGACCGACCGCCACGCCCGCGTCGGCTTCGTGCACAACATGGTGGCCTGGCGGCCGAACGACCCGTCGAGCGCCGCCGACGTCGAGGCCGCCCGGCATGCGGACCAGATCTTCAACCGGACATGGCTCGATCTCGCGGTGCGCGGGATCTACGACACCGACGCGGACGGTGTCGTGGATCCGGGCGAGCGGCGGCGGCGCCTCGCCGGCAAGGCGGACTTCGTCGGCGTGAACCACTACTCGCCGGGCCGCGCCACCGCGCTCGGCGCTCCCGTCTCGCCGGTCGTCCCGCTGTTCGATTTCCTGCCCGCCGTGACCTATCGCGGCACCGGTAACCCGGGCGGGCCGCCGTGTCCGAGCACCTGCACCGACTTCGGCTGGGAGATCGACCCCGCGGGATTCCGGCAGGTTGTGGAGGAGGCCGCGGACTACGGCCGGCCGGTCTACGTGACCGAGAACGGCATCGACGATCGCGAGGACGACCAGCGCCCGGGGTACCTGCGCGGTTACCTCGGCGCGCTTCACGACGCGATCGCGGCGGGGGCCGACGTGCGCGGCTACTTCCACTGGTCCCTGCTCGACAACTACGAGTGGGCCGAGGGCTTCGCGGCCCATTTCGGGCTCTACGCGTTCAACTCGCGCACCCTCGCGCGCAGCGAGCGCCCGAGCGCCCGGCTCTTCCGCCGCATCGCGCGCGCGAACGCCCTGCCGTAGCGACTGTGCTCCATTTCTCACAACGTCCGCGCGGCCGGTGAGAACTTGGTCCCGTGAAATGGACCGCCACAGCCCGAGCGAATGCCACGCCTTGCCAGGTGCTCCAGGTCCTGACGCACCCTGAGGAGATCCGCCGATGGTCGCCGATCGAGTTCGATCTCGACGAGCTGGACGGCCGGCGCCTCGCCGCCGGGACCCGCGGACGGGTCACCGGCAGGGTGGCGGGCGTGACGGTGGGCTTCGACCTCCAGGTGCATGCCGCCGACGAGGCCAGGCTCGAGCTGTCGGCTGAGGGTCCCGTGGCCTTCGACGTGCGCTACGACCTCATGCCCTACGACGCCGGAGCGGAGCTGAACGCCTCGGTGTCCGTGCGGGGCGGCGGCGGCTTCACCGGGCGGCTGGTGGAGAAGGCCACCGCCGCGCTGCTCTCAGCGGGCGCGCTCGAGGGCGCGGCCGGCCGGATCGCCCGCGTGGCCGAGTCTCAGTCAGCCGCCGCGGCGGCGTAGTGCGGCTGCACGCCGTCCGACGGCGGGCGGCGGCTTCCGTACGATCCCGGTATGAGCGACGAGAGCATCGCCACCCGGATCGAGCGGCTCGTGACGGAGGAGCACGACCTGCGTGCCCGCGAGCAGGCCGACAGTTCCGACCCCGCTGCGCTCGAGGGCGACAGGGAGCGCCTGCGCGCCGTCGAGGTGGAGCTCGACCGCTGCTGGGACCTGCTGCGCCAGCGGCGCGCGTTCCGCGACGCGGGCACGGATCCCGAGCAGGCGCAGGCCCGCGACGCCGACACGGTGGAGCGCTACCTCCAGTAGGGGGACGCTAGGTCAAGAGCCCGCCGGCGGCCTCGTCATCCACCATTCCTGGAGGCGTTCGCAGAGCCCGTCGGGTGCGAAGTCGAGCACGAAGATCCCGTCCAGCTCGACCGGCCGTGCGCTGTCCGGCGCGTGCATCGACACCTGCCATCTCACGAAGGCGCGGTCGCCGTCGCTCCCGATCGGCCGCGCGCTGAATCGAACCGTTCCCTGGCCCTCGGTCGCGGCGCCCCAGCGCTCCCGGATCGCCGCCCGGCCCACGAGCGGTTCGTCGAACGGTCCCCACTCGTAGGTCGCGCCCTCCGTGAAAAGGGCGGCCGCCGCCGCGCCATCGTGGGCCTCCCACGCCGCGCCGTACGCCGCCAGCCACGCCGATACGTCCGCAGCCACGGGCGGAACATTATTCTCGGACGCCGTTGTGCTCGAGCTCGAGACGCCGCACGGACCGGCCAGGGTTCACCTTCACCCTGCGGAGAACGCCGTTGGTGCGCTCGTGCTCGGTCACGGAGCGGGTGGGGGAGTTGGCGCCCGCGACCTCGTGGTGGCGACGGAGGTCGCGGGGAGCGAAGGCTTCAGCGTCGCCCTCATGGAGCAGCCGTACCGGGTGGCGGGACGGCGCTCGCCTGCGCCGGCCAACCAGCTCGACGCGGCGTGGATCGCGGTTGTCGAGCAGCTGCGCGACGGCGATCTGCGCGGGCTGCCGCTGATCGTCGGCGGTCGCTCCGCCGGGGCGCGGGTGGCGTGCCGGACCGCGGCGGAGACCGGCGCGGCCGGCGTGCTGTGCCTGGCGTTCCCGCTCCACGCCCCTGGCCGGCCCGAGAAGACGCGCCAGCACGAGCTCGACGCGGTCGAGCTTCCCGTGCTCGTCGTGCAGGGCGAGCGGGATCCGTTCGGCATGCCGGCGGTCGGCCCGAACCGGAGCGTGGTGGTGGTCCCGGGCAATCACAGCCTAAGCGCCGACCTCGACGCCGTCGGCGCGGCCGTGCGGAACTGGCTTGGTGCTACGCGGCTGCCGAGGCTGCGGCCGCGTCGGCGGCGCTGACGCTCGCGCGGGCACCGCGATCGTCGATCGTGACCTCGATCAGAGCGCTCGCCGGCGTTCGCTGCCGCCGCGCGCGCGTGCTCGAGCACGGTCGCGGCCTCCTCGGCCGGGACCTCGCACGCGCTGAGGAAGCGCTTCCCGAGGCCGATGTCGAGCTCGTCCGCCTCGAGCTCCACGGTCTCGATGCGGGGAGCCGATACCTCCGCGTCCGACACCGGTCGGATGAGGAACACCGCCATGTCGTCCGACGCCTCGTCCGCCGTGGCGATCACAAACTCGAGCAGCGCGTCGGCCTGCTCGTCTGGGCTCAGCTCGTCCACCATGGCGGTGAGTCGCTCGCGGCCGAATAGACCGTCGTCCACGCGCGCCTCGAGCAGGCCGTCCGTGAACAGGCACGCCACCGAACCCGCGGAAAGCGGCCCGCTGGTCTCGCGCATCCCGGTGCGGGAGCCGACGCCGATCGGCGGTGACGAGGCAACCGTGAGCGGCTCATAGGCCGAGGGGCCGGTCAGGATCGGCGGAGGATGTCCCGCTGCCGAGTACGTGAGCGTCCCGGCCGCCGGGTCGTGGACCGCCACCACCACGGTGGTGAACCGGCCGCTCGACTCCGCAGCCCCCCGCTGCCCTATCGACGCGAGCGCCGCACGCGGCGACATGCCCGCTTCGAGGCAGGCGTGCAGCCCCGTGCGGATCGAGTTGGTGCGCTCCAGCGCCTCCTGGCCGTGGCCGGCCACGTCGCCCACCAGGATCGCCGCCCGGCCGCCCGGGAGCTCGAACGCGTCGTAGAAGTCGCCGCCCGCGGCCGGTCCCTCGCACGGCCGGTACGCGACCGACGTGGCGAGCCCTCCGACCTGCGCGGGCACCTCGGGAAGCAGGGCACGCTCGAGCAGCCCGACCTCACGGAGAAGCTGCTCCCGCTCGGCCAGGAGCGCGCGCGCCCGCCGCCGCTCGACGAAGGTACGGCCGCCAAGTGCGATCGCCACCAACAGCAGCACGCCGAGGGCGATCCACACGAACCGGGGGACCACCTGGACGAGCTTCTCGACCGATCTCGTGAGCCCGTTGCCGCCGCCATCGTCGGTGGTCGACGGTCCTCGGTCGCGCGCCGCGCCGGGAGCGGTCCGCGCGCGCCCGTCCCGCGGCCGGGCGTGACCCGGCCGGCCCGCCGCGCGCCTGCACCTTCGCGCCGGGTGTTCGCGCCGGGGGTGGTGTCGCGTCGCGTGTTGCCGCGACGCGTACCGGAGCCATCCGAGCTGCCACCCGGACTCGCGCCGGGCGAGCCCCCCTGGCCGGTCGATCCGGACCCCTGCCTGGCTGTGCCGCTCCGGAGGCGGAGCTTCCCGTGCCCCCGCCGCCGCCGCCACCACCTCCCGTGGTGTTGCCCACGACACGCTTCACTTCCTCGTGCACCGGCGCAACGGGCGTATCGCTCACCACGTCCTCGACGGGCGCGGGCAGCGGCGCGTTCAGCATTTCCTCGAGCGCGTCGCCGGGCACGAGGTCGCCGACGGCCCCTTCCTCGAGCCGAAGCTGAACCTTGGGCAGCTGGACGGGGAGCTTGACGCTCGGGAGCTGCGCCACGGCCGGACCGGGAAGCGCAAGCGCGGCCAGGGCCGCACAACCTGCAGCGAACCTGCCCCGGCCTCCTACCCGCGTCGGATAGCCGTTCCTCACTCGTCGGTATCGGCACAGGGCGCCTGACCATTCAACCCGCGGTGCCCGGCCTGACGGCCTAGAGGCAGGCCAGCGGTAGCACTCCACAGAGGCCGAGAACATCCTGCTGAAGGGCGCCCCACGTCCGCGCCCAGCGCACCGACGTCGCCCTGGAGCGTGGACAGGTCGGTCGTGAGGGCGCCGACGTCGGTCTCGAGCCCGCTCACAGTCCCGTCGAGCGCGTCGAGTCCCGAGGTGAGTCCGCTCAGGCTGGGGTCGACCGTGTCCACGCGGTCGTCGAGGGCGGCCAGTCCACTCTCGAGGTCGCTCACGTCCGACAGGAGACCGGGGAGATCCTCCACCGCGGTCGGGAGAGCACCTCCCGGGCGGAGCCGGCACGGCGCTGGTTCGCAACGTCCTCTACTTCCCCGAGGCGTCGACGGCAGAGCCAAAGGTGCCCGCGCATGAGGCTAGTTCGGCCCGGCCCCTGGGGCCGGGCCGAACACCGCCTCAACGCTCTGGAACGGGCGCTCGGGGGTCGCGCCGCCCGGGTCCGCGGGGACGGGCACGACCGTGACGGTCAGCTGGTCACTCTGCTCGAGGGCGGCGCGCAGCGCCGCCTCGTCCACGTGGAGCCGCTTCTCGATCGGAGCTACGGGCTCGCCGCCCTCCGGCCGCGCGGCCCTCCGCTCTGCAACCGCGGGGGGCGCGTGCTCGCCGTAGCCGTAGACATGGAAGGAGCCGGCGTACCCACCCTCCGGGGTCGGCGCGGTGCTCTCGTCCGCGTCGGGGTTGTTCAGGAACACGCGTGCCTCGAACGAGGGGCCGGCCTGCTCGACGCCGCGGAAGAGGAGGTCAGCGCTGTGCTCGTCCCGGAAGCGGTCGATCGGTATGGGCGGAGCTGTATAGGAGTTCATTTACTTTGGCGACCGATCAGTCTATACTGCAACCCCTGATCGGCTGGAGGGTTGCACGTGGCTAATGGAATCGTAGTCCGGCCCAGCTCCGAGCACGCGAATGTTGCGGCTCTCCAGGACGCCTACGAGAAGATGCAGGCGTTCTCGGAGTCGGACAACCGCGGCTGGATCTATTGGGCGGAGTTCCACGGCTTCAACCGCTTCGAGTGCTGGCACCACGCGAACGTCGGAAACGACGGCTTCCCGTGGGACCTGTTCCTGCCCTGGCACCGCGCCTACCTCTCGTTCTTCGACAACGCCGCCCGGGATCAGAACCCCGACGCCATCCTCCCCTGGTGGGACTGGACCTCGGCGGAGTCGCACCAGAACGGGCTGCCGGCGGCGTACAGGTCCGGCGGGCCGGCGCTGGAGAGCGGTGCCGATGCCGTCCATCGCCGGCCAGCCCCCACGGCGCACCACCCGCAATCCTGACCCCCCGGATGAGCTCCCCACGGCCCCGGCGCTCGATGCCGTCCTCGATCTGACCGACTTCCGCGACTTCTCGAACCAGCTTCAGGACATCCACGACCGCGTCCACGGCTGGACGGGCGGGGACATGGGGTCGATCGGGACGTCTGCGTTCGATCCCGTCTTCTGGGCCCACCACGCGATGATCGATCGCGCCTGGTACCTGTGGCAGCTGCGCCACGGCGTGAACAACATCCCGGCCGAGTACCTCGACAAGGCGCTCTTCCCCGGCATCACGGTCCAGCAGGTGCTCGACGTGCGCGCGCTCGGCTACGACTACGCCAGCGCGGCCGTCGCCGCGGGGACCGACGTCCCGGCCGGCGCCGGAGGCGCCGACGCGAGCGAGGTGCCGTCGGACGGCGACAGCGGCGGCGAGCATGTGCCGCGGAGCAGCGCGCCGAAGTACACCTCCGAGACGATCAAGGTCGGCGCGCTCGACCCGGACCCCTACCGCGCCGACATCGAGTTCCACAACGTCGAGCACGCGGGCGCCTCGTACGAGGGCCGGGTGTACCTGAACAACCCGGACGCCGACGAGAACACCCCGCAGACGGACGACGCCGGGTACGCGGGCTCGTACCACATCTTCGGGCACGGGGGCTGCCTCGAAGGGTCAGGGCACTGCGACGTGAAGCCGCGCCGCCGGTACGACCCCCGGCCGGCCCATCCCCTGACTCCGGCCAAGAAGGTGGTCATCGCGACCGAACCGGTCAAGGCCGCGATGCAGAAGGGCGCCGACGTGACGGTCACGGTCGTGCCGATCGTCGAGCCGCTCCCGTACGACGTGGACCCGAAGTACACCGAGGACCCGCTGGACATCGGGTACGTCCGGATTCTTACCTACCGCTGATCAGCCGCCGGGCCACCGTGCCACCCGCGTAGGCTCCGCCGCGTGGCTGCCCATGCCCAACCGCAGCGGGTCGCGATCGTCGTCCATCCCACGCGTCCGGTCAACGCGGCGCTCGAGACCCTCGAGCGCTGGACGGGCGAGCACGGCCTCGGGCTCGTTCAGCTGCAGGTCCCCGGCGGTCCGGTCCGCGACATGGCGACGCGCGGGGAGCTCGAGGCGGGCGACCTCGTGGTCGCGCTCGGGGGCGACGGCACCGTGCTGTCGGCGCTGCGCGTCTCGGCGCCCGTGAATGCACCGGTGCTCGGCGTGGCGTGCGGCAGCCTCGGCGCGCTCACGGCGATCGCCGCCGACCGCCTCGGCGACGCCCTGGAGCGCGTGTGGGCGGGTGACTGGACGCCGCGCCCGCTTCCGGCGCTTGCCATCCATCCGGAGAAGGCGCCCGACGAGTGGGCGCTCAACGACTTCGTGGTGGCCCGCCGCGGTGCCGGACAGGTGCTGGCCGACCTGTACGTGGACGACGAGCTCTACCTCCGCCTCGCCGGAGACGGGCTGATCGTGGCCACCCCGCTCGGATCGAGCGCCTACTCGATGGCGGCTGGCGGTCCGGTGCTCGTCGCGGGCACGCCGGCCGTCGTGTGCACGCCTATCGCCATGCACGGCGGCAACGGCCCGCCGCTCGTCGTTCCGACGAGCTCGACCGTGCGGGTGGAGGTGCATCCCAGCTACGCCGGCTTCGAAATCCAGATAGACGGCCACACCACCCCGCTCACGGCTGCCGACTACCGCCTATCTCTGCACGAGCAAAAGGTCACGCTGGTGTCGTTCGGGAGGCTGAAGCTCGGCATAGCGGGCCTGCGAGAGCGCCGGCTCGTCACGGACAGCGCGCGCGTGCTCGCGCGCGACGATCGGATGGGCCGCTCGGGGCCTTGATCGGCCGCGCTGCGTTCAGCGAGCGAACGGCCTGGGCGCGAAACGTCGCCGCGCCCGTCCGCGACTACCTGAACACGGAGTCCGGCAGCGCGATCGTGTTGTTGGCGGCGACCGTGGCCGCGCTGCTGTGGGCGAACTCCCCCTGGTCGAGCTCATACGAGTCGGTCTGGACCACGAAGCTGTCGATTCAGCTCGGTGGGGACGGAATCTCGCTCCACCTGCGGGAGTGGGTCAACCAGGGGCTGATGACGCTCTTCTTCCTGGTCGTCGGCCTTGAGGCCAAGCGGGAGCTCGACGTCGGAGCACTTCGGGAGCGGCAGCGCCTCGCGCTCCCCGTGCTCGCCGCTCTCGGTGGCATGGCGGGCGCGGTGCTGATCTACCTGGCGATCAACGCCGGCGGGGCGGGAGCTCACGGCTGGGGCGCCGCGATGTCGACGGACACGGCGTTCGCGCTGGGCGTGCTGGCGCTGGTCGCGCGCGGTGCCGAGCGGCTGCGGGTGCGCCTGCTGACCGTCCTGGTGATCGACGACCTGGTTGCTCTCCTGGTGATCGCGACCGTGTACAGCAAGGATGTCGAGCTCGTCCCGCTCGCGGTCGCGGCGGCCTTCTTCGCCCTGCTGATCGCGCTGCGCTACGCCCCGGCTGCATGGCGGATGCCGGCGGTCGCGGTCATCGGGGCGGGCTTCTGGGTCGCGCTGTTCGAGTCGGGCGTGGACCCGGTCATCGCGGGCCTCGCCATCGGCCTCGTCACGAGTGCATACCCTCCCGCGCGCTCCGATCTCGAGCGCGTGACGGAGCTCACGCGCTCATTCAGGGAGCAACCGACTCCCGAGCTGGCCCGCTCGGCCCAGCTCGGCGTGACCTCCGCGATCTCGCCGAACGAGCGCCTCCAGTACCGGCTTCATCCCTGGACCAGCTTCGTGATCGTGCCCCTGTTCGCGCTCGCGAACGCGGGCATCGAGGTCGACGGGAACCTGCTCGGCGACGCGCTGAGCTCCCCGATCACGCTCGGAATCGTCTTCGGATTCGTGGTTGGCAAGCCCTTGGGCGTCGTTGCCGCCGTATGGCTTGGCTCGCGCCCGGCGCTCGGCGGGCTACGGCGGACGCTCGGATGGCCTGCCATCGTCGGCAATGGAGCCGTGGGTGGCATCGGCTTTACGGTGTCGCTTCTGATCTCGGGCCTCGCCTTCGAGGGCCAGCAGCTCGAGGAGGCGAAGCTGGGCGTGCTCGGCGCCGCGGTCCTCGCGTCGCTGGTGAGCTGGGCCGTGTTCCGGGTGATCGCCCTGCTGCCCGAGTCGATGCTGGCCCGCCAGCTGGCGGGCACCGCGGACGAGCTGCTCGATCTGTCCGACGACATCGATCCCGAGCTCGATCACATTCGCGGCCCCGACGCGGCTCCGGTCACGCTCGTGGAGTACGGCGACTACGAGTGCCCCTACTGCGGGCGGGCGGAGGTCGTGATC
Organism: uncultured Thermoleophilaceae bacterium; assembly: GCA_963771715.1. Taxonomy (GTDB): domain Bacteria; phylum Actinomycetota; class Thermoleophilia; order Solirubrobacterales; family Thermoleophilaceae; genus JACVRW01. The sequence continues at coordinate 154,117 of CAVYUQ010000010.1, forward strand.
CGCGAGCTGCTCGACTCGTTCGGCGACGACCTCCGCTACGTGTGGCGACACCTGCCGCTGAACGACGTGCACACCCACGCGCAGATGGCGGCCGAGGCCGCCGAGGCGGCGGGCTCCCAGGGGCGCTTCTGGGAGATGCAGGACGCGCTGCTCGCCAACCAGGACGAGCTGTCGCCGACCGATCTCGCCCGCCGCGCCGGAGAGCTCGGGCTCGACGTCGAGCGCTTCTGGCACGAGCTGCGCCACCGCGAGTACGCCCCGAGAGTGAACCGCGACGTGGCGAGCGCCGACGCGAGCGGCGTGGCCGGGACGCCGACCTTCTTCGTGAACGGGAAGCGCCATCGCGGCGCCTACGACGTCGAGACCCTCAGTGCCGCGGTGCGGGCCGCGCGGGAGCGAGCCCGCGCGGTCACGTGATCGTTGCGCCTCGGTCACCGCTCGGTCACACCGCTGCGGCCGCGCGCGGGCAGCATCACTCGCATGAATCTCGTACAGCTTGGCCTCGCGCCGGTCCGGCGGCTGATGGGCGGTGGAGCCACGGCGACCTGCTTCGTGTGCCAAAGGCCCATCCTGCCCTCCGAAGAGCGCCTGCGACTGCGCGGCGACACCCTGGTGCACAGGCGCTGCGCGACCTACCGGCTGCGCAATCGCCACTCGTCGGGCTCCCGGCTCGGCTTCCGGGCATGAGCTGATCGTCGCCGCGCCTATGATCGGGTCGTGATCGACGAGAGCACCGAGTTCGGCGCTCGCGTCGCGCGCCACCTGCGCGACGAGATCGTCGTCTGGCTCACCACGGTCACGCCGCGAGGGTCGCCGCTTCCGATGCCGGTGTGGTTCGTCTGGGATGGCGCGGAGTCCGTGACGGTGTACAGCCAGCCCGGCGCACGCGTCCGCAACATCGAGGCGAACCCGCGCGTGAGCCTCAACTTCACCGGCGACGGCCTTGGCGGCGACATCGTCGTCCTGTCGGGAGAGGCCACGATCGGCCAGGATGCCCGGCCGGCCTACCAGGACCGCGACTACCTGGCCAAGTACGACGGGCACATCGCGCGCATCGGCATGACGCCGGAGACCTTCTCCGAGCGCTACAGCGTGCCGGTGCGCATCGAGCTCGGACGCCTAAGAGGTCACTAGCGGCGTCCGTACAGCCGCGTGGTGAGCGGTGCGAACACGGCGGTGAGCGCCGCGGCGGTGGCCAGCACGATCGCGATGTCGCCCGCTTCCGCCGATCCCTCCATGAGCCCGCGCGAGGCCGTCGCCAGGACCGAGATCGGGTTGACGTTCACGAACGCCTCGAGCGCGCTCGGCAGCGTTTCGGGCTCGACGAATACGTTGCTCAGGAACGTGAGCGGGAAGATCGCCATGAAGCCGGCGTTCATGACGGCGTTCGGTGAGCGCATCAGGAGGCCGAGCGTCGTGAACACCCACGACAGCCCGAAGGCGAAGACGATTACGAGCGCGAGCGCGGCGATCACGCCGCTCACGCCAGCGCCCGGCCGGTAACCGAGCGCGACTCCCAGCACGACGATGACCGTCCCGGCCACGAGGTAGCGGACACTGTCGCCGAGCAGGGCACCGACCAGCGGCGCGGGCCGCGCGATCGGCAGCGAGCGAAAGCGGTCCACGACACCCCTGGTGAGGTCCGTATTCAGCGCGATGCCCGAGTACACGGTGGTGAACAGCACCGACATCACCAGGATCCCGGGAAGGGTGTAGTCCAGGTAGTCGCCGGTCGATCCGGCGATCGCGCCGCCGAAGAGGTAAGTGAACAACAGGAGGAACATCACCGGCGTGATCGTCACGTCGAGCAGCTGCTCGGGCACGTGCTTCACCTTCAGCATCCCGCGCCAGCCGAAGGCCAGAGCGGCCGAGACCGCGTTCGCCCGTGGGGGGCGTGGGGTGGATGACAGCGCCTTGCGAAGCGCCGCTACCTCGGTGCTCATGCCGGCTGCTCCTCCTGAATCGCGGTCTCCTCGTCGGCGGTCTGGTCCTCCGCCGTGTGACCGGTGAGCGCCAGGAACACCTCGTCGAGGGTCGGCTGGCCGAGCGAGAAGTCGCCGATCCGCACGCCCGAGCGCGCCAGCTCGGCCACGGCGGCGGCGGCGCGGTCGGCGTCGGCGCAGGCCGCCGACAGCGCCGCGGGATCGGGCTCGAGGTGAACCGAGCCGAGCTGGCGGGCGAGCACGGTCTCGGCTTCCGGCCGCTGCTCGGGGTCGAGCAGTCGCACGTGCAGCGCACCCGAGCCGACGGACGCCTTGAGCTGCGCGGGCGTTCCCTCGGCGATCACCTTTCCGTGGTCGATCACGGCTATGCCATCGGCGAGCTGGTCGGCCTCGTCCAGGTACTGCGTGCAGAGCAGGATCGTCGTGCCCTCGGCCACGAGCGCCCGGATGATGTCCCAGACCTGGTTGCGCGAGCGCGGGTCGAGCCCGGTGGTGGGCTCGTCGAGGAACATGAGCTCCGGCGTCACGACGATGCTCGCGGCGATATCGAGCCGGCGGCGCATGCCGCCGGAGTAGTGCTTCACGAGGCGGCCGGCCGCGTCCGCGATGCCGAAAGCCTCGAGCAGCTCGTCCGCACGCGCCCGGGCCTGCGCCCGCCTGAAGCCGAGCAGGCGCGCGATCAGAATGAGGTTCTCGCGCCCAGTGAGGTCCTCGTCGACCGAGGCGAGCTGGCCGGTCAGCGTCACGAGGCTACGAACCGCGTTCGCCTCGGACACGATGTCGTGTCCGAGCACCCGCGCTGAGCCCGCGTCCGGACGCAGCAGCGTGGCGAGCATCCGGATCGTCGTGGTCTTGCCGGCGCCGTTCGGCCCGAGCACGCCGTACACCGAGCCGCGGCGGACCGACAGGTCCACTCCATCCACGGCCTGGGTGTCGCCGAATGCCTTGACCAGGCCGGTGGCCTCGATTGCGAGAGAATCCATGAGCCCCTGCGAGGTTATCGCTGCCGCGCGGCACGCACGGCCCGCGCCTGCGCCGCGTCCATCCACACCTCCCAGCGGCCGGACGCCGCCTGGCGCTCGTCGTGGAAGCGGTACGGGCGGCGGCCCGCGAACTCGGTGTGGCGCAGCCGCGACACTCCGCCGAGCACCGACGCGATGCGGCGCCGCGGCCATCCCATCGCGTCCTCGATCTCGGGGAAGGTGCGTGGCCGGTCGGGCGCGTCGGCCAGCACTTCCAGCAGCTCGCGCATCAGATCGCTGCAGCGGTCGTGGAAGCGGGCGATGTCGCCGGCGTCGGTCATGGCGTTGTGCGGGGCGTGCTGCACGATTAGGGATTACCCCGAAGCGCGCGACCCGGTTGCGGCGAGACCATCGAGGCACAGCTCAACAAGCCATCAGGAGGCCTCAATGTCCCACACCATTTCCGTCCGCCGCATCGCTCTCGCCGCGCTTCTCGCCTGCGCCCTGGCAGTCTCGATGGCCAGTACGTCGGGCGCGGCCACACCGAGACAGGGCTACTACTCGGGGACCACCGCCCAGGAGGGCGGCTCCGTCGACTTCAAGGTGTTCAAGTACGGCTCCTTCAGCGGCACCGTCCGCAAGCTCCTCAAGGTCGGCGCGACCGCCCAGCTCACCTGCGCGTCGGGCGAGGTGAAGGAGGACCGCTTCTCCGTCTACATCATCATGGGCGGGAAGATCGACCGGCTCGGCAGGTTCAAGTACTCGTACAAGGGCTTCACGATCAAGGGCCGCTTCACGAGCAGGACGAGCGCGAAGGGCACGCTCAGCCGGACCGTGGGCGACTGCACGGCGTCGGGCATCGGCTGGACGGCCAAGCGCACCACGGCGGGGATCCCGATCCCGTAGGGCTGGCTGCTAAGGCGTGGTGACCGAGGCGTCGGCCGGTTCGCGGGTGCCGCCCCACGAGGCGGCGCGCGGACGGCGCGACGCTTCGGTCTCGCGCTCGACGTCGCGCATCCCCGGCACGAAGAACGCCGCGCACGTGACCGCGGCGCCCACCACGCCGGCCGCGACGAGGGTGCCGCGCGTGCCGATCGCGCCCGCCACCGGTCCGGTGAGCGCGAACGACAGCGGAAGCAGGCCGATCGAGATGAGCCAGTCGAGGCTGGAGACGCGGCCGAGCATGGCGCGGGGTACGTGCCGCTGCTTCATCGTGGCCCACACGATCGTGCCGGCGGTCTCGAGGGCGTTGAACGCGAGCGCCGCCAGCATCAGCTGCCAGAGGGCGCTCGAGAGGCCGTAGCCGGCCACCGCGAGCGTCGCGAGGGTCCAGGTCAGGTAGATGAAGCTGATGCCGCGGCGCGGAATGTCCCGCTGACCCATCACGAGCGCGCAGGCCACGGACCCGAGGCCGCCCGCGGCGAAGACCACGCCGAGGTCGCGGGCGCTGCCGCCGAGGTCGTTCTTGACCAGATATGGCAGCAGCACCTCGACGGGGCCCATGAAGCACAGGTAGGCCACGGCGGCGCTCGCGAACGTGGCCCAGAGCCACACGCGCCCGCGCACGAATCGCCAGCCCTCCGAGAGGTCACGCACGACCGACATCGATCCCTGCTCAACCGGCGCGGCCGGTGCGCGAACCGTCAGCAGCATCGCGGCCGAGAACAGGAACGTCGCGCTGTCGAGGGCGAACACGACGCCCGCGCCGCCCGCGGCGACGAGGAAGCCGCCGAGCGCAGGCCCCGCCATCCGCAGGACGAGCGGGCGCATGAGCTGGTCGAGCGCGTTCGCCCGGGCGAGCCGCTCGGGGGGCACGATGTCCGGGACGAACGCGTCGAACGCGGGGGCGAAGAACGCGGCGCCCGTGCCGTACAGGGCTGCGAGGACCGCCACGTGCCACACCTCGAGGACTCCCGCGAGTGCCAGAGCGGCCAGCGCGGCCCCGGCCACGGCGCGCAGGAGATCCGCCGCCACCATCAGGGTGCGCCGGGAGAAGCGGTCGCTCGCCACGCCGCCGACGAGCAGGAACGTGATCGTGGGCACCGTCATCGCGATTCCCACGATCGACATCGCAGCCGGCGCGTTCGACAGCTCGTAGACCTTCCACGCCACCGCGACAAGGAACGCGCCGTCCCCGAGCAGCGATACGCAGAGCGCGAGCCACAGCTTTCGGAACTCGGGGTCGCGGAGCGGGACGAGCAGGCCTACGCGCGCTACGCCACCCGGCCGGTCGAGGCCTTCGTGGCTATGGTGCATCCGCCCGCGGCAGCGCGGCCGCCGCCTGGGCCTCGCCGAGCCGGGCCGTCAGGTGCTCGAGCGTGGCGTCGGCGTCCATCGGGTAGGCGAAGAGGAAGCCCTGGCCGAACTCGCAGCCGAGGTCCCGCAGGGAGTTGCGCTGCTCGGGCATCTCGATGCCCTCCGCCACGACCCGGAGGCTGAGGGTCGTTCCGAGCGCCAGGACCGCGGACGTGAGCGCGGACGTTTCCGGAGTGGCGCCGTCGCGCAGGAAGGACCGGTCCATCTTCAGGATGTCCACCGGGAAGCGGCTCAGGTAGCTGAGCGACGAGTAGCCGGTGCCGAAGTCGTCGAGAGCCAGGTTCACGCCGAGGGCCTTGAGCTCCCTGAGGCGGGTGACCGCGAGATCGCTGTCGGCCATCAGGACCGTCTCGGTGATCTCGAGTGTGAGCGCCGAGGGGTCGATCCCCGCTTCCCGCACGGCGTCGTGAACGTCGGCGATCACGTCGCTGTGCTGGAGCTGCTTCACCGACAGGTTGATGCTCATCGTGAGTTCGGCGTCCGGCGGCAGCGCGTCCCGCATCCGTCGGGCCTGCCGGCAGCCCTCGCGCAGCACCCACCTGCCGATCGGGATGATCAGCCCGGTCTCCTCGGCCAGCGGGATGAAGTGGTCGGGCGGGATCATCCCGCGCTCGGGGTGGCGCCAGCGCAGCAGCGCCTCCACTCCGCAGATGCCGCCGTTGTCGAGTCGCACGACCGGCTGGTAGTGCAGCTCGAGCTGCTCGGTCGCGATTGCGCGCTGAAGGTCCGTGCGGAGCTCGAGCCGGGCGAGCACGCCCTGGTGCATCTCGGGCTCGAACATGCGGTAGCTGCCCTTGCCGTCGCGCTTGGCCCGGTACATCGCCGCGTCGGCGTCGCGGATCAGCTCCTCGGCGCCGCCCGGCGCATGCTCGGAGACGACCGAGATGCCGATGCTGCATCGCAGCGACAGCTCCTTGTGCCCGACGCTCATCGGCACCGCAAGCGATTCGAGGACCCTCTCCGCCGTGTCGGCAGCCTCCTGGACCCCCTCGATGTCCTCGAGCAGCAGCGCGAACTCGTCCCCGCCGAAGCGCGCGGCCGTGTCGCTCGCGCGGACGCTCGTGGCCAGGCGCTTCGCGACCTCCGCGAGCACCTCGTCGCCCGCGGCGTGGCCGAGGCTGTCGTTGATGGTCTTGAAGTCGTCGAGGTCGAGGAACACGACGGCGATGCGGTTCTGCTCGCGCCGGCTCCGGGCGATCGCGTGGCGCACGCGCTCGGCGAACAGCGCGCGGTTCGCGAGCCCGGTCACCGGGTCGTGGAAGGCCTGGTGGGTGAGCTGCTCCTCGAACGCCTTGCGCTCGCTGATGTCGCGGCAGTTGAGCACGATGCCGCCCACGTGCTCGTCCTCGAGCAGGTTGGTGTAGTTGATCTCGAACTGCTGCGGCGTGCCGTCCCGGTGCACGAGCGCGCACTGGAGGACGTGCGGCTGGTCGCCTGCGGCGGCGGCACCGTCGGCGAGCATCTGGCGCACGCGTCCGCCGTCGGCTGGGTGCACGAGCTCGGCGAACGGCCGGCCCGTCACGTCCTCGGGCGCGTAGCCGAGCAGGCGCTCGATGGAAGGGCTCTGGTAGGAGATCGCGCCGTCGAGGCCGATGACCGTGATCAGGTCGCTGGCGTGCCGGACGAGCGAGCCGAAGCGCGCCTCACCGCGGCGGCGGTGCACCTCCTCGGTGAGCGCGGTGCGCTCCAGCGCGAGCGCCACCTGCGCCGCGAGTGCTCGCAGCGATGCACGGATCGCCTCCGGGGGCGCGCTGCGCCCGGCCACCACGAGCAGCCTTCGCTCGCGCTGCGGCGGCGCCAGGTCGAGTGCAAGGACGCGATCGTGGTCGTCCGGCAGATCCAGCTCGGCGACGACCTCGCGCCGCAGCCTCACGACCTCCGCGTCCCTCGCCGCCGCGAGCAGATCCGCCATTGCGCGTTTCGGGATGTGCGCGCCGGCGCAGAGGCGTGTGTCGAGGCCAGGCCCGGCCATCGAGCGCGCGGCCGTGAGCGCAACCTCGTCGATCTCCTCGCGGCTGGTGGCGGCGACCAGATCGGCGCCCGCGGCGCTCAGCATGCGCTCGCGCTCGAGCGAGCGCTCCTGCTGGCGCACGAGGCCCGCCATTCGCGACACCACGAGGCCGAACAGCAGGATGGACGCGGACCGCACCACGCTGAAGTCGTAGTCACCCACGTGCAGGTCGTGCACGATCCCGATCACGGGTGCGATCAGCGAGGCGCCGGTGAGCAGCGCCAGGCGGAAGCGGGTGAGCACCTCTCTGTGGTTACTGGCCGGCTGGTCGATGTTCGACATCGACGGGTGCAGCGCGGCAGCGCCCCAGAGCAGGTAGAACCCGACCCAGCCGGCGTCGAGCCACAGCTGGTGGTCGTACGTCCCCTGCAGCAGCATCAGCCCGTACACGAAGTCCGTGACGAGCAGGCAGACGATGGCGGCGCTCATGAGGTGGAACGCCGGCCGCCGCTGGCCGCCGTCGAGCGCGAGCCGCACGGCCACGGCGAGCAGGAGGACATCCGCGAGCGGATAGGCGACCGAGACGAGGCGGCCAGAGGTCGAGAGGCTGTGGTCGTGGAGGTACGGAGCCGTCAGCCAGATCCACGACGGAAGGGCAAGGCCGACCGTCATGATCGCCGCGTCGATCGCGCTGCCGCGGTCGCCGCGCTGCGTGCGGCGGCGCTGGAGGATGAGCAACCCGGCCATCAGAGCCGGGTAGACCGCCAGGTACGCGGCATCTCCGAGCGACGGGAACGGCACCTCGCGCTGGAGCAGCAGCGGGTAGCTGTAGGTGTACAGGTCGCCGACCCAGAACAACGCGAAGCCGAGCGCGAAGCACGCCCATGCGGGCGCGGCGGCCGGGCGGTGCATCCGGATGCCGACGAGGATCGCCAGCACCGGGGCGAGCCCCAGCACGTTCATGACGGGAGCGCTGCCCGCCAGCGGGGGCACGAACAGGTAGAGCGCCAGCAGCACGCCGCCCGCCGCGAGGAAGAGAACCCAGGCGCGGCTCGCCAGCACGGGGCGGGAGGACGTGGCCGCGGGCATCAGGCGGCGTCCTCCAGATCCACTTCGCGCACGCGAAGCTCACCCGCGGCCGCCAGCGCCTCGAGCGCCTCGATCAGCGAGTCGACCTCCGCATCGGTGTTGGCCGCCGTGATCTGGACGCGGAAGCCGACCTCGTCCTTGGGCACGAGCGGGTATGCCGCCAGCGTCACGTACACGCCGCGGTCGAAGAGGTAGCGCCCGACCGCGTCGATCCGCAGGTGGTCCGCCAGCGGGATCTCGATGATCGGCAGCCCGGAGCGGTTGGGCGTCTCGATCCCCAGCCTTGCGAGAGTGGCCAGGACGCGATCCGTGAGCCGCCACAGCGTGGCGCGCAGAGCGTCGCCACGCGCCTCGTTGACATCGAAGCCGGCCAGCACCGTGGCCAGCGACGCCACCGGCGACGGACCTGAGTAGAGGTACGGCGGCGCGGCGACCTTGAGGAGGTCCTTCACGTCGGTCGGGCAGGCGATGAACGCGAGCAGCGACGAGTACGCCTTCGAAAAGCCGCCGACCAGGACGACGTTCTCGTAGGTCTCGCCGGCGTGCTGCACGATGCTGTTGCCGCGGACGCCGTACGGGCACGACTCGTCCGGCGCGCGCTCGCCGATCACCCCGAAGCCGTGCGCATCGTCGACGTACAGCAGGGCGCCGTGGCGGCGCGCCACGGCGGCGAAGGCAACGAGATCCGGAGCGTTGCCGGTCATGCTGTTCACGCCGTCCATGCAGACCAGGCGCGTGGGGTCGCGCTCGGCCGACAGCAGCTCGTCGAGGTGATCGGGATCCTCGAAGCGAAAGCGCCGCACCGCCGCGCCGCGAGACTTGGCGATCTGACACCCGTCGTAGATCGTCTTGTGCGCGCGCTCGTCCAGGAAGATGGTCCCCGAGGCGGCGAGCAGCGGGATCACCGACATGTGGATGTGGGTGATCGTCGGCAGTACGAGCGCGTCCTCGGAGCCGAGCAGCGCGGTGAGCCGCTCCTCGATGTCCTCGTAGAGCATCGGACTGCCGAGCAGGCGCGACCAGCTCGGGTGCGTCCCCCAGCGGTCGAGGAATGCCGGCACCCGCTCGATGATCTCCCGGTCGAGATCGAAGCCGAGATAGTTGCAGGACGCGAAGTCGGCGAGCCACTGGTCGCCCACACGGATCATCCGGCCGTCGACCTCATCGATGACGGCGTCCATCATCGGATGCGACGCCTTCAACGCCGACAGATCGCTCACCGTCGTAAGCCAATGCTCAAGCCACGGACGCCGGCTCACCGCCGGTGCCGTGGCACGACTGTTTGTCGCGTCCCCCAGACCCGCCCTACCCATAGTGGGGGTTGTCGACCATTCGAACCCCCTTCTTGAAGGGTTGCTCGATCTGGAACACTCGGGGCTCTGGACGCGCGAGGCACAGCCGACGTCTCGATGCCGGAGGAGTTCGAGCCGCGCAGGCTCGCGCGGCGGACGCTCCAGATCATCGGTGTGCTCGCGGTGGCCGGTCTCGTGTTGCTCTTCGCGCCGGGGTTGGGAGAGGTCCGCGACCGGCTGACCGAGGCCCAGCCGGACTGGGTGGCGCTGGCCGTGGCGTTCGAGCTCATGTCCTGCGCGTCCTACGTTCTGATGTTCCGGCCGGTCTTCTGCCAGAACATGCCGTGGCGCACCAGCTGGGAGATCGGCCTCGCGGAGCTCGGCGCCGGCTCGATCGTGCCGGCGAGCGGCGCCGGCGGGCTGGCGCTGGGCGCGTGGATCCTGCGCGAGGGCGGCATGCCCGCGGAGCGGATCGCCAGCCGCTCGGTGGCCTTCTTCATCATCAAGAGCTCGGTGAACTTCATCGCGGTGGCGGTGCTGGGCACGGTCATGGCCGTGGGCCTGTTCGGCCCCGACCTGTCGCTCTGGCTCACGGCCGCGCCGGCCGCGGGCGCCCTGCTCGTGATCGCCGCGGTGCTGGTGGTTCCGCGGCTCGGCGTCGGAGGCCCCGTCCCGCCGGACGCGGGCCGGATGCGCAAGGCGGTACGGGAGGTGCGCAAGGCGCTCGTGGGCGGCACCCGCGAGGCGGTGCAGATACTGCGGTCGCGAAACCTGCTCGTGATCGCCGGCTCGGTGGGCTACTGGGCGTGGGACAACGCCGTCCTGTGGGCGACCTTCCAAGCGTTCGACTACTCGCCGCCGCTAACCGTGATCCTGATGGGCTACCTGATCGGGCAGCTGGGCGGACTACTGCCGCTGCCGGGCGGCCTCGGAGGAATCGACGGCGGGCTGATCGGAACGCTGATCGTGTACGGCACCCCGGCGGCCGTGACCGCCGCGGCGGTGCTCGTCTACCGCGTGATCCTGTTCTGGCTGCCACTGCTGCTGGGCGCGGCGGCTTTCATCTTGCTGCGACGCGCCCTGAACCGCCCCGACCGCCCCGAGCTCTGCGTGGTGCCCTCGGCGACTTAGTTTGCGCACAGCTTCGCCCGCAGATCTGAGCCGTAATCGCCCAGGTTTGCCGGGAAAAAGCTTTCGTGTTCTACTGGAATCAGCGGGCTTGTCGTCGGAAAGGGCTCTGGCCCACCGCGAATGGACTCGCGTTTCATGACCACTCCTCTCGTCAGCAAGGGCTTCGACTTCGATGCGGGCACGGCGCGGGGCCGCCGGCGCCACGGCGATCCGTTCGGCTGGAGCGCGCTCGGCCTCGACGTGGTCACGCTGAGCGCCGGTATCGCGCTCGTGGCCGCGGTGTCGCCCACGTCGTCACCCACAGGACAGGTGCCGAGCGAGCCGGTTGGGTGGATGGTGACCTTCTGCGTGCTGGTCGTGTTCCTGTTCCGGCTGCGCGGGATGTACGCGGCTCCGATGCGGCTCGAGCTGACCGAGGCGCTCCGCGAGATCGTGTCCGCGACGGCGATCGCCGCTGTGCTGACGATGGCGGTTCGGGTGCTCACCACGAACGAGGCCTACGTCGCGGCCGAGACGGTGCGCCACTGGGTGGTGGCGGTGCCGCTGCTTATGGCCGGCCGGACCGTGGTGCTGCTGAGCGAGGCCCGCCGGCGGCGGGTCGGCGTGGGCGGACGGCGGACGCTCGTGGTGGGCGCCGGCGTGATCGGCAGGCTCACCGCCAGCCGGCTGCTCTCAGACCCCGCGCTCGGCCTCGTGCCGGTCGGTTTCCTCGACGACGATCCGCTCGACGCCGACGCGGACGACGAGACGGCGGACCTCAGCGTCTACCGCTGGGATCACTTCGACACGGTCGTCGAGCGCCAGGGGATCGAGCACGTGATCATCGCCTTCTCGGGCGCCGACCACCCCCGGCTCATCGCGCTCGCGCGTCGCGCCTGGGAGCTCGGGGTCGCGGTGTCGGTCGTGCCGCGGCTGTTCGAGCTGGAGGGAGAGCGCGCGGTGACCGAGCACCTCGGCGGCCTCCCGCTCGTGGCCCTGCGCCCGGCCGACCGCCAGAGCTGGCAGTTCCGGCTCAAGTACTCCCTCGACCGGGTGGTTGCCGCGGGGCTCCTGGTGCTGGCGGTGCCCGTGCTCCTGGCGGCGATGGCCGCGATTCGGCTGAGCATCGGCGGGCCCGTCCTGTTCCGCCAGCCTAGGGTGGGCCGCGACGGCGCGATCTTCGAGATGCTGAAGCTCAGGACGCTGAGAGACGCCCCCGACGGGTACGAGGCCGACGCCGACTGGGCAGCCGTCGAGCTGGGCGGCGAGACGGTCGCGGCCAACGCTTCCCTGGAGTCGCGGGTGAGCCGGGCGACGCACTTCCTACGGCGAGCGGCGATCGACGAGCTGCCCCAGCTCTGGAACGTCGTCCGGGGCGACATGTCCCTGGTGGGTCCGCGTCCCGAACGGCTCCAGTACGTGGAGCGCTTCGGCGACCGCATCTACCGCTACAGCGACCGGCACCGCGTGAAGTCCGGGCTGACGGGCCTGGCCCAGGTGTACGGCCTGCGCGGACAGACCTCGCTGCGCGACCGCGTCGAGTGGGACAACCACTACATCGAGAACTGGTCCTACTGGCTCGACCTGAAGATCCTGCTGAAGACGGCCCCCGCACTGCTCGCCGCGCTGCTGGCGGCGCGTCGGGACCAGGCGATCGACGGCGCTTCGCAGCCCGTCGCGCTGCCGCTCGGCGACGAAGCTAGCTCCTGACGCGCAGCGCCCGCGAGCGCGACGGCGCCGCGGTCGTGGTACCGAGGTAGACCGCGCGCACGTGCAGCCAGTGCGAGCGCTGGAGGCCCAGCTCCAGGCGGAACGTCCCACGGGAATCGAGCCTCAGCCTGCGCGGGCGCAGAGCCTTCCAGACGCCGCGGTTGTCGCGCCGGCGCAGCCTGATCACGACCCGTCCGCGGCTCGCGCCGGCAACGCGCCCCGAGATCAGGACCCGTCGCGCGATCACGAGGCTCGCGACACGGGCGCTGCGCCGCGCGAGCGGGCCGCGCCGGAGCGCGATGAACGTCCTCGTGGCGCGCCGTGTGGCCGTGGTGCCGGGGCCCGACGGGGAGGTCGAAGCCACCGTCGTGCCTTCCGGCGGCGGCGATGACGGATCCGGGGCGATCGCTCCTGGCTGGTAGCTCTTGAAGGCGGCGTAGGAAGTCTTGTGGCTGAAGTCGGTGCGCATCAGCCCCAGCTGCGTCTCCCAGGTGTCGGCGTCGTCGTCCCAGAAGTTGTTGCGGAGGTTGTACCAGTACGCGATCGCGACGTAGGGGTAGCTCTCCAGCAGCTTGTAGGCCCTAGTGAGGTAGTCGGCCTGCTGGGCCTGGGTCACGCCCCAGGACTCGGTCGTGGTCGTGGACCAGCCGAACTCGGTCAGCCAGATCGGCTTGTCGTCCCCGCGGGCCAGCATCGAGCTGCGCACCTCCCTGAAGCCCGAGAAGGCCATCGGGCCGATCCGCCCGCCCTGGTGCCAGACGGCCTCGGGGGGGTTCGGGCCCGGGTATGGGTGCACCGCCATCACGTCGAAGTAGCCCTTGGCGCCGGCTGCGTAGGCGCCCTCGATGAACGAGTAGTCGTTCTGCGAGACGCCACCGAAGACGACGAGGGCGTTGGGGTCGGCTGCCTTCACGGCCGGGTAGGCGGCCTTGAGCAGCGGCACGTACGCGGCCGGGTTTGGCCCGCTCGGCCAGAACCGAGAGGTGTTCTCCTCGTTCCAGACCTCCCAGGCGGAGACTCTGCCGGCGTAGCGGGCGGCCACGAAGCGAACGAAGTCCGCGTAGTCGGAGGGGTTCTGCGGCTTCATCATCGGGATGCGCGAGCCGGACGCCCAGCGGGGCGCGCCGTTCACGAAGACGAGCACCTTCGCGCCCGCGGCGCGCGCGGTGTCGATCGCCCTGTCGTAGCGGGCGATTATGTTCGGGTCGTAGGAGCCCTTCGCCTGCGGCTCCGCCTCGTTCCAGCGGAACTCGATCCGCACCCAGCCGGCGCCGACGTCCGAGATCGCCTGGCCCGTCGGAGCGAACTCCGACGACGGGATCCCCCAGGCGAGGTCGGTGGAGACCGCTTTCTGCGCGCCGTGGGCGAGCCCGGGCAGGCAGAGACTGGTGGCAGCTGACGCTGCCACCGCAGCGCAAAGCAGAACCACGCGGCCGTGGAGAGGGCGGGACCGCATGCGAGCCTGATCGGCGGTCAGGCGCTAATTGCGTGGCTCTGCAAGAGCTCCTTGGACGAATGTTCGAGGCGCGGTCGCTCCGTCATCTATTTGTCCCCTTCCGCTAGGGCCTACGGGGTTAGCTGACGGGCTCGCGCTGGAAGATGCGCTACTCGGACCGCTGTCCGCGATTCGCCCCGGGGCGGCCACGGCGACCGCCCAAATGGTTCCCCCGCCCCGGTCGCTCAGTGAGCGGCCGGACTCGGCGCTTGACTACAGCGCGCGGCAGGCTAGCGCATGGTTATGTCAACTCGCCTCGCGCCCTCGAGCGCTTCAGTCCCGCCGCGCTGGCGGCATGACCCCGGAGCGCCGGCAGCGCCGCCCAGGCCTCAAGGGCCGCCTCGCGCGGGTCGAGGGCGAGCGACCGAACGAGCCGCCGAACGGCCGGCGCCACCATGCCGCGGGTGGCGCGGGCGCGTGCGGCCACGGCGTGCCGGGATGCGCGCGCCCGCCGATCGAACGTGGTGCCGCGCCGCTCGGGATGGCGCTCCAGGTATCCCTCGATCACGCGCCGGATGTCGCCGTCGCCGCGCTCGAAGCCCGAGGTCACCGAGCCCTCGTGCTTGCGGTAGTACGTCGCGACCGCCGGATCGGGCCGGACGCGGGCATGCTCGAGCGCTCGCGCGATGAACTCGAGGTCGTGGCAGACCGGGAAGCTCGGGTCCCAGCGGCCGGCCGCCCGTACGACAGCGGCCGGGAACAGCAGCGACTGGATCCGGACCCTGAAGTGCCCGAGCACCGCCTCCGCCGCGATCCAACCCTCGAGGCGCGACGACATCGTCCACACCGGCCGCAGCTGCTCGTCGCAGAAAACGGTGCGCCCGTAGGCGATCACGTCCTCCTCGTCGCCGATCAGGCGCGCCAGCCTGGCCGTGCTCCCCGGCTCGTACGCGTCGTCGGCGTCCACGAAGCGGATCAGCCGGCCACGCGCCGCCTCCACTCCCGCGTTGCGGGCCTCCGAGGGGCCGCCGTGGGGGGCTCGGACCAGTCGCAGCGCGGGGTCGCGAACCTCCGCGAGCAGGTCGTCGAGCGGCTCGGGGTTGCCGTCGTCCACCACGATCAGCTCGAGCTCGCAGTCGCGCTGTGCGAGGGCGCTCCGAACAGCCTCCAGCAACCAGTCGCGCCGCGGGCGCCACACGGGCATGACGAGGCTGACGAGCGGCGCGGTCACGACGCGGAGATTCTGTCCAGCCGGCGCGACAGCTCGATCAGCTCCGTGCGCCGGTCCCCGTACAGGCGCTGGAAGTAGACAAAGGCCCGCAGCTGCCGCCACGCCGCTCGCGAGACGGGCCGGCGCCGCGTCTCGCGCCGGTAGCTGTGGACGACGGTGGCGCCGGGCACGAAGACGATCTCACCGCCGGCGTCCCTGATGCGGAAGCACCAGTCGGCGTCGTCCCAGCCGAGGAAGACGCGATCGTCGAAGGGCCCGGCCACGCGAGCGAGAGAGGTGCGGAAGAGCTGGCACGCGCCGATCAGGTAGAGCACCGGCCGGGTCGTTTCGTGGTCGAAGTCGGTCATCAGGTGACGGCTCACGGTGCGCCGCCGCTCGAAGACGCGATCCAGCGGCGGCCTGCGGAGCAGCGGCAGCAGCCGCGGCGGGAAGCGGCGGCAGGAGCGCTGAAGCGATCCGTCGTCGTGGACGAGCCGGGGGCCCACCAGTCCCCAGCCCGGATTGCGCTCGAGCGCTTCCACGAGCGAGGGCAGGGCGCCGGGAGTGAGGGCGGCATCGCTGTCGAGGAAGAGCGTGTAGGGCGTGAGCGACTCGCGGAGCCCGTGGTCGCGCGCCGCGACCCCCAGGTTCTCGTCGAGCTCGATCACCCTGACCTCCGGATGCGCGGCTCGCACCCAGCTCGTCGTGTCGTCGCGGGAGGCGTTGTCGACCAGGATCGTCGTGACCGGCGTGCCGGCGTGCCGGCGTATCGAGTCGAAGCAGCGCTCGAGCTCGGGGCGGACGGAGTGGGCGACCACGACGATCGTGACCGCCGGGTGGCCGGACTCAGCCGAAGGGGTTGACCGTTCGATCCGGCACCCGCCTGAGGGAGAAGGGAACCGACAACTCTCCCGCCCGGCCTGACGCCGGCAGGAGCCGTGCGCGCATGAAGCCGCGCTTCGACGTTCGCAGCTTCCTGGTGAAGATGCCGTGGCGGTCGCTTCGCAGCGTCACGACCTTCTGCCAGCGCCCCCCGCGGCGCCGCTCGATCGCGACCCGGCCGCGCCGGCCCCACGGCGTCCGCCCCCAGACGAGGACACCCTTCGGGTTCGTGAACGCCACGAAGGGGAAGCGGAAGGCGGTGAACGACGGCTTCGGCCGCCAGCACTCCGGTCCCTCGATGCAGGTGAAGTAGAGGCCGGACTGGAAGACGTGCTCGCCCGGAATCGTGCTCCTGGCGTCGCGGATCTGGAACCAGGTCACGAGCGAGATGCCGTTCTGCCACATCCGGTAGAGCGCCTCCGCAACCCAGCGCTGGTGCAGCTTCATCG
Organism: uncultured Thermoleophilaceae bacterium; assembly: GCA_963771715.1. GTDB lineage: Bacteria > Actinomycetota > Thermoleophilia > Solirubrobacterales > Thermoleophilaceae > JACVRW01. Next base: position 170,466 of record CAVYUQ010000010.1, read on the forward strand.
GCACGGCGCCCGGGTCGGGAGGGTTCGTATCCCAGCTGAACTCCGTGACCCACCAGTCGACGCGCCGCCTGCTCACCACGTGCCGCGCCCGCACGGCGGCCCTGAGCAGCCGCCCCATCCTGGGCAGGTCTCCCATGGAGATGTCCTGCTTGGAGAGGTTGTGGTGCGTCGGGCCGCCCGCCGTGTAGGGGTGGTGCGTCCAGACGTCGAACTTGATGCGCCTGTGGCAGCCCCGCTGCGGCCTGTTCCGGTCGTTCATGCAGAGCAGCCGGCGCATGAAGGGCAGCGTGCGGGCCACGTGCGTGCCGGCATTCTCGTTGCCGAACGGGGCGAGCCCGCCGGCCACGACGAGGTTGTCGGAGCGGACCCCGTGGACCGCGTCCGCGAACGCGTTGACCATCGACCGGTAGATGTCCGGCGACAGCAGCCGGCTCGAGCGCCGGACCGGCTGCGAGAGCGGCGTGTCGTACTGCGGCCCGAGGTGGCGGAAGTAGTTCGGCTCGTTCCAGGCCTGCCAGTAGCGCACCCGCGGCAGGCCTCCGTAGGAGCCGCTGTACCGCCTCGCTGCGGCGCGCGCGAACAGGGCGAACTCGGTCGGACTCGGCCGCCGCGTTCCCTCGAGGCCCTCGCCGGACCCCTCGGCCCAGGGCGGCGCGCCCTCGATGCTCAGGATCGGCTCGAGCCCGTGTGCCTTGGCAACCCGGACCTGCTGATCGACCAGGCTCCAGTCGTACGCGGGATCGGCCGGGTTCGCGGGATCGGCGGGCCTGGCCCCGGGAGCGGTCCGCCTCCAGATCGAGTAGAACCTGATCGCCGTGGCACCCGCCGCGTGGACGTCCGTGTAGACGGCGGGCATCCACTCCGGCACGTTGAACGGCCCGGCATCCACGACCGCCGTCCGCAGCGGCCGGCTAGCCCCCGCGGATGCCGGGAGGAGCAGCGCCGCGGCGAGCGCAGCGACCGCCAGCAGCACGCACGACCTGGCGCCAAGCGGCCTCATTGCCGCTCGCCCTTGCGCAGCGACGCGAGCAGTGGCGAGCGCGGGTTCAGCTCGATCGCGCGGTCGAGCTTCGCGCTCGCCTGGTTTGCGAGCCCGGACTCGCCGTCGATGCGAGCGGAGGTGAGCCACAGTCGCCAGTCAAGCGGATCTCGCTCGATGGCGTCGGCAATTGCGGAGCGGGCGGACCGGAGCTCGCCTCGACGCTCGTCCACGAGCGCCAGCTGGAGGTGCGGAGACGCCGCCCACGGCTGGACGCTCCGGGCGCTGAGCGCGGCTGTGCGTGCGCCGTCGAGATTCCCCGCGGCGAAGCGGTGCTGGCTGCGACGGATGTCGTCCTGCGCCAGGAACGGAATGCCCTGCGCCACGATCAGGCAGAGGCAGGCCGCCGCCACACCCGCGCGCAGCACGACCGACCGGCGCGGGCGGCCCGGCGCGGTCGCGGCCGCCGCCGTGGCCGTGGCCGGCCCGGTCAGGACCGCCAGTGCGACGATCGCCACCAGCGGCACCACGGTTAGCTGCCAGATCCAGTCGATCCCGGCCGCGAACGCGAATGCGATCACGACCGCGGTCAGGGCCGCGATCACGTTGCGGTCATGCGCGCGCGCCGCGCGCAGCCGCGCGGCGGCCGCCACGAGGCCCGTCAGGAGGAAGCCGAGCAGCAGCGCCAGGCCCACGGCACCCAGCTCCCCGAGCGTCTCCAGGTAGAGCGAGTGCGCGTGCCGCGTGAAGTAGGACACCGAGCCGTGCTGGGCCCACCATGCCTCGTACGAGCCCGGGCCCCTTCCGACGAGCGGCCGCGTCTCGAACTCGTCGACGGCCGCGCCCCAGAACTGCCAGCGGCCGTTGCCGGTGGAGCTGAACAGGTGGCGCGAGGTGGGGGAGAGCCGCGGCGTGTCCGCGGCCCCGCCGCTCCCAGCCGAGCTCTCGACCTGGGCGAACGGGTTCCTCGGGGGCTGCTTGAAGCTGTCGAGGCGCTCCGCCGGATCCGCCGCGACCACAGCAGCGGCCACCAGTAGGAGCGCGCCTCCCGCCAGCGCCAGCCGCGGAATTCGAATCCTGGGGGCTGGGAGCGATACCCGCGAGACGAGCCAATGGGCCACGCCGGCGAGCAGGCAGATGCCGGCGATGAGCGCCGCCGCGCTCCGTCCCTGGGCCGCGACCCCGTGCGCCTGGAGGTTCCCGTCGGCCAGCTCCGATCTCGCCGCGAGCACGGCCACGGCCGCCGCGGCGCCGCTCGCGAGAACCGCAAGCGCGGCAACGGCGCGCAGACGATCGCGGCACAACACCACGAAGACGAGCGTGCCCAGCGCCGCGGTGCCGAGCCCGCCGCGGGAGGACGTGAGGTACAGCGTGGCGGCGAGCGCGGGGGTGGAGGCCATTGCGAGCGCGCGCCCGAGGGCCGATCGCGCGTCCAGGGCGGCGCGCAGCAGCAGCGGAAACCCGAGCCCGACGAAGATGCCGAGGCCGTTCCAGTAGTCGAGCGGATAGCCGAGGTAACGGGTGCCGCTCGGGAAGAAGCTCGACACGCCGCGGTCGCCGATCAGGTCGGGGAACAGCCGGCTCGTGAGTGCCAGCAGCCCGATTGCGGCGATCCCCAGCGCCAGCCCGTCCGCCCAGCGGGCGCCGCTCCCTCGCCGCGAGGCCAGCACGACCATCGCGAACACGGCCAGGTAGAACGCCGTCCGGTTGACCTCGGTGAACGCGCGCTCCGCGCTGTCCGACCACGAGATGGCGATGGCGGTCCAGGCGAGCAGCGCAGCGAGCGCCCCGGCGCCGGCCAGAGCGGCTCGGGGCGGCCGCTCGAGCGGCCACACCACGGCGCCGACCGCGACGGCGATGGCCCACCAGGCCGCGATCGCGAACGAGCTGCGGACCGTGATGTCATAGCCGCCGCTCTGGAAGGCGAGCGCGAAGACGGCGATGGCGAGTCCGGCCACGAGCCCATGGCGCCGCAGCGTCGCGGCCGCGCGTGTGCCCAGGACATTGGGGACCCGCGCGCGCTCCCGGATCGGGGAGCTAGGCGCCGGCACGCTGCCGGTTGGCGACGGCGGTGCTCAGCACGGCCGCCGTGATCAGGAGGAGCCCAAGGCCGAGCAGCAACGGATTCGCCGGCTCGCCCGCATCCGCGGCGGCGGGAGCGCTGGGAAGCACGGGCTGGGCGGGTGCAGCCGGCGCCGGGGCGCGGTACGGGTGCGTCGGCAGGTGCGGACGCCTGTGCTTCTTCCTGTGTGGCTTCGGCGCGGCTGGGGCCGCTTCGGCCGGCTCGCTCGTCTGCGCCGGGGCGACGGGGGCCACCGGCGTGGGGGCGGGAGCCGCCGGGGCCGGCGTTCCGGTCCCCTGCCCGCCCGCGGCCGGCGACTGTCCGCCGCCTGTGGGGATGCTCTCCACGTACTCGTTGGGGGCCGACGTGGGCTCCGGGCTCGTGGGGGCCGGCGTGGTCTCGGTCGGCGTGGTTTGCGTCTGCGTGGTCTCAGCCGGAGTCGTCTCAGTGGGAGTGGTCGTCGCCTGAGGCGGCGTCTCCGTGGTCTGGCCATAGGCCGGCACGACGACGCTCACACTTAGCGCCGCGGCGACAAGAACCGCACGTGCCGAGTCAGTCACCGAGAGAGATCCCTTCGAGCCCGAGTCGCCGGGCTGTCCAGCCCGCCGCCATACCTTGGTTCTGGATAACACAGGAGAGGCGGTTCGGCAAGCCGGATAGCTTTCGGTCATGCGGCGCCGTAGAGAGGCCCTCGAACAGCTCCGCGGGGAGGTGGAGGCCCTCGCCGCGACTGCCGAGCGGCTCAGAGCGGACCTCGCCATGTGGCAGGAGCTCGCCGCGCCCGGCCCTGAGCGGCCGCTGATCCTCGGAGCGCGGGGCGCCACGGCGGACGGCCGCGGCAGGCGGCGCGTCCTCTGCTCGCTCGGAGTGGGCCCGTACGTGGACCTGCTGTCGATCTCGTCGATCACGTTCGAGGCCTACGCGGCCCTGCACGGATACGACCTCAGGCTCGAAACCGAGCTGCTCGACCCGGGGCGGCCGCCCGCCTGGAGCAAGATCGCTCTCGTCCGAGAGCTGCTCGAGCGATACGACGAAGTGCTGTGGGTGGACGCGGATGCGATCTTCCTCGACATCTCCAAGGACATCGCCGAGCTCGTGCGCCCGGACAAGGACCTCTACCTGGTCGAACACGTCTTCGAGCAGGACGATTCGTGGCGGTCGGCCAACACCGGCGTCTTCCTGGTCCGTTCCACCCGCTGGGCGCGGCGGTTCCTCGACCGGGTCTGGGCATCCGAGCAGTACATCGACCATCCGTGGTGGGAGAACGCCGCGGTGCTCGACCTGCTCGGCTACGAGCTGCCGCCCGACCTGATGCCGCCGCGCAAGGTGCGCGAGACGGACTTCGACGCGCACGTGGAGTTGATCGGGCTCGAGTGGAACAGCACGGCGGGGGCATCGCTCGTCGACCGGCCGCGGATCCGTCACCACGGCAGGGCGGAGATTTCCGAGCTCAGGCAGCGCTTGCTGGAGGACCTGATCACATTCAGGCGGAATCTCGCGTCTGCCGCCGCGCCCGCCGCCACGCCAGCAGGGCCCGCGGCGCAGCCGTGACCAGCCACGCGACACGCCGCAGGTAGGCGAGCGCGAGTCCCGCGCGACCGCGGCGCGCGACCGGGTACCAGACGCGCATGAAATCCGGCCCGGGGAACAGCCTGGGAACGATGATGCGGAGCTTGGCGCGCAGCCCCTCGGCCTTCGACAGCCGGTCCAGCGTCCAGGCCGAGTAGGGCGCCGAGTCGGCGAGCAGGGCCGCCTCCACGCTGTGCTCGGCCGCGAGCTCCAGGGTCTCGGCAAGGGCGGCCCCGGCGGGCAGCCGCCTCAGCCCCGCGGCGAACGCGGCCTGCGCGCCGAGCCGCCCGGCGAGCCCTCGCGCGGCCTCCCAGGTGACGACCGGCAGCCGCTCGAGCGCCCGCGAGAGGTCGATCAGCGTCTTCCTGCTGCCGGGGCCGGGCAGCGCAGCGTGGAGCGCCACGTGAAGCGCCCGCGCCGGCTCGGACAGGATCTCGACCTCGGTCCCCCCGACCTGCATCGAATCGGTGTCCGCTGCCAGCACCGCCCACGGGTCGACGCCGCTCGCCTCGACGCCGCCCAGCGTCCAGTGCAGGTCCACGTGCATCCGGTCCTCGGGTCGCACCCATACGGTCGCGTGGGCAACGACGCCCTCGGGCTCGCGCCCCGAGCGCTGCCGGTAGCCAAGCGCCTCCAGCACCTGCCCCGCCCGCTGCCCATCCTGCTTCGGGATCAGCAGGTCGATGTCCCCGTAGAGCCGCGGCTCGCCGCTCTCGTAGAGCCAGGCGTCGAACGACGGGCCCTTGAGCACGATCGCGCGCACGTCCGCATCGCCGAGGGCGACGACCGCCTCGGCGGTCGCCCTGTCGATCGCCAGACCGAGCACGGCCGCCCTGAATGGGTCCCAGGGCAGCGCCTCGGAGCTGTCGGCCGGATCGCGGGGCGCAGGGGGGTCGTCCACTCCTCGTGGCGATGCTATCGGCGTTTGTTCGATGCGCGGTATGGCGGGTGTCGTTCTAAGCTGACCCCGTGGCCCGGTTTCATCCCGCGAACCTGCGAGCCGCTTGGTGGGCGCTTCGGACCGCGCGGCGCACGCGCCGCAAGCTGGACCACGCAGGGCTCGATTCGGCGCTCGCGCCGCCACCCCCGCCGCCGCTCCCGCCGGCTGCCGTGCGTGGCGTGCGTGCCGCTCTCCGCCGCATGGGGGAGACCTGCCTCGTCAACTCCATCGTGCTCCAGGCGTGGGAGGCAGCGCACGGCCGGCGGCGGGACCTCGTGATCGGAACGACGGGGCCCGAGGGCTTCCATGCACACGCGTGGCTCGACGGAGACCCGGTCGTTCCCGCGTCCGAGCCCGAGCTCGAGGCCGTGCGGACCTTCAGCGAGCTCTTGCGGCGCCCTGCCCCTGAGTACGGGCGCGCGGGATCCGGGCAAGCGCATTGATCGACGGCACAGCTCAGCTCTACGAGATCCACGGACTCGTCGTGGAGTCGGAGATCGTCCTGCACGCGGGCGCGGCCGACCCCGGCGCCGTGCCCGATTACCGCGTTCGCGTGGGCGAGCCGGTGGACTGCCCTCCCTCGCCGCCGCCGGGCACGCTCCTCGGCGGGTTCGGCGACGACGGCTTCGGATACTGGGTCGCCGAGGATCCGCTCGAGCCGAGCCGCTGGACCATTCGCTACGCGGGGATCTGCGAGGCCGCGCTCGACCGCGAGGGGCGCACGCTCACGGTCCACGGGGCCATCGGAGGCGAACCGGGAATGCTGCCCGTCTTCCTCGAGGGCAGCCTGCTCGCGCACGTGCTCACGGCCGAGGGGCTGCTCGTGCTTCATGCGAGCGCCGTCGAGCTGGGAGGGGAGGCGCTCGCGATCGTCGGACCATCGGGATGGGGGAAGTCGACTCTCGCGGCCCTGTTCTGCGCCGCCGGCGCCCAGCTCGTGGCCGATGACGCGCTGCGCGTGGACGTGAGCGGCTCGCGCGCGACGTGCTACCCCGGGAGCCGGCGGCTGCGCCTCAGGGAGGCCGCGGCGCCGCTCGGGCACGCGATCGAGGGAGCCGCGGTCACGCAGACGGTCGACGGCCGCACGGCCGTGCGCCCTTCGGCCCTCGTGGAGAAGCCGCTGGCCCTTCGGGCGGCGCTGATCCCGCAGCCGTCGCGCGAGGCCACGCGCCTCGAGGTGGAGCGGCTCGGACCGACCGAGGCGGTTCAGGAGCTCCTCAGCTACCCGCGCCTCGCGAGGTGGGAGTCACCCGAGCAGATCGGCCGCCTGTTCGCGCTCACGGCCGATGTGGCCGCGGCCGTGCCCGTCTATCGCGCCACGGTGCCGTGGGGGCCGCCGTTTCCGCCTGGTCTCGCGGACGAGCTGTTCGCGAGCGTCGGGTTCGACGCAGCGAGCAGGCGGCGAGAGCCGGCTTGACGCTCCCCCCGCTGGCAAACCTCTTCGCCGTCTGCGACCGCAATCCGCGCGTGCTCGACACGCTCGAGGGCGAGCTGACGGCCGCTGGGGAGTTCGAGCACGTCTGGCGGCCGGCGCCCGGCTGGATCGTGGCCAGCGCTCCGCTGCCCGGCTCGAAGGCCGATCCGGAGCTGGGGCGCTCGCGCGGATTTGCCTTCATGGAAGGCCGCGACGCGCTCGCGGACGACCCCGACCGGCTCGAGCGACTGGCCGAGCTGTGCGACCGCGCCCCCGAGCGGCTCGGCGAGCTTCCCGGCGACTTCACGTTCATCCGCTTCCGTCGGGACGACTCGGCGCTGGCCGTGCGATCGGCGGGCGGGAGAGTGCCGCTCTACCTGCAGCGGCGCGAGGGCGGCGGTCTCGCCGTCGGAACCCTGTTGAGCTACTTCCCGCGGCTGCTGCCCGGTGAGTTCCGCCCCGACCCGCTCGTGAACGCGAGCTGGGCACGAGCGCTGTCGTCGAGCTTCATCGACGGCCGCACGTTCGTGGAGGGGATCTCGATCCTCCCCAGGGGAAGCCATACGGAGCTGTCGCCGGAGCGACCGCCCGGGACGGGCATCTACTGGGATCCTCGACCCGCGGCCGGCGAAGTGCCCGAGCCGAGCCCCGAGCACGCGCGCGAGCTGCGCAGGCTCCTGATCGAGACGCTGGAGCGAGAGCTCGATCCCCAGGGGGCGAACCTGCTCCTGTTCAGCGGCGGTGTGGACTCGTCGGCTCTCGGCGCGCTGATCGGCGGCACGCTCGGGCGCGACCTCTCGTCCTGGTCGATGCTCCCCGGCTCCGAGCCGGGCCTCTCGATCGAGCTCTCCTACGTCGACCCGATCGTCGAGAAGTTCGGCATCGCCCCGACCCACAGGCGGCAGTTGACCGAGGAGGCGCACCGCCGCTGGATCAACGACGCGCCGGGGCTCCCCTTCCAGATCCTTCATCCCGCCCTATGCGATCTCCCGAACGTGTCGGCCGAGCAGGAGGTTCGCGTGGTCGTCTCCGGCATGTTCGCGGACGAGGTCTGCGGCGAGCGCAAGCGCCTGCACGACTGGGCGATGCACACGTCCGCGCGGGACCTGGTGACCGGGGTGCCGCTGCCGTTCGGGCGCCGCGACTACGTGCGCTGGGCGAGGCGCCGGCTTCAGCGCGCGATCGGGCATCCACGGATCGACTTCATGGACCTGGACGAGTGGGTCCCAGGGCCCGTGGAGGCCGAGTTCCAGGACTGGATCGCGGACCAGAGACGCGCGCTGGCGCGCGATCGCCGGCCGTTGGGGGAGCTGGCGGCGCGCGCGGACGCCGACGCCTGGGTGGCCATGTACTGGGAGGGAACCTCGCCGCTCGGCGCCCGGCCGCTGCTTCCGTTCTTCAACCGCGAGGTGCTCGAGCTCGCGTTTCGCTGCCATCCCCGCGATCTGCTCGGTCCCGGGAAGAAGCGGTTGCTGAGAGATGCTCTCCGCGACGACGTCCCCGAGCGGAACCTGATGCGGGAGGACAGGGGGGAGTGGACCGGGCACATAGAGGCTCGCTGGGTCCTCGACGGCGGGATCCCGGCCGGCGCCGCGCCCCTAGTGAGGCCGGACTGGTTGACGGACCCGCCGCCCGACCTCGCGTTCATGGAGGGCACGCGCCTCACCGCCGCCATCCGTGTGGCCGGGTTTCTGGAGCGTCACAGCGCCCCCGTTGCGGCTTCCTAATCGTTTGCGCGCCTGGAAAAGTCGGTATATGCTCGCTCAAAGGGCTACCCAAGGAGGGTCCGAGTGAGTAGTTCATACGAAGCTCCCGCTGTCACCGATCTGGGGGCATTCGCGGAGCTGACGCAGAAGGGCACCGGCAAGGCGCAGGATTCGGCCGAGGGCAGCGGCTCGGGCTGAGCCTCCAAGCTCTAGAAACGAACTAGAACCAATGAGATCGCGGGCCGCCACTGTGGCGAGCCCGCTTTCTCGCTTTAGGAGGCCTGAAATTCTGCTTCGCCTGCGGGACAGCGACCTCGACTGGCGCGAGGTCGAAGGGGAACTCGTCGCACTGGATCTGCGGGAATCGCGCTACCTATCGGTCAACGAGACCGGTAAGCAGCTGTGGGGCGCGCTGGCCGAGGGCGCCACTCGCGAGGACCTCGTCGACCGTCTGGTGGACGCGTTCGGCATCGAGCGTTCGAGGGCCGAGGCGGACACCGACGCCTTCGTGGGCGATCTCGAGTCGCGCGGCCTGCTCGTGCGGGAGGACGACGGCTGAGGAGAGCGGTCAGGGCGGCTGCCTTCACGGCCGTCGCGCCGCTCGAGTGGCGGCTTCCCTTTTCGCCGCCGGCGATACAGCGTGTCCAGAGCCGTCAGCTTCGAGCGACGGTGGACCACGCTCACGAGCACGTCCCGTACTACCGGGAGACGATGCGCCGGCTCGGGCTCGGACCGGGCGACCTCCGGAGCCCGGAGGACCTCGCGAAGCTGCCGCTTGTCGAGCGCGAGCAGCTTCAGGCGGACCCCGAGTACTTCACCTCGCGGGCGCAGCCGCTCGCCCGCTACTCCGAGGTCCGCACCAGCGGCAGCACCGGCGAGCCGGTCGTCTTCTTCCGGCACGTCCGCGGTCCGCTCCAGCGCAGCCTCGGCTTCGAGCGGATGGAGCCGATGCTGGCGCGGCTGCTGGGCACGCGCTGGAGGCGCCGTGACGCGGTCATCGTCCCCCCGGGCACGTGGAGGGCAGACGACGACGACTCGTCCCAGGTCCAGTGGCTCGGCCTGCATCTGAGAGCGCGGGTCCGCAACATCTCGCTGTTCGACCCCCCTGCGGAGATCGCGCGGGAGCTCGACGAGTTTCGCCCGCACCTCGTGAAGAGCTACGGCTCTCTGATCGAAGCGCTCTACACCCACCTGCTGGCCGAGCGGCGCAGCTTCCACCGCCCGAAGGCGGTGAGCTACACGGGCGACGCCGTGTCCGAGCCCGTGCGCCGCGTACTGCGCGAGGAGCTCGGCGTGGCGGTCCTCGGGATCTATCAGGCGGTCGAGGCCGGCGTGATCGGCTGGCAGTGCGAGCGCCAGGCGGGGCTTCACCTGAACGTGGACCTCTGCCCGATCCGAATCCTGGACCCAGAAGCCCGCGAGCTGCCGGCCGGCGAGCCGGGTGACGTGGTGGTGTCGAACCTCGTGAACCGCGGCACCGTCCTGCTCAACTACAGGGTCGGCGACCTGGCGGCGCGACTCCCGGAGCCGTGCGCATGCGGGCGTGCGCTGCCGCTGCTCTCGGAGGTCCAGGGCCGCCGCACGGAGTGGCTCGAGTCACGCTCCGGGCGGCCCATCCATCCGCAGACGTTCCGGAACATCCTGCGCAGCGTTCACGGGATCCGCCGCTTCCAGCTCGTCCAGGAGCAGCCCGGCCAGGTCCGGGTGGTCGCGGTGATCGCGCCCGAGGCGGCTCGGGACGGGATCCGCTCGCGCATCCTCGACGACGTCCGCCGTCTGGACGCCTCGATCGAGGCCGAGGTCGAGTTCGCCGACAGCCTGCCCCGGACCCAGGGCGGCAAGGTGCGCGCGGTCCTGACGCGCGAAGCTTCGGCCGAGTGACCGGCTCCCTTCGACCGACCCCGCTCGAGATCGCGGCGGGAAGGATGTTCGGCGAGGACCCCGAGGCGGCGGGGATCGCCGCCGTGGGGGACGCGCGGGCGCCGCTCGCCGCGCTCGAGGAGGCGGTGCTGCCCGCGCTCGAGCGCGCCCCGTGCCTGGTCAGCTTCTCCGGCGGGCGGGACTCGTCGTGCGTCCTGGCGGTGGCCGCCCGGGCCGCGCGGCGCGAGGGGCTTCCCGCGCCCGTGCCGCTCACGCTGCGGGTGCGGGACGCGCCTTTGGCGGACGAGTCGGCCTGGCAGGAGCAGGTGATTCGCCACCTCGGACTCGACGACTGGGAGCTGCGCGAGGCCGGCGAGGAGATGGAGCGTCTCGGTCCGCTCTCGGTCTCGTTGCTGGAGCGCCACGGCGTGCTCTACCCGCCGAACACGTTCCTCCAGATTCCCCTGCTCGAGGCGGCGCGCGGCGGCTGCCTCCTGAGCGGGCTCGGTGGCGACGAGCTGTTCGCGAGCTGGCGCTGGCGAAACCACGCCGACGCGCTGGCGCGGCGCAGGCGCCCAGCTGCGGCCGACGTCCTGCGGCTGACGTACGCGGCGTCCTCGGCCGCCCTGCGACGGCGGCGCGAGCGGCGCCGGTACCGGCTCCGCGAGCTCGTCTGGCTGCGCCCCGAAGCGGCAAGCCTGGCGTCGCGGCTGGCCGCCGACGCACGCGCGGAGCAGCCTCGGGTCTGGTGGCGCTGGGTCGACTGGTTCGCGCGCCGGCGCTCTGTGCGCGCGCCGCAGTGGAGCCTCTCGCTGCTGGCGGCGGACGCGGGCACCGAGCTCGTCCATCCACTGCTGGATCCCGGCTTCCTGGCGGCGATCGCGAAGGGCGGCGGGCGCCTCGGGTACGGCGACCGGACGGCGGCGATGCGTGCAATCTTCGGCGAGCTGCTGCCGGACGCCGTGCTCTCGCGGCCGACGAAGGCGCGCTACAGCGAGGTGCTGTGGGGGCGCGGCGCCAGGGACTTCGCAACCCGCTGGAGCGGAGGCGGCGTCGACGACCAGTTGGTGGACGCCGAGACGCTGAGGCAGGAGTGGCTGAAGCCGAGTCCGCACGAGGACAGCGCCATGCTCATGCACGCCGCCTGGCTGCGAGCTTAGAGTCGGCCCCCTCCCTCGAGAGCATGAAGCGACCGCCGTAGACGGTTCGCGGCGCGTGGCCTTCGACCGCCGTGACGCGCTGCTGGAGGAACGGGGCCACCCGGACGAGCAGCGCATCGCCCGGGCTGGTCTCTCCACGGTGCAGCAGCTCGTGGGAGTGGCGGTCGCGGAGCTCCAGCGCGCCGCCGCGGTGGGGCTGGCCGCTCAGGTCGATGGTCATCGAGACCATCCCGTGTCCGAAGATGTCGCCGTGCCAGGACTCGCTGTGCTCGGGGCCCGGCGGCGTCCGGACGAGGTCGCCCTCGAAGCGGCCGATTCGCCTGCAGGCGGTGATCGTCCGGACCAGCTTGAAGAGCTCGGCGTCGTTGAGCAGCAGGAACAGGAGGGCCCCCGCCTTGTCGCCCTCGTCGGCGTAGGCCCTGATGCGATCCAGGAGCGGGGCGGAGAGGAAGTCCGGGAGCCGGACGCAGTGGTCGCGCTCGAATGCGGCGCGCAGCGACTCGAGCTCGCCGCTCTCGCCGGTGAGGACCACCCTGGTGCCGGAGGCGTCGGAGCGGGCCTGGAGCAGCGCCTGCTCCGGCGGCCGATCCTGCGCGGCTCCTGTCGCCGTCCTGGCGGCGGGCCGGCGCAGCCTGCGCGGCAGCGGGCGTGCGGGCCGCTCGCTGGACCCCCGGGCGTCGGCGGCCCGATCTCGTACATGGCCAGGTCGGGCGCCGTGGTCCAGGGGCGGCCCTTCCGGCGCCCGAGCCGCACGAGCCGCGCGCGGCCCGTCCGCTCGATCCGCCCGCCCTCGACCGGGTTGCTGTAGATCAGCCTGATCGTCCGCGGATTGCGGTCCACCGAGTCGATGATCTTCGCGATCACGGAATCGAAGATCTCGGCCCGGAATGGGTCGGCCATGAAGACAACGGTCACGTCGTCGGGCAGCCCGTACTCGGTCACGTCGCCGGTCAGTACCTCGGTGTCGCGGCAGCGGAGGTGGTCGCGGCCACGCTCCATCGTCTGCTCGGCCACCTCGGTGAACTCGGGGACCACGTCGATGCCGATCACGCGCCTGAAGTCGTAGCGCGCGCCGGCCTCCACCAGCACCGGGCCCATGCCGCAGCCGATGTCGATGAAGACGTCCGTGTCGCGGACCTCCCGCTTGCGCAGGATGCGCGCCAGCACGCCCCAGGGGGAGGCGATGTGCTCGTGGACGCGGTCCGGGGCGCCGTAGCCGAGGTCGCGCAGGTCGACGTATTGCAGCGCCCCGCGAGGCATCCCGTAGCGGCGCTCGAGCAGCGTCCTCTGGAGCCAGCGCGCCGCCCTTCCGGGTGGCGGGGTGCCGCGTATCGTCTGCGTGGGTGGCACTCGCTTTAACCATACGTGTGTCCAGGGCGGCCCCGCCACTCCGAGACCGCGGCTAGGATCGAGTCGGTGGACGGCATCAGGGCTCGCGACGTGTCGAAGCGATTCCGCTCCGTTCAGGCGCTCGACGGTGTGAGCTTCGACGTCGAGCGAGGCGAGGTCGTGTCGCTGCTCGGACCGAACGGCGCGGGCAAGAGCACGCTTCTGAGGATCCTCGGGACGACGGTGCTGCCCGACACCGGCACCGTGACCGTCGGGGGTCACGACGTGCTTCACGACGCCGCCGGAGCCCGGCGGTCGCTCGGCGTGATGATCGGCGACGAGCGCTCTCACTACTGGAGGCTGAGCGGCCGCCGCAACCTCGCCTTCTTCGCCGCGCTCGCGGGGATGTCCCGGCGCGAGGCGGCGGCGCGGACCCAGCAGCTGCTCGAAGAGGTGCGCCTCACGGACGCGGCCGACCGCCGGGTGGGGGAGTACTCGTCCGGCATGCGGGCGCGCCTGGCGCTGGCGCGCGCCCTGCTCGCCGATCCGCCGCTCATGCTCCTCGACGAGCCGACCCGCAACCTCGATCCGCTGTCGGCCTCGCACTTCAGGCAGAGCACCTCGCGGCTCGCGCACGAGGGCCGGGCCGGGATCATCTTCGCCACGCACAATTTGCACGAGGCGGTGGCGATCTCCACTCGCATCCTCGTCCTCTCGGCGGGCCGGATCGTGCTCGAGGAGCAGGCGCAGGGCATGGACGCGGACCGGCTCGAATCGGTGTTCCTCGAGGCGGTGCAGTCGCAGGCCGATGACGACATCCCGTCGGACGAGGTGGCGATGAGGGCATGAGCTCCCTGCGCGTGGTGGCCGCCTTCATCCGGCGCGACTTCCGGATCCACACGTCGTACCGGCTCAGCTTCGTGCTTCAGATGTCCACGATCTTCTTCTTCCTGGCGCTCTACTACTTCCTCGCCCGGATCGTGGACCAGGAGGAGTTCGCGGCGCGCCAGGACATCAGCGGGAGCTACTTCGGCTACGCGGCCGTGGGCCTCGCGCTCCTGTCGATCCTCCAGGTGGGCCTGTCCTCGTTCTCGCAGAAGATGCGCGAAGAGCAGACCACGGGCACCTTCGAGGCGCTGATGGCGTCACCCACCAGCCCGTCGCTGGTGGTGCTCGCCAGTGCGATCTACGACCTGCTGCGGTCCACGGTCTTCGCCTTCGTCCTGATCGGCACCGCGATGCTGCTCTTCGGACTCGACCTCGACACCGATCCCGGTTCGCTCGGCGTGGCGGCGGTCGCGCTGGTCGGTTGCCTGGCGCTGTTCGCATCCCTCGGCGTGGCGGTGGCGGCGTGCACCGTGATCTTCAAGCAGACGGCCGCGCTGGCCGGGATGGTCGTGTCGGGGCTCGCGCTGCTCAGCGGCGTGTACTTTCCGATCGACGTCCTGCCGGGCGCTCTCCAGACGGTGGCTGAGATCCTCCCCTTCACCTGGGGTCTCGACGTGGTGCGCGCATCGCTCCTCGGCGGCGACGTGGATCACGCCCAGCTGGCCGGCCTGTTCGGCTCGGCCGCGGTCCTCCTGCCGATCGCCGTGCTCGGATTCACGGCGGCGGTCCGGCGCGCGCGCCAGACCGGCACGCTGGCCCAGTACTGACCGCGCTTGGCGGTCAGGGCCGGTGCGACCCCGGCTCGACCTCCACGAGGCCTTCGCGAACCGCCCACAGCGCGGCCTGGGTGCGTGAGCTGAGCCGGAGCTTGCGAAGGATCCTGGAGACGTGAGTCCTGGCCGTTCGCTCGCTGATGGCGAGCTCGGTGGCGATCTGCTTGTTGGGCTTGCCCGCCGCCACGAGCCGAAGCACCTCGAGCTCTCTCGAGGTGAGGTCGGAGGTGGGGTCGTCGCCGGGCCGCTGCCGAAGCGAGGACATCAGCCGCCTCGCGATGCCCGGATCGAGCTGAAGCTCGCCTCGGTGCGCGGCCCGAACGGCGGCCGCCACGTCGTCGGCATCGGAGTCCTTGAGCAGGTATCCCGACGCCCCCGCTTCGAGCGCGGCGTGCACCCGCTCCTGCTCGGCGAACGAGGTGAGCGCCACCACCTCGATGTCCTCGTAGAGGGCTCGGACCTGGCGGGTGGACTCGATCCCGTCCACGGGAGCCATCTGCAGGTCCATGACGATCACGTCCGGCCGGCGGCCCTCCGAGTCCATCGACGCAAGCAGCTCGAGGGCCTCCTTGCCACCGGCTGCCTGACCGAGCACGTCGATATCGGGCTCGCTGTCGAGGAAGGCCAGCAGCCCGCGCCGGACCACCTCGTGGTCGTCCACCACGAGGACGCCGATGCGCTCGTCGGACCCGTGCTCCACCTCAGCCCGTCCCGTTCTCCGCCGGGACCTGGACGCGGACGACCGTCCCCAAGCCGGGGGCGCTCGCGATCGTGAGCTGCCCGCCGATCTCGGCAGCACGGCTGCGCATCGAGTCCAAGCCGAAGTGGCCGGGATGTCCGGCGGCTGGGTCGAAGCCCCGCCCGTCGTCGCGGACCTCGACGACGACGTGCCCGTCCTCGGCATCCACGTGAACGTGCGCGGTGGTGGCCCCCGCGTGCTTCAGGACGTTGGCGAGCGCCTCCCGGGAGATCGCGAACAGCTGGGTCTCCACGCGCTGGGACAGCCCGAGCCGCGGCCCCGGGCCCCGGACCTCGATCGTTGGCCCGTCTGAAGCGCGCAGTCCGGACGCGTGCCCGGCGAGCGCGGCCACCAGCCCGTCGTGGACCGGCTCGCTGCGCAGCTCGAATATGAGGCCGCGCATCTCGCTCTGGACGCTCTTGGTGAGGTCCGCGATCGCGCCGAGCGACCGCCCGACACGCCCGGACGGCGTGGCGCCCTCCTGCACCAGGGCCTTCTGCGCGGTGCGCGTGTGGAGCACCGTCGAGAACAGCGCCTGGGAGACCGAGTCGTGCAGGTCGCGAGCGATCCGGCGCCGTTCCTCCACGGCCCGCTCGCCCTCGCTTCTGCGCGCTTCCGCGAGCTCCCTCGACGAGCGCTCGCGCTCGCTCACCACGACGCTCAGGAACAGCGTCGTGAGCGCCGCGACGGCGATGTAGAGCTGCGTGCTGAGTGTCCGGTGGTCGATCGTCTGCTCCGAGAAGGGCCCGACGTCGTTGGCCGTGACGCCGATCGCCACGCCGGCGGTGATCGCGGTGGCCAGCGTGGCGCCCGGGGGGCCGAATCGGAACGCTGCCCAGATGAGCGCCGGGAACACCATGTAGGTGATCGGCTCCTCCGTGGAGACCGCCACCACGCCGAGCGCCGTGACGGCCCCGATCACCGCCGCGCCCTCCCAGGTCCGGATCCGGCGCCACGCGCGCATGGGATACCGAGCCCACGCGAGCAGCAGCGGCAGGACGACGAGTCCGCCGGAGGTGTCGCCCAGCCACCAGGTGCGCCAGAACTCCGCGGCGCCCGACTCGTCGACGACGCCACCGGCGACCATCGAGATCGTGCCGACCGTGGCGCTGATCGCTGTGGCGGTGCCCAACGCCACCAGCATGCCGCCCACGTGCTCGACGCGGTCCATCCCCGCGTTCGGCCCGATCAGCCGGCGCAGCAGCAGGGCGCCGACGATGATCTCCGCCATGTTTCCCGCCTGCTGGCCCAGCAGGCTTCCGAATGGGATCGCGCTGTGGTCGAGCAGCAGCTCGCCGTTCACGGCGAGCTCGCCGAGCAGCACGCCGGGCCACCAGCGCACGCCCCAGAGATAGAGGGCCGCGATCCCGAGGCCCGCCGGAGGCCAGATCGCGGAGACCGAGGCGGTGTACCGCAGCGTCTGGCCGAGCTTCGCGGCGCCGTAGTAGGAAGCGCCGAGCAACACCATGCCGGCGACGACTCGGAGCGATGGCCAGCGCAGACTGCGCGAGGCCGCCGGGGGGAGCGTCGGCTTGATGGCAGGCAGCTGTGCTTGCGTGCTGATTGCCGCATTATCGCCCCTCCGGCTATGAGCCAAATGACGTATGGCGGCACCGACGAATGTCCCGCTTTCGGTGCGACATACGCCGGTTGTTCCGGGTTTTACCGCCAGCGATGCTGAAAGGCCACGGACTTCCCCCCCGACACCAGGCCGACGTTGGCGGCCCTCCCAGCCGGCGGCGGTGCCCTCTCCGCCGCCGCCGGCCTGGTCGCCCGCAGATGAACGGGCGATCGACCACAGGCCTGGAGTTCTGCCTGGTATGCGGGCGCGACTTCGTCTCGATGGTTCGCTGCACCAAGGCCGGCGGCGACAGCTGGTGGCTGCTCCTGCGCTGCGGGGCCTGCGGCACGTGGCACGAGACGTTCGCACGGGATTACGCCGTCGCGGCACTGCACCACTCGATCGCACGCGGTCTCCAAACCGTGGCCGAGGGGGCGAGGTGCCTTGACCTCGAGCGGATGGGCTCGGAGGTCGAGACGTTCACCCAGGCCCTCGAGCTCGACCTGATAGACGCGGACGACTTCTAGCCGGGGCTAAAGGACTCGGGCCGTGCGCCCGACAGGTAAATACATGACGCGCGCCGTGGGGTCCGCCTCCCCCATGATGCGGATGGTTGCCGCCACCGCAGCGTTCGCGATCGTCTATTTCCTCGTGGCCGTGCTCACCAGCCGGCTCACCGGCGACTCAGGCATCGCCGTTCTGTGGCCGGCGAGCGGCGTCTATCTCGGCGTGATGCTCGTGGCCCCGCGCCAGATGTGGTCCGCGCTGGCGTGCGCGGCCGGGATCGGGAGCCTGGCGGCCTACCTGCATGGCGGCAGCTCGCTCGAGGTGAGCGTCGCATTTGCCGTTCCTTGCAGCGCCGAGGGGCTGCTGGGCGCGCTGCTCGTCGAGCGCATCGCCGGCAGGCGGCTCACCGTCGGCGGGCTGCGAGACGTGTTCGCGCTCGTGCTGGGTGGTGCGGTGGTCGCGAACGCGCTGGTGGCGCTGTCGGCGGGCGCCGTGGCGGCGCAGACGTTCCACGTCTCGTTCGCGGAGAGCTGGCTGCGCTGGTGGAGTGCAGACGCGCTCGGCGTGATCGCGGTGGCCCCGTTGATCACAGCACCGTTCAGCCCGGGGCGACTGCGGGCGGCCGCGCTCGGCGGGCTCGGGATCGCTCTCGTGGCCACCTACTACGGCGCCGATGGCGAGGTCTACGCCTTGCAGGCCTTCCTGGCGGGCCTGCTGCTGAGCTTGCTCGCGGCCGCGGCCGCGCTGACCGAGCGCGAGCGCGCGCTCGCCGAGCGCGACCGGCTGCGTGAGGGAAGCACGGAGACGCTCGATGACGCTCGCCGCCGGGTCGCCCAGCTCACCGCTGAGCTGGCCGCGCGGAGCGCCGAGCTGTCCGAGGCGCGCCGCGGGCGGGAGCGGCTCGCGGACGAAGCCCGTGACGCCCACGCGGCCACCAGGCGAGCCGAGCGGGAGCTGGAAAGACTCGGCCGGGAACTCGCGCTTGCGGCGGCCGAGCGCGAACGCATGCAGACGGAGCTGGACGACGGCGCCATGGCTCTCGGCCGCGCCCAGGCCGAGCTCGGCGACGTCGCCGGCGAGCTTGCGCGGGCGCGCGAGCAGCAGGCGCGAACCAGCGAGCAGCGGGCGCGAACCAGCGAGCAGCTCGCTGCAGCGATGTCCGGCCGCCGGAGCGCCGAGCACGCGCTCGAGCAGGCTCGCGCCGAGTTTGCCGAGCAGCGCAAGCGCCTCGAGCGGTCGCTCGAGGAGGCGACCGAGAAGCTGGCACGCGCGGAGGCCGAGCGCCGCACGCTCGCCGATCGCGCCGCCGAACCGAGTGCGCGCTACGACAACCGCGGGACCTGCCTCGACGTCTCGCCCGGCTTCTGCCGGCTGCTCGGCTATGAACCCGAGGAGCTCGTCGGGCGTCCGGGCGCCGAACTTCTCCACCACGACGACCGTCCGCGACTTGCGCGGGCGCGCGCGAGCCGGTCCGCGAGCACCTTCGAGGCTCGTCTACGACGGAAGGCCGGCGACTCCGTATGGGTCGAGGTGAGTCTCCATCCCGTATGGGCTCAGGGCGATCAGCGCCTGCTGGAGATCAGGACGACCTTCCGCGACATCTCCGAGAAGCGCGCGCCCGAGCAGCGCTGGCGGTTCCCGCAGGCCCAGAGCGCAGCCTGAACCGCATCTAGCAGTCACTCACATGCTCTTGACGACGAGGCCCTCGAGCGTGTTCCCGGCGTGGTGCGAGGCGTCGATCGCCGCCTCCAGCCGCTCGTAGATGTCCTTCCAGCGGATCACGACCATGGGATCGATGCCGCCGTCGAAGAGGGTGCTGAGCGCGTCGCGCTCGAGGCGGTCGCCCTCGTGCTCGAGCTCGTCGAGCGCGACGATGTGAGGGCGAAGGTCCTGCGGACGGCGGAGCCTCGTGAGGGCCGCTGCGAGCTCGCGCCCCGCCTGCTCCAGCACGGAGGCGAGCGCGATGGCCTGCTCGGTCGCGGCGTCGATCCGGTATAGCCCCATGAAGTCCGCCACCTCCTCCGCGAGGTCGACGACGTCGTCGAGCTCCGAGATCAATTCGTGCGCATCGGACACCGAGAAGGGCGTAGCCGCCCTGACGTTGAGGTGCTGGATCACGTCGTGCGTGATCCGGTCGCCCTGTGTCTCCAGCTCCTTCAGCTCGAAGCGAAGCCGCGCGCCGTCGTCCGGCCACTCGGTGATGAGCTTCGCCAGCAGGCCGGTGGCCTGCTCGACGTTGGCGCCGGCTCGTTCGAAGAGCTCGTAGAAGCTTTCGTAGCGCGGCGCGCTCGAGAACAGCCCGAGGACCCGGTCGCCCTTCGTCATGCGGACCGACGATCACAGCCAGGCGCCCCGGCCCGGTTACAAGCCTGTGAACGCCGCGGCGGAGGGCGGTAGCGACTCCAGCGCCTCGAGCTCGAACGCGAGCGCCTTGACGACGGGATGATCGCCGAGCTCCCGCTCGAGCATCCAGCGACTCGCGATGTAGTGGTCGAGCTTCCGGCGCAGGTCCGCGTCGCGAGTGAATCCAGCGTCCCACGCGGCGCGGATCCGAATCTCGCGAACCTTCGAGAGCTTGTCCGCGGCAAAGACCGCGGCGGCTTCAGCGCCCGCGGCCGCGACCTGCCGGCGCAGGCGCGCCTTGCGCTCGACCGGATCCTGCACGTCCGGGTTCTCGCTCACCGCCTCCACCAGTCGGGCGATAACCGCGCCGAAACGCATGCGCAGCTCGACCGCGGTCGTGGCCGAGCTTTCGAGGGTGTCGTGAAGAAGGCCCGCCGTCACGACACGCTCGGAGTAGCCGAACACGTGCAGAAGCGCCCCGACCTCCAGCGGATGGAGGAGGAACGGCGCCGCGTCGGCCTCGCGGAGCTGACCGGCGTGACGCTCGGCCGTGAACTCGAACGCCTCCGCCGCGAGCGGGAGGTCGTCGAGGTAGGAGGGCCGGCTCACCGCGGTCGTGACGCTCTGGATCGCGGGCGTGGGCATGCCGGCTGGATCCTGCCCAAAAGCGCGCACGTTGCGAGGTCGGGAGTTCGCTATTTGCGGCTTATCCGTAGAACGGGCGAGGCGCGCCGCGGAGTCCGCGACCGACGGTCGGAGAAGCCCTTCGCCGCCCATCAGCGATGATTTCCGGGGCCGCCCGCCGTCACACAAGCATGACCTCCACGACACAAGAGCCAAACGCCTCGCTCGACCGTGCGTCGTTCACCGCGAACGTGCAGCGATATCGGCGCGAGCTGCACGTGCACTGCTATCGGATGCTCGGCTCCTTCGAGGAGTCCGAGGATCTCGTTCAGGAGACGTTCCTGCGCGCGTGGCGCCGGCGTGAGACCTTCGAGGGGCGCTCGTCGCTTCGCGCCTGGCTCTACAAGATCGCCACGAATGCGTGCCTGGATGCGCTCGACAAGCGCCCGCGAACCGTGTCCGCGACCGGCGAGGTGCTGTGGCTTCAGCCGTATCCCGACCAGCTGCTGGACGAGCTGGCCGCCGAGCTGGACGACCCGGAGGCCGCCGTGGTCTCGAAGGAGACGATCGAGCTCGCCTACCTGTGCGCGATCCAGCGGCTTGCCCCGTTGCAGCGCGCGGTGCTCATCCTTCGCGATGTTCTCGGCTGCTCGGCGAAGGAGACCGCGGGGGTCCTCGAGACGAGCGTGCCGGCGGTCAACAGCGCCCTCCAGCGGGCGCGGTCGGCGATGCACCGGTACCTACCCGAGCGGCGCGAGGAATGGCCGTCTGACGCCGATGCGACGGCGGCCGAGCGCGAGCTCCTCGACCGCTACATCGAGTACGGCGAGACGCCGGACCCGGCCGCCCTCAAGCAGCTGCTGAGCGAGGACGTCCGCTTCTCGATGCCGCCGCAGCCCGGCATCTGGGAAGGCCGCGACCGCGTGGTGCAGTCCTGGGTCGACGGCGGCTTCGGCTCGGAGTCGTTCGGCTCGATGCGCTGCCTCGTCGCACGCGCCAACCGCCAGCCCGCGGTGGCGTGTTACATCCGCAAGCCCGGCGACGACGGCTACTCCCCGCTCGCGATCGACGTCCTGCGTGTCAGCGGCGGGGCCGTTTCCGACATCGTCACCTTCGACGGGTCGGTCTTCGGCTGGTTCGGGCTGCCCGAGACGCTTTGAGAGTGCCTCAGGCGGCGGTGTTCCGGACGCTCATGGGAGAAATGCCTCGTCCCACTCGCGAATCTGCCAGCCGCTCACAACTCCGTTGAGGACGAATGGGTCTCCGCGCGCGAATTCCTCGGCCGCCTCGCGGCGGGTGAAGACCGCCATCGAGCCTTCCTCCTGGGGATCGCCGAAGGGTCCGTAGGCCACGAGCAACCCGCGCTCGTGGAAGTCCTGGCCGCGCGCGCTGTGCGCCGCGAAGTGCTCGGGCGCCTTCGCAAGCACGTCGTCGGCCGATTCGTACAGCAGCACGTATTTCATGGCGATGAGTTTCTACTGCATCTTCGGTCTTAGGGTCGCCCGAGGTCGGCGGTCGCAGTTGCCTTGAGCTGTTCGAGTTGAGCTGGGGTGGGGCACCAGTTCGACTCGAAGCTGCCGGCGTCCCAGCCGGCCAGGCGAGCCCCGGCCTCGTAGGCGCTTTGGAGGAACGCGAGCAGCGTTCCGCGCGGGTCGCGCGCGGTGCGCACCGTCTCGTACGGGAGGACGGCGAGCGACCCGGCGCCGAACTCGATCCACTCGCCCACCGCCAGCGGCTGCTCGCGTATGCCCGCGGGCTCGGGCGAGGTGTAGGAGTAGTAGGTGCCGTCGCCGACGTTGTCGTCGCCGGCCCAGAACCCGAACGAGATCAGCTCCTGCGAGTAGGCCTCCTGGGTCACGCGGTCGGCGTCCAGCGGCACGCCCGGCCGGCCGGAGAATCGAGTGACCGCCAGGTCGAGGCCGTGCCAGAAGAGGTGCACCGGGCTCGTCTTGCCGCTGAACCAGCCGCTGAACTCCTCGAAAACGGAGTCGGACCAGTCGAGGATGCGGCCGAAGCGCTCGATCGCTTCGCGATCCCATGAGGCGTGCTCGACGTCCTGAGGGAACGGCGTCGTCATCGGGACGCCGAACGGCTCCTCCTTGATCTCGATGTCGATGCCGAGCTCCGCAAGCAGTGCGTGGACGCGGGCGTCGAAGTCGGCAACCGGCACTCCGCTGCCGAGCTCGAGCGAGACCGTGCGGCCGTCGCCGGTCCGTATGACCAGGGCGTGGTCGACGAAGTCGAGCGCGATCTCGAACGTCGTGTCGCGATGATGCAGGCGCCGGGTCGAGAGCCCGCGGACGTCGACGTAGAGGGGCACGTTCCACCAGTGGTTGCGCGGCGCCGTGGTCGACAGCCGGATCTTGCCGAGTATCTGGCTGTACAGATGGAGCGTGTCCTTGGTCGGGCGCCAGTCGCTCAGATGCAGCTCCGGCAGGGTGCTCATCGGCGGAAGCGGCGCAGCCGCAGTGCGTTGCAGACCACGGAGACGCTCGACAGCGCCATCGCCAGGCCGGCGATCAGCGGGTTGAGGAGACCGGCGGCCGCGAGCGGGAGCGCGGCGACGTTGTAGCCGAACGCCCACACCAGGTTCTGCTTGATCGTGCGCAGGGTCGCGCGGCTAAGGCGGATCGCGTCGGCGGCCGCGCGCAGGTCGCCGGAGACCAGCGTCAGGTCGGATGCCTCGATGGCAACGTCGGTGCCGGTGCCGATTGCCAGACCGAGGTCGGCCTGCGCGAGCGCGGGCGCGTCGTTCACGCCGTCGCCCGCCATTGCCACCACACGACCCTCCGCCTGAAGCCGGCCGATCATGTCTGACTTCTCGCCCGGCAGGACCTCGGACACGACCTCCTCGATCCCTACCTCGGCGGCCACCGCGCGCGCGGTGGTGTCGTTGTCCCCGGTGAGCAGGACGGGCCGGAGCCCGAGCCGCCTGAGCTCGTCGATCGCCTCGCGCGAGGTCGGCTTCAGCGTGTCCGCGATCATGAGTACGCCACGGACGGCGCCGTCCCAGGCCGCGACCACCGCGGTGTGGCCCTGTTGCTCGGCGCGGCGCCGGGCGGCGTCGAGCCGCTCCGGGATGGCGAGGCCCCGCTCGGCCACCAACGCCGGGCGGCCCACCTGCACGTCGCGCCCCTCGACAGTTCCCTCCACTCCGAGCCCGTCGCGGCTGGCGAACGCCCCTGGAGCCGGAAGCCGGCCGAGCTCCTGGCGGGCCGCCGCGGCGATCGCCTGGCCGATCGGGTGCTCCGAGGCGTCCTCGAGTGCGCCGGCGATTCGGAGCAGCTCGTCACGGCCGGTGCCGTCCGCGGCGATCACGTCGACGAGGCTCATCCTTCCGGTCGTGACCGTGCCGGTCTTGTCGAGCACGATCGTGTCGACCCTCCGGGTGGATTCCAGGATCTCGGGCCCCTTGATCAACAGTCCGAGCTGCGCGCCTCGCCCTGTCCCGACAAGCAGGGCGGTCGGGGTAGCGAGGCCGAGCGCGCATGGGCAGGCGATGATGAGCACCGCTACGGCGGCGGTGAATGCGAACGATGCGCCCTCGCCGGCGGCGAGCCAGAAGCCGAGCGTGGCGAGCGCGAGCGCGAGGACGGCCGGCACGAAGACGCGCGACACGCGGTCCGCCAGGCGCTGGACCGGCGCCTTGCCGGACTGCGCCGCCGTCACGAGCCGCGCGATCTGGGCGAGCGCCGTGTCCGCGCCGACCTTGGTGGCGCGGACCACCAGCCGCCCGCCCGCGTTGACGGTGGCGCCCACGACCTCGTCGCCGGGCTGCTTCTCGACCGGCACCGGCTCACCGGTGAGAAGCGACTGGTCGACTGCGCTGGCACCTTCCTCGACGACGCCGTCGGTTGCCACCTTCTCGCCCGGCCTGACGACGAAGCGGTCGCCGGCCTGGAGCTGCTCGACCGGGATCCGGCGCTCGGCGCCGGTGCCGTCAAGGACGGCCACATCCTTCGCGCCGAGCTCGAGCAGGGCGGCCACCGCGGCGCCGGCGCGCCGCTTCGCAGTTGCCTCGAGATAGCGGCCGAGGAGGATGAAGACGGTGACCCCGGCGCCGACCTCGAGATACATCTCGGCGTCGCCGCTGAAGATCGCGTACACGGACCAGAGCCACGCGGCCAGGACGCCGATCGAGATGAGCGTGTCCATGGTCGCGGTGGCGTGTCTGGCGTTCGCCAACGCCGCGCGGTGGAAGGGCCACGCGCCCCAGACGACGACCGGCGTGGCGAGCACCAGGGCCGGCCACTCCCAGTTGTCGAACCGAAGCGCCGGGACCATCGACAGCGCGAGCACCGGGATGGTGAGCGCGGCGGAGACCAGCAGCCCTCGGCGCAGCGATGCGGTCCCGTCCGCCTCTGCGCCGGTGGCGTCCTGACCCGGCGGGGCTTCCGGCAGCACCGCGCGGTATCCCGCGGCCTCGACGGCGCCGACGAGCTGCTCGGGGGCGACGGCGCCGGGATCGAAGTCGACAGTCGCCTTCTCCGTCGCATAGTTCACGGTGGCCGACACGCCGTCGAGCTCGTTGAGCGTGCGCTCGATGCGGTTAGCGCACGACGCACACGTCATCCCCGAAATCGGGACCTCGATGTGCTCGGGCCTGGTGGCCGGGACCGCCACGTTCGCTCCGCTATCCGCGCCGCATCAGCCGAGCGACGGCCGCCATCAGTTCCTCGACGTTCTCCTCCGGCGTGGCCGCCGCCGTGCCGTGTACGACGCAATGCTCCGCGTGGTCTGTGAGGAGCCCCAGCGCGACCTTGTCGAGAGCCGCCTGGATGGCCGAGATCTGAGTGAGGATGTCGATGCAGTATCGGTCGTCGTCGACCATGCGCTCGACGCCGCGCACCTGGCCCTCGAGGCGCCTCAGGCGCTTGATCAGCTGGTCCTTGTTGGCCGAATAGCCCCGCGAGGGAGCAGCGGTTTCGGTTGTGGCTGGCATTCGACCCACTATACCCTACCCCCCGAGGGTATTCAGCCGGGCGGCGATGAAAGGGCCGACCGGCAGCGGCCGCGATACTCGGCGCGTGCCTGGAGCGGTCCGGCGCGGCGGAGTACGCGAGATCCACGACGTCCTGCGGGCGCGGACGCCGACACATCTGCATCTCCGCTCGCGACTCACCTTCGTCATCGGCGCGACCGTCGTCGTGGATGCCGTGGCGAGCCTGCTCATCCTTCTCTTCGAGCGACACGCCTCCGGGACCGAGATCACCAACCTCGGCGACGCCGCGTTCTGGACGACTACGCAGCTCCTGACCGTCTCGTCTCAGCTCCCGAACCCGATCTCCGCGCCGGCGCGGGTGCTCGACGTCTTCCTTCAGGCGTACGCGATCTCGGTAGTGGCCGTGCTCGCCGGCTCCTTCAGCGCGTTCTTCCACCGCCGCGGGATCGAGCGCGACCCGCCCGAGTCGCAACGGGCGGGCGTCGGCTAGTCGGTCTCGCCTTCGTAGTAGTCGGCGGTCGCGTCCGCCCTGAGCATCAGGCGCAGCTCCTGTGGGTCGGCACCCACGACCCCGAGCTTGCCGCTGTCCGGGTACTCGACGGCGTCCGGCAGGATCTTCGTGCTGAGGAACAGCACACGGGCGGGCTCGTCCGTGCGGTTGTCGAGCCGGTGTGCGCCAGCGCGGCCGACCGGACAGGCCACGACCTCGCCCGCCGCCAGCTCGCGCTCTCCCTCGAGCGTGCGGAGCACTGGCGTTCCCGAGAGGACGATGATCATCTCCTCGTTGGCGTGGTGGGCGTGGAGGGGGGAGCTCGCTCCACCCGGCTCCAGCTCGTAGATAGTTGCGCCGAGCCGCTCCGCTCCCGCCTGCGCGCCGACGCGCGCAGCGCGCCAGCGGAACGGCGGCCGCTCCCTGTCGTGGTCGAACTCTGGCTCGAAGATGTTCGGCATGGGCGGCGACGCTAACAGCGACCGCCAAAGGCGGCGCGTAGGCTGAGCGCATGACCGCGATCGCCGTCCAGCTCGAGCGCCGGCGGCGCGCGGCCGCCGAGCAGTGGCAGCTCGGCGACCAGGTCGTGCTCGTCGGTGCCGGCCACAGGATCCCCGTCCCCGGCCACGGCGACCGCACTTATCCATTCCGCGCCCACTCCGAGTACCTCTACCTGACCGACCGCGAGCGGCCGGGCGGCGTCCTGGCCTTCGACCCGCACGAGGGCTGGGTCGACTTCGTGGTGCCGGTGACCCGCGAGGAGCGCCTGTGGGAGGGCGCGGCGACCGGCGAGCCGGAAGGGGTGCCGGTGGCGGAGCTCGCCGCGTGGCTCGAGCAGCGCAAGGGCCGTCCGGTGGCCTGTCTCGGCGCGACGGTGCCGGACGTCGCGCCGGCGGCTGAGCTCGAGGCCGACGTGCGCTACGGCCTGAACCACGTACGGCGACAGAAGGACGCCGTCGAGCTGGCTCGCATGCGCGTCGCCGAGGCGGCCACGCGCGACGGCTTCGCACAGGTCGTGCCGCTGATCGAGCCGGGACGGAGCGAGCGCGAGCTGCAGATCGAGCTCGAGGCGGCCTTCTTCCGGGGCGGCGCCGACTCCCTGGCCTTCGACACGATCATCGGCAGCGGTCCGAACTCGGCGGTCCTGCACTTCCCGCCGACGTCGCGCCGGCTCGCCGACGGCGAGCTGGTCCTGATCGACGCCGGCGGCGAGTACCGCGGCTACGCGAGCGACATCACACGCACGTATCCGGCCTCGGGTCGATTCACGCCCGAGCAGCAGGAGCTGTACGCGATTGTCGCGGCTGCAGCCGCGCGCGCGACCGAGCTCTGCACCGCCGGTACCGAGTGGCGCGACGTGCACCGCACGGCGGCGCTCGTCATCGCGGACGGCTTGGTCGAGTTCGGACTGCTGCGCGGCGAGCCGGAGAGCCTGGTCGAACGCGGCGCGCAGGCGCTGTTCTTCCCGCACGGCGTGGGCCACATGGTCGGCCTCGGCATCCGCGACGCCGGCGAGGTGCTGCGCGGACGCGAGGCGGCGGAGGACGAGTTCCCGAGCCTACGCGTGGACCTCCCGCTCATGCCCGGCCACGTCTTCACGGTCGAGCCGGGGATCTACTTCGTGCCGGCGCTCGTGAACGATGGCGAGCTCCGCGAGCGACACAGCGATGCGGTCGACTGGGAGCGCGCCGAGGCCATGCTCGGCTTCGGCGGCATCCGGATCGAGAACAACGTGCTGATCACCGACGACGGCAACGAGGTGCTCACGGCCGACGTGCCGCTGCCCGCTGAGCCAGCCGCCCGGCCCATGCGAGCGGGCGCGCCGCCTCCACGCGATCCTCGCGGACCCGGATCCGCGGACGCGCCGGGCGACCGAGCTTGAAGAGCAGCTTGTCGAGCGCGCGGAAGGGCGCGAACAGCGGCGGCTCGCGGAGCTTCCACACCGTGCACGGCTCGGCTGCGGAGCCGGAGCGCTCGAGGATCGCGTTCACGGCGCGGCGCGCAGCCTCGTTCGCGCCCTCCATCGTTGCCAGGTCGGTGTGGGTGCGCACGTAGTCGGAAGCCAGGAAGAGGTTCCGAATGCGGTCGCTCGACGCCTCCGGACGGTCATCCCACGAGCCGGCCGTGTTGATCAGGAGCGGCTCGAGGTTGGTCGCCTCGGTCGGATTTGGGTGGACGATGCTCGGGTCGAGGAACGAGTCGAGGACTGCAACGCTCTCGAGGTCGCGGGTCGCGTCGTCGTCGAGGCTCTCCTTGAGCTGGTACCAGACCTCGGCTGCGATCTCGTCGCGCGAGCAGAACATCGCCTGCTTGCGAATGCCGCTCCCGATGGCCTCCCAATCCGACACGTCGACCGAGAGGATTCCGCGTGCGCGGCCGTCCCCGAGCCGGTCGGGTTGAAACTGCGGCTCCCAGAACTGAGGCTGGGAGATCGACGTAAGCGCCCACGGCGAGTCGATGTAGATCGTGTGGCCGTGAGCCCCGCGCAGGTCGCGGTCGAGGTAGTACACGATGCCGTTCATCCAGCGCGTCCGCAGCCTGTGGAGACCCATGAGCCGCGGGTCGGCGAGCGCGAGCCCGTCGCTCAGCAGCGGTGCCATGACCTCGACCGGCAGCGCGGCCACGTACCAGTCGGCCTCCAGGCGAGCCGGCGCTTGCTGGGCTACGACGCTCACGCCGGTGACCTCCCCGTCGCGGCAGTGGATCGCCTGCACCTGATGGCCCAGCCGAAAATCCACGCCGCGGTCGCGTAGGTACGAGAGCCACGGATGGATCCAGACGTCGCTGGTCGGGCCATTCAGGACGCGGTCCGTCTGTCCCGCCGGGTTCGCCATGTCGAAGAGCAGCTGGAGCAGGATGTAGCCGCCCGTGCGGGCGCTCATCTCTCTCGCTCGCGCTGCCACGAGCGTGCGCGTGAGCCCATCGGCCAGGTACTTCGCGTAGTTCTCCGACCTGCGCGAGTCCGCGCCCGAGAACTCCCACCAGCTCTGGCGCTCGTACTCCGCGAAGCGGCGCTCCTCGCAGCTCGTGAGGAGGAGCATCAGCCGGTCGATGAAGTAAGCCAGTGTCCTGGGGGGCGATCCTGACGCGGTCGGCGTACTCGAAGAGGAACCGGAAGCCCCGGTGAAGGTCGTCGAAGTCTCGCGGAAGGTGCACCGGCGCGAGCAGCTCCTCGCCGTCCTTGGAGGCGATCTGCACCTCGCTGGCGGCCACGAGGTTGTCCGCGACGGTTCCGCCGCCGTAGGGAATGCGGCGCATCGTGTGCGGCAGATGCCGGTAGAAGCCGGGAAAGAACCGAAATCCGTGCTCGCCCGGAAGCGGTGCCCGGCCGTCGCTGCCGGAGCCCGGAAACGGGAAGCTGCGGGCCTTCCCGCCGACCGCGTCCCGGGTCTCGAGGACCGTCACGTCGAAGCCGCGCTCGCTGAGCTCGTGCGCCGCGCTCATTCCCGCGACCCCGCCACCGAGCACGATCACCCGATCGGCCATCGCGAGAGGACTCTATCCCGTGGCGGCGAGCACTCGGACCGAGGGCCGGCCGGCTCGCCAGCGCAGCCGGATCAGCAGCGATGACGCGTTGTTGGCGTAGCTGCTCTCGCGCAGCCGCTGGCCCAAGTTCACGCGGTGGACCAGCCGGTAGCGCCCGGCTTCGAGCCCGGTCAGGCGCAACGACTGGCCCTCGAGGTTCGGGTCGTAGTCGTCGCCGTAGCCGACCGAGATTCCCACGGTGAGACGCAGGAGAGTGGTGCGCTCGAGGCCGCAGCGTCCGGTGTAGACGGGCTCCGGCGGCTGTGCCGGCAGCTCACGGCCCCTCACTCGGTAGCGGTCGCCGAGGCAGAACCCGGTCTTGCGGTCGGTGACCAGCCGCGCCCCGCTCGCCGCTCGCCGCAACTCGTAGCGCTCGAACCCGAGCAGGTGCCAGTGCTCGTGGTCGGGGGAGCGCACGTAGCGCATCTCGCCCACCTCCTCGACCACCGCAATCGGGGCGTCCTCCTGCTCGATCAGCTGGTCGACGGTCATCGTCCGGGTCCCGGCGCGGCGGCGCCCCGAGACGATCAGCGGGCCGGCGCCGACGTTTCGGACGGCCGAGCTGAAGCCGAGCCGGTAGCCGCCGCGAGCTCGGTCGCGCGTGACCTCGAGGTTCCAGGGTGTCTCCTGATCGAGGTCCGGCAGGCGCTGGGAGGTGGGGGAGAGCTCACGCGAGCCGCCCGCCGACCACGCCACGGCGGCGGCGCCGAGCACCAGGGCGACGATCACGGGCAATAGCCGGCCGAGCATCCTCGCTCAATTGTCTATGAGCTCCTGGCCGGCGTCCTCGAGAACGCGGCGCATGTCAGTCGATCGCCTCTCCCCGGGGGGCCCCGTCGCGCCCGCAGGCCCCTGGTCCCGTGCCTGGACCAGTGACCTCACGGGGGCGACGGACCGGCCGAGGAACGACAGTCCCGGCGATACCAAACCGCCGGTTGGAGGTCGCCATGAGCAGCACCGACGTGGGAAATGCCGCTTCGATGGAGGCGGCGGGACCGAGCACGATCGATATGGCGCTCGAGGTCGTGACGCTGCCCGTGTCCGACGTCGATCGGGCGAAGCGCTTCTATCAGAGCCTCGGGTGGCGGATGGACATCGACCTCGGTCGTCAGCGACGACATCCGGACGGTGCAGGTGACGCCCGCCCCACTCGCCGTGCTCGATCCAGTTCGGCAAGGGCGGGCACAACGGCTGAGCCGGGATCCGCCCAGGCAATGGATCCTGGTGGTCGACGACATCGACGCCGCCCGGGACGATCTCGTCAGCCGCGGCGTCGACGTCAGCGAGGTGGCCGAGGCAAAAGCCCCCAGGCTTCGAGTCCGTGCCAGGGCGCTCTTACTTCGCTCGGGCGTCATTCAGCGACCCGGACGGCAATCGCTGGCAGCTCCAGGAGATCACGACGCCGGCTCCCCGGCCGGGAATGGGAGGACTGAGATGGACGTCGCCTCGCGTGCAGAGCTGTTGCATGAGACCTCCGAGCGTCACGGAGCGTTCGAGGCGGTCGCACCACCCCACGACTGGTGGGACTGGTACGCGGCCTACATGGTCGCCCGGGAGGGCGGAGACAGCCCAGATGAGGCCTCCGCCGCCGGCGACCGCTACATGGCGGAGGTCAAGGGCGTTGTCGTGCCCGCGGAGAGTTCGCCGTGAGCAAGGTCGACGCGGCCCCGACCAACAACGGCCGGGGTTCGCCAGCGTCGTTCCGGTCCTGGACGCACTTCAGCGTCGACCGCCGCAGCCCCGGCTACTGCCGGGTGACCTTCGACCACCCTCCGATCAACGCGATCACGGCGACGACTGTCGCGGAACTCGCCGAGCTCGTCGGGCTGATCGAGGAGGACTCACGATCTCAACGTCGTCGTTTTCGACAGCGCCAACCCGGATTTCTACCTGGCGGATTACGACGTGGGGAACGACCCGAGCAAGACCGCATGGCGTCGGAACGACGTCCTTCGTACGTCTGTCGCGTGCCCCGGTGGTCAGCATCGCTTGGATCCGCGGACGTGCCCACGGCGCCGGGAGCGAGTTCGTGCTGGCCTGTGACATGCGGTTCGCCTCGCGCGAGAACACGTTGCTCGGCCAGTTCGAGGTAAAGGAAGCCCGGCGGTCCAATGGCGCGGCTCGCCCGCTTGTCGGTCGCGGCCGGGCGCTCGAGATCCTCCTCGTCGCCGACGATCTCGACGGGCCGCGCGCGGAGCTATACGGGTACGTCAACCGGGTGATCGCCGACGACCGGCTCGACGACGAGGTGGAGGCGATCGCCTCGAGACTCGCGCGCTTGGACCACGACGCGATCGCGCGAACGAAGCGCGTCGACAGGTACGCTGCGCACCTGAGCTCAGGCCCGGACGAGCTCGGACTCGGAGCTGGGCAGCGCTGTCCGCCAGCTCCCGACGGGAGTGGATCCCGAGCTTGGCGAACACCTTGCGCAGGTGCCACTCCACGGTGCGCGGGCTCAGGAAGAGCCGCGCGCCGATCTCGGGGTTGGAGAGCCCGTCGCGGGCGAGCCGCGCGATCTGCCGCTCCTGGGCGGTGAGCTCGTCGCGCGTCTCGACGGTCCGCTTGCGCACCTTCTCGCCCGTCGCGAGCAGCTCGTGCCGGGCGCGCTCGGCGAACGCCTCCATGCCGATCGAGGAGAGCTGCTCGTGGGCGGCACGGAGTTGCTCGCGCGCGTCGACCCGGCGATTCTCGCGGCGCAGCCACTCGCCGTAGAGCAGGTGAGCGCGCGCGAGCTCGGGGCGCAGGCGCGTGCGGCCCAGCCGCTCGATCCCCTCTCGATACAGGCGCTCGGCGGTCTCGCCTTCGCTCATCAGGGCACGGAACGGGCCCGGACGCCGAGGGCCCAGTCGGTGGGCGCGACGGCAGTGGCCGCATCGATGCGCTCGTGCGCCGCACGCGCCAGCTCCGGCTGGTCGCTCCTGGTCGCAGCCTCGACCGACTCGATCGCCGCCCAAACGGACACGAACAGCTGCGGCGTGTCGTCGCTCGCCTCCTGCGCGGCAGCCATCGCCTCCTCGTAGCGGCCAAGACCGTTGAGGAGCACCGAGCGCGCCCAGCGTGCATATTGGACCGCGGTTCCCTGCCCGCCCGCGGTGCACTCCTCGATGGTGACGTCGATCAGCTCAGAGGCATCCGCCGCCCGGCCCTGAAGGCCGGCGAGCACAAGCGCGCCGTAGGGCGCGACGTGGGTGCCCGTGGCCTCGGTCACGCTGTCGGCCTCGGCAACCAGCGCTGCCGCCCTCCCGAAATCTCCACCGAGCACCACGGCTTGGCGCCATCACGTTGACGCTGACGGCGAGCACCGTCAATGCCTCGGCTTCGCGGGCGAGCTCGACCCCGCGCGTAGCAACGGCGAGACAGGTCTCGTAGTCCCACACCATCACTGCGGCCGCGGTCGCGAGCCATCCCCATCGGAGGACTTCCTCGGTCGAGACATCAGCGCCCGCAAAGGCGGTCGCGGCCTGCTCGAGAACCGGTGCCGCGCGCGAGCGACCGTCCGTAAACGCCATCGCGAAGCCGTCCAGCAGCAGATCGGACGGACGCGGAGGTTCGGCGGGCGGCCGAGCCGCCCTCGCTTCGCGCGAGACCTCATGCATGCCCGCGGTGCTCGCGAGTCTTCCGGCGAACAGCGCCGAGCTCCACGCGTCGAGATAAGTCTCACGCGCGAGCGGCGCATCGAGAGGCTCGAGCGTCTTCGCAGCTCGAAGCAGCAGGGCCGGAGCGTCGCTCCCACGGTTCTCGGAGTAGGCGGCCTCGGCGCGCAGCAGGTCGAGGCGGGCGCGCTGGAGTTCGTCCAGCGGGCCGACCTCGGCCGTCGCCAAGAGCCCAAGTGCGACGTCGAACGTGCCGGCCCCCAAGCTGGCCTGGGCGGCGGCGAGCGCCCTGTCGGCGCGCCGCGTGGGATCGCCGGTCAACGCAACCGCCCGCTGCAGGAACGCTGCCGCCGCGGCGAGGCCGCCGCGCGCCTGTGCCCGTCCCGCGGAGCGCTCCAGCTCGAGCGCGACCTCCTCATCAGGACCCGCTGTGGCCGCGGCCAGGTGCCACGCGCGACGATCAGGATCGGCATTCCGGTCGGTCGCCTCCGCCAACGCCAGATGCACGGCCCGGCGTTCAGGAGCGGCCGCGGACCGGTACACCGCCGAGCGCACCAGCGGATGACGGAAGGTCACGCGCTCGTCGAGCGCCAGCAGCCCGCTCGTCGCCGCCTCGACCGCCGAGACCTGGATCCCAAGACGCTCGGACGCGCTCAGGAGCAGCAGCGGATCGCCGATCGGCTCGGCCGCTGCGACCAGCAGCAACAGCCGCACGTCCTCAGGGAGCACGTCGAGCCGGCGAACGTAGCTCTCCTCGATCCGGTCGGGGAGCGCATGCACGCCCGGCACCCCGAACCCACCTGCCAGCTCCGTCGCGCTCAACCCGCGTGGCAGCTCGAGCAACGCCAGGGGGTTACCGCGGGTTTCCGCGATGATCCGGTCGCGGACTCGCTCGTCCAGCACGACCCTCACCGTGGAGTCCAGCAGCGCCCGCGCGTCGCCATCGCGCAGGCCGCCAACCTCCAGCTCGGGCAGATGCCGAAGCTCCTCGCCCGGTTGCGCGTGCGGCGAACACGATCCCAACCGGCTCGGCCAGCAGCCGACGCGCCACGAACGCCAGCGTCAGCGCCGAGGCGTGATCCAGCCACTGCGCGTCATCGACGACCCACAGCAGGGGGCGCTCCTCGGCCACCTCCGAGAGCAGCCCCAACACAGCCAACCCGACGAGGAACCGGTCTGGAGCGGCGCCGGCGCTCACCCCGAACACGATCTCGAGCGCCTGGCGCTGAGGACCCGGAAGCCGATCCAGGCGGTCGAGCATCGGGGCGCACAGCTGATGCAGGCTCGCGAAGGCCAGCTCCATCTCGGACTCCACGCCCACGGCGCGAACGACTGTTAGCTCCGACGCCGACTCGACCAGGTACTCCAGCAGCGCCGTCTTCCCGATCCCGGCCTCGCCCCGCAGCACCAGTGAGCGACTCTCGCCCCGGCGGATGCCCTCGAGCAACTCGTCCAGCACGGAGCACTCGCTGGCCCGTCCAGCTGAGGGCTGGATGATCAAGCCGCTGCGTCATTCGGCTCAGGATCGTGCGCGCCTAAAGTGGCGACAACAACCGGCGGATGTCGCACCGGAGCCGGGACATTCGTCGCTGCCACCGTACGTCATTTGGCACATGCGAGACCAGGGTGCGGACCAGGGCCCTTACGGGCGCGACGTGCAGACGAGACGATCACGCTCCTGGCGACACCAATCAAGGAGACAGCCACGTGTCTGTCAGGACCGCCAAAGCAGCGGGCGCCACAGCGATCCGCCCTTTTCACGTTGACGTGCCGGACGAGGCCCTGAATGACCTCCGCCGGCGCATCGCGGCGACGCAGTGGCCCGAGAAGGAGACCGTCCCAGACGACTCGCAGGGCGTTCCGCTCGCGACGATGCAAAAGCTCGCGCGCCACTGGGCGACCGGCTACGACTGGCGCCGGTGCGAGGCGGAGCTGAACGCGCTGCCGCAGTTCATCACCGAGATCGACGGGCTCGACATCCACTTCGTCCACGTTCGCTCGCAGCACGAGGACGCGCTGCCGCTCGTCGTGAATCACGGATGGCCCGGCTCGATCCTCGAGCAGCTGAAGATCATCGACCGGCTGACCGACCCGACGGCGCACGGCGCGAGCGCAGACGACGCCTTCCATCTCGTCATCCCGTCGATGCCGGGCTACGGCTTCTCCGGCAAGCCCACGGGCACGGGCTGGGGCCCGGAGCGCATGGGGCGCGCCTGGGACGAGCTGATGAAGCGCCTCGGCTACAGCCGGTACGTCGCCCAGGGCGGCGACTGGGGCGCGTTCGTGGTCGATCAGATGGGCGTGCAGGCGCCGGAGGGACTGCTCGCCATCCACACGAACATGCCGGCCACGGTTCCGGCCGACGTGGACAAGGCCTCCCTCGCCGGCGAGCCGCCGCCATCCGGCCTCTCGGCCGAGGAACGGCGCGCGTACGAGCAGCTGATCAGAACGTACGGCCAGGTCGAGTACGCGCTCATGATGGCGGCGCGCCCGCAGACGCTGTACGGCATCGCGGACTCGCCCGTCGGCCTCGCCGCCTGGCTGCTCGACCACAACGACGCCGACGCCCAGCCCGCCGCCGCGGTGGCCGCGGCGCTGGAGCGGACCGAGAGCGCGACGGGCGAGCTGACGCGCGACGAGGTCCTCGACAACATCACGCTGTACTGGCTGACGAACACGGGGGTCTCCGCGTCCCGCCTCTACTGGGAGTACAAGGGCGGCTTCTTCAACGCCAAGGGCGTGAGCATCCCGGTTGCCGTGACCGTCTTCCCCGGCGAGCAGTACCAGGCGCCGCGGAGCTGGGCCGAAAGCGCCTATCCCAACCTCATCTACTTCAACGAGGTCGACAAGGGCGGTCACTTCGCCGCGTGGGAGCAGCCTGAGCTGTTCTCCGCCGAGGTACGAGCCGCCTTCAGGCCACTACGCGAAGGGAGTTCTTCATGAGCACCGTCGAGACAGCAACCGAGATCAGGCCCTTCCACCTCGAGGTTCCGGAGGAGCAGCTCGATGATCTGCGCCGCCGCATCGAAGCGACGCGCTGGCCTTCCAAAGAGCTCGTCCCCGACCGGTCGCAGGGCGTGCAGCTGGCGACGATGCAGGCGCTCGCCCGCTACTGGACGACCGAGTACGACTGGCGCAAGTGCGAGGCGCGACTGAACGCGCTGCCGCAGTTCACGACCGAGATCGACGGCTTGGACATCCACTTCATCCACGTGAAGTCGCCGCACGAGGACGCGCTGCCACTGGTCATGACGCATGGCTGGCCCGGCTCGGTCGTCGAGCTGCTCGAGACCGTCGGCCCGCTCACCGACCCGACCGCGCACGGTGGCGACGCCGAGGACGCGTTCCACCTCGTGCTGCCGTCGCTGCCCGGCTACGGCCTCTCGGCAGAGCCGAGGGAGCTCGGCTGGGACGCGGGCCACATCGGAGTCGCCTGGGCCGAGCTGATGAGCCGGCTCGGCTACACCCGCTACGTCGCCCAGGGCGGCGACGTCGGGGCCGCCGTCACCGACACGATGAGCCGGCAGGCGCCCGACGGGCTGCTCGGCGTCCACACCAACCTGCTCGTGGCGGCGCTCGGCATCGCCGACCAGCTGCCGGCGGAGTCCGAGCAGGAACGCGCGGCGCACGAGGCGTTCGCCGAATTCAGGGAGAGCGGGTTCGGCTATTTCCTGGAGATGGCCACGCGGCCGCAGACGATCGGCTACGCGCTGCTGGACTCACCCGTCGCCATGGCGGCCTGGATGAACGACCACGACACGGACAGCTACTACAAGATCTCCCGCGCCTTCGTCGACGAGCAGCCGGCCGGCAACCTCACCCGGGAGCACATCCTCGACAACATCACGCTCTACTGGCTGACGGGCACCGGGGCCTCGGCGGCCCGAAATTACTGGGATGACGGGCGAGCCCGCGCACTCGCGGCAGGCCAGGCTCCGCCGCCGGCGTCCGTGCCGGTCGGCTTCACGACGTTCCCCGGCGAGATCTGGGCTACCCCGCGCAGCTGGGCCGAGGCGGCCTACCCCGGCCTCGCGTACTTCAACGAGGTCGACAAGGGCGGCCACTTCGCCGCCTGGGAGGAGCCGGAGCTCTTCTCAACCGAGGTCCGAGCGGCGTTCCGGGAGCTGCGCTAGATGAGCGTCTTCTCGGGTGTGCACATGCCCTCGCTCGACGGGGCTACCGGGTGGCTCAACTCCGAGCCACTCGGCCCCGCCGAGCTGCGCGGCCACGTGGTGCTGGTGAACTTCTGGACGCTCACGTGCATCAACTGGCTGCGCCAGGAGCCGTACGTGCGCGCGTGGTCGCGCGCGTACCGAGACGACGGGCTGATCGTGATCGGGGTTCACACGCCGGAGTTCTCGTTCGAGCACGACCTCGACCTTGTTCGGCAGGCGGTGGAGGTGCGGGAGATCGACTACCCGGTGGCGCAGGACAACGAGTACGCGGTCTGGAGCGCCTTCTCCAACAACTACTGGCCGGCGCTGTACTTCGTCGACGCGGACGGTCGCATCCGCGACGAGCACTTCGGCGAGGGACGCTACGAGCAGTCGGAGCACCGCATCCAACGGCTGCTCGACATCGAGCGCGAGCCGGTCTCGGTCGAGGGGGAGGGCGTGGAGGCGGAGGCCGACTGGGACCACCTGCGTACGCCCGAGACGTATCTCGGCTCCGCGCGCGGCGACGGACTCGCGTCGCTCACCGGCGAGTGGGCGGTTGGGCCCGAGAAGGTCGTGCTCGAGCAGGCCGGCGGCAGCATCGGCTTCCGGTTCCACGCGCGCGACGCGCATGTCGTGCTGTCTCCCGGAGGGCAGGACCCGATCCCCTTCCGAGTGCTCCTCGACGGCGAGGCTCCGGGCGCTTCGCACGGCGTGGACGTCGACGAGGGCGGGAACGGCGTGCTTCGGGAGGGCCGCATGTACCAGCTCGTGCGCCAGCCCGGCGAGGTCCGCGAGCGGACGCTGGAGATCACGTTCCTTGAGCGCGGCGCCGAGGCGTACTCGTTCACGTTCGGGTAGCCAGACACCGCCCCATTGAGCGCCTTCGGTGGCGTAACGGAGGCCGTCCCGCGCCGACTACGCCGCATGAACCGCTACGAACGGCTTCGGCAGCTGATGGAGCGGCGAGGTGTAGACGCGGTCGTGCTGCGCCGTCCCGCCAACTTCGCGTGGTACACCGGCGGCGCCGACACGAAGGTCGACCACGTGGCTCCCGAGGGCGTCGCGGACCTCGTCGTGCGGGCCGACTCGCAGCTCGTCCTGACGAACACGATCGAGGCGCCGCGCATGCGCGCGGAGCAGGTCCCGGAGTTCGAGGTGGTGGCCTACCCGTGGCACGAGGACCGGCTCGCCGCACTTCGCGAGGTGGTCGGCGGCGCCTGCGTGGGGAGCGATCTCGGGCTGCCCGGCACAGCCGACCTCTCGGAGGAGATCGCTGCGCTCAGGCGGGTGCTCGACGCCGATGCGATCGAGAGCCTGCGCTCGGTCGGGGCCGACGCGTCAGAAGCGATGGCTGAGGCCGCGGCGGCCGTGGAGCCGGGGATGACCGAGCACGAGGCCGCGGCCGAGCTAACCGCGGCGTTGCGGCGGCGCGGCCTCACCGCCACGGTCCTCCTCGCGGCCGCGGACGACCGCATCGCGATGCACCGCCACCCCGTGCCCGTGGGCGCGACGATCGAGCGGCGCGCGATGCTGGTCGCATCCGCCGAGCGCGGCGGGGTGTACGCCAACCTGACCCGGATCGTCGAGCTCGAAGAGCCGGACCCGGAGCTCACGCGCCGGCAGCGCGCCTGCGAGGAGATCCTGGCGCGCATGCGCGACCAGGCCACGCGCCCCGGACGCACGCTCGCCGACGCCCTCGCGGCCTGCCGACGCTTCTACGCGGAGGCCGGCTACCCCGGCGAGTGGCGTCTCCACCACCAGGGCGGCCTGACCGGGTACGCCTCGCGCGAGTTGATCGCCACGCCGGCGACGCACGCAGTCATCGAGCCGGGCCAGGCGTTCGCCTGGAACCCGTCGATCACGGGCGCGAAGGCCGAGGAGACCTTCGTCCTCACCGAAGCCGGGCCCGAGGTCGTGGCCAGCCCGGCGCTCGCGGTGGTCTGACGCATGCCGTCTTTCAGCGATCTGCTCATCGTCGTCGCGGTGGCCTTCGCGGCTCCGTTCCTTCTCGGCCTGTTCCCGCGCGTCCGGCTGCCGTCGGTGGTCCTCGAGATCATCGCCGGCATCGTTGTCGGCCCCTCGCTGCTCGGGATCGTCGAGGTCGACCAGGCGATCGAGGTCGTGGCCCTGATCGGGCTTGGCTTCGTCCTGTTCCTCGCGGGGCTCGAGATCGAGTTCGAGAAGCTGCGCGGGCAGGTCCTGCGCCTGACGGCGCTCGGGTTCGTTGTCTCGTTCGGGATCGCCGTGGTGGTCGGCTTCGGGCTGTCGGCTGCGGGGCTGGTCGAGACCCCGCTGCTGGTGGCGATCATCCTCTGCGCCACATCACTCGGCGTGATCGTGCCCGTGCTCAAGGACACGGGCGAGATCTCGTCGCCCTTCGGCCAGCTGATCGTCGCGGCGGCGACGATCGCAGACTTCGGCGCCATCATCCTGCTCACCCTGTTCTTCTCAGGCGAGGGTGGCGTGGGGTCCACGCTGCTCCTGCTCGGCGCCCTGCTCGTGCTGGCCGTCGTGGTGTTCGCGACGGTGCGCGGTGCCGAGCACTCCATGCGCATCAGAGGCGACTTGCTGCGCCTTCAGGACACCACCGCGCAGATCCGTGTGCGCGCCGCGATCGTGCTGTTCGTGGGGTTCGCGGCGATCGCTGAGGAGCTCGGCTTCGAGGTGATCCTCGGGACGTTCATCGCCGGCGCGATCATCTCCCTGCTCGACCGCGACGAGGTGATGACGCACCCGGACTTCCGGCGCAAGCTCGAGGCCATCGGCTTCGGCTTCTTCATCCCGGTCTTCTTCGTAACCAGCGGCGTGCGCTTCGACCTCGACGCGCTTGTCGCGGACGCCTCGAACGTGGCGATGGTCCCGATCTTCCTGGCGGCGCTGCTGGTCGTGCGCGGACTGCCGGCGCTGCTCTACCGCCCGCTGCTCGACTCTCGCCGAACCGCGGTCGCAGGAATCCTTCAAGCCACGTCGCTGCCGTTCATCGTCGCGGCGAGTGCGATCGGGCTCGACCTCGGGCTGATCGACGCCGCGGAGGGCGCGGCCCTGATCGGGGCGGGGCTCCTGTCCGTTCTGATCTTCCCGCTGCTCGGCCTGACGCTCCTGCGCGGAGGCGCCGAGATTGCGCCCGCCGAGGCCCAGGGGGCCTGGCGTGTAACGCGCACGCCCCTGGGCGCACTACCCCGAGACACCTAGTCCAGGAGGAAGTGAGTCATGGCAAACGCACAGGCGACCGCGCGACCGCGCACCAGAGGGCTGCGAGGGATCGAGGGCAAGAACGTGCTCGTGACCGGGGGAAGTTCAGGGATCGGGCAGGCGATCGCCGTGCGCTTCGCGGAGTACGGCGCGAACGTCGCGATCAACTACCTGCGCCAGCCCGAGGAGGCCGCCGAGACCGAGGAGCAGGTGCAGGCGTGTGTCGGCAAGGTGCAGCGCGAGGGCGTGAAGGACGTGCTCGTGCAGGGCGACGTGTCGAACGAGGACGACGTGGTCCGCATGGTCGCCGACGCTGTGGAGGGACTCGGCGGGATCGACATCCTCGTGAACAACGCCGGGCATCCAGATCTCGCGTCCGACCGAGGAGCTCTCGAGCGACGACTTCGACCGCGTCCTCGCCGTGAACCTGCGTGGCTCCTTCCTGTGCGCGCGTGAGGCGATCCGCCACTTCCTCGCCGAGGGCAAGCCCGGATCGATAGTGAACATCTCGAGCGTCCACCAGCTGATCCCAAAGCCGGGCTACCTCGGCTACTCGGCCAGCAAGGGCGGGATGCAGAACCTCACCCGCACGCTGGCGCTCGAGTACGCCGGCCGCGACATCCGCGTGAACGGCATCGGCCCGGGCGCCACTGTCACCCCTATCAACCGCGCGTGGATCGACGATCCCGAGAAGCGCCGCCAGGTCGAGGAGCACATCCCAATGCAGCGTGCGGGCGACTCCGACGAGATGGCCGGCGTCACCGCCTTCCTCGCCTCGGACGACGCGGCCTACATCACAGGCCAGACGATCTTCGTGGACGGTGGCCTGACGCTCTACCCGAGCTTCCTGACCCCCTGGTCGTCGGAATGACCTCGGAGCTTGGGATGCTTCGGCACGTGGACGAGGCCAAGCGCCGCGAGGCGCTGGCGCTCGTCCGCGAGGGACGGCTGTTCGACCTTGGTCGCGTGCTCGACGAGAACGTGCCGGTGTTCCCGGGCCGGTACTTCCGCCAGACGCTGGTCACGACCGCCCATCACGCGAACGGCAACGGCGGCGTGGGCGAGGGACACGTCAACTGGATAACGGAGCAGGTCGCCGGCACGATGCAGCTCGGCACGCACCTCGACGCACTGAGCCACCTCCAGCGGGGGGACCGCGGCTATAACGGCTGGACGATCGAGGAGCTGGCGGGCACGGCGGGCGTCAAGCGGCTCGGCGTCGAGACCGTCCCGCAGATCGTGACCCGCGGTTGGCTCGTCGACGCGTCGAAGGCGGGGCACGTGATCGAGGTCGGCGACCTCGACGGCATCGAGCCGTCGCCCGGAGATGCCGTCCTCTTTCACACCGGCTGGGGCGCGCACTGGAACGATCCCGACCGCTATCTCTCCGCGGAACCGGGGCCGGGTCTCGAGGTGGCATCCTGGCTCGCGGAGCGCGGCGTCGCGCTCACCGGCTGCGACACCTGGAGCTACGGCCCGGTTCCCGCCGAGGACCCGGGGCGCCCGTTCGACGTTCCGGTGACCCTGAACGTCGAGCACGGAGTCTTCATCGTCGAGAACCTCGACACGTCGGAGCTCGCCGCCGCCGGTATTCGCGAGTTCTGCCTCGATTCTCACTCACCCGAAGCTGCGCGGCGCCACCGGCGCCTGGACTTCCCCGATCGCCCTCACATAGGAGGACTCGCAGATGGCCTCTGAGCACTACGACCTCATCATCATCGGAACGGGGGCCGGCGGCGGCACGCTTGCCCACAAGCTCGCGCCCTCCGGCAAGCGGATCCTCGTGCTCGAGCGCGGCGGCTACCTGCCGCGCGAACCCGAGAACTGGAGCAGCGAGGAGGTCTTCGGCAAGGGTCGCTACCTGCCGGACGAGGACTGGATCGACGACCACGACGGCGAGCCGTTCAAGCCGCACCAGCAGTACTTCGTGGGCGGCAACACCAAGTTCTACGGGGCGATCCTGTTCAGGCTGCGCGAGCGCGACTTCGAGCAGGTGAACCATTACGGCGGGGTCTCACCGGCGTGGCCAATCTCCTATGCCGACCTCGAGCCCTACTACGCGGAGGCCGAGAAGCTCTACCTGGTGCACGGCCAGGCCGGGGAGGACCCGACCGAGCCCCCGCGATCGGGACCGTTCCCTCACCCGGCCGTGTCGCACGAGCCGCGCATCCAGCAGCTCGCCGACGACTTCGCGCGGACCGGCCACAACCCGTTCCACCTGCCGGTCGGGATCGACCTGAACGAGAGCGACCCCGAGGCGGGCAACTGCGTGCGCTGCGATCGGTTCGACGGCTTCCCCTGCCTGGCGGACGGCAAGGCCGACGCCCACGTGCTGTGCGTCCGCCCGGCGATCAGAAACGACAACGTCACGCTGCGAACGCACGCGCGCGTGGAGAAGCTCGTGACCGACCCGAGCGGCGCAACGGTCACGGAGGTCGTGGTCGACCGCCGTGGTTCGCGGGAGAGCTACAGCGCTGACATCGTGGTGGCCGCTTGCGGCGCGATCAACTCTTCCGCCCTGCTGCTGCGCTCGGCGTCCGACCAGCACCCGAATGGGCTCGCCAACTCGTCCGACGTCGTGGGCCGCAACTACATGGCGCACATCAACTCCGGCGTGATCGCGATCTCTCAGACGCCGAACACGACGAAGTTCCAGAAGACGCTCGGCGTGAACGACTACTACTGGGGCGCCGACGACTCAGCGCTCCCGCTCGGGCACATCCAGATGCTGGCGAAGTCAGACCGGCACATCCTTCGCGAGGGCGCACCGTGGTTCGCGCCGAAGCTGGCGCTCGACTACCTGGCGAAGCACGCGATCGACTTCTGGCTCACGACCGAGGACCTGCCGAACCCGACGAACCGGGTGACGGTCGACAGGTCCGGGCAGATCCACCTCTACAAGCAGTACTACAACCTTGAGGCGCACAGGCGACTGCTACGGAAGCTGAAGGGCCTGCTGGTCGAGCTGGGCTGTCAGGAGAGCCCGATCCCCGGCCGCTTCGTGCTCGACCAGCGAATCCCGCTGGCCGGCGTGGCACACCAGTGCGGGACTGCCCGCTTCGGCGACGACCCGGCGAGCTCGGCGCTCGACGTGAACTGCAAGGCGCACGACCTCGACAACCTGTACGTGGTCGACACGAGCTTCTTCCCGTCGTCGAGCGCGGTGAACCCGGCGCTCACGGCGATGGCAAACTCGCTGCGCGTGGGCGACCACCTGCTGGAGCGGCTCGGCGCATCCGCCGCCCCAGAGATCCCCACCCGCGAGCGCGAGGAGGTGCTGGCATGAACCCCGTTGGAAACGTTGCGAGCGCGATAGGGAAGGGGCTGGCCGCCGGCCTGGCCGGCACGGCCGCGATGACGGTTTCCTCGACGCTCGAGGCGCGCATCCGCGGCCGGGCACCGAGCTCAGCGCCGGCCCGGGCGACCGCGAAGATGCTGGGCATCAAGGAGTTCGAGGACGCGCGCGCCAAGGCGCGCTTCAACGACCTCTCGCACTGGGGCTACGGAACCTCGTGGGGCGCCCTGCGCGGGTTGCTGGCGGTGGCCGGGCTGCCGCCGCGGCGCGCGACGGCCGCCCACGGGGCCGCGATCTACGGCGCCGCCCAGGTGACGCTGCCCGCCCTCGAGATCGCACCGCCGTCCGTGTTCTGGCCGAAGCAGGAGATCGCGATCGACGCCTTCCACCACCTGGTCTACGCGACGGCCACCGGCCTGGCGTACGAGCTGATCGACGCGCGCCGCTAGGGGCCCATCATCCGGTCCATCTGAGGCATGGGGCCGGATCCGGGAATCGTCAGTGCGGGAACGGCATCGGGAACGGCGAGCACGAGCACGCCGA
The DNA here is from genome assembly GCA_963771715.1 of uncultured Thermoleophilaceae bacterium. Taxonomy (GTDB): domain Bacteria; phylum Actinomycetota; class Thermoleophilia; order Solirubrobacterales; family Thermoleophilaceae; genus JACVRW01. The sequence continues at coordinate 214,657 of CAVYUQ010000010.1, forward strand.
GCGCGAGCAGGATCGCGGCCGTCCCGTAGGTCGCCACGCGCCGCCAGGGCAGCATCTTCTCCGTCGCGATCAGCCCAGCGACGAACGCCATCCAGGCGATGCTCATCACCCCGAGCGCGAACAGCGACAGCATCAGCGCCCAGCAACAGCCCACGCACCAGGCACCGTGGCCAACGCCCATCCGCAGCGCGCCACCCCGGCCGTCGCGCCAGGCGCCCAGCAGGAAGCCGAGCGGGCTGCGGCATTTGCCCAGGCAGACATCCTTGAGCGGGGTCAGCTCGTACAGCGCTGCGCCGACGAGCGTCGCCCCCGCGACCCATCGCCCCGCGCGATCCCACGCGAGCACATCGCCGGCGACGAGACCTCCGCCGCGCGCGATCGCGAAGGCAAGCGCCCCCGCTGCTGCCCAGGTCACGAGGTAGCCCCCCGTGAAGATCGCCGGCAACAGGCGCGAGCGGTCTCTCGTCATGCGCGAATACAGCGCGACCGTGGGAGCGACGGACGGCAACATCATCGCGGCCATCATCACCAGCCACACACCGAGGAACCAGCCCAGCGTTCCAAGACCCGTCCATGGGCCCTCGTCCATACCCTGCATCTGCTCGCCGCTCAGCCACCAGCCGAGCGCGGCCACGCCCACGAGCACGGCGACGAGTGCGAGCTGGGACCGGGCTGCCGCGAGTGCGGGGCCCACGTCGGCGCTCCCGGCTGCGCGTTCGGGTGCGGCCGTGATCACCGGTTCATGCGGCCCAGGAGAATTCCGACGTCGAGAGCCCGGTCTTGCCCTCGTACTCGATTCCGAACGCGTTGATCCGCGAGCGCTTCGCCTCCGCCATCGTGAGGTCCGACCCCGCCGGATGGAACATGCCCTGGAACCGAACGGGCTCGCCCGTCTCGACGCCGAACGGCACGATGTCCTCGATCTCGAAATCGATCACATCGCCGATGCGGACGCTGTGCCGCAGGCCGTCGTCGTGCACTTCGATGGGAACGCGCTCGACCCCGAGCATCTCACCGACCAGCGGAGCGAGTGCTCCCATCGGGCCGCCCAGCTGACCGCTGAAGACCTGAACGAGCTTCTCGGCCTGCTCGTCCGACGCCTGCTCGTCGATGAACACTCCCAGCCGCCAGTTCCCCTCGGTCATCACCTTCGGGGTGTCCGCGATCAGAGCGACAGTCAGCCCGCCGATGTCCGTACCGTCGACATCACCCTCGCGGATGTCGAAGACGAGCGTCACGCGACAGAAGTCGTAGGTCGCGCCGTGGTCGAAGGACAGGTTGCAGGGGCACATGAGCTCGCACGAACACGTCTCGGCGTAGCTGCCCTTCAGGCTCCACGCCATCGGCACCACCTCCAAGTCGACAGGGGGTCATTCTTCAGCGCGCCGCACGGCGCGTCAACCGCGTTGGGGCGTCCTTACCCCGCGCCGACCTCGGCCTTGATTTCGCAGCGGTCGATCGACGCGCGCGTCCCCGGCGTGTCCCCTGGGTCCATCTCGTCGAGGGGTCCCTCCGCTGCTGCCATGTCGTCGGCCGTCTCGAAGAGCTGGATCACGACCGCGGTCCGCTGGTCCGGGTCGTGCAGGATCTGGACGCTCTTGGCCGGGATGTCCACTGGCGGTCCGTCGCTGGCCTGAACGTCCGCCAGGCGCTCGGCGAGGTGATCGGGATCGACCTCCGTGAACCTGACCACGCGTGCAAACATCGCTCCTCCTTTTTCAGTTGCCGGTGGGGAGAAGCTAACCGACCGCAGGCGTGAGACCTACTGGCGTGCGTACTCCTCGGCTGACCGCGACTCGAACTCGAACCCGACGAAGCGCTCGTCGCCGAGCACCTCTGCATCGTGACCGGGCTCGATCACGTAGGCGTCGCCCGGTCCGAGTTCCACCTCGGTGCCGTCCTCGTGGGTCACACGCATCCTGCCGGACTGCACGACACCGACGTGCCGGGCTTGACAGCTCTCGGTGCCCGCCACCGGCTTGATGCACTCTGACCACTTCCATCCGGGCTCGAACGTGAAGCGGCCCGCGGTCGTGTCACCTAGGCGAACCACATCGACTCGGGTCTTCTCCGGTGTGCGGGTCTCGTCCGGTGAATCGAAGTCTCCGGATTCAATACCGGCCATGATCTTCCCCTCCTGATGTCGCGAGGACGGACGGTTCATCATTGACGACTGAGCTGCCGCCTGGCAAGCCGGCAGCTACACGCCTGCGCCAACCCGCTCCGTTTCCCACTCAGCCCGCGGCTCGGCCAGCGTCGGGTCGAAGTCGGGCTTTATTCGTGCGTGGATCTCGCCCAGGTCGGTCCAGAGCTGCTCCGGATGAGGGACGGCCCCAGAACCAGTAGCCCACGTAGACCTTCTCGATCACGAGGCCGGGGGAGAGGATCACGGTGTGGGGCACCACGGCGTAGTCGTGGTGGGTGTCCGTGTACTCGTCGATCTCGAAGTGGCTGCGCGCCTCGAGGTCCTCGTCCGAGCCAGGAAGGTCCAGTTGCGCGCCCGTCGTGAGCTTCATCTTGGACACGTCGTGGAGCTCGTTCGGCATGATCGTGACGAGCTGCGTGAACGCCACCGCGCACCACTCATGGAAGCGGAGCAGCTCGCGGTGGTGCATCCGCTCCCGCGGGCAATGCTCGCCGCGGCTCAGGTGGACGACCATCACGTCGTCGCCCTGCAGCGTCGACAGCCGGTGCTTTGTCCCGGTCTCGTCCGGAAAGGTGAAGTCCGGGAACGTCATTCCCGGCTCGAGGTTCCTGCTCATCGCCTGCTCCTCTCGGTATGCGGGTTGATCCCGGGCACGTCCGTCCGCAGCCGGTAGACACTCGTCAGCGCGGTCACGTAGAGGTCGCGCGCGTCTTCGCCTCCGAAGGCCAGGTTGTGCGGCGCCTCGGGCAGCTCGATCAGGTCGATCCGCTCGCCCTCCGGCGAGATCACCCAGATCCCGCCCGGCCCGCAGACGTAGAGGTTGCCGGCCACATCGACCTTCATCCCGTCGATGGCGTCTTCGCCGGGCGCGTCGGTCATGTCGAACAGGATCGATCGCGGTCGAGGACGTCGCCGTCTGCGGACAGTTCGTAGCGGACGACGACCTTTGACTCCGATCCCAGTTTCCCACATACAGCGTGCGCTCGTCGGGCGAGAACGCGATTCCGTTGGGTCCCTCGAGCAAGCCGTCGATCAGCGCGATCGTCGCCGTCGGGCGAGACGCGGAAGACGCCGCTGAAGTGCAGCTCGCGGTCGGGGTCGTCGGCCATAGCGGGCCGGCCGAATGGCGGGTCGGTGAACCAGATGCTGCCGTCGGTTCGCGCGACCACGTCGTTCGGGCTGTTGAGCCGCCGCCCCTCGAACGAGTCGGCGAGCACGGTCGTGTCGCCATGCGGGTTCACCCTCAGGATGCGCCGGTTGCCGTGCTGGCACATCACCAGGCGCCCTTCCGGGTCGAACGTCAACCCGTTCGAGCCCGGCTGGAGGTAACGAGCCTATGTCGGTGCCCGAGTAGCCGCTCTTCGAGCGGAACAGGGTGACCTTTCCGAGCTCCGGGTCGAGCCGGTAGATCGAGTTCGTGTTCGGCGAGGAGAAGAGCAGAGCGCCCTCGGCTGCTCCAGACTGGTCCCTCGGTGAACTCGAAGCCGCCGGCCACGCGCTCGATCCCGTCGGTACGACCGCGCGCGCCCGCGTACACGTCGAGTGTCGCGGTGCGCATCCAGATGTAATTCGCAGGTGCGGCGGAGATCGGCCCGTTGATGCCGAACACCGCGATCGTGAAGCGCTCGCCCGGCCGCGCGTCGCGCGTGAGCACCACCCGGTTTGGCGCGTTGAAGCCGGCCACGACCGGCCCGCCCGAGTCGCCGAGCGCATGCGGCAGCTCGCCGTTCACCCAGACCTCGGCGTAGTCGTCGATCACGACCTCGAAGACGACGGTGGATCCGGTGATGTCGGTGTCGCCGATCCGCGCCGGCAGCGTCACGGCGATTCGGTACCAGTTGAAACACACCCGACCGGTCGACAGGCGCCTCAGGGTGTCGGCGGGTGCGAGCGCGGCCCAGGCCGAGTCGTCGAAGTCCGCCGCCTCGGCGTGCGGTACGACGTCGAAGGTCCGGTTCGGGACCGTGCCCGGTCCGAGCGGGTCCTCGGGCGACCCGAGCTCGACGAACTCGGTCTCCTCGACGCGTGCATCCGAGTAACGCCACTGCCCGCCGACCAGCGCCACGCCCTCATCCGTCTGAAGGTCGACGATCGCATCCGGCCGGCCGGGCAGCAGCTCCGGGGGACCAGGGGGGCGTGTGGCCGGGGAGACAGCCGCCGTAGTCGCCATCACGCCGCCACCTTGACCACGAAGTACAGGAACGGGTCCGAGACGTCGGTGAACTGGTGCGGAACGCCGTTCGGGATCGCGAGCACGTCGCCCTCGCTGAGCTCGTGCGGACGCCGCCCCGACGGCCGCCGCGCGCAGCTCGCCGGGCGCGACCTCGCGCGCATCCAGCATGGATCCGCCGGTGAGCACCGTCGCGCGGCCGCTCACCACGTGCATCACGTCGACCACGTGCTCGTGGTACTCGACCTCGCCCGGGGCCTCGCGGCGTCCCGCGTCGATCTTGTAACGCGTGCCTCGTCGAGCAGGAGCCCGCCCGCGCGGAACTTCTCGTCTACCGTCGCAGCGGGGAAATACACGGCGCCGTTCGAGGCTGCCGTTCCCGCGCGCAGCGATCGCGGCCTGGACCGAACGCGCGCCGATCTCGGCGAGCTCGCGGTCCTCGTCGGCGTCGGTGGCGCCGCTCACGCCGATCGCTCCGATCACCTCGCCGTCGTGCTCGATCGGTACGCCGCCCTGGAGTGGCACTGCCCGCGCGAGGTGAAGCGCCGATGGCCGTCCTCCGGAGGCCTGGTCCTCGAAGTCCTTGCTCGGGCGCCTGTAGATCGCTGCGGTGCGCGCCTTGTCAGTGGTCACCTCGACCGACGCGACCTGCGGCGCTGTCCGGACGAACGAGGTACATCAGCGCGCCGCCGGCATCGACCGCCGAGATCACCGGCGACACCCCGCGCTCGGCCGCGGCGGCGCCCGCGGCCTCGGCGGCGAGCGCGCGCGCCCTCGTAGGTAAGCGCCGGCACCTCGGTCACGGCGAACTCCGCGGCCGCGCCGGCGATCGAGATCGCCTCGTCCTCGTCGGGCGTCTCGCCGCTCGTGCCGATCGCGCCGACGACCTCGCCATCCACACGCAGCGGGATCCCTCCGGTGAGCGCGGAGGCGCCGTGGAGCGCGAGCGCTCCGAGGCGACCGTTCGTGACCTGCTCCTCGATCTCGCGGCTCGGGCGCACGAAGATCGCCGCGGTTCGCGCCTTGTCGACCGCCACGCGCGACGAGGCGATCTGCGCGCCCGGCGTGCGGCGGAGCTCGATCAGCTCCCCATGCGGATCCACCACCGCAATCACCACACGGTGTCCGTGGGCGTTCGCCTCCTGCTCGGCGGCGGCGATCACGGCGGAGGCGCCGGCGTCATCGATGATCCTGCGAGTCCTTACGAGGGCCATGTCTCAGGGTCCTTTCGCTTCGAGATGGGCTGCGTAGATGGCCGTGTCGGCCGTGATGAAGAGGACGTCCCGCTCGGGGCCGCCGAAGCAGAAGTTCACGGCGCCGGGCACGTCAATCGCGCCGATCCGGTCACCGTCCGGGCTCAGAACCTCGACGCCGCCGGCGAAGGTCGCGTACAGGCGCCCGGCCGAGTCGGCCTTCAGACCGTCCGGATGATCTGGCGAGCTCACGTGGATCACGCGCTCTCGGTCGAGCCGCCCGCCGTCCAGGACCTCGAAGGCCTTGAGGTGGTGGGGCTCGCCGTTGTCGGCCACGTACAGCGTGCGCTCGTCCGGCGAGAAGCAGAGCCCGTTGGGCTTGTCGAACGAGTCCGCGACCGCGATCGCGCCGCCCGTTCGCGGGTCGTATCGCCACACGGCGTCCCGAAGGAGCGGCCGCGGCCTGAAGCCCTGGAGCCATCCGTAGCTCGGGTCCGTGAACCAGATGGTGCCGTCGCTCTTCACGATGACGTCGTTCGGCGAGTTGAAGCCATCGACAAGCAGCTCGCGCTCGCCCGTTCCCCGGTCGACAGCGGCGATCGCGCCGCCGATCTGCTCGCAGACGATCAGCCGGCCGTCGTGACCGAGCGCCATTCCGTTCGCCGAACGGGCGTACGGGCGAACCAGGGACACGGTGAGGGAGCCGAGGTCGAGCCGCTTGATGTCGACGCGCGGCCCGGGGCGGGGGACGCTCGTGAAGTACAGCGCGTCCTCGCCGGGAACATAGACCGGCCCCTCGTGCGCATCCACGTCGACAAGACGCTCCACACGGGCGGGGAACCCGCAAGGAGGCGCGGCGGGAGGGGACAAGCGGCTCGCCTGGCTCACATCGACACAGTCGCCTGTGTGCCGCTTCCGTTACGACAGCAGCTGCCCGGCGACCAACCCTCAACCACCCTCAAGGGGGTCTGACCCTTTAACCATTGCGGCGTACCTGCGTCGGCCATCGCCGCCCGCCGCCTCGAAGTACGCCAGCAGGCGCTGGATATCCAACCAGCGCGGGGCACCACCCGCTACCGCCGTCGAATAACTGCTCCACGTCCAGTCCTCCGGACGCCGACAAAGGCCGGCCTTCACCGGATTCATCGCGATGTAGACCGCCACTGCCCAGAGCTGCTCGTCGGTCTTTATCCGCACCGACCCGAAGCGCCCTTGGAAGAGATGTCCTGAGCGGCCGTGTCGCTTGTTGAAACCGCCTGCGTAGGTGCCGTGCATCCACCGCATGCCGTCCCCGAGGTTCGCCCTGGGCGTCTCGATGAGCAGATGGACGTGGTTGTCCATTAGGCAGTAGGCGAGGAGCCGCCAGTGGCGATCCTCAACCGTGCTCCGCAACACCCGGAGGTACATCCGGCGGTCGAGGTCGTCGCGATAGATCACCCGCTTGTCGTTGCCGCGCGCAAACACGTGGAACAGTCCGCCTTCGACCTCTTCGCGCGGCTTGCGTGGCACGCCACGCAAAGCCGATCGAAATCAAGATCCGCCCCCTCCGACACGACCCTCAACCACCCTCAAGGGGGTCTGACCCTTTAGGCGCGTCAGGGCGTGCAGGAAGATCTCGGAGAACGTGGGGAAGGGCTGGATCACGTCCTCCATGACCTCGAGCGGGATGCCTGCGCGGATCGCGACCGTGGCCTGCTGGAGCCATTCGCCCGCCTCTGGACCGAGCGCATATGCGCCCTTGAGGCACTCGCCATCCGAGACGAGCGTCATGAACCCCGGGCTGTCCGCGTACGCGCGGGTGTACGTGGCAGTGCGGGGGACCTCGGAGAGCGGAACCGTTGCCGTGAGTGGCCCGTCGGGGTCGCCGACCGCGGCTGCCTGGGGGTCGGTGAAGACCACGCGCGGCACCGCGTCGTAGTTCGCGGTGCGGTCGCCTCCGAGAATGTTCGAGGCCGCGACGCGGCCCTGGTACTTGCCCATGTAGGTGAGCGGCCACACGCCGGTCACGTCGCCGATCGCCCACACGCCGTCCGCCACGCGCATCCGCTCGTCGACGGGAATCCCCTGACGCGTCGGCTCCACGCCGACCGTGTCGAGGCCGAGCGCATCGACGCGCGGCCGCCTGCCGGTGGCGACCAGGAGGCGGTCGCCGCGCAGCTCGTCGCGCCAGTCGAACTCCAGCACGTACTCGTCGTCGTCGCGGCGCACGCTGCTCGCGTGCTCGCCGAAGTGGAGCTCGATCCCGTCGGCCTCGAGTGCGGTGCCCAGCGCATCGCCCAACGCCTTCGGCTCGCGCGGCAGCACATGGTCCATGCCCTCCACCAGCGCCACCGAGGCGCCCATGCGCCGCACGGCCTGGGCCATCTCCACGCCCACCGGCCCGCCGCCCAGCACTAGCAGGCGGCGCGGCACCTCGGTGAGCCCGGTCGCCTCGCGGTTGGTCCAGACGCCGTCGAGCTCGCGCAGGCCCGGGACGGGAGGTATCACCGGGTCCGAGCCGGTCGCGATAACGACGTGCTCGGCGGAGTGCGCCTCGCCGTCGATCTCGACGCCACCCGGGCCGTCGAGGCGGGCGACCCCGCGAAGGACCTCGATCCCCTTCGACTCGAGATACGCGGCCTTGGCGCCGTCCTCGTACCCCGACACCATGAAGTCGCGCCACTCGAACGCCCCCTCGGGCCGGACGCCGCCGCTCACGGCCTCACGGGCGCCCGGCGCATCGCGCGCCGCCTGGAGCGCCTCGCCCGGTCTGAGCAGCGTCTTCGACGGGATGCAGGCCCAGTAGTCGCACTCGCCGCCCACCAGTCCGCGCTCGACGATGGCCACGCGCAGTCCCCCGTCCGCCAGGTGCCCGGCGCAGTGCTGGCCAGCGGGGCCCGCTCCAATGACGATCGCGTCGTAGTCGCTCACGCGCGAGCCTCCCGCGCCTTGTCGATCTCCCACGCTGCGGTGATCAGGCCGATGTGGCTGAATGCCTGCGGGAAGTTGCCGAGCTGTTCGCCATTCGCCGTATCGATCTCCTCGGCCAGCAGGCCGAGGTCGTTCGCGTATCCGGCGAGCTGATCGAAGAGCGCCTCGGCGCGCTCGAGCTCACCCGCCTTGGCGAGGCACGAGACGAGCCAGAACGAGCAGATCACGAACGTGCCCTCCTCGCCGGTCAGGCCGTCGGCGTTGAGGCCCTCGTCGTTGCGATAGCGGAGAACGAGGCCGTCCTCGGTCAGCTCCGACGCGATCGCCTCGATCGTCGAGCGCATGCGCTCGTCGGTCGCCGGCAGGAAGCCGAGGATCGGCATGAGCAGCTGCGCGGCGTCGAGCTCGTCGGAGTCAAACGACTGCGCGAAGGCCTGCTTCTTCTCGCTCCAGCCGCGCTCGAGCACGGCGTTGCGGATCTCGTCGCGAGCGGCCTTCCACTCCTCGGTCTTCGCGTAGTCGCCGAGCTGCGGCGCGAGTCTCATGGCGCGGTCGAGCGCGGTCCAGCAGAGCACCTTCGAGGACAGGTGGTGGCGCGGCTCACCGCGCATCTCCCACATGCCCGAGTCGGTCTCGGTCCAGCGGCGCGCGGCGGTGTCGGCCAGGTCGGCCACGAAGGCCTGGATCTCGGGATGCAGCTCGCCGAGCTTCTCGCGGTAGAGCCAGAGCGAGTTGAGGAGCTCGCCGTAGACGTCGAGCTGGACCTGGTCCCAAGCGCCGTTGCCCACGCGGACCGGGCGCGACTCCCGCCAGCCGCGCAGGTGCGGCAGCTCGCGCTCCGAGAGGTCGTGCTCGCCGCCGATGCCGTACATGATCTGGAGCGAGCCCTCGCCCGCGCGGCCGCCCGCCGAGCTGGTCATGAAGGAGACGAACTCCTCCGCCTCGTCGGAGCAGGTCCCGATGTAGAGCGCCTCGATCGTCAGGCTCGAGTCGCGGATCCAGGAGAAGCGGTAGTCCCAGTTGCGCTCGCCGCCGACCGTCTCGGGCAGCGAGGTGGTGGGAGCGGCGACGATCGCGCCGGTGGGCCGGTAGCTGAGCCCCTTCAGCACCCGTGAGCTCATCCGGACAAGCTCGCGGTGCGGCCCCTCGTAGATGTCGTGCTCGGCCTCCCAGGAACGCCAACCCTCGGCGGTGTCGGCGATGCGCTTGGCGACCGCGTCCGCGGGCGTGGGTTCGGGCGCGCTCCGGTCCTCGGCGGACGCCCAGCGAACGGAGAAGCCCAGTTGGTCGCCCTCGGCGACGGTGAACGTCGCGCGGATCGTCGAGCCCTCGACCTCGAGCGGCGCGGCGGACTGCACGCCGATGCGGCCGGCGCCGAATGTGCGCGCGCCGCCCTCCTCGAGGCGGACTAGCGGCATGACGAGCCCGTACTGGGGCCGCGGCGCGAGCTCGAGCTCGAGCTCGACCTCGCCGGAGAGGCCCTCCACCGAGCGCAGCAACTCATGGGGAGCGTCATAGCCGAGGTCGTGCCCGCGCTGCCCCTCCGCGAATGCCATGGCGTCCGTAAGCCGGACCTGGCCCGTCTCGGTCGTGAAAATGGTCTCGATGACGAGCGTGCCGGGGAGATAGCGCCGTTTCGCCTCGTAGGACTGGACGGGACGGATCGACCAATGGCCGGCCTCGGGGTCGAGCAGACGCGCGAAGACAGCGTCGCTGTCGTAACGGGGCAGGCACAGCCAGTCGATCGAGCCGTCCGAGTCGACAAGAGCCGCCGAGTTGCAGTCGGCCAGCAGGCCGTAGTTCGCGACTGGCTGGGACGGTTCCTGACTCTGGGCTGAGGCGGACGGGGACTGCGTCATGACGGTTGTCTCCATGCAGACGGAGTCCGGCTGGCAGCGATGGCGTTACACGGGCGGCGTAACGCCAGCTTCGCGGAGCCGACCTAGCTCCAGGATGGCGGGCGGCGAAAACGACGAGATCACGTGCCAGGAGCTCGTCGAGGTGGTGACCGACTACCTCGAGGGCGTTCTGCCCGAGCCCGAGCGCGCGCGGCTCGAGGCGCACCTCGCGGAATGTCCCCACTGCGAGCACTACATCGTGCAGATGCGCCAGACGATCGACGCTCTCGGCGAGCTCCCAGTCGAGATGATCACCCGCGAGCGGCAGCGGCAGCTCCTCGAGGCCTTCCGCGGCTGGCGCGGGGCGTGAAGCATCGAGCCCGCGTAACGCGCGCGCCGCTTCTGCGACCGAAAGTGCATGGCAAAGCTCGTCGCCGCCGTCTCCGTCGTCGTCATCGTCCTGGCCGGGATCTGGGTCAGCGGCGGCCTGATCACGAACGACTTCGGGCTCGCCATGGCACTCACCGCGCTGTGGATGGCGCTCGCGGCGGTCGGCTGCGTGCTCGTGGCCTGGCGGCGGCCGGGCCTGCGAGTGCCGGTGATCGGCGCGTACCTCCTGACCGCCGTAGTGGCGGGCGGCTACCTCGGCCGTTCCACGTTGATCGACGACGAGGTGAACGAGCGCGTCGTCCGGGTCACGTCAGACGGCTCGCGCAACATGCTGCTGAGGCGGGGGATGCTTCGCGCCCGTGGCCCATTCCGTCACGGGCACCGCGACCACGATCCGGCGGGCGAAGGGCGGCCGCGTGCTCACGCTCACGAACTTCGAGGTGGACAACGGCCCCGATCTCCGCGTGTACCTCGTGGCCGGGCCGGCGCGCGACGAGTCCGAGGTGGATGACTTCGAGGACCTCGGCGCGCTCAAGGGCAACAAGGGCAACCAGCAATACGACCTCCCGCGCGGGCTCGACCTGAGCCGTTATTCGACCGTGGTCGTCTGGTGTCGCGCCTTCTCCGTGAACTTTGCGAGGGCCCCGCTCACATGAGGAGCGGCGAGGCATTCCCCGACCTGGCCCTGCCCGACCACACCGGGCGACCGCGCATGCTGAGCGAGCTCGCGGGCGGCGACCCCGTCGCGCTCTTCACGTCCCGCGGCTGGTGGTGCCCGAAGGAGCAGCGCTACCTCCGCGGGCTCTGCCGGCTCCAGGACGAGTTCGAGGTCGCCTACGCGCGGATCGTCGTGGTGAGCGTCGACCCGCCGGAGGTTCAGAGCGCCTTCCGCGCCGGGCTCGGCGCGCGCTTCACGTTCCTGTCCGACTCAGAACGGCGCTGGCTGGCGCAGCTCGACCTGCTCGAGACCACGGACACGCTCCACAACCCCTACCTGCCCGCCGCGTTCACGCTCACGCCGGACCTTCGGGTGCACCGCGCCTACAACGGCTACTGGTACTTCGGCCGGCCGACGCACGAGGAGATCCGGCGCGACATGCGCGAGATCACCATGGCCGTCCGCTCGGACTGGGAGGCGCCGGCAGCGTGACGCCGTTCGCGTTCGTCGTATTTCGACGGCAGGCGCCTGAGCCTGGATCCGCGAGCGCCGGGCCGGCGGCTCCGGATCGACGCCCGCTGCGTCCAGGGCGAGCCCGTGCCCGGTGCCTTCGCCCATGTCTGCGCCCTGCCGGACAAGGCCGCCGCGCTGCGCTACGACGAGCCGGAGGTGCAGCAGGCCCGCCGCGACGCGCTCGCCTGGTGGATCCCGATGCTCGGAGACGAGCTCGTCTGCCTCAGCACGTTCGCACTCGACGCGAGCCGCTGCGCAGGCGCGATCACGGTGGCGCGCGACCCGGCCCGGTTCGCGGACGACCCGTTTCTGCGGCTGTTTCCCGGGACCGTGGTGCCCACGGACGCGTTCTGCCCGGTCGCTCCCCCGCCGGGCCCGCCGATCGAGCGCTACGCCGGGGCGCCGTGGCCAGGCGGCGGGTTCTGACGGATGTCGAGCCGCTCAACGAGCCAGTCGACCTGGCGGGCCCGCTCGGCGTGGTAGGCGTCCACTCCGGAGATCTCTTCGGCGATGCGTGCCGCCACGAAGCCAAGCAGCGCCGGACCCTCAGGGACGGATGGTTCGACCGCTGCGTCCCACTCGGTCAGCGGAGACGAGGAACCGAGGGCGAGCTCGTGTGCGCGGTCGGCGCACATCCGCGTGTATTCGTCCCGGAGCTCGTCCCAGGCCTCCAGCCGGCGCAAGAGGCGCCCCCGCGAGGCCACGACCTTCGTTTCCTCCTCGACGATCTCGCCGCTCAACTCGATCTCGTACAGCCGGCGGCCCGCCCACAGCGGCAGGTCTGTGGGTCGGCACGCATGGATCCCGCTGCGGCACTGCTCCACACGGGCCTCGACCCACGTGCCCGGGCCGTCGCCGGGAAGTGGCCACTGGAAGCCCGTGAACACGCTTGTCCCGTCGTCGCGAAGGAACTTGTAGGCGATCACGAGCGCCTCCACTCGCGGAACGCGCTGAGGAGGCGTTCCTTGGCCTCGGCTGGGACGTCCTCCTCGCGGATCTCTCCGACCGTCTCGACCGTGCGCTTCAGCTGTTCGACATACCAGTCGCAGCCGTCGCAGAAATTCAGATGCTGCTCGAAGAGCGTGGTCTCGTCGGGTGGCAGCGAGCGCTCGAGGTAGTCGTTCACGAGCTCGACGACCTCCCGGCAGGTGATGTGCTCTGCGGAATCAGCCATCGAAGTGCCTTTCCAGGGCGCCCCTCACCTTGGATCGCGCGCGGTGGAGGAGTACGCGCTGATTGCCCTCGCTCACGTCCAGCGCCTCGCACACCTCGTCGGCCCCGCAGCCGGCCACGTCTCGCATCGTGATCACCACACGCTGGGCGTCCGGCAGCTCGTCGATCGCCTGCATCACGACGGCGAGGGTCTCCCGCCCGAGCAGCGCTCCGTCCGGCAGTGTGTTCCAGTCGCGGGGGTACGCTCGCCAGTGGCCCGCGAAGCCGTCGCTGGCATCGCGAAAGCGGTCGGCGTCGACCGCGGGCTCGTCGTCGTCAACGGCGAACGACGAGAACGGCTGGCTACGTGCCTCGCGGGTACCTCGGGTCATCGCGATGTTCGCGAGGATCCGCATGATCCAGGTCTTGAGTGACGAGCGGCCCTCGAAGCGGTCAAGCCCCTTCAGGACGCCGAGCCACGCCTCCTGTACGACCTCCTCGGCGACCGCACGGGACCTTACGTAGCCCCGAGCAACCGACAGCATCGTCGGGTAGTACTCCTCGACCAGCGCCTGGAAGGCCTGCTCGTCGCCCGCCCGCAGCCGCGCAACCAGTTGAGCCTCGTCCGAGGCAGTTGAGCTGGCGTGCGGGTGTGCCTGGGCCGGGGTCACGACCTCGTCTCGCGCGAATCTACTGGACCGAGCAGTCCAAAGGCAATGTACAGTCGAGCGGTGACCGCATTGCCCAAGACCGCGAGGGGCCGCGCGACGCGCGAGCGGATCGTGGCCGCCGCGTCGGAGCTCATCAGGGAGCGCGGAATCGCCGAGACCAGCCTCGACGACGTGATCGAGTCCGCCGGCGCCAGCAAGAGCCAGGTCTACCACTACTTCGAGGACCGAGCGGCGCTGCTGCAGGCCGTCGTGGCTCACAGCACTGCGACCGTGTTGAGCAACCTGGGGCCGCTCGACAGCTGGAAGGCTCTCCGCTCGTGGCTCGATTCCCTCGTCGAGCTTCAGGTCCAGCGCGGCGCCCGAAGGGGCTGCCCGATCGGGGCGCTCGTCCCGCAGCTCGCCGAGACCGACGACGAGGCGCGCGCCGCCCTGGCCGCCTCGTTCAGTGCCTGGGAGGCGCACATCCGCGAGGGCCTTCACTCGATGCAGGCACACGGCAAGCTGGATCGCGCCGCCGATCCCGCTCGGCTTGCCACGGCCACGCTCGCGGCTCTCCAGGGGGGTCTGCTGCTTACCCAGGCGAGCCGTGATCCAGGCCAGCTGGCAATCGCCCTCGACGCGGCGTACGCCCACCTGCGCGCGCACGCGGTGAGCGCTCGGGCGCCCCGGCGCTCGCCAGTCGTCGCGTAACGCGCGCGCACGATCAGTGGACTGAACGGTCCAATACGGTCGACCTCCCAAGGAGGACCCGTGTTGAAACTCAGCAAGGCGGCCGTGGTTGCCACAGCGGCCGCGCGCGGCGCAATTCCGGCCCCGCCGCCGGCGCCGCGATGGCGGACAGCGGAGCCGTGTTCACGCAAACGAACGACCCCGCCGGAAACGCGGTTCAGAAGTTCGATCGGGCGGGGAACGGAGCACTCACCCCGGCCGGCACGTTCTCAACCGGAGGCGTCGGCCTCAACGGCCTCGGCGGACGTCAGGGCGCCGTCGAGCTCAGCGACGACGAGGAGAACATCTACGCGATCAACGCCGGATCCAACAGCGTCACCGCGTTCCGCATCCGAGGTGGCCTCGAGATCGTCGGCACCGTTGCTTCGGGCGGCGTGGCGCCGGTCAGCGTCGACGAGCAGGACGGCAGGGTCTACGTGCTCAACTCCGGCGCGGTGCCCAACGTCACTGCATTTCGCGTCGGACGGCGTGGCGCACTCACGCCGATCCCCGGCGGGACGCGCGATCTACCCGATGCGCTCGGGGCAGCGCAGGTCTCCGTCACTCCCGACGGACGACGGCTCGTGGTGAGCGAGCGCCTGCCGTGGTCCAACAACGAGTACCTCGCCGACCTGCTGCCCAACAGCGAGATCCACCCGCTGGATGCCGGCCACTTCGCGTGGGAGCAAAGGTCCGATGAGTACGGCCGCCTCATCGTCGATTGGGTCACCGGTGGCTTCCAGCGGTGAGTACGCTCATCCTGTGGCAACGCCTGACAGTCCGATGCTGTCGGACTTGCAGCTCGCGACCCTGGCTGAGCTCGGTGACGAGCACACGGCCGATGTCGGCGACGTGCTCTACCGCGTCGGCGATCAGCGGTACCCGTTCATCGCGATCGTCGAGGGCGAGGTCGCGATCGTCGACGCGGCCGGCCAGGAGATCATCCGCCACGGCCCGTCCAGGTTCCTCGGCGAGCTGAACCTGCTCTCGGGACAGACGGTCTTCGTCACCGCGGTCGTCACCCAGCCCTTGCGCTACATCGCCGTCGACCGCGACGTGATGCGCGAGCTGCTGTTCGACGACGGGCCGCTGAGCGACCTCGTCCTGTCCACGTTCATCGCCAGGCGAGAGGCGCTCCAGACGGTGGAGGGCCTGGGCCTGCAGATCGTCGGCCCGCGCTCGTCCGACGCGACGATGCGGATGCTCGACTTCGCTCCGCAGCAACCGGCTGCCGTTCACATGGCAGGACGAGGTGCCCGCGGAGGGCGAAGCGCCCGTCGTGCGCCTGCCCGGTGGCGCCGAGCTGCGCGCGCCGTCGCCGCGGCGAGGTGTTGCGCGCGCTCGGCATCGGCCGCGAGCTCGCGCCGCGAGAAGAGGTCGACCTGCTGGTCGTAGGCGGGGGTCCGGCGGGACTCGGCGCAGCGGTGTACGGCGCGTCGGAGGGGCTCGACACGCTCGTCGTCGAAAGCACCGCGCTCGGCGGGCAGGCCGGCTCGTCGCGCAGGATCGAGAACTACCTCGGCTTCCCCGCCGGCATCACCGGCACCGAGCTCGCCAGCCGCGCCGTCACCCAGGCGCGCAAGTTCGGAGCGCGGCCGGCGACGCCCTACCGGGCGGTCGCGCTCGAGCCCGGAGACGGGCGACACGTCGTGCGCCTCGAGGAGGAGCACGAGATCGCCGCGCGGGCCGTGCTGCTCGCCACCGGCGCGGAGTACCGGCGCCTGCCGGTCGACGGCCTCCACGACTACGAGGGCCTCAGCATCTTCTACGCCGCGGGGCCGCTGGAGGCGCAGCTGTGCGGCGCCGCGCGCGCGGGCGTCGTGGGCGGCGGCAACTCGGCCGGCCAGGCCGCGGTCTGGCTCGCGCGCGGTGGCGCTCTCGTCACGCTGCTGCACCGCCGCGCAGATCTGCGCGAGACGATGTCGGACTACCTGGTGCGGGATCTCGAGCGCTACGGCGTCGCGGTGCGCGACCGCAGCGAGATCGCGGCGCTGCACGGCTCGGACGGGCATCTCGAAGCGGTCACGCTCAACGAGCGGCGAGCGCGTGCCGTTCTCGTTCCTGTTCCTCTTCCTCGGCGCGCGGCCGTGCACCGACTGGCTGGGCGACGCCGTGGCGCGTGACGAGAACGGCTTCATCCTGACCGGCGCCGACGCGCATGCCGACCACCTGCTCGAGACGAACGTCCCGGGCATCTTCGCGGCCGGCGACGCGCGCTCAGGCTCGACCAAGCGCTGCGCGACCGCGGTGGGCGAGGGCGCGATGGCCGTGCAGTTCGTCCACGAGCATCTCCGCGCGTCGGCGGATGTCCGAACACCGTGATTCAGGTCGCTGCGCTGACCTTGCGGTAGCTGCCGTTGCGGAACTCGTCGACGAGTCCCGGATGGGACCGTTCCCAATCGAGCTCGGCGCGCGCCGCCCTGCCGGCGTCCTCGAGTGGCAACGGCCCGGCGCGTCTCGCGCGTCCTGCGGCCACGGCTGCGCTCCTCGAACGGCGCGGTCAGGCCGTCCTGACCGGGCCCGGCCGGCGGCGCCGTTGGGGTCGGAGGTACTCGACGCGGGTCACGGCCGCCCGCCTGTGCGTCGTCAGTTCCCCGCCGTAGGGCGCGTCGAAGGTGCCCGAGGTCGGCGGCACGTCGAAATAGTCGCGGCCCACCGCGACCGTGATGTAACGCAGGCCCGCGCGGCGGTCGTGGGTGGGATCGATGGGAACGGCGCGCAGCGCGTCCTCGTCCTGCGGATGCCGGACGAGCACCTCCACCCACGCGTGCGTGCCCCCTTCGCCGAGCACATGACCGGACACGTAGCGCGCGGGCAATCCGCACAGCCGGCAGAGAGCCAGCATGCAGTGCGCGTAGTCCTGGCAGACCCCGATACCTGCCGCCCACGCGTCCGCAGCGGGCGTGCTGACCTCGGTCGCACCGAAGCGGTACTCGAAGTGCTCGAAGACACGGTGGCTGATCTGGTCGGCCAGCTCGACGCTCTGCAAGCCCGTGCCGCGGAGCTCGTCGGCCACTGCGCGCAGAGCGTCATCCGGGTGGGTCAGCCGCGAGGGCTCGGCGAAGCGCTGGTCGAAGGCGATGGCGTCGGGAGTGTCCGTGCCGTCGACCGCGGCCTCGCGCTCGACGACGGCCCAGGTGGTGAACTCGACGTCGCGCTCCACGTGCTCGATGCTGAGGTCGAGGATGACGTTCCCGAACGTGTCGTACGAGCGCTCGGTATCGACGTCGCAGCCCGAGACGCGGATCTTGTGCGTGAGCAGGCGCTGGTTGTCGTGGTAATCGGGTGGTACGACCATGAGCCGGTGGCGCAGCGCCGCGATCGGGCCCGGATACTCGTAGGAGAAGGTCTGTTGGATCAGGACGGTCGTCTGCTGGACGTTCTGCCAGTCGATCTCATCGTCGTCGATGCTGCCCAGCGTGGCGATCAGGTCGCCGAGCGTCTCACCGGCCACCCGGCGCCTCCTGCGCGAGCGACTCCGTCAGCTCGGCATCGTCGGACACCTCGTCCGCCCACACGATCATGCGCCGCGAGGCTAGCGGCGCCGTAGGTCGTGACCATCGCTACGTCGACGGCGTCGCGGCCGCGGCCGATCGCCAACCGGCCGATGCGTGGTGTGTTGAAGCGCGCATCGAACGTCCACCAGCTCGAGCCGAGCCAGACCTCCATCCAGGCGTGGAAGTCCGGGATCGGGGAAGGACCCGAAATGCCGATGTCTGGCATGTAGCCGAACACGTAGCGGGCCGGGATGCCGAGCGCGCGGCAGAACGTCACGCCCAGGTGGGCGAAGTCCCGGCACATGCCCCCGCGCCGCTCGAAGATCTCGACGGTTGCCGTGGTCGGGATGCTCGCGACGCCGTACTCGATGTTGGCGTGGATCCAGTCGCAGACCGCCTGCACGCGCTCCACCCCCGGCGGGAAGCCGCCGAACAGCTCCCACGCCTGGTCCGAGAGCAGGTCGGACTCGCAGAGGCGGCTCGCGAACAGCCAGTGGAGCAGTTCGTCGGGGAGCGCCTCGATGGGGTGCTGCACCTCGCTCGGGCTGGGCACCGGGTCTGGGTCGGGCGAAACTGTCGCGAGCGCGTCGTAGGAGAACGTCGAGGCCCCCTCCGGAAGCACCAGCCGCCGGCAGCGGTTGCCATAGAGGTCGATGAAGCTCGTCGTCTCGAGCGTCGGCTCGCTGCTCCAGCGCTCCTCGAGAAGCGCTCCCGGCGCTTCGGGGTGCGGCTCGACGAGGACGACAGCCGCGGTTGGAGCCGTCGCCTCGTGCTCGAACCGGCAGCCGACGCGAAGCCTCATAGGTCCCGCTCCGGGCGCTGCTGCTGCTGCTGCTGTTGCGGCTGCTGGCTCGGCGGCCCGTCCTCGAGCCGCGCCTGCACCCGCGGCGGCGGCAGCTCCTCGACGGCGAGCGACTCCGCCATCCCGCCCATCGCCTGCGTCATCACCGCCCCGCGCCGGAACTGCCGCGTCGCGCCGAGGTTCTGGATCGCTACCAGTCGGGCGATGGGCTCGTCGCCGCTGCCGCGCAACTGCGCGGCAGGATCGAAGCCGCCGAGCGCCTCGCAGGTCACCTGCACTTCGAGCTCGCCCTGGCCGCCGCCCTGATAGGTGCCGCGTAAGACCGCGACGTCGACGTAGTCGCGGCCCACGCCGGCCTTGACGTGCTGCCCCGTGCAGAGTGTGCCGAGCGTCGCGTCGATACCGACCCACCCATAGGGCGGGATGTACGCCTCGGTCCAAGCGTGCGAGGCCGTCGACGAACCGACGCTGCCCAGGTACCCGCTGACGTAGCGAGCGGGGAGGCCGACGTGGCGGCATAGGGAGATCAGCACATGCGCGAAGTCCTGGCAGACGCCGCTCCCTCCGGCGAGCACCTCGGCAACCGAGCTGTTCACGGTCGTGGTGCCGATCCGGTACTCGAGGCGTCCGCGCACATGGTCGGCTGCGCGGGTGAGGAACGCGAGTGCGCTCGTCTCCCGATCCTCGGCGAGCAGTTCCTCGGCGAGCGCGGCCGAGTCGTCTTCGAGCGGGATATACGCGCTCGGACCGAGGAACTCGGCGTGTTCGTCCGCCAGCGCCTCGTCCTCCACGAGCGCCCGAAGCGAAGGCGACTCGTCCGGCTCGACCCTCGGCCGGGCCGGCGAGCGGGTCGTCGGCACCTGCGTGAGTGACGACGTCGCTCGTCGCCTCGATCACGAGACGGTCGTGCAGGTAGGCGACGCCGAAGTCGTGGACGGCGTTGCCGTAGTAGTCCCGGAACGAGATCGTGGTCGCGGGCGGCTCGATCTGGAGGTCGAAGTCGAGCAGGGTCTGGGTCGCGCAGGCGAGCGGCTGCAGTCGCACCTCGTTGAAGCTCTCGAAGACCTCGCTCGCGTAGCGGTAGCTCGTCCGGTGGCGGATCCGGTACCTCACGCCATCATTTCCTGCGCGGTCAGAGGGCGGTGGGCGAAGAACTCGTCCTCGACACGGTCGCCGATGCGATAACAGCGGCGTTGGATATCAAGCAGGGAAGTGTGCAGGCCTTGATCGAGCAGGTCGTCGAGCCGCTGATAGGCGAACTCCGCGTGCAGCCGGCCCACCTCCCGGCGAGCCTCGCTCCCGGTGGCCGAGCCCGGCATCGGCTCGGAGCCGTTGTAGGCGGGGGCCTGCTCGATGATGTGGGCGAGGGCGGCGTCGACCTGCCCGATCGAGAACCGGATCGAACGTGGCAGGACGGCTGAGAGGATGAGCAGCTCGATCACCGCGCTCGGCTGGATGCCTCTGCTCTCGATGCGGTGGTACGACTCGTAAGCCGACAGCGAGCGCAGGAGCGTGACCCAGGGTTCCAGGTCGTGAGCGGCCGCGGCCAGGGCGAAGCGGTCGCCGCTCTCGGCGTCGTCGCCGACGAGGAGCCGGTAGTTCACATCGAGGGTGCGAGCCGTCCACTCCGCCCGCTCCAGGAACTTGCCCAACTGGAGGAAGTACCAGCCCTCCTCACGCGGCATCGTCGAGTCGGTGATCCCCTGCAGCAACTGGCTGAAATCGACCACCGAGCGGCAGAAGCGTGTGGCGCTCTCCGCGCCGGATGCCGCACGCCGCCGCTGAGCTGGTCTTTGGACCTCGAGGTGGTAGCGGTTGAGCGCCTCCCACATCTCGGTCGCCAGCTGGTGGCGCATCGTCCGCGCGTTGTCGCGCGCCCGGGTGATGCATTCCACGATCGAGTTCGCGTCATCGGAAGAGAAGATCAAATGCAGGGGTACGGTCTCCTCGTCCGCTGGCGGGCCGCCCGGCGGGAAGGCCGGGCGCTCGCCGACGATGTCGAGCAGCGCCATCCAGTGGCGCTCACGGCGGGATTCCGCCTCCGTGGTCGAGCCCAATGCGAGGGTGTGGCTGAAGGTCGCCTCTGTGAGACGAGCCGTCTGCTCGGCGCGCTCGACATAGCGGCCGATCCAGTAGAGCGATTCCGCCATGCGACTCAGCATCTGTTCGTTCCCGTCACCGCAGCACCCAGGTGTCCTTGCTGCCGCCGCCCTGGCTCGAGTTGACGATCAGCGAGTCGCGCACGAGAGCAACCCGGGTCAGGCCGCCGGGCAGCACGCTGATTCCGTCCGGCCCGCTCAGCACGTACGGCCGCAGATCGACGTGACGCCCCTCGAGCGTGCCCGAATCGCCCTCGTCGGCCACGAAGGTCGGATGGCGCGAGAGCGGGATCACTGGCTGCGCGATGTAGTCGCGCGGGTTCGCGACGATCCGGCGACGGAACTCCTCGATCTCGCGCTCGTCGGCGACCGGCCCCATCAGCATCCCGTAGCCGCCGCTCTCGTTAGCGGCCTTGACGACCAGCGAGTCGAGGTTGTCCAGCACATGGTCGAGTTGCTCCGGATCGCTCGGTAGGAACGTCGGCACGTTGTCGAGAATCGGCTCCTCCCCGAGGTAGTAGCGGATGATCGCCGGGACGTACGGGTAGAGCACCTTGTCGTCGGCGATGCCCGTGCCGATCG
Organism: uncultured Thermoleophilaceae bacterium; assembly: GCA_963771715.1. Taxonomy (GTDB): domain Bacteria; phylum Actinomycetota; class Thermoleophilia; order Solirubrobacterales; family Thermoleophilaceae; genus JACVRW01. Next base: position 235,986 of record CAVYUQ010000010.1, read on the forward strand.
CGTTAGCGAGTGTGACATTGCCGGTGCGGACGGCGCCGAGCAGCCCCGCGACGCCAAGCATCGACTCGGCGCGGAAGGCGAGCGGGTCGAGGAACTCGTCGTCGACACGGCGGTAGATGACGTCCACCTGTCGCCGTCCGGACGTGGTGCGCATGTAGACGCGATTCTCGAGGACGAACAGGTCGCGGCCCTCGACGAGCTCGACCCCCATCTGCTGCGCGAGGAAGGCATGCTCGAAGTACGCCGAGTTGTAGATGCCGGGAGTCAGCACCACCACGGCCGGCCCGCTGGCGGCGCCCGGGACGGCGCGCCGCGGCGAGAGCCCCACGAGGTTGTCGAGGAGCTGCCCCGCATAGGAGTCGACCGAGCGGACACCGAGCTCGGCGAACCAGTCGGGGAAGGTGCGCGTCATGATCTGCCGGTTCGCGAGAACGTACGAGACCCCGCTGGGTGTCCGCAGGTTGTCCTCGAGCACGATCCAGCGACCGTCGTCGCCCCGAATCAGGTCGCTGCCCGCGACATGGATGTACTGGTCGTCGGGAACGTCGATGCCAACTACCTCGCGGCGAAAATGACGGCCCAGGACGACGAGCCGGCGCGGAACGATCCCGTCTCGCAGGATCTCGTGCCCGTGGTAGACGTCGTGGACGAAACGGTTCAGCGCCCGGATGCGCTGCTGCAGGCCCGCTTCGACGACCGCCCACTCGTCAGCCGGCACGATGCGGGGGATCGGGTCGAACGGCAGGATGCGCTCGGTGCCCTGATCCTCGTCGGAATAGACGGTGAACGTCACACCGCGGTGCAGGAACGACCGGTTGGCGAGTTCCGCCGCGCGCCGCAGGCCGCGGCCGTCCATCGAAGCGATCTGCGCGACGAGCTCGGCGTAGTGCGCCCGCGGCACCGCGACGCCATTCGGGCCGTGCTCGAACGTCTCGTCGTAGAAGCGGCCGGTGTCGTAGCCGTCGCGGAGCACGCCGTCGAGTGCCGACTCCGGCATCGCCGGCCTTGTCAACCCGCTACCTCGCCCGAGCCCTCGCCGATGCGCGCTGCGACCACGCACAGGTCGTCGGCCAGGCGGGTAGCGGCGAATTGCTTCACCGCTGATGTGACCGTCGCGACTACTTCGGAGGGGGCCTGCCCTTCGAGTGCCTGGACGATTTGGGCGAGCCGCGTTTGGCCGAACTGGTCTCCGTTATGACGCGCTTCGGTTACCCCGTCGGTGTAGAGCAGCACGCCGGTGCCGGGAGTGAGGTCGTGAGCCGCAGTTGTGCATACAAGCTCCTCCGAGAGTCCCAGCGGCGGCGCGCGCGCGCCGCTCAGCTCCTCGCCGGTGTCAAGCCAGAGCACTGGGGGGTGCCCCGCGTATCCCCAGCGGAGGACGCGGTCCCGTGGTGAGTAGGTCACGCAGCCGACGGTGACGAAGTCCCGGTCGTCCTCCGCACGTTCATAAAGGGCGGTGTTTGCCCAGCTGAGTAGCTGCCCCGGATCTTCCGAGAAAGGTGCTGTGGTCGCGAACACCGTGCGGATGAACGAGGCCTTGCGTGCCGCTTCCAGACCTTTGCCAACCACGTCTCCGACGACCAGTGCCGTGGCTTCGTGTGGCCCGTCTGCGACGAGGTAGAAGTCCCCGCTCACTCCATCTGTTGCCGGAATAAACGATGCGGCCAGATCGACGCCCGGCCTGCTGGCGAGCTTGGGCGGCGTCAGAGCATTGCGGACCGCGCGAAGGTCGTTGAGCTCCAGTTCGTCCGCGGCCAGCCGCTCTCGCAGGTCGGCAATCACGTCCTCATGGACTCGCGCTTCGCTTTGCAGCCGCCCGACGAGAGCGCTGGCCGCCTCGTCGCGAAGTGGCGCGGGTGATGCCCTCGCGGCGCGATCGGCGGGCTCGGAGCGGTCGGAGGTGCCCGTGCCTCGGGGCCGCAGCAGGAGATGGGTCGCGGCCACGGCTTTGGCGATGTCGATCAGCTTGCGACCCGAGCGCCGGGACTCGGTGCGGAGCAGCTCGAACGCCTCCTGCTCCTGGATCCCGTGACGCTCCATGAGGATGCCCTTGGCGCGCTCGGTCAGCGCGCGGCGGCCGAACGCCCCTTCTAGGTTGTGGTACTCGGCGAAGCGCCTCAGGACGATGTCGATCGCGCTTTGGAGCTCGTCCGGGTCGCCGTCGGTGATCGCGGCGAAGACCCCGCGTTTCGCCGCCTCGTTTACGAACTCTACGTCGCTCGTCTCGAGTATCGCGATCACCGGGCAGGCGGCTTCCTGGACGATGCGTGAGATGAGCTCGAGCGCGTGTTGCGAGCTTTCTCCGAGCCCGACCAGCGCCACGTCGGGCATCGTCTCGGCGGTGGCGGCCGCCACCTGAGAGACCTCGAGCGAGCGCGCGATCACCTCGTGGCCCATCGCGGCCACCAGTCCGGTGGTCGTTTGGAGGCGTTCCTTTCGCTCGTTGGCGATCAGGACGCGAAGCGGGTTGGGCGCACGAGAGTCCATCGGCGCGGTTCGCGTTCGGCGGTACAGGAATTGTAAGTGCTGGCTCTAGGGCCATGCGAGGCGGAGTCTTCGAGGTGAGCTGACTTGCGCGGGTGGGTAAGCTAGGAGTAGCCGAGTCCCAACACCTGACCCTGGCGCCCCTCGACATCAATACCCGGTCGAGCGCAACTGCCGGCCTTCGGGTCGGCGCGAGGGCAGTACGACGTTGGGAGCAGACGGGTGGCGATCACTAGCTGGCGCCAACGCGAGGCGGAAAAGCAGGTGCGCGCCCGTGACGCGAACGAGTCAACCGCGCAGACGCTCGTCGAAACGCCTGCCGGCCAATGCGTGGACTCGTTCGTGTGCGAGTGCGGCGACCGCGGCTGCACGCGCGTCATCAGCCTCACGCTCGAGGAGTACGCGTCGGTGCGGGCGTACGCCACGCATTTCGCGATCGCGCGGGATCACGAGAACCCCGAGAGCGAGCGCGTGATCACAGAGAGCGAGTGCTTCGCCGTGATCGAGACGGTCAGCCCCGAAGCCACGAAGCTCGCTCGAACGAGCGATCCGCGGTGGGGCCGTGAGCACCACAGCGCGGCGCGTAAACCCGGTCGAGCTACGGACCTCATGTCAGTTGAAAAACGACGGAGGTCCAGGAGATGGCTGCCATGACGCTCGCCTCCGCGAGCCCGGACCGCGTCGCTGCGCGAGCGGGGGAGCGCCAGCTGGTACTTCGCTACCACCGCTGGGGCGATATGGCCGCGCGCGAGGAGCTCGTCAAGTGCTTCCTGCCGCTCGCACGCGATCTCGCGCTGCGCTACTCGTATACGGACGAGCCGCTCGACGACCTGGTGCAGGTGGCGAGCCTCGCGTTGATCAAGGCGATCGACCGATTCGACCCCGATCGCGGCGCGAAGTTCACAAGCTACGCGGCGCCGACCATCCTGGGCGAGCTGAAGCGCCACTTCCGCGACAAGGGCTGGGCGCTGCGGATGCCGCGCGACGTGCAGGAGCGCACGCTCGCGGTCAGCCGCGAAACGGAGGCGCTCTCGAAGCGGCTCGGCCGCTCGCCGAAGCCGCGCGAGGTCGCGCAGGCGCTCGGATGCTCTGTCGAGCGGGTGCTCGAGGCGCAGGAGGCCGCGGCCAGCTACGAGGCGGCCTCGCTCGACGCCCCGGCGGTGCGCGGCGACGACGAGGCCGCCGCGCTGGTCGACCAGATCGGCGCCGAGGACTCCGCCTACGAGCTGGTCGAGGACCGCGACGCGATCAAGAGCATCTGGAGCGCGCTGCCGGAGGTGGAGCGCAAGGCGATCGAGCTGCGCTTCCTGTCCGACCTCACACAGCGCGAGATCGGCGAGCGGCTCGGTTACTCGCAGATGCACGTCTCACGCCTCCTACGACGCGCCCTCAGTCGCCTTGAGGACGCAGCGGCAGCCGCAGCGTGAGGGCACGGCGGACGGCGAATCTGGTCGCGGTGCTGCTGCCCCCGCTGGCGGTGGTGGTGGCCGCGGTCCTGTCCTGGAACGAGCTCGTGGAGCCGGTCGACCTGGTCATCCTGGTCGTCGGCTACGCGCTCACATGCGTCGGGATCACCGTCGGCTTCCATCGGCTGCTGACCCATCGCGCCTTCAAGACCTATCCGTCCGTGCGCTACACGCTCGCGGTGCTCGGCACGCTGGCGGTCGAGGGGTCAGCGATCAAGTGGGTGACCGACCACCGCAAGCACCACGACTTCGCGGACGAGGCAGGCGACCCGCACACCCCCCACGGCGGCGGTCCTGGGGTGATCGGTGCGGCCAAAGGGCTCTGGCACGCCCACGTCGGCTGGCTCTTCACGACGGTCGGCCAGGCAGACCGCTGCCGCTACGGCGCCGACCTGATGAAGGACCGCGGCATCCGTCTGATAGACGCCCTGGAGAAGCCATTGATCCTGGCGAGCCTCGCGATCCCCTTCCTGCTCGGCCTGGCGATCAAGGGCAGCCTCACCGGTGCGCTGCTCACGCTCGTCTGGGGCGGGTTGCTGCGCATCTTCCTGCTCCATCACGCGACCTTCAGCATCAACTCGATCTGCCATTTCTTCGGCCGGCGTCGCTTCGCCACTGATGACGAGTCGACCAACGTGGGCTGGCTGTCGCTTTTGACCTTCGGCGAGTCCTGGCACAACAATCACCACGCCTTCCCGACCTCGGCCTTCCACGGCCTGCGCCGGCGCGAATTCGATCCCGGAGGTCTTTTCATCCGCGGCCTGGAGCGACTCGGGTTGGCCTGGGACGTCGTGCGCGTCAGTCCCGATCGCCAGCTGAGGAAGGCCGTCGGCCGGCCGGCCCACTACCCGATGGAGGCAACTAAGTGAAGATCCTGGACGCCATACGCAATCGCCGCTCATGAGGTTCCGCGCGTGACACCCCACCCGCAACCAGCTCACCAGACGAACCGATCTCCGGCTACGACCGGCTGGGCGAGAAGCAGGTCGGCGACCAGCTCTCTCAGCTCTCTCAGGTCGAGCTGGCCGCGGTTGAGACCTATGAGCGCGCCCACGGAAGCCGGCCCGTCGTGCTCGAGAAGCTGCGCTACATGCGTAGCAGCGAACCTCTGCCGGGCTACGACGCTATGACGCCCGAGCAGGTCGGCGAAGCCCTCGCCGGCGCTGACGCGGAAACGGTCAGGGCCGTGCGTGACTACGAACGCAAGTTTCAGCATCGCCAGTCAGTGCTGACGGAAGCCGCGCGCATATTGCCAACTTCGCAGGCGAGCGCCCGAGAGGAACGCGCGCGTGAAGATAAAGCGGCGCTCCTTCGTGAGGGCTACGCGGATCGAGAGCGAACCGCGCCCGATCAACCGGAGTAGCGCTCCCCACATAGCGGGTCGCTGGTCGTGCTCCTCGGCCTGATCCTCGCGCTCGCTTCGGCGGTGGCCACCAACCTCGCCTTCCTGTTCAAGCACCGTGGCGCGGTGCTCGCGCCGCCGATCCTGGTTCGACATCCGCTGCGCAGCGCCGTCGGTCTCTTTCGCTCCAGGTGGTTCTTGGTCGGCTGGCTCGTGGCGATCGTGGCGTGGGGTCTGCACGTCGGTGCGCTCTCGCTGGCGCCGCTGTCGATCGTGCAGGCGGTCCTCTCTGGCGGTCTCGTCTTCCTCGCGGTGTTCGCCGAGCGCTTCTTCGGCTTTCACCTGGGTCGGCGGCAATGGGTCGGAGTCACGATCACCGCGGCGGGGCTGGTGGTCATCGGACTGACCGGCGGCGGCGCCAACGACCCGGAGCGCGCCTCACTGGCGGCGCTGATCGCCGTCGAGGGCGCGATCTTCGCGACCGGCGCGGCCCTGATCAGGATCTCGACCCGCCGCCATGTCGCTCCGCGCGCCGAGGGGCTGCTGCTCGGCGCGGCCGCCGGCGCGCTCTTCGGCGTCTCCGATGTCGCGCTCAAGTGGCTCACCCAGGCGGACCCGGGGCCGCTGCTCGGGTTGCTGAGCCCGTGGACGCTCACCGCGCTGATCGCCGGGGTGATCTCCTTCTACGCCTCCGCCCGCAGCCTCCAAATCGGCGACGGCGTCGAGGTCATCGCGCTCACCTCCGTGGCCGCCAACCTCGCCGCGATCATCGGCGGCATCATCGTCTTCCACGAGCCGATCGGCTCCGGCCCACTTGAGATCGGCGCCCGCTTCCTCGCCTTCTGCCTCGTGATCGCCGGTGCCGCGCTCATGCCCGCCCCGATGCGCGCCGCCCCCGACGCGGCCAGCGCCAGCGCCCCACAACAGCCCCTCGGACCACCAGCTCGGCAGGTGAACGACTGACCGGGAGTTGTGCAGCAGCCTGCAACGATGAAAATGCGCCCAGGGAGATTCGAACTCCCACGGTCCAAACGGACCACAAGGCCCTCAACCTTGCGCGTCTACCAGTTCCGCCACAGGCGCTTAGGGCGCTGAGTATAGAGCCGGACCCTCCAAGGGTTGATGTCGTCCGAACGCCGGGGTACTCTGCGAACACATGTTCGGATTACGTCATTCAACACGGCTTCGGCGGGAGGTCTGATGGTCGAGCTGAACCTCACCAAGCGGCAGCAGGAGATCTTCGACTACGTCAAGCATTACGCGGGCGAGCACGGCTATCCGCCGACCGTTCGGGATATCGGAAAGGCGATCGGCCTGACGTCGTCCTCGACGGTGCACGCCCACCTCGCGAACCTCGAGAAGCTCGGGCTGCTGCGGCGCGACCCCACCAAGCCGCGCGCGATCGAGGTGCTGGTGGACAAGGCCAAGGCGGCGGCCGCCGCGAGCGGGCTTCCGCTGGTGGGACAGGTCGCGGCGGGTCAGCCGATCCTCGCGGAGGAGAACATCGAGGAGTACGTCACGGTGCCGCCTATCGCGGGCGGCGACGACGGTGAGTTCGTCCTCCGCGTGAAGGGCGACTCGATGAAGAACGCCGGCATCTTCGAGGACGACTACGTGGTGGTGCGGCCTCAGAGCACCGCGACCAACGGCGAGATCGTCGTGGCCATGCTCGAGGGCGAGGCCACCGTGAAGCGCTTCTTCAAGGAGAAGGAGCGCGTGCGCCTCCAGCCCGAGAACGACGCGCTCGAGCCGATCTACGCGCGCGAGGTGGACATCGTGGGCCGCGTGGTCGGCGTCTGCCGGAGGGTGGCATGACGGGCGCGTTGCTTGAAAGGCCCGTTTTCCGTGGTGCCCAGCCCGCACCGGACGGCGGCGTGACCCTCGAGGCGTGCCTCAACCTGGTGCTCGACGCGGCCCGGACGAACGGCGGCGCCGAGTGCCCCGTGTGTCACTCGCGTATGACGGCGGCGCAGGAGGCTGCCGAGTGCGCGGACTGCGGGAGCCGGCTCAGCTAGCGCCCGGGGCCGCCCCTCGCTGCTGGGGTCGAGTGTCGAGTTACTCCCGCCAGGGGCTAGTAAGTCGACACTCGAGTTGCCGCGATCGCTGCAGGGTGCGGCGGGCGTCGACGGCGCGGGCTTTGCGCCCTACACTTGAGGGCTGCCGGCCAAGCAGCCGCGGGGAGGTCGGGGAGACAACCGGCCCCTCGAGGAAAGTCCGGACACCGCAGGGCAGGGTGGTCGGGGTACCGACCCGGCGAAAGCCGCGGGAAAGTGCCACAGAAACAAACCGCCTAAGCACCGGGCAGGACGTCAGCCCGGTGCCGGCAAGGGTGAAAAGGTGCGGTAAGAGCGCACCGGCGTCACGGCGACGTGGCGGCCAGGCAAACCCCACCCGGTGCAAGGCCAAGCAGGAGCGTCGATGCTGCCCGCAGAGCTCCAGGTAGGCCGCAGGGCCGCAAGGCCCCGCCGCCCGCCGGTGCCCCATAGGGGGCGCGGGTCGGAATGGCGAGATGGATGGCTGCTCACGACAGGATCCGGCTTACCGGCCGGCTAAGGGAAGGGCCCCCGCGAGGGGGCCCTTCCTATTCCCGCGCGCGAGGGCGGGGCGCGGAACTTCGCCTGTCGCTGACCCGTTCCGCGGCAAGAACCGTCACATTTGTCCACGCGCGCGAGTTAATGGTTTGGCCGGGCCTGGTACTGGGCGAAAAGACTGGCACCAGGCGCCTGATGCCATCCGCTACGCGTAAGAAGAAGAAGACAGCAGGTGACGCCTACTGTCCGCACTGTCACCTCCTGATCGAGCGGAAGGTCGGTGCCGCATGGCCTGAGGAGCCCCAGCAGTGCCCACACTGCCGCCTGCTCGTCGGCGCCGGGCGGGCACGCCCGACGCCCTCCGCCGAGCCGGGCGCTCGCGGCAGCGCGGCCGGGGTCTTCGCCCACGAGGCGAAGCGTGCCGGCGGGAACGAGAACGTCCCGAAGGAAGATGTCTGCAAGGCGATCCGCGACGTGGCGGACGCCGTCGGCTCGCGTCCCGAGCGGCTGCTGATGGTGGACTACCAGCAGCGCGCCTCGGACGACGAGAGCCTCCCGACGCTCAGCGCAGTCTTCGCGGCATACGGCAGCTGGAAGCGCGCACGCCGGGCCGCGGCCGGCGCCGCCTAGCGGCCGCGCACCGCGCCGGGCGCAGCCGCGCTCCCCGCCACTCCGGCCGGTATTGTGGCGCCCTCGATGGAAGTCCTGATCGTCCTCGTGCCGTTCGTGCTGGCCGGCCTCGTGGTGATGTTCATCGCGTTCTCCGGCGGCCCGAGTGCCGCGCGCGACGCGTACCTCACCCGCGGCGGCCGCATCTTCACCGTCGTGTTCGTACTGCTCTACCTCGCGCTCGGGGTGGTCGTCCCGGCGGCAGTGATCGCGGGTCGCGGCGAGGCCACGGGCGGCACCGGCTCGCTGCGCTCGGCGGAGCCAACGGCGACGGAGGAGACGGGCAAGGAGCTCTTCATCCAGAACTGCAAGAGCTGCCACACGCTCGCGGCGGTACAGGCCCACGGGGTCACGGGCCCGAACCTCGACGATCTGGCCCCGCTCGACAAGCAGCGCGTCCTGAACGCGATCAAGCGCGGCGGGACCGGAACCGGCCGCATGCCGCCGGGCCTGCTCGAGGGCGAGGACGCCGACGCCGTGGCCACCTACGTGGCCGACGTGGCCGGCCGCTGACCCACTCTGCAAGCCTCGTTGCATTTTGCCCGGAAGCACCGGGCTTTTCCGTCCGACGCGTCCGCTCGACTGCTAGCATGGCCGCGTTCATCGAAGCCGAAGCCCTGCCAGGAAAACGGGGCGTGGGGGACCCAGGTGGCCGGTCGGCCAGGGGCGAATCGCGAGTACGCGTAGCGCAACTCTTTCAGCGCGAGCCCGTCAGCTAACCCCGCAGGCGAAAAGAGAGAGAACCGATGCAGACTGCCGGCGCCCGCGCCCTGCGGGAGGATCACCAGGAAGATATGAGCCGCGAGGCGGTGCTCCTCCAGTGGGAGCGCAAGATCGAGGCTGAAGAGCGCCGTCCCAGCCGCTTCGATCGGGCCGAGGACGAGGGTGCCGAGGGCGGCGGGGGAACCGTCGCCGAGCTGCGTCCCACGGAGGACGCCACCCACGAGGTCCCGCGCCGCTTCGAGCGCCGTGCCGCGGAGCTGCTCACCGAGCAGCCGGTGGCCGAGCGCCGCACGGTCACCATCACCGGCCATCCCACGCCCGCCCGCAGGCGCGCGCACTCGGTCATGAACAGCCCGATGGCCCAGCCCGAGCGGCTCGGCCTGTGGGCCTTCCTGCTCGGCCTGTTCCTGATGGTCGTGGCAGCCGGCACAGCGCACGCCTAGCGCCGCGCGTCGTTCAACCCCTCGACCGTTCGGTCGGCTTCGCGCTCCGCCTGGTCGCTGAGCGTCTGGATGTAGAGGTAGCCGCCGAGCAGCACCGCCGCGACGAGGATCGCGAGCAGGGGCTTGATGTCCCGCAGCTTCCATTCCACCGGGTCTACCGTAAGCGAGGGCGTGGACGCCCGCAATTGGAGTGTCGATCACTCCTTTTTCGCTTACACTTACCCCAGGTAAGTCGTATTGCGAAGGAAGAGAAGCTCCATGAAAACGAAGGAGAGCAGGTTCCAGGTCCACGACGAGTTGACGGCCCCTGAGGGCAGCGTCCCGATCCTCAAGGGCGCGCTCGCGGGCGGAGGCCAGCTGCCCAATTTCATCGGCGTGATGGCCGGGTCGCCGGCGGTGCTGCGCTCGTACGCCCGCTTCCGCTCCGAGCTGCGAAACGGCTCGCTCGCGTACGCGACCCAGCAGCGCATCGCGCTCGCCGTCGCGGAGCACCAGGGCAGCGAGTACGCCCTGGCCACGCTCCAGCGCACCGGCCGCGACGCCGGCCTCGGCATGGACGAGATCGCGCTCGCCCGTGAGTTCGACTCGCACGACGAGCGCGAGGCCGTGCTGCTGCGCTTCGTGAAGGCCGTCCTCGAGTCGGAGGGCGCGCCCAAGCGCCACCTGCACGAGGAGGCGCGCGAGGCGGGCTGGGAGGACGAGCAGATCCTGGAGGCGATCGCCCACGTGGCACTCGCCACCTTCGGAAACCTCGTCACCCGCGCGGGCGACGTGCCGAAAGACGGCTCGACCGAGGACTCCCGGCTGGCGCAGGCGGCCTAGAGCCGCGCCGCGCCGCGGCTCGGACTACGATGTCGTTCATGGCCTCCGAGCGGGCTGTAGTGATCGAGCGGAGGGAGATCTGCTGCTCGCACTACCACCAGGCCGTCGAGCTGGTGGGCAAGCGCTGGACGGGCGCGATCCTGTTCGTCCTGCTGGAGGGCCCCACTCGCTTCTCGGAGTTCAAGCAGCTCGTGCCGGACCTCTCAGACCGCCTGCTCTCCGAGCGAATGAAGGAGCTCGAGGCTGAGGGGATCGTCGAGCGGCGGGTGATCGACGACACGCCCGTCAGGGTCGAGTACGCCCTGACCGACAAGGGCGAGGCGCTCGAACCGGCTGTCCTGGCGCTGAAGCGCTGGGCGCGCTCCTGGCTGTAGTCTGCTGCGCTCCGCAGACCTCCCGAAGGAGCCGCCCCCATGGCCGACCAGCCGCAGACCGCCGACGACGTCCGCGCCTTCGTCGAGGACCGCGACATCCGCTTCGTCCGCCTCTGGTTCACGGACATACTCGGCCAGCTGAAGAGCTTCTCGATCAACGCGCAGGAGCTGGAGGACGCCTTCGAGGGCGGCATGGGCTTCGACGGCTCGTCGATCACCGGCTTCAACGCGATCGAGGAGTCGGACATGATCGCCATGCCGGACGCGTCGACCTTCGCGGTGCTGCCCTGGCGGCCCGGAGGACAAGGGCGTGGCGCGCATGTTCTGCGATGTGGTGACGCCGGCCCGCGAGCCCTACGAGGGCGATCCGCGCCAGGTGCTCCGTCGCACGCTCGAGCGCGCGGAGTCGATGGGCTTCACGAACTTCTACGTCGGGCCCGAGCTCGAGTTCTTCTACTTCCGGAACGCCAAGCCGGAGAGCGGCGTGCCGGAGGTGCTCGACGAGGGCGGCTACTTCGACCTCACGACGCTCGACGCGGGCTCCGACGTGCGCCGCGAGACGGTCCTGGCCCTGGAGCAGCTCGGCATCCACGTTGAGTACACCCACCACGAGGTCGGGCCCTCGCAGCACGAGATCGACATGCGCTACGCCGACGCGCTGAAGATGGCGGACGACTGCATGACCTACCGCATCACGGTCAAGGAGTACGCCATGAAGTACGGCTGGCACGCGACCTTCATGCCGAAGCCGCTGTTCGGGGAGAACGGCTCTGGCATGCACACGCACCAGTCGCTCTTCAAGGGGACCTCGAACGCCTTCTACGACGCGAACGACCAGTACTACCTCTCGGACATCGGCAAGTCGTACATCGCCGGGCAGCTCAAGCACGCGCGCGAGATCTGCTCGGTGTTCGCGCAGTGGGTGAACTCCTACAAGCGGCTGGTGCCGGGCTACGAGGCGCCGGTCTACTGCGCGTGGTCGCGCCGCAACCGCTCCGCGCTCGTGCGCGTGCCGCTCTACCACCCCGGCAAGGAGCAGGCCACGCGCATGGAGCTGCGCTGCCCCGACCCCGCCTGCAACCCCTACCTCACCTTCGCGATCCTGCTCGCCGCCGGGCTCGAGGGCATCGAGAAGGGCTACGAGCTGCCCGAGCCGATGGAGAAGAACCTGTACCACATCAGTCCCGAGGAGCGGAAGCGGCTGGGGATCGAGCAGCTCCCCGAGACGCTCGGCGAGGCGATCGAGCTCACGCACGAATCCGAGCTCGTGCTCCGCACCTTCGGCGAGCACATCTTCAACCGCTACGTCGAGATCAAGCGGCAGGAGTGGGAGGACTACCGGGTGCAGGTGACCGAGTGGGAGCTCGACCGCTACCTGTCGATCCTGTAGCGCTCAGCCTTCGGTAGCGTGCTCGCATGAACTCGCGCCGCTCGCTCTTCGCCATCGCCGCAGGCCGCCGCTCCAAGTGGGTGGTCTTCCTCGTCTGGATCGTCGGCATCTTCATCGCCGCCGGTCCGGCACAGCTGCCGACCAAGTTCTCGGACGCCGAGAACAACGAGTCCACGTCGTTCCTGCCGGGTGACGCCGAGTCGACGCACGCGCTCACCGCCACGGAGGACCTCCAGGGCGGAGAGCTCGCGCCTGCGGTCATCGTCTATGAGCGCGACTCCGGGCTGACCCCGGCGGATTTCGCCAAGATCCGGCAGGACGTCGCGGAGATGACGACGAAGCGCTTCCCGGGCGTGATCCGGGACGGCGCGACGGCGGCGTCGGGCGGCGAGGCGGGCGGTGCCTCCGAGGGTCCGGCCACCGAGGGCGGCAGGCGCCGCCGGAGGCCGGGCAGGGCGGCTCCCCGCCGGCTGCGGCGGTCCCACAACGGAGATCCCGGGCCAGCCGGGCGACTACGCGCCATTCGTGGGCCCGCTCTGCTCGCCGGACGGCAAGGCCGCGATCGTGACCGCCTACCTGAAGGGCGACGGCGAGGGTGACACGATTCTCGACCCCGTCGATTTCTGGCGCGACACCGCCTCGGATCCCGGCGGCGGGCTCCAGGTCAAGATCACGGGCGGCGCCGGCTACGGCGCGGACGCCATCAAGGTCTTCGAGGGCATCAACGGCACGCTGCTGCTGGCGGCGGTCACGCTCGTGATCGTCCTCCTGATCCTGATCTACCGCTCGCCGATCTTCCTGTTCATCCCACTGGCGGCGGTGATCTTCGCGGAGATGCTCGCCCGCTCGCTCGGCTATGGCCTCTCCGAGCTCGGCGTGACGATCAACGGCCAGTCCAGCTCGATCATGTCGATCATGGTGCTCGGCGCGGGCACCGATTACGCGCTCCTGATCGTCGCCAGATACCGGGAGGAGCTCCACCACACGCTGGACCGCCACGAGGCGATGGCGGCTGCCATGCGCTCGGCGGGCCCGGCCGTGCTCGCGTCCGCGGCGACCGTAATCGCCGCGCTCTTCTGCCTGACGATCGCCAAGGTCAACGGCACCTCGGGCATGGGACCGATCGTCGCGATGGGCGTGGCCTGCGCGGCCCTCTCGATGCTCACCCTGCTGCCGGCGCTGCTCACGATCTTCGGCCGCCGTGCCTTCTGGCCGTTCGTTCCGCACTCGACGGAGTGGCTCGCGCCGGAGGGTGTTCAGGCCGGCCGCATGCGACGGCGCGTCGCGGACGGGCCGCGCGTCCCCGCGTTCCTGATCGTGGCCGGCGCGTGCCTGATCGTCCTCCTGCTCCTGCCGCTCGTGCTCCTCAACTCGCTGCTCCACAAGGCCACGCGCGGGCTGGTCCCGTCGCTGATCGTGGGCCCGCTCGACCGCAATATCTTCAAGCCGTACGAGCTACGCCGCTTCCGGCACGAGCACTTCGCCGACGAGACCCACGGCTTCTGGAAGCGGGTGGGCGACTGGGTCTCGCAGCGCCCGCGGCGCGTGGCGATCGGCTCGACAGTCCTGCTCGTCGTGCTCAGCGCGGGGCTCGGGTTCTTCTCCACCGACCTGACCACGAACGACAGCTACACGACCAAGGTCGAGTCGGTTGAGGGCCAGGAGATCCTCGGCGAGCACTTCCCGGCGGGCTCGAGCGCTCCGACGGACGTCGTCGTGCCGAACGCGCAGGACGTGCCCGCGGCGCGGCGCGCGGTGGCGAGCGTGAAGGGAGTGGAGGCGGTGTCCGGCCCAGTGGCGGAGGGCGACGCCGGCGTGCTGGTCCAGGCGACGCTCGAGCCGGAGCCGTATTCCACGGAGGCGTTCGACCTGATCGACCCGATTCGCGACGCGGCGCACAGGGCGGCGCCGGGCACGCTCGTGGGCGGCGCGAGCGCGGTGGAGTTCGACGTGCGCGAGGCGGCCGCCTGGGACTCGGCGGTGATCCCGCCGATCGTCCTTGTGGTCGTGTTCCTGATCCTGGCGCTGCTGCTTCGCGCCCTGATCGCGCCGCTGGTCCTGATCGGGACGGTGATCCTCAGCTTCCTGGCAGCGCTGGGCGTGGGCTACTTCGCCTTCGACGTGTTCTTCGGGTTCCCGGGCTCGGACCCGTCGCTGCCGCTGTTCGCGTTCGTGTTCCTGGTCGCGCTCGGCGTGGACTACAACATCTTCCTGCTCGCTCGCGCGCGGGAGGAGACGATCAAGCACGGGACCCGCGACGGCATCCTGCGAGCGCTCGCCGTGACCGGCGGCGTGATCACGAGCGCGGGGATCGTGCTGGCGGGCACCTTCTCGGTGCTCGCGGTGCTGCCGCTCGTCTTCCTCACCGAGATCGGCTTCATCGTCGCGTTCGGGGTCCTGCTCGACACGTTCCTCGTGCGCAGCGTGCTGGTGCCTGCGCTCGTGCTCCTGATCGGCCCACGCGTCTGGTGGCCCTCAGCGCTAGTGCGCGCCGAGGAAACGCCTGCTCGTGAGCCCGTAGCCCGCTAGCGACCGCGATGTGGGACGTCGAGGAGTACGACGAGCTCGCCGCCATCGCGGTCGGCGCGGTGGCTCGGTACGTCAAGGAGAGCCAGTCCGCCGAGGTCTCGATCGTGAGCCCGCCTCCGCTCACCGAGCTCGTGGACGTCCTCGACCTGCGCGCGCTGGTCCGGGACGGAGGGCTCGACGCGCAGCGCTTCGAGGCCTGGCTGGGGCAGGTGCTCGACCACAGCACGAGACTCCACCATCCGGCTGAGATGGCCCACCAGGTGGCGGCGCCAGACGTGCCGTCCGCGATGGCCGACCTCATTCACGGCGCGATCAACCAGCCCATGTCGATCTACGAGATGGGGCCGGCCGCGCACGCGATGGAGCGGGTCGTGGTCGAGTGGATGGCCGAGAAGATCGGCTGGCCCGAGGGGGCGGGCGGCGTGCTGACTCACGGCGGCTCACTCGCCACGCTCACCGCCCTGCTCGCCGCGCGCGCCGCCGCGGCACCCGACGCGTGGACGGACGGCGTGGACGGGTCGCTGGCCGTGCTCGCGCCGCCGTCCGCGCACTACTCCGTGAAGCGCAGCGTGGCGATGCTCGGGCTCGGGGAGCGAGCGGTGGTGGACCTCGAGGTGGACGAGTACGAGCGCATCGTGCCGGAAGCGCTCGGGGACGCGCTCGAGCGCTGCCACGCCGCGGGTCGCAGGCCGATGGCCCTCGTCGCGGCCGCGTGCGCCACCAGCACCGGCCTGCACGACGACCTCGAGGCCGTGGGCGGCTTCTGCCGAGAGCACGGGATCTGGTTCCATGCGGACGCCGCGCACGGCGGGCCCGCGCTGCTGTCGCCGGCGCACAGGCACCTGCTGAACGGAATCGAGACGGCGGACTCCGTCATCTGGGACGCGCACAAGATGATGCGGACCTCCGCCCTTGCCGCGGCGGTGCTCCTGCGCGAGGACTGGCGGCTCGAGGCGGCCTTCAGGCAGACGGCCGCCTACCTGATCTACGAGGAGTCCGACGAGGCCGGACCCAGCCTGCTGGAGCGGCAGGTGGAGTGCACCAAGGCGCCGCTCGGCATGAGGATGTTCATGAACCTCGCCTTCCGCGGCGAGGAGGGACTCGGCCGCTACGTGGCGGAGCAGTACGACAAGACGGCGCGCTTCTGGGAGCTGATCGCCGCGCGCCCGGGCTTCGAGTGCCTCAGCCGGCCGGAGTCGAACATCCTCTGCTTCCGGTACGGCCGTGACCCGGAGCTACAGGTCCGGCTGCGGGAGCGGCTCCTTCGCGACCGGCGCTTCCACCTCAGCTCCACGGAGGTGAACGGCGAGCGCTGGCTGCGCATGTCGGTGATGGCGACGGCGACGAGCGAGGCGACGATCGAGGGGCTCCTCGACGCGATCGAGGAGATCGCGGCGGACCTCTAGCGGGCGCGCAGCGCCGCGGCCACGGTCCGGCGCGCGAGTGTGAGCGACCTCGGCCTCAGGCGCGACGGCGTGTCGCAGCTCATGTGGCGGCAGGGCTCGCCGCCCGCGCCCACGCCGAGCTTCGCGCCGGGCAGGCCGAGCAGCTCGAACTCGCGGTGGTCCGAGTTGCCGGTGCTGTCGTCGCGGACCCAGCTCACGGCGGCTCCGGCGCGGCCGGCGGCGGCGAGCAGCGCGCCCTCGACCCGACGAGCGCGGCGCGTCCGCCGGCGAGCGCAGCCAGAACGGATAGTCGCGGCCGACCTCGTCGAGCGACAGCGCCCAGCGCAGCCGCTTGCGCGCGCCGTGCGCGCGCGCCCGCTTCGCCAGCGCGAGTGCGCCGAGGTGGTCCGGCGAGCCGGTGTAGATGCGCTCCTCGGCCCCGGTCGCCACGAGCCAGACGTCGCACCACGGCCTGACCCGGCGCAGGCGGCCGGCCAGCGACGCCACCACCCCGAGCCCCGACGCGTTGTCGTTGGCGCCGGGCCCCGCGGGCACGGAGTCGGTATGGGCCATGACGATGCGGAGGCAGCTGCGGGGCGTGTCGAAGACGCCGATCACGTTGCGCGACGGCGGGTGTCCGGGCACCCGGAACTCCTGGGTGCCCACGCGCAGCTCCGCGCGCCGGAAGACGCGCGCCATCAGCCTGTGAGCCCGAGCCTCTCGCTCGCTGCCGGCCGGGCGCGGGCCCCACGACGAGATCCGGACCGCGATGCGGTGGGCATCCGCCGGCGCGGGCACGGCGGCCGGCCCCGGCGGAGTGGCCGCGGCGAGCAGCGCGAGCGCGAGCGTCCTCACGCCAGCAGGCTCTCCAGCTCGGCGGGCTCCGTCACGGGCGCCTTGCACAGGAACTGCTCGCAGACATAGGCCGTCGGGCGCCCGCCGACGGGCTCGCGGCCCTCGAGCAGCGGCACGCCGTCGGGCTCGCCGCCCGCGACCACGAGATGGGGGCGGAACGAGCCGCGGACCACGCG
This sequence comes from uncultured Thermoleophilaceae bacterium, assembly GCA_963771715.1. GTDB lineage: Bacteria > Actinomycetota > Thermoleophilia > Solirubrobacterales > Thermoleophilaceae > JACVRW01. Next base: position 253,175 of record CAVYUQ010000010.1, read on the forward strand.
CTCGAGCGGGCCCAGCTCCTGGCCCACCAGCGCCACCTCCTTCACCGGCGCGAGCCTGAAGTCGAGCGCCTGGAGCAGGTGCCCGAACGCCTGCGGGTGCTTGGGCGCGAGCTCGTGCAGCAGGCGCAGGACGGACTCGGCGCGCGCCCCGTACTCGTGCTCGCCCGTGAGGGCCGCGAGCCGGAGCAGGCCATAGGCGGCGCTCGAGTTCCCCGCCGGGATCGGGTGATCCTCGAGGTCCTTGCGGCGCGCCACCAGCTGCTCGTGGTCGGAGGAGGTCTCGAAGAAGCCGCCGTTCTCGTCGTCCGCGAAGCGCTCGATCATCGTGTCGGCGAGCCGGCGCGCCTCGGCGAACCAGCGCGGCTCGAAGGTCGCCTCGTAGAGCGACAGGAGCGCCTCGAGCAGGAAGGCGTGGTCCTCCAGGTACGCATTCAGCTTGCCCTGCCCGTCCTTCCAGCTGCGCAGCAGCCGGCCCTCGCCGTCGCGCAGCTCGCGCAGGACGAAGTCCGCCGCCGTCCCGGCCGCCTCGAGGTAGTCGCCGCGCTCGAGCACCGAGCCGGCGTCGGCCAGCGCCGAGATCATGAGGGCGTTCCAGGAGCTGAGCCGCTTGTCGTCGAGCCCCGGCCAGACGCGCTCGGCGCGCACGTCGTAGAGCCGGCGGCGCCACTCGCTCGCGTCGCTCGGGCTCGCCCGGCCCGCGCACCGGGATGTTGCGGCCCTCGAAGTTGCCGCGGTCGGTGGCGCCGAACCAAGCGATCGCCTCGTCGGCGTCGGGCTCGCCCTCGAGCGCCGCGCGCATCTCCTCCACCGACCAGACGTAGAACTTGCCCTCGACGCCCTCGGAGTCGGCGTCGAGCGCGGAGTAGAAGCCGCCCTCGGGGCCGCGCATCTCGCGCAGGGCCCAGTCGAGCGTCTCCTCGACGACGTTCCGGAAGAGCGGCTTGCCGATCACCTGCCAGCCGTGCAGATAAACGCGAGCGAGCAGCGCGTTGTCGTAGAGCATTTTTTCGAAATGCGGGACGAGCCAATAGGGGTCAACGGAATACCGAGAAAACCCGCCGCCCACCTGGTCGTACATCCCGCCGGAGGCCATCGCGCGCAGCGTGTGCGCGCTCATCCCGGTCGCGCCGCGGCGGAGCAGGAACTCGAGCGCCGACGCAGGCGGGAACTTGGGCGCCTGGCCGAAGCCGCCGTTGGCGCGGTCGTAGCTCAGGCGCAGCGCCTCGACCGCGTCGTCGAGCGTGCTCTCGTCGAAGTCCTGCTCCGAGGGCGCCAGCAAGGCGCCGCCTCGCAGGCGCTGCGCGATCTGCTCGCCGCTGGCGCGGATCTCGTCGCGGCGCTTGTCCCACGCGCTGGCCACGGCGTCGAGCACGGAGCGCCAGCTCGGCATCCCCATTCGCGACTCGGGCGGGAAGTAGGTGCCGGCGAAGAAGGGCACCTGCTCGGGCGTGAGGAAGACGTTCAGGGGCCAGCCGCCCTGCCCGGTCATCGCCTGGCAGGCCTCCATGTAGATCGAGTCGAGGTCCGGGCGCTCCTCGCGGTCGAGCTTGATGGAGACGAAGCGCTCGTTCATAAGCGCGGCCGTCTCCGGGTCCTCGAACGACTCGCGCTCCATCACGTGGCACCAGTGGCAGGCCGAGTAGCCGATCGAGAGCAGGATCGGCCGCTGCTCCTCGCGTGCGCGCGCAAGCGCCTCCTCGCCCCAGGGGTACCAGTCCACCGGGTTGTCCTTGTGCTGGAGCAGGTACGGCGAGGTCTCTGCTGCAAGCCGATTCGCCATCGCGCTGGAGGCTATCCATCTGGAGCTTTACACAAGAAGCGTGAAAATTTACACACAATCTGTGTAAACTCCATTTTCATGCGCAGGGCGAGCGGTGAACTGTTCCCGACCGATTCTCCGGTGCCCGCCGGACAGCTGATCGGACGCCGCGACGACCTCCGCGAGCTGACCACTCGGCTCGAGGCCGGTACCCATCTGATCGTCGCCGGCCCGCGGCGCACGGGCAAGACCAGCGTATGCGAGGCGGCCCTGGCACGTGCCGCACGTCGCGGCGCCTACACGGCGAAGGTCGACCTCTTCAGGGTCTCGGACGCCGGCGAGCTCGCCGAGTCCGTCGCGGCGGCTGTGATCGCTAACCGCTCGGCCGCGCACCGCGCGCTGCGCCGTGCGCGAAGCGCCGGTCGCGCCGCCCTGTCGGCGGCGCAGGCGCGCGCGCTCGTGAAGATGGTGGGAGAGCTCGGCGAGGGGGTGGAGGTGGCCCTCACGCCCGGGCTCGCGGCGCAGGACCCGGAGCGCGCACTCGACCTCGCGCTCGAGCTACCCGAGCGCGTTGCGCAGGCCGACGGGAAGCGGCTGATCCTCTTCTTCGACGAGTTCCAGGAGCTCGCCTCGGCTCGCCGCCCTTACGGCGATCCGGATGCGGTGACCAACCGGATGCGCGCGGTTTTCCAGCGAAGCGCGGCCGTCTCGTACCTGTTCGCCGGAAGCATCGAGCACGTGATGCGCGACCTGTTCGCCCCCTCGAGGCGCGCGTTCAGCGGCTTCGGCAGCTTCTACACGCCGCGCCCGATCGACCCCGAGGACTGGCGCGCGGGGGTGGCGGACCGCTTCGCTGCAGACGGCTGCGAGGTCACGGATCCTGCGCTGCAGCGAATCGTGGAGCTCGGCGGGGGTCATCCGCGCGCGACCATGCGCATCGCGCCAGCAGACGCACCTCGTCTCGCTGGAGCTCGACACCCGCGAGATAGACCTCGACCTCGTGCAGCTGGGGTTCGAGCGCGCCCTGGAGGGCGACCGGCCGACGATGGAGCAGATCGTCGAGCGGATCCGGCTGCTCCACAAGCACGGACTGCTCGTGGCGAGAACGGTCGCGGCCGGACAGTCGCTTCCCCGGCGCATCCAGCCCGGGGCGCGCGATCGCGCCCTGAAGCTGCTCCGCGACGCCGGCATCCTCGCGCACGAGTCGCACGGGCAGTGGCGGGTGATCGACCCGCTGCTCCGCCACTACCTGGCGTCGCTCGACCCGCTCGGCTGACCCCTGAGCTGCGCCCGCTTGATCTTCCCGCTCGGGGTCTTCGGGAGCTCGGCCGCGAAGTCGACGATGCGGGGGTACTTGTACGGGGCCGTCTCCGACTTCACGTGCTCCTGGAGCTCGCGCGCGAGGGCGTCGGCGGGCTCGTGCCCGTCGCGCAGGACCACCACCGCCCGCACCACCTGGCCGCGCAGCTCGTCGGGCGCCGCCACCGCGGCCGCCTCGGCCACCGCCGGGTGCGAGACGAGCGCCGACTCCACCTCGAACGGGCCGATCCGGTAGCCCGCCGAGATGATCACGTCGTCGGTGCGCCCCTCGAACCACAGGTAGCCGTCCTCGTCCTCGCGGACGCGGTCGCCCGTGCGCCAGGGGCGCTCGCGCGAGCCGTCCAGGAAGAAGGTCGGCACCGTGGCCGGGTCGACCACGAGCTCGCCGTCGTCGATCCAGGCGCGGAAGCCGGGCAGCGGCCGGCCCATCGACCCGGGCCGCACCGGCGGCCCGATCGGCATGCCGGTGAGGTGGCCGGTCTCGGTCTGGCCGTAGCCGTCGTGGATCGCCACCCCGGCGGCGTCCTGCCACGCCCTCACCACCTCCGGGTTCAGCGGCTCGCCCGCGGCGCAGGCGTGGCGCAGCGCCGGTAGCGGCCGCAGGGCGGTGCGCTTCGCGATCGAGCGGTACTCGGTGGGGGACATGCAGAGCACGTTCACGCCCTCGCGCTCGAGCAGCTCCAGCCGCTCGTCGGGATCGAAGCGCGCGTCGTGCAGCAGCGCGGCCGCCCCGCGCAGCCACGCGGCCACGAACGCGTTGCGCGCGGACAGCGACCAGCCGCTCGCGGCGGTGCACCAGCACAGGTCGCCGGCGCGCGCTCCGTACCAGTGCTCGGCCTGCACGCTCTGGCCGGTCAGGTAGCCGTATCCGTGCCGGATCGGCTTCGGCTCGCCGGCGGTCCCGGAGGTGAACACGATCAGCGCGGGGTCGTTCGCGGACGGCTCGGCCGCGGCGGCCGGCGCGGCCTCGAACAGCGACTCGTCCGGCACGGCCAGGAGCGGTCCGTCGAAGCCGGCCTCCGCCACCAGCTCGCGGTCGCGGGCGTCCGCCACGACCGCTCGCGGCTCGACCTCGTCCATGCGGGCGCGCAGGTCGCCGGGCCGCAGCTGCTCGCTGCAGGGCAGCGCCACGGCGCCGATCCGCCAGCAGGCGAGCATGGCGTAGACCCACTCCGGCCGGTTCCCTACGACGGTCATCACCACGTCTCCGCGGCCGACCCTGCGCGCCACCAGCGCTCCCGCCAGGCGCGCCGAGCGGTCGGCCACCTCGCCGAACGAGACCTCGCTGCGCTCGCCGCCCGCTGCGATCGCCACGAGCGCCAGCCTGGAGGGATCGGCGGAGTCGACGACGTCCGCGACGAAGCTCATCCAGGCGGCGACCAGCGCTCGCCGCGGCTCAGCCGCTCGAGCCCGAGCCAGGCGAAGTTCATGGCAACCTCGACCATGGTCGCGCGGGGCGCCTCCGGGTTGTCGGCCCACCAGTTCGCCATCGACTGGGCGCCGCCCACGAGCATCTCGGCGAGCAGTCGCAGCCCGCGCTGGTCCTCCCCGCTGTTCAGGGCCGGGGCGCTCGGGTCCTGGGAGAGGAGCACGGTGACCTCCACGGTCACCTGCTCGATCATCCGGTCCAGCACAGCTGCCGTCTCCGCGTCGGCGGCGTCCCGGAACAGCATCCGCCAGGCGTCGCGGCGCTCCTCGACGAACGCGAAGAAGGCATCGAGCCCGGCGGCGAGACGTGCGGCGCTCGACTCGAGCTCGACGCCGACCAGGGCCGCGCCCAGGCGCTGGGTGAGCTCGCGCGCGTTGCGCGCGATCAGGTCGGCGTACAGCTCCTGCTTGGAGGCGAAGTGCTCGTAGATGAGCGCCTTCGAGACGCCCGCCTCGCGCGCGATGTCGTCGATAGAGGCCGAGTGGTAGCCGCTCTGCGAGAAGGCGGCCAGCGCGGCGTCGAGGATGCCTGTGCGGCGCTCCTCTCCGGTGAGACGGCGTCTGGGTGGGGCGTTCACGGTAACTGACTGAACGTTCAGTTAGGTTTTCGGCGCAACTGGGAAAGAACCCAGGAAGCCCGATTCACACGACCAAGGAGCTAAGCACATGCGCCGCGCCGGGATTGCAGCTGGAAGCCTCATGCTCGCCGTGCTCACGCACGCCGCGCCGGCGTTCGCGCAGTCCACCGGCAAGGAGCCGGCCGGCGGCGCCGCCATCGGCGAGGCCATCGGGGCCACGGCCGGGGCGCTCCTGGCCACGGCGCTCGTCGCTTATCTGGTCGCCGGACACCGCAGCGGGCGGATCAAGGTGCTCGCGCGCGCCGGCGCGTGGGCGGAGCGCCACACGGGCCTGCCTGCGTGGGCCTCGCTGCCGTCCATGCTGATGGGCGTCGCGCTGCTCACCGCGGTCCTCGGCATGTACTGGGACATCTCGCTCCACATCGACAACGGCCGCGACGCCGGCCCGCTCGCGAACCCGGCCCACTACCTGATCCTGATCGGCCTCTACGGCGTACTCGTGGCGGGCGTGATGTCGATCGCGCTGGCGGGCACGGAGCGCCCGGCGAAGACGGCCGTACACCTCGGAGGCGGCTGGTGGGCGCCAATCGGCGGCCTGATGATGGCCGCCTGCGGAGCGTTCGCGCTCACCGGCTTCCCGCTCGACGACATGTGGCACCGGCTGTTCGGCCAGGACGTGACCCTCTGGGGCCCGACCCACCTGATGCTGATCGGCGGCGCGTCGCTCGCCACGCTCGGCGGCATGGTGCTGATGGGCGAGGCGATCACGACCATCGGCCGCGACCCCGACCGAGAGGCCACGCCGTGGGTCTACCACGCGCGCCGCGCGCTGCTGGTGGGTGGCTTCCTCGTCGCCCTCACCACCTTCCAGGCCGAGTTCGACTTCGGCGTGCCGCAGTTCCGCGCCGTCCACCAGCCGATCCTGATCATGCTGGCGGCTGGTATCGGCCTCGTGACCACGCGGCTCTACCTCGGTCGCGGCGGCGCGCTGCTGGCCGTGTGCGGCTACGTGCTGATCCGCGGCTTCCTAACGATCATGGTCGGCGGCGTCTGGGGCCAGACGACACCGCACTTCCCCCTCTACATCGTCGAGGCACTGATCGTGGAGGCGGTCTTCGCCCGCGCCGGCGGCCGCAGCCCGGTGGTGAACGGTGCAATTGCAGGCGCCCTGATCGGGACGATCGGCCTCGCGGCCGAGTGGGCCTGGTCGCACATCTGGATGCCGATCCCGTGGAACTCGTCGCTGCTGCCCGAGGCTGCGATCGCGGGGATCGTCACCGCCGTCGCCGCCGGTGCCGTGGGTGGCTTCATCGGGGGCTCGCTCACCGGCCGCAGCGGCGTCTTGATCGCCCGCGAGGACGGCCGCCGGCTCGTGCCGGCCGACCGCCGCGCCGCGCTCGTCGCCGGGCTCGCGCTGATGGCCGTGATCGGCTGGGCGTTGCCGATGTCCAACAGCGGTCCGGAGCGCGCGCAGGTCGCGCTCCGCGACATCGACCGCGGCGACCAGCGCACGGTGGCGGCCACCATCCGCCTGGATCCGCGCGACTCCGTCGAAGGATCCCGAGTTCATGAACGTGACCGCCTGGCAGGGCGGCGGCAGCGTCGTCGACCCGCTCGAGCAGGTCAACCCGGGCGTCTACCGGACGACCAAGCCGATCCCCGTCTACGGCGGCTGGAAGTCGACGCTCCGCATCCAGCAGGGCGACGGCCTGGTCTCGATGCCGCTGTTCATGCCGAAGGACGAGGCGATCCCCGCTGCGGAGGTGCCGGCCGAGGCGAGCTTCACGCGCGCCTTCCAGCCCGACATCGAGGTGCTTCAGCGCGAGCGCAAGCAGGGAGTCTCGCCGGCCCTGAAGGTGACCGCGTACCTGACGGTGCTGGCGATCGCGCTGGCGCTGATCGCGCTGATCGCGTGGTCGCTGCTGCGGATCGACCGCGGCGAGGCCCGAGCACCGCGGCGTGGAAGGACTCGGCGCGCCCGGGCCGAACTCGTGTGAAAGCGCATTAAAGCGCTGGCGCATCGGCGCCGACACTTCTGCTAGCTTCACCGTCACGCCGAGTCCGCGATTGCGCGGAACGGGGGAACCAAGGTGGCCACGGCCACTGGGGCGAACCTTCGAGAGAAGGCGCGCAAGCTCTTTCAGCGCGAGCCCGTCAGCTAACCCCGTAGGCGTTCGAAAGAGATGTCTGCCGCCTTCTGTCACAAGTTGATGCACGTGTTCGCGATTGCGTTCGCGTGCGCCCTCGTCCTCGCGCCTGCCGCGTCAGCGCAGTCGTCGTCGACGTATGGGGGCGCGACGTTCGTGCCACCCCCGCCGCCGCCCGCGAAGGGCGCGCTCGTGGACGGACGCCTCGTGGCGCCGGCCTCGGCGCCGCGACGGGTCAAGCAGGTGATCACAGCGGCGAACCGGATCGTCGAGAAGCCCTACGTGTACGGCGGCGGCCACAGGCCCTACCGCAGCGGCGAGCTCGACCGCGGCTACGACTGCTCCGGCGCCGTCTCCTACGCGCTCTACGGCGGCCGCTTCCTGCGCTCCCCGCTCCCGAGCGGGATGTTGATGAGATGGGGCTCGCGCGGCCCCGGGCGCTGGATCACGGTCTACGCGCACCGCGGCCACGCGTACATCGTGGTCGCGGGCTACCGACTTCGACACCTCCATGCACGACTCGGACGCCCCCGGCCCGGCCACCGGGCCGCGCTGGAGCCGCACGCTCCGCCGGTCGTCCGCCTTCGTGGCGCGCCACCCGGCCGGCTACTAGGCCGCGCCTCGGTCTACCCGAAGTCCGCGCGGCCCGCGAAGTGGTCCGTGACCTCCGGGCGGGTGAGCTCGTAGAGCCCGATTCGCTGGCCTCCGGGGCTATCGAAGCTCACGCACGGCCCCAGGGGCAGTTCCACCCGGCGCTCCGGCTGCACTCCCCGTGCGCCCAGCTCGTCGAGCGCCTCGTCCAGGCTCGGGACCCGGTGCAGCAGGATGGGAGTGTCCCCGTGGAGGTGCTCGGCGAGCAGCAGCCGCGGGCCCTCCGAGCTGAGTGAGACCTCGGCCACCCGGGTTCCCATCGCCTCGATCGCGAAGACCACGCGAGCTCCCAGCACGTCCCGGTAGAAGGCGACGTCCGCCTGGGCGTCGCGACTCGGCAGGTACAGGACATCGAGCGTCTCGATCGGCATCATGCCGATCATGCCAAGGCTCACGCTCGACATCTCCATGTCCCTCGACGGTTTCATCGCCGGGCCGGACCAGACCCTCGACCAGCCGCTCGGCGCGGGTGGCGAAGGACTGCACGAGTGGGCGATCGCGAGTCAGGCCTGGCGTGAGGCCCACGGCATGGAGGGCGGCGAGACGAACGTGGACAACGAGGTCGTGGAGGAGGGGCTCGGGCGCGCGGGCGCCACGGTGATGGGGCGGCGCATGTTCAGCAACGGGGAGGGGCCGTGGGAGGACGACCCGAACGCGGACGCCTGGTGGGGCGACGACCCGCCCTTCCACCACCCGGTGTTCGTGCTCACCCACCACGCGCGCGAGCCGGTGCAGAAGGAGGGGGGAACCACCTTGACGTTCGTCACGGACGGGATCGAGCCGGCGCTCGAGCAGGCGCGCGCGGCGGCCGGCGAGCGCGACGTGGCCGTGGCCGGTGGCGCGGACGTCGTGCAGCAGTATCTCGACGCCGGATTGATCGACGAGATGCAGCTCCACGTGGTGCCGCTGCTGCTCGGGGACGGGGTGCGGCTGTTCGACGGCGCGCTGCCCGGGGCGCCGCGTGCGCTCGAGTGCGTCCGGGTGATCGAGTCGCCCACCGGCGTGACCCACCTGAAGTACCGGGCCGCGGGATGAGCGCCGTGCTGCTCGAGGGGAAGAACGCTGTGATCTACGGGGGAGGCGGCTCGATCGGCGGGGCGGTGGCGCGCGCCTTCGCCCGCGAGGGGGCACGCGTGTATCTCGCGGGTCGGAGCATGGAGCGCCTCGAGGAGGTGGCGCAGGAGATCCGTTCCGCTGGAGGCGCGGCGGAGACGGCCGAGGTCGACGCACTCGACGAGCGCGCAGTCGACGAGCACGCCGACGCCATCGCGGCCGAGGCGGGAGGCATCGACGTCTCGATGAACGCGATCTCGCATCCGTCGCTGCACGGCACGCCGCTCGCGGAGATGCAGCTCGAGGACTTCACCGGCGAGGTGATGGCCGCCGTGAGCACGACCTTCCTGACGGCGAGGGCGGCGGCGCGCCACATGATCAGGCGCGGCTCCGGGGTCATCCTCATGTTCGGCGGCTCCGGCGACCCCATTCGCGACTACTACATCGGCGGCACGCAGGTGGCGCTCGGCGCGATCGACCTGATGCGCCGGCAGCTGGCGGCCGAGCTGGGGCAGCACGGAATACGCGTCGTGACCCTGCGGAGCGGCGGCGTGCCCGAGTCGCTTCCCGAGGGCGTGGAGGGGCGCGAGGAGATCATCGAGCGGACGATCGTCTCCCAGACGATGCTCGGGCGCGCGGCCACGCTCGAGGACGTGGGGAACGTCGCCGCCTTCGTGGCCTCCGACCGCGCGCGGGCGATGACCGGCGCCACCGCCAACGTGAGCTGCGGCGCGCTGGTCGATTAGCCCTTGCGCTCAGTGCGGCGCGCGAGCGAAGATCGCTCAGTGGCCGCACGGGAATCCGTCGCGTCGCACCTGAGCGCTCGCAAGAGCGACCTGCTCGCTGGCCTCGCGCTTAGCGCGCTGCTTTCTGCCTCGTCGCCGGATACCAGCTCGGCGTGGCGGCGAAGGAACTAGACGACCTGCGGGCGGAGACCACTCCGCTGCTGGGCGAACCGAAGTGGCCGAAGTGGGTCTGGCCACCGCTGGCGCTGATCGGCGCCGTCCTCGCTTTCGCCGTCTACGTCTTCCTCCGAGAGCGAATGAAGCAGCACGGAGCGTCGCCCGGGGCGCTGAAGGCCTTCGCGGGCACTGACTGCGCTCGCCGTTGGGCTGTGGCTGCTCTGGCAGGCCGCCGGCGTCGCCGTCTTTTTGGAACGCCGATCGCATCGGCAAGACGGACGCAGTGTTCATCGGCGCGGCCGGCGTGCCGGTGCTCGCGCTCGCGGTCGCGGCCGAGGTCATCGGAAATCCCGTCGGAGGCATGGAAGCGCCGCTTCCGGGCGTTGAAGATCCAGCTGATCGTGCTCGCCGCGCTCGTGCTCGGCGTGTTCCTGGTTCCGCTCACCGCGGCGCAGGTGAGCGACATCCTTCGAGCTTGGGGAGACGGACCGCTGAGCCGGGTGGCCACCGGTGTAGCGGCGTGCGCTCCTGATGGGTGCAGTCCTACCGCACCAGCGCGAGCCAGCTGATCGCGCCTCCCCGCGGAGGGATCGATGGCCGGTGTAGGATCGCCGAGCATCTCGCCGGGATGGCGGCGGCTGTGATGGTCGTTGCGTCGCGCTGCGGGCGTGGATCGGGCTTGGCCTTGCTCGTGGTGATCGCCGTCCTGGCGCTGGGCCACGAAATGGGCCGACGCCGGATCAGCCGGACGACGCGGCCCGCGTACAGGCGGTTGCGGCTGGACGGAGGCGCTCGGGCGTGATCCGCCGCTGGCCGTGGTGTACGCCGGGCTGGTGGCGGCGCTGACCGACACCGCTCCTGCTTCCGTCAAGGCTCACGACGACCGATAGGCGTGGCTACTCGCGGCGACCGTCTCGGTGGGGGTGATCTTCTGGTCTTCTCGCGGCTTCTTCGCGCTCCGCTTGAAAAGCGAGCTGAGCAGCGCGGTTGAGGTCCGGGGCCGTCATATGCGCCGTTCGTCGGGCGCGGGGCGCGTTCCTGCTCGGTGCCTTCGCCTTCCTTGACGTCGTCAGCGTCCTGTTCGTCCTGGGAGCAGGGTTGATGGCCTCCTGGGTGCTACCTGAGCGCGGCGCGTCACAGTTCTGGGCCGCCGGTGGAGCGGCGCTCGGCGTGGCCGTAGCGGTCTACGTCGATCCAATCGCAGCACCGCGCGAGTTCGGGGGCGCTCGGCCTCATCCTGATTGCGATGGCTGGGCTGCTGGCCGCCCTGCACCTCGCAGCGACGCTGGGATCGCGCCGAGAGTTCCGCTGGGAAATCCCACTCGTGCCGAAGCACGTTCCCGTCGTGACACTGCTGGCGCGTATGGGTGGCGATCGCGCTCATGTCGCAATCGCTCTCCGACGCGAGGCATCAGGTGAGGACCGAGGACGAACGGCTGAGCCTCCGGGGAGCCTCAGCACGGCCGTGCGCGCGTGGCTGACGCAAGAGGCCAGCCGGGACGCGAGGAGCGCGTGCCCATGGTCGTCGTCGCGGCCAGCGGGGGCGGCGCCAAGGCCGCGTACTGGACCGGCCTCGTCGTCGATTGCCTGTTCGGCGGCGGGCCCCCGACCGCCGCCGCGAAGGAGTGTCCCCCGCCGCAGGAGCGCGATCTGTACGGTCGGCTGTTCCTCACCAGCAGCGTGAGCGGCGGCTCCATCGGGGTCTACCACATGCTTCAGGACCGTCAGCGGTCTGACGACTGGGTCGATACGAGCAACGGCCGCGAGGTCCTGTCGCCAGTCCTGGGATGGGGCGTCTTTCACGACCTGCCCGCGCTGATGCTCGGGATGCTCACCGACCCTCGGGACTGCGACGGGGGCTGGTCGTGCCGCCGCGGAGCCGACCGCGCGCTCGTACAGGAGGCGCGATCGCCGGTCAGGAGGGAATCGACCCACCCGACCGCGAGCCGATGCTGGTCTCAGCCGAGCCGCGCCTGCCGGTCACGGTCTTCAATGCCGCCGCAGGACGGCGCGGAGCGACGCGTGCTGCTGTCGCCCGTGCTCCTCGACACGCGGCGCCGGAGAAGCGACGAGCTGCTCCGGACCGGGACCGCCCCAGCTAGGCCCCGAGGCCCTCGACGGCCACGATCTCTTGCGGGTTCACCGATGCCCGACCCGGCTGCCGGATGTCCCGCTCGTGACCGCCGCGCACATGAGCGCGCGGTTCACGGTGGTGGAGCCGGCCGCACGGCTCGGCGAAGACGGCTCAGCGGCCAAGGACGTCGTCTGTTCGGTGGGGGCGACGTCCGTGGTGCTCCGCGACGGCGGGTACGTGGAGAACACCGGCGTGCTTAAGGTCGAGGACCTGATGCCCGCGCTGCGGCGCGCCATCGAGTCGAGAAGAGGAAGCTCCACAAGGAGGCAGTCGACATCCCGATCGTCGTCGTGTCGATCGACGATGATCCCGTCGCCGAGGACGAGGATCCGCGGCTCGACCTCGTCCCCAGCGCGCTGGGGATTGCCGCGCAGGCGGGACGGCAGACTGACCGAGGGAGCGCGCGAGGAGGATCCGCACTGCCGCTACGACAACGTCTATACAAGCGGATCAGCCCGAGTCCGCACGCGGGTGCCGAGGCGGCGACCGGCTGGGAGCTGTCCGAGACCGCGCGGACCGAGGATCTGATCGAGAGTCTCCGGCCTCCCCGAAAAGCCTGGGCAGCGCGTCGAGGCGCTGAAGCCGCTGATCGCGGGTGACAAGACCTCCACTGCTCAGGGGAAGCGCAGCAGTATCCTTCGTTGACTCGCGAGTCAACGACACCGGAGCAGCCTGAATGGCAGTAGCCACGAGCCCGTACACGGACAAGACCGACGAGCAGAAGGCCATCACCGAGATGGTCCGGCAGTTCGTCGACAACGAGGTCCTCCCGATCGCCGAGGAGCACGACCACGAGGACAAGTTCCCCGACGCGCTGGTCGGGCAGATGCGCGAGCTCGGCCTGTTCGGCGTGACGATCCCGGAGGAGTACGGGGGCATGGGGCTCGACCTCACGACCTACGCCATGATCGTCGAGGAGCTCTCGCGCGGCTGGATCTCCGTGTCGGGCATCGTGAACACCCACTTCATCGGCTCCTACCTGCTGATGAAGTTCGGGACCGACGAGCAGAAGCAGGAGCTGCTGCCGAAGATGGCCACGGGCGAGATCCGCGCCGCGTTCTCGCTCTCCGAGCCGGAGGTGGGCTCGGACGTCCAGGGCATCAAGTCGACCGCGAAGAAGACGGACGACGGCGACTGGGAGCTGAACGGCCAGAAGATGTGGGTCACGAACGGGCTCCGCTCGGGGGTCGTGTTCGTGCTGATGAAGACGGACCCGAAGGCCGACCCGCCCCACAGGGGCATGACCTGCTTCATCACCGAGAAGGAGCCGGGCGCCCACGAGAACGACGGCCTGACCGTGCCGCCGCAGATCAAGAAGATGGGCTACAAGGGCGTGGAGTCCACGGAGCTCGTCTACGACGGCTTCCGCTGCCCGCCCGAGCGCATCCTCGGCGGCGAGGAGAACGGGCTCGGTAAGGGCTTCGCGCAGATGATGGACGCGCTCGAGGTCGGGCGGGTGAACGTGGCGGCGCGCGGGGTGGGCATCGCCCAGCGCGCGCTGGAGCTGGCCCTGCGCTACTCACAGGAGCGCAAGACGTTCGGCAAGCCGATCGCGATGCACCAGGCGATCCAGTTCAAGCTCGCGGACATGGCCACCAAGATCGAGGCCGCGCGCCTGCTCACGCTGAAGGCCGCGCGCATGAAGGACGCCGGGCAGCGCTCGGACCTCGAGGCCGGCATGGCGAAGCTGTTCGCCTCCGAGATCGGCAAGGAGGTCGTGGAGGAGGCGTTCCGCATCCACGGCGGCTACGGCTACTCGAAGGAGTACGAGATCGAGCGCCTCTACCGCGACGCCCCGCTGCTCCTGATCGGCGAGGGCACGTCCGAGATCCAGCGCATGGTGATCGGCAGGAAGCTGCTGGAACGCAACAAGATCTAGGCTTGCTCGCGTGTCTAGCGCGGATACCAAGACCCTGATCAAGCAGGCCGTGGAGCACGTCCAGGACGAGGTGCCGGCCCTGAAGCAGCTGAAGCTCGTGATCCGCCTCGAGCTGCGCGCACGCGGCGACGTGCCGATCTGGCGCGTGGAGGTGCCGGGGCCCAAGATCGACAAGGACCCGGCGGCCGACGCCCGCATCGACGTCTCGGTTGCGCGCTCGCACTTCAACGAGCTGGCCGCGGAGGGGCGCCTGAAGCACTGGGTGGACGCTTACGACCACGGGCACGTGCGCGTGAGCGGCGATCCGGCCGTGACCAAGCTGATCGGCAACGTGATCCAGCGCCAGCTGGCGCGAGCCTGACGTCGGCTAGGAGACGCCCTGCGCCCTGTCCTGCTCGTCGGCCACGGCTGCTTCGAGAGCCTTCTTGGCCTCCTTGAGCGCCTCGCCGGCTCCGAAGGCGCCGGCCAGGCTCTCCAGCGGGACGTCGATCCACCTCAGCAGCGATGCAAACCGCGCCAGGAGCCGCCGAGGCTGCAGACCGCGGCCGCGCCTGCGGATCCAGTCGCGAACGCGCTGCGGAAGGGGGACGGCCTCGAGCAGCGCCCTCCAGCCGCCTCGCGGCCGGGAATACGTGCGGTCGCGCTCCTCGCGGAAGGCCTCCAGCGCAGTCGTGTAGGCGCGGAGCTTGATATCCAGCTCCCTCCCCTCGAGGCCGGCGATCTCAAGCGACCGCTCGGCTTCAGGGTCGTGGCCCTCGGCGATCGCACCCAGGCGCGAGTCCAGCTCACCAGCCGATAGCTCAGCCGACTCCCACAGACTTCGGAGGTCCTCGCGCAGGTCCTCCGCCACGAGCTGCAGGTGGCGGTCAGCAAGGATCTCGTGGATCTCGAGGCGGAACTCTCTGAGGAAATCGCGGAGACGTTGTGCGGCCTCTTGGCTCATGAATGTCTTGTACCCGGCGACCCCCGGGTCTCACGGGGGCGTCAGGATCATCTGGGTGCAGGTGAAGAAGGCGGCGTTCCTGCCGTCCTTCTGGATCAGCACCTCCCAGACCTGAGTGCGGCGGCCCACGTGGAGCGGGTGGCCGATGGCGGTGAGCACGTCGCCCGGGCGGCCGGCGGCGAACACGTTCGCCTTCAGCTCGGCGGTCGTGAAGTCGGCGCCGTCCTGGAGGTGGCGGAACGTGCCCCAGGCGGCCACGGTGTCCGCGAAGGCCACCCAGACGCCGCCGTGCACGTAGCCGCCGGGGTGGAGGTGGCGCTCGTCGACCTCGAGGCGGCCCTCCACCTCGTCGTCCTCGATGCGCACGACCTCGATCCCGAGGTTGCCGGGGAAGCTCCCCGCGATGCCCCGGCGGAAGCGCTCCGGGGTGACGTCGGGGTTCGTCAGGCCGCCCGCTCCAGCTCGGCGCCGCCGTCGTAGAGCTTGATCACCTTCACGGTGCCGGGCGGGGAGGCGTCCAGGCACAGCCCGCAGAGCACGCACTCGTCGAGGTTCTCCTCCACGATCCGAACGCCGCCCTCGGCGGCGGCGAAGATGTCCACCGGGCAGGCCTCCTCGAGCTTCTTCGCCAGCTCGGCGTCGGCGCGAGCGGACCCCTCGACCTCCACCGCGATGAAGGTGCCGTGGCTCGTGGTGCTCACGCCGCCACCCCGAGGCGCTCCTTCACCAGGCCCGGGATCTCCGCGATCTCCTCGGCCACGACGATGCCCGCGGAGGCGAGCCGCTCGATCTTCTCGGCGGCCGTGTCCTCCTTGCCCTCCACGATCGTGCCGGCGTGCCCGAAGCTCATCCCGGGCATCTCGTCCATGAAGCGGCCGGCCATGAACGCGACGATCGGCAGCTTGCGAGTGCTTTCCTCGGTCACGTATCGAGCCAGCTCGGCCTCCATTCGCCCGCCCGGCTCGGTGTAGATCACGATCGCCTCGGTCTGCTCGTCCTGCTCGAACAGCGGCATCAGCTCGGCGTAGGAGGAGCCGATGATCGCGTCGCCGCCGATCGACACCGCGGTGGACTGCCCCAGGCCGGCGGCGGTGAGCGTGGACGACATCTCGGTCGTCATACCGCCGGAGCGGGAGATCACGCCCACCGGCCCCGTCGAGTAGGACTTAGCGGCGTCCTTGGCGGGGCCGCCGATGCCGCCCATCTTGATCACGTCCGGGACGATGATCCCGAGGCAGTTCGGCCCGATGATGCGCGCGCCGCGCGCCGAGGCGAGCTCGACCATCTGCGCCACGTCGCCTCGCGGGATGCGCTCGGTCACGATCACCACCAGCTCGATGCCGTTCTCGATCGCCTCGAACACGGCGTCCTTGGTGAAGGCCGGCGGGACGGTCACGACCGAGCCGTTGATCGGGGCGCCGTGGTTCTCGACGGCCTGCTCGACCGTGTCGAACACCGGCACGCCGTGCACCTCGCGGCCCTTGCGCCCAGGCGTGACTCCGCCCACGACCTTCGCGCCCCTGCCGTAGTCGATGCACTCGCGCGTGAGGTTCACGGCCTCGCGGCCCGTGATTCCCTGGACGATGAAGGTGGTGTTCTCGTCGATCAGGATGCTCATGCCACCGCGGCTCCCTGGATCTTCTCGACGGCGCGGCGGGCGGCCTCGTGCATCGACACGGAGCGGTCGCAGTACTCCACGCCGTACTTCTCGAGGATCTTGAAGCCCTCGTCCTCCCAGGCGCCCGGGATGCGGAAGATCGCGATCTTCTCGGCCGGGTCGTAGCCGAGCTCGAGGCAGGCCTTGATCACGCCGCGGGCCACGATGTCCACGCGGGTGTTCGAGACGATCGACATCATCACGGCGATCTTGTCCACGCCCGGCTTCTGGAGCACGAGCTTCGCGAGCCCGGCGGCCTTGCGCACCGACGGGTTGCCGCCGATCTCGCAGTAGTTGGCCGGGCGCCCGCCGTGTGCGCGGACCGCGTCGAACAGGGTGAGCGAGCCGCCGCCGGCGCCGATCACGAGGCCGAGGTCGCCGTCGAACTCGGTCACGTTGCCGGCCACCCCGCGGTGATCCATCGAGTCGACCTCCTCGCCGGCCAGCTCGAACTCGGTCGGCTCGCGCGCCTCGCGCGTCTCCTCGTCGCCCACGCCGAGCTCCTTCAGAAGCGCCTGCTGGCGCGGTCGCGCCTCGTTCTCCATGTCCATGTGCGCGTCGAGCGCCACGAACGAGCCGTCCTCGAGCTCGCCGAGCGGGTTGATCTCGGCGAGCGTCATGTCGTGCTCCACGAACAGCTTGGCCAAACGGGCGAGGATCGGGGTGATGCGCGTGAGCTGACGGCCGCCGACGCCAGTGGACGCGATGGTCTCCTTCGCCATGTAGTCGCTGAAGGGCTGGATCGTGGAGAAGTGGCGGCGCCCGACCTTGTCGGGCTGCTCCTCGGCCACCTGCTCGATGTCGATGCCGCCGACGGGCGAGAAGATCATCACCGGCTGCTTTCGCAGCCCGTCCCAGACCACGCCCGCGTAGTACTCCTGCTTGACCTCGGCCTTCGGGTCCACGAGCACGCCGCGCGGCATGTGCCCGCCGATTTCGAGCCTCAGGATCTCCTTCGCGTAGTCGGCCGCCTCGTCGGCGTTGTCGGCGAACTTGACGCCGCCCGCCTTCATGCGCCCGCCCGTGAGGACCTGCGACTTGATCACGGTCGACCCGCCGATCCGGTGGGCGATCTCGCGCGCCTCCTGGTCGGTGGTGGCGAACCCGTAATCGGTGACAGGTATGCCGGCCCGCTTCACGATCTCGCGGGCCTCGTACTCGAAGAAGCGCATGGCGGCGCGGAACCCTACCTGTCGGCTTTCGCCGCGTATATCGCGGTCAACTCCGATCGCACCCCGGGCACGACGCCCTCGGTGCTGCCGTTCAGGCCCTCACGGCGGCCTCGAACCCGTAGGCCGCCGCCAGCTCCGGGTCCTTGCGGGCCAGCATCTCCGCGAGGTCGACCATCACCTTGCACTGCTTCCAGGTGGCGTCGTCCTGCATCTTGCCGTCGATCATGTGGACGCCGCGGCCGTCCGGGATCGCCTCGATCACCTTCTTGGCGAACTTCACCTCGTCCGGGTCCGGCGAGAACACTCGCTTGGCGATCTCGATCTGCGCGGGGTGCAGCGACCACGCGCCCACGCACCCGAGCAGGAAGGCCGCGCGGAACTGCGTCTCGCAGCCCTCTGTGTCCTTGATGTCGCCGTAGGGCCCGTAGAACGGCAGGATGCCGGCGCCCGCGCAGGCGTCGACCATGCGGGCGATCGAGTAGTGCCAGGGGTCCTGCTGCGCGGTCGCGCGCGGCGCCTCCGGGTTGTCCGGGTCCGGGTCCTCGATCACGCGGTATCCGGGGTGGCCGCCGCCCACGCGCGTGGTCTTCATGCGGCGGTTCGCGGCGAGGTCCGCCGGCCCGAAGCTCATGCCCTGCATGCGCGGGCTCGCGGTGGCGATCTCCTCGAGGTTGGTCACGCCCTGGGCGGTCTCGAGGATCGCGTGGATCAGGATCGGTCGGCCGAGCCCCGCCTTGGCCTCGAGCTGCGCCAGCAGGCGGTCCACGTAGTGGATGTCCCACGGCCCCTCGACCTTCGGCACCATCACCACGTCGAGGCGGTCTCCGACCGCGGCCACGAGCTGCATCAGGTCGTCCAGCATCCAGGGGCTCTCGAGCGCGTTGATGCGGGTCCAGAGCTGGGTGTCACCGAGCTCCATCTCCGAGCCCACGCGGATCAGCCCCTCGCGCGCAGCCTCCTTGCGATCAACGGGGATGGCGTCCTCGAGGTTGCCGAGCAGGATGTCCACCTGCGGGGCGATGTCCGGTGCCTTCGCCACCATCTTCTCGTTCGAGAAATCGAGGAAATGGATCATCCGCGAGGGCCTGAAGGGGATCTCGCGGAGCGGCTCCGGGGCGCCGATGGCGAGCGGCTTGAAGAAGTCTCTGGGGTTGCGCATCAACGCCGGAATCTACTGGTGACTAGGATTCCGCGGCCCATGAGCGAGACCGACACACGAGGGATCGAGACCAGCCAGGCGGAGCGCGAGGCCTCCGGCGCGCGCCCCTACGGGCGCTACCTGGAGGACTTCGAGGTGGGGGCCGTGTACAAGCACTGGCCGGCCAAGACGGTCACCGAGGCGGACGACCACCTGTTCTGCCTGCTCACCATGAACCATCACCCACTGCACATCAACGACGTGTACGCGGCGGAGTCGCAGCAGGGCCGCAACGTGGTCGTCGGGCCGCTCGTCTACTCGCTCGCGCTCGGGATGTCGGTGGCCGACGTGTCCGGCAAGGCGATCGCCAACCTCGCCACGGAGGAGCTCTCGCACCCCGCACCGGTGTTCCACGGCGACACGCTCTTCGCCGAGTCGGAGGTGCTCGAGGTGCGCCCGTCGCAGTCGAAGCCCGACCGCGGGATCGTGAAGGTGCACACGCGGGTCTTCAAGCAGGACGGCACGCTCGTGGCTGAGTTCAAGCGCGCAGTGCTGGTCCCGCGCCGGAGCTAGCCGCGCGTGCTCCTGAAGCTCGTCTACTGGCTCGCGGTGGTGGCGATCTCGGTGGCGCTGGTGGTCCTGCTGATCCTCTGGTTCGAGTCGCAGGACGCCTCGGACCTCGACTCGCAGGCCGCCGCGCCGGTCACGACAGCTGTCTGACGCGGGAGGGCTCGCGGCGGACCGCCCGCGAGAACACCACGACCCGCTGCGCGGCGCTGTAGAGCGGGTGGCACGCGGTCAGGACGAGCCGGTCGTGCCGGACGCGGTCGAGCACCGACAGGTCTGTGGGCTCCACGATCTTGGTGCGCTCCACCCGGTACACGTAGCGGCCGTACGGCATGTCCACGGCGATCTCCTGGCCGCGGTGCAGGTCGTCGATCTTCCGGAAGGGCGCTCCGTAGGTGGTGCGATGGCCGGCGATGGCCACGGTGCCGCGGTCCCCGGGGAGCGGGGTCCCCGGGTAGTGGCCGGGGCCCTTGCGCAGGTTGTCGAGGTCGGTGCCCTCGACCACGTAGTCCTTCACGCCGATTGCGGGGATCTCGATGCGGCCGATGGCGTCGCCCGGCAGCGGCCTCCTCTGAATCACCCTCGGCGGGGGGTCGACCAGCGCCTCCTTCAGGCGGGTTTGCTGGCGATGCGCGACGACCGCCGAGATCGGCTCCTGCCAGAGCAGGGTCACGGCGGCGTCGGTGATCAGGAGCCCCCCGCTGACCATCATCACCGACGCCACGAAGCGCAGCACGGCCCGCATGGTGGGCCAGTGTATGGACGCCGCCGGTTAGGCTTTTGCCGCCCCGCTGAATAGGAGACAACGACTCACGTGACCCAAGCAACCTCCGCGCCAACCACCCACGAGAAGCTGCTCGCCTGGGTCGAGCAGGCGGCTGAGCTCACCCAGCCGGACGCAATTCACTGGTGCGACGGGTCCGCAGAGGAGTACGACTCGCTCTGCCGCCAGCTGGTCGAGGCGGGGACCTTCGAGCGGCTATCCGACGCGAAACGGCCGAACTCGTATCTCGCGCGCTCCAACCCGAGCGACGTCGCCCGTGTGGAGGGCCGCACGTTCATCTGCTCGGCAAACGAGCACGACGCGGGGCCCACCAACAACTGGCGCGACCCGGACGAGATGCGCGAGACGCTCACCGACCTGTTCAAGGGCTCGATGCGCGGGCGCACGATGTACGTGGTGCCCTTCTCCATGGGCCCGCTCGGCTCTCCGATCGCGCACGTGGGCGTGCAGCTCACCGACTCGCCGTACGTGGCGGTGTCGATGAGGATCATGACCCGCATGGGCCAGGGCGCGCTCGACGTCCTGGG
Organism: uncultured Thermoleophilaceae bacterium; assembly: GCA_963771715.1. Taxonomy (GTDB): domain Bacteria; phylum Actinomycetota; class Thermoleophilia; order Solirubrobacterales; family Thermoleophilaceae; genus JACVRW01. Next base: position 273,814 of record CAVYUQ010000010.1, read on the forward strand.
GAGCGACGGCGAGTTCGTGCCCTGCCTGCACTCGGTCGGGATGCCGCTGGTGGACGGCGTGGAGGACGTCCCGTGGCCCTGCAACGACGACAAGTACATCGCGCACTTCCCCGAGGCGCGCGAGATCTGGTCGTTCGGCTCGGGGTACGGGGGCAACGCCCTGCTCGGGAAGAAGTGCTTCGCCCTGCGGATCGCCTCGGTGATGGCCCGCGACGAGGGCTGGCTCGCCGAGCACATGCTGATCCTGAAGCTCACCTCGCCGGAGGGGACCGTCAAGCACGTGACGGGCGCGTTCCCGTCCGCGTGCGGAAAGACCAACCTGGCCATGCTGATCCCGACCCTGCCCGGCTGGAAGGTCGAGACGGTGGGTGACGACATCGCCTGGATGAAGTTCGGCGACGACGGCCGGCTCTACGCGATCAATCCCGAGGCGGGCTTCTTCGGGGTCGCACCCGGGACGAGCGAGAAGACGAACCCGAACGCGATGGCCACCATCCGCGAGAACTCGATCTTCACCAACTGCGCGCTCACGGACGACCGAGACATCTGGTGGGAGAGGATGTCGGAGCCGCCCAGTCACGCCATCGACTGGCACGGCGAGGACTGGACGCCCGACAGTGACCAGACGGCGGCTCACCCGAACGCGCGCTTCACGACGCCCGCCGCCCAGTGTCCCTCGATCGCGCCCAACTGGGAGGACCCGAAGGGCGTGCCGATCGACGCGTTCCTCTTCGGCGGCCGGCGCGCCTCGGTGGTGCCGCTCGTGACCGAGGCCTTCGACTGGGAGCACGGCGTGTTCATGGGCGCGATCATGGCCTCGGAGAAGACCGCCGCCGCGTCCGGCGCGGTGGGCGAGCTGCGCTTCGACCCCATGGCGATGCTGCCCTTCTGCGGCTACAACATGGGCGACTACTTCGGCCACTGGCTCGAGAGCGGCCGGCGCGCGGGGGCGAAGCTGCCGAAGGTCTTCATGGTGAACTGGTTCCGCAAGGACCACGCGGGGGGCTTCCTGTGGCCCGGCTTCGGCGAGAACAGCCGCGTGCTCGCGTGGGTGGCGGAGCGCTGCGACGGTCACGGTGGGGCGCGCGAGACCGCGATCGGGCTCGTGCCGACCGACGACGCGATCGACACGTCGGGGCTCGACGTCTCGCCCGAGGCGATGGCGAAGCTCCTCGAGGTGGACCAGGACGAGTGGCGCGCCCAGCTTCCGCAGCTGCGCGAGCACTTCGCCGGCTTCGGGGATGGCCTGCCGGCGGAGCTCGCGGCCCAGCTCGAGGCCCTCGAGGGGCGCCTGGAGGAGAGCGGCTAGACGACGTTGCGCTCCGGGCGCTCCCCCCGTCCGGCGGCGAGAGCGGAGACGTCCACGAACGGCTCGCGCCGCAGGTAGAGGTCGCGCACGATCTCGCCGACGGCCGGTGCCTGGAGGAAGCCGTGGCCGGAGAACCCGGTGGCGTAGAGGAAGCGCCCCGGCGCCGCCTCGGCCTCGCCGATCAGGGCATTGTGGTCGGGCGTCATCTCGTAGTCGCCCCACCAGCCGCCGGCGATCGGGGCGTCGAGCAGCACGGGCGCGCGCCTGCCCAGCACCGGAACGGCACGCTCGAGCCACTCGTCCTGCGTCTCGCAGACGTCGTTCGTGCCGAACAGCAGGCCGCGCCCCTCGCCGTGGAAGTAGAAGCCGGTCGCAAAGTCGATCGTCATCGGCGGCGGGCGCTCGATCGTCATCGGCCCCGTGTAGGCGATCCGCCGCCGCTCCGGGCTCACCGGAAGGTCGACGCCCGCAAGCTCGCCCACGGCGCGCGACCACGGTCCCGCCGCGCACACCACGCACTCGGCCTCGATCGCGCCCGCGCTCGTGTGCACCACGCCGTCCTCGAGGCCGGCGAGCTGCCGGCCGACCGCGACACGGGCGCCGTGCGCTCGCGCTCCGGCCGCGTAGCCCTGGACCGCCCCGTCCGGGGTCGCGTGGCCGGCCAGCGGGCAGAACGCGCCGGCCAGCACGTCCTCCATTCCCGCCAGGGGGGAGAGCTCCGCCGCCTCCTCGACGGTCACCATGCGGCTCGGAGCTCCGACCCTGTTCTGAATCTCGACGCTGCGCTCGAACTCAGCCACCTCGGCTTCGCTGGCGAGCAGGAACAGGTAGCCCACCCGCTGCAGGTCGATCTCCCAGCCCGGGCGCTCCCCGAACGCGCCCCAGGCTTCGAGCGAGCGCAGCCCTATGCGCACGTTCAGCTCGTCCGAGAACATCGCGCGCACGCCGCCGGCGCCCTTGCTCGTCGAGCCGGAGCCGAGCTCGCCTCGCTCCAGGAGCAGCACGTCCTCCACGCCGGCCTCGGCCAGGTGGAACGCGATGCTCGTTCCGATCGCGCCGCCGCCGGCTATCACCACAGAGGCTCGCTCCACGCTGGGTACGCTACGGAACATGAGCATCACTGAGACGAGGACTGTCGGATCGATCATCGGCGGGGAGGCCCGCAGCGACGGGCGGCGTATCGAGTCGCGCAATCCCGCGAACCTCGACGACCTGGTCTGCGAGGCCGTCCTCGGCGACGCCGACACCTTCGTGGACGCCTGCCGCGCGGCGCGCGCGGCGCAGCGCGAGTGGGCCGCGGTTCCGGCACCGGTGCGCGGCAACGTCGTGAAGCAGATCGGCCGCCTCGTGGAGGACAACAAGGAGGCCCTCTCGCGCCTCGTCACGCGCGAGATCGGGAAGCCCTACCCGGAGGCGCTCGGCGAGGTCCAGGAGATCATCGACACCTGCGACTTCTTCCTCTCGGAGGGGCGGCGCCTCTACGGCCAGACCGTTCCGAGCGAGATGCCGGACAAGCAGCTCTTCACCTTCCGCGTGCCGGTCGGGGTGGCCGCGATCATCACGGCCGGGAACTTCCCGGTGGCGGTGCCGTCCTGGTACCTGGTGCCGGCGATCCTGTGCGGAAACGCGGTGGTCTGGAAGCCGGCCGAGTACGCGCCCGCGCTGGGCGACGCGCTCGCGAACCTGTTCCTCGCCGGCGGGCTGCCGGACGGCGTCTTCAACCTCGTGCAGAGCGACGGCCCTACCGCCTTCGAGGGCCTGGAGCGCGCGCTCGACGAGCGGCTCGTGGACAAGGTCGGCTTCACCGGCTCCTCGGCAGTGGGCTCCAAGATCGGTGAGCTCACCGGCCGCCACGGGCAGGCCGCGTGTCTCGAGCTCGGCGGGAAGAACCCGCTCGTGGTGATGCCGGACGCCGACCTCGACCTGGCCGTGGAAGGAACCCTTTTCAGCGGCTTCGGGACCGCGGGCCAGCGCTGCACCTCGCTCGGCACGGCGATCGTGCACGAGTCGATCCACGACGAGTTCGTGAGCCGCCTCACGCGCGCGCTCGAGGAGGCGCCCGTGGGCGATCCCACGCAGGACGTCCTCTACGGGCCGATGATCCACGAGCGATTCGCGGAGCGCTTCGAGGAGTGGCTCGGGCTGATCCGCGACCACCATCGCGTGTCCGGCTCCACCGGCACCGGCCGCATCACGAGCGACAACCCGCGCCCCGGCTTCGTCGGCGACCCGGACGCGGGGATCTACTGCCACCCGACGATCGTCGACGGCGTGACGGCCGAGGACGAGATCTACGGGACCGAGACCTTCGGGCCGATAATCGGGGTCGCGACCTTCTCGGACTTCGACGAGGCCATGGAGCTGGCGAACGGCCACGGCTACGGGCTGTCGTCCGCGGTCTACACGAACGACCCCAAGTCGGCCTTCCGCTTCCGCGAGCGCGTGAGCGCGGGGATGGTGTCCGTGAACAACTCCACCAGCGGCGCGGAGGCGCACCTGCCCTTCGGCGGCAACGGCAAGTCCGGCAACGGCTCACGCCAGTCCGGCATCTGGGTGCTCGACCAGTTCACGCGCTGGCAGTCGATGAACTGGGACTACGCGGGCAAGCTCCAGAAGGCCCAGATGGAGGTCGCGGAGATCGAGAGCGACACCGGCTTCCGGCTCGCCTGGGACTAGCTGAGCCTCTCCGGCGTGGCGCCGCGCACGGCCTCCTGCGCCTCGGCGCGCGGCATTCCGCCGGCTCGCAGCAGGTCCACCGCCACCAGGCGCACCTGGCCGACGATGTGGACGGCGGAGAGGTTCGAGGTCTCGTCAAGCACAGCGTTGGCCAGCCGCACGGCGCGCATGGCCGCCTTGCGCGATGGGTCCCCGCCCTCGTCCTCGAGCAGGGCCTCGAGCTCGCGCACGGCGGTGGCGAGCTCGCGGATGGCCGCGATCACCTCGGGTGGGGTGCTGTCGTCCAGCGCGATCGCCCGCACCGAGCCGCGCGCCAGCGCGCGCACGTTCTCGATGGCGAGGCCCACCTCGCCCACGGCCGCCACGTATCGCTCGAGGCGATTGAGAGCCACGCGACGGTCCAGCGAGATGCGTGCGGCGTCGCCGGCGGCCGCGAGCGTCGCGGAGAGGTGGTCGTAGAGCGCGTCGGCCCGGCCGACCGCGGCGAGGGCGCGCTCCGCCTCGCGAGCGTCTCGGTGCTCGAGCGCGTCGGCGATCGCGTCGAGCACCGTGGCGAGGCGGTCCAGCACCGGGCCGAGGCCCTCGCGAACGAGGCGCACGGGGTCCACGGGCAGCAGCAGCGCTCCCACCGCTAGCGCCGTGCCGCTTCCCACGAGCGCGTCGAAGGCCCTTTCGAAGTCGAAGCCCTCGGGCGGCTGGAGCGTGGCCACGAGTACGGCCGAGGCACCCGCCTGCGACGCGAGCAGCGCGCCGCCGCCCACGAGCGTCGCGGCCAGCATCGCGAGCCCGCAGACCACGCCGATCTGCCACGTGCCGGTGCCGATGGCCGCCACGAGCAGGTCCGCGATGCCGATTCCCACCGCCACGCCGATGGCCAGCTCGACGGCGCGGCGGCGGCGCTCGCCGATGGTGAGTCCGAGCGTCACGACTGCGGAGATCGGCGCGAAGAAGGGTTCGTCGTGACCGACCAGCTCGGTGGCGATCAGCCACGCGGCGGACGCGGCCACCGAGGTCTGGAGGATCGGCCGGGCGAGCGTGATGACGCGCTCGCGCCGGCTGCGCAGGCCCGCCCGCGATGCCTCGGCGGCCTGCTCCATGAGCTCGGCCCGGGGCGGGATGCGCTCGCCCGCGCGGCGCGCCAGGCGGCGCGGCGACGCACGGCGCGCAAGTGGCGGCTCGTCCGGGTCCTCGTTCACCGCCGGTACCAGCGCGGCGACACGTTCGGCGGCGGCCCGAGCGCGGCCCGTGCCACCAGCATCGTGGGCTCCTTCAGCGCCACGTGGCCCTTCAGGGCCACCCCGAAGTGCTCGCCGAGCCCGTCCACACTGTCCGCCCGGATGCCGAAGGAGGCGGCGAGCGCGACGAAATCGGGGTTGGTCAGGTCCACGCCCTCGCGCGGGTCTCCGTGCAGGTCCTGGTCGTAGCGGATCATCCCGTAGCCGTCGTCGTCCACGATCACGATCGTCAGCGGGATGTCCTCCTGCTTCGCCGTCGCCAGCTCGCCGCAGGCGTACAGGAAGCCGCCGTCCCCGGAGATGCTCACGGCCGGGCCGGCGCCCGCCAGCGCGGCGCCGAGGCCCTGCGGGAACGCGCAGCCGAGCGTGCCCCAGCCGAGCGGATATGAGAGCTTGCGCGGCGCCGGAGTGCGGTGGAAGCCGCCGAGCCAGTAGCCCGGGATGCACATGTCGCAGACCAGGATCGCGTCGTCCGGCAGCGCGCCCTCGATGGCGTCGAGGAACGCCACGGCGTCGGGATCCTCGGCGCGGAGCCGCTCCCGCACGCCGCGCCCGAGCTCCTTCAGGCGGCGCTCGAGCGAGTCGAGCCCGCCGCGCTTGCCGAGCCGCTCGGCGAGCGCCCCCGCGCCGGCCGCGGCGTCGGCCTCGACCACGACGTCCGGCCTGTAGTTCTTCGAGGCGTCCCTCGGATCGACGTTGATCGCCACGAGGTGCGGCGGCTGGGGCATCTTCCAGCCCTGGGTCATCATGCCGTCGAAGTCGCTGCCGACCGCCACCACCACGTCGGCCTCGTCCCAGAGCGCGCCCACCTCGGGCACGTGCGGCGGCACCTCGACGAGGCAGGGATGCCCCGGCGCCAGCAGACCGCGGGCCGAGTAGGTGAGCATCACGGGCGCCACGAGCCGCTCGGCGAGCCGCGCGACCGCCTCACCCGCTCCCGACTGGAGCGCACCGCCACCGGCCCAGACGAGCGGCCGCCGGGCGCGCTCGAGCAGCTCGGCGGCACGGTCGACCTGCGCGTGATCGAGTCGGGCCGAACCCTCAACCACCCTCAAGGGGTCTGACCCCTCGAGGTTGGTTGAGGCTTCCCCGTTCAGCAGGTCCGTGGGGATCTCCACGTACACAGGCCGCGCGGGCGCCTCCAGAGCGGCGCGCGCCCCGCGCGCCACCGCGGGGCCGATCTCGTCGGCCGCGTGCACCCGGATCGCCTCCTTGACGACCGGCATGAACATCGCGGCCTGGTCGGTGGCCTCGTGAAGCACGCCGCGCCAGACGCCGGGGCGGCGCGCCGTCGAGGGGATGTCGGTGGCGATCACCAGCAGCGGCTGGCGCGACGCCCACGCCTCGCCGACCGCCGCGAGCGTGTTGGCCGCGCCCGGCCCGGTCGTGGTGAGGGCGACGCCCAGGCGCCCGCTGGCGCGCGCGTATCCGTCGGCAGCGTAGGCGGCGGTCTGCTCGTGTCGCACGCCCACCAGGCGGATCGGAGACCCGTTCAGCTCCCGCCACAGCGGCAGGTTGTGCACGCCGGGAAGGCCGAAGGCGATCTCGACCCCGGCCTCCTCGAGCGCAGCCACCGCGGCGCGCGCCCCTGTCAGGATGCCGCTCGATGCAGAGCTCACCAGGCAGCGCCCCCGACTCCGGCAGCGCCCCGCTCGCGGGCGTGCGCGTGGCCGACCTCTCGCGCGTGCTCGCGGGCCCCTACTGCACGATGGTGCTCGCGGACCTCGGCGCGGACGTGGTCAAGGTCGAGCGCCCGCAGGGCGGCGACGAGACCCGCTCGTGGGGGCCGCCCTTCGCGGGCGGCGAGGCGGCGTACTACCTGTCGGTGAACCGAGGCAAGCGCAGCTGCGCGCTCGACCTCTCCCAGCCCGAGGGACGCGAGCTCGCCCTCGAGCTCTGCAGCGGCGCCGACGTGGTGGTCGAGAACTTCAAGGTGGGGGGCGCCGACCGGCTCGGGGTCGGATACGCGCAGGTGCGCGAGCGCAACCCGCGCGTGGTCTACTGCTCGATCACCGGGTTCGGCTCGGAGCGCCAGCCGCCCGGACGCCCGGGCTACGACTTCGTGGCCCAGGCGGAGTCGGGCCTGATGTCGATCACGGGCCCGGAGGATGGCGCGCCGTACAAGGTGGGCGTCGCGCTTGTGGACGTGCTCGCGGGCCTTCACGCGGCCGCCGCCGTGCTCGCCGCGCTGCACGGGGGAGAGGGTGCCCGCATCGAGGTGCCGCTGCTCGACAGCGGCCTCGCGGGACTCGTGAACGTGGCCCAGAATGCGCTGGTCACGGGCACGGAGCCGGAGCGACATGGAAACGCACACCCCAACATCGTGCCTTACCAGGACTTCGAGACCTCCTCAGGACGCGTCGCGGTGGCCGCCGCGAACGACGGACTGTTCCGCTCGCTGTGCTCCGTACTCGATCTCGCCTCGCTCCCCGAGGACGCTCGCTTCGCCACGAACGCGTCCCGGGTGGAGCACCGAAAGGAGCTCATCCCTCTCCTGGAGGCGCGCTTCCGCGAGCGGCCGGCCGAGGAGTGGCTGGCAGAGCTCGCGGCCGCCGGCGTCCCTTCCGGGAAGGTGCGCTCGGTGCCCGACGCGCTTGCGGCCGCGGCGGCCGCCGGCCGTCCCGCCACGGTCACGGTGGAGCACCCGACGGCCGGCCCGCTCGACCTTGTGCGCTCGCCGATCTGGGGCGCCACCCGCCCCGACCCGACCCCGCCGCCGCTCCTGGGAGAGCACACGGCCGAGGTGCTCGGCGAGCTGGGTCGATCGCCTGAAGAGATCGCTGCGCTGGCGGCGCGCGGGGTGATTGGCCTGGCCGAGTAAAGAGGGGTCCTCCGTCAGTTCTCGGCCTATATGACGGAAAAGCGACGGAACACCCACCCTTCACCGCTGCAGTGAGCGCCAGCGCCGCCGCGACGCCGGACGTAGAAGCGGCGCTAGTGCGCCTCGCCAGGGCTCGACGCGGGCGGGCGTGACTCTTCGGCCAGCGATGTGATCGTGAGCTCGCCGCGGGCGGCCTGCTCCATCACGTCGGTGGCCTCGTCGGAGGAGCGCGCGTACAGCTCCACAAGCATGTGGATCACGATTCGGTCGTCCTCGTGCTTGTGGAAGCGCACGTGGGTGAAGAACTCGCGCGTGCCGTGGTCGCCGAATGCGGCGAAGGCCAGCGACTCGGCGGCGTCAGGGCCCGAGCACGACTCCACCTGGTCCGCATCGACCGTGACCGTGCACGAGGCGACCCAGGGCGTGCCCGTGACCATTCGCTCCCAGCGATCCTCGACGGGCTCGATGCGGGAGATGCGCCGGCCGTCCTCGTCATAGAAGGTGAGCGCGAGGTGGGGCTGGTCGTGGAGGCAGTCGAGGCACTGGACCACGGCCTCCTGAACCTCCTCCACGGGGTCGACCGCCTCGCCTGTGTCGGCGTCAACCTTCAAGATGCCCTCGTAATGAAGCTGCACCTCCAGGTTCTGCGACCAGCAGCGGTAGCAGCGCAGCCAGCTCGACTGCGTGCCCACGGACTCCTGCGCGGATCCCTCCATGTGTCCATTATGGCCACCATCGTCATGCTCGCCCCCTCGGGCTGCTCGCTGGGGGCCGACGAGGAGCCCAAACGGATCTCCGGCGAGGCCGCGCAGGTCGCTCTGACGGTCAAGCGCCTGGAGCGCGCGGTTGAGCAGAAGGACTACGCCACCATCTGCCAACAGCTCTTCACCGCGAGGGCGCGCGAGCGCGCCGGTGGCGAGGAATGCACGCGCCAGCTGCGCTCGGCGGCGGAGGGGGTGGAGCAGCCCAGGATCGAGATCGAGCGGATCGACCTGAAGAAGGACCGGGCCACCGTCAAGGTCCGGACGGAGGCCGAGGGCCAGGCGCGCGTGAGCGACGAGCTCCAGCTCCGCCGGCAGGGCGGGCGCTGGCTAGTCGAGGCTCTTGGCTAGCGCCTCGAGCGTGGCGTCGAAGTCGGTCCCCGAGATGCCGCCGACGCACGGCGAGGTGGCGCCGCAGTCGCGGTAGCGGCGCACGGACTCGATCGCCTCCTCTGGCGGGCCGACGGCCGCGAGCACCCGGAGGAACTCGTCGGTGGCGCCCGCGTCCGGGTCGAACCCGGAGCGCTCGAGCATCGCGCGGTAGTAGGGCAGGTGGAAGTAGGTCACGAGCTCCGAGCGCAGCTGCTCGAGCGCGGGCGTGGGGTCGTCCGTGACGGCCGACGGGACCGCCGCGACGATGTCGAACCCGTCCAGCTCCTTGCCAGCCTTCTCACGGCCCTCGCGGACGGTCGGCACGACCACGTCGCGGATGTAGTGCGGGTTGCAGAGCCAGAGGACCACGCCGTCGGCGATCTCACCCGCGAGCCGCAGCATGCCGGGGGAGAGCCCGGCCAGGTAGATCGGCAGGTCGGCGCGCAGCGGCTCGTAGCCCATGCAGCGGAAGCCGGTGCGGAACTTCTCGCCCGGCGGGGGGTCCTCGCCGCGGAGAATCGCCCGCACGATCGCCACGTACTCGCGGATCTCCTGGAGGGGCTTGTCGATCGACTGCCCGTACCAGCCCTCCACCACCGGCTTGTGGGAGACCCCGAACCCGGCGACGGCGCGCCCGCCGGAGAACTCGTCCAGGGTGGCGAAGGACTGCGCCATGTTCGCCGGCGTGCGGGCGTAGATCGGGATCACGCCGGTGCCGAGCGTCACGCGCTCGCTGTTGGCGGCGTAGATGGTCAGGAGCGTGACGGAGTCGCGGCCGGCGATGTGGGTCACGTAGACGGACTCGTAGCCGAGCTCCTCGGCTCTGCGGACTCGCCCGACCGCCGCGTCGAGCGAACGTCCTGCACCGATGAAGGAGCCGAGGCCCACGGCGCGCGCAAGCGTACTCCTCCGATCGTAGGAGGCGTCCCATTGGCGGGTCGGGACGACCGGGCGATGGCGAGCTCCGGATCTTGGGTCGATGCTCGTCATGGATGGAAGCAGCGGAGAGACTCCGAGGGCTGACCACGCGCGAGCGTGAGGTCCTCACCCTGCTTGCGCGCGGCTACAGCGGCGAGGAGGTGGCGCGCGAGCTCGGCGTCTCGGCCGAGACGGTGCGCGCCCACGTTCGCAATGCCGTCACGAAGCTGCGCGCCCGCACGCGGCTCCACGCGGTCGTGCTGGCGCTCCAGCGCGGCGAAATCACTCCCTGAGCAGCAGCACCACGACCGCGATCGCGAAGGCCACCTGGCCGACGCCAAGCGCGACCCCGAGGTTGGCCGCGCCGGCCAGCTCGGCGATGCCGGCGGTCACGGCGAAGACGGCGATGAGGACGGCGATGTCGAGGCCGACGCGCCGCCGTGGGGCGCGCGCCGGGCCCGGAGCGGCCGCGCCGCCGCTCTCGGCAGGCTCGACGGCGCTCGTCGCCGGAGTGCTGCTGGCGGGCTTCTTGCGGCGGCTCACCGCGCGGCCTCCAGCGCGCTCACCAGCTCGGTCACCCCTGCGGCCGGATCCTGCCGCTCGAGCAGCCGCTCGGCCTCGCGGCGTCCGCCCAGGTCGCGCAGCGCGCGGTCCCCGTGCTCGGCCAGGAACTCGCGCAGGGCGGCTCCGCGGCGGGCGCGCACGCGGCGCTCGGCCAGGTCCGTTCCGTTCCGGTGCGCATCCAGGGCGTCGGCCAGCTCGCCGATCCCGCTCGGCGGCGGCACCGACGACACGGCCAGCACCGGCACCTCCGAGGAGCCGACGGCTGCCAGCGCCTGGGTCAGGTCGCGCCGCGACCGCTCCGCGGCATCGCCCAGGTCGGCCTTCGTGATCACCAGCAGGTCCGGCACCTCCATGATCCCGGCCTTCAGGAACTGGAGGACGTCACCGGATGCAGGCTGCACGACCACGGCGACGGTGTCGCACACGTCCTCCACGTCCGTCTCCGACTGGCCCACGCCGACGGTCTCGACAACCACCACGTCGAACGCGGGCGCCAGCGCCTCGGCGGCCTCGCGCGTGGCCGCGGCGAGACCGCCGAGCCTGCCGCCGGCCGCGGTCGAGCGGATCAGCACACCGTCGTCGCGCGGGTCGTGGTCGATGCGGGCGCGGTCGCCGAGCAGCGAGCCGCCCGAGCGCTTGCTCGACGGATCGACCGCGAGGACGGCGACGGTCCTCTGTCGCGTTGCGCCACTCCGAGACGAGCACTGACAGCAATGAGGACTTACCGGCTCCGGGCGGCCCTGTTATCCCGATCACGTGGGCCGGCGGCTCGCGCTTGAGCGCGGCGGGCGAGACCTCGCCCAGCAGCGCTCTCGTCGCGTCTCTCTCGCCCCGGTTCTCGATCACGTTCAGGGCGGCGGCGGCCGCCGAGCGGTCGCCGTCACGCAGCCTGCGCCCCAGCTCTGCGGGATCCGTGGCCATCGGCGCGGGACGCTAGCGGTTGCCGCCGAGCGATCAGCTACGCCGGTGCTGCCACGCCGTGGTGGGCGGCCACCAGGTCCACGATGTCGCCCATGATGCGGCTCACCTCGAAGTCCTTCGGGGTGTAGACGCGCGCCACTCCGGCCTCGAGGAGGGCCGCCTCGTCGGCGGGCGGGATGATGCCGCCGACCACGACGGGGACGTCCGCGCCGGCCTCGCGGAGCTCGGCCAGGACCGTGGGGATCAGCTCCGCGTGTGAGCCGGACAGGATCGAGAGCCCGACCACGTGGACGCCCTCGTCCGAGGCGGTGCGGGCGATCCGGGCCGGCGTCAGCCGAATGCCCTCGTAGACCACGTCCATGCCGGCATCGCGGGCGCGCACGGCGATCTGCTCCGCGCCGTTGGAGTGCCCGTCCAGTCCCGGCTTGCCGACCAAGATCTTGATGCGGCGACCGAGCGAGGCGGACACCTCCTCGACGCGGTCGCGCAGCGCTGTCAATGCATCGTCAGTGGGCGCGGCGGCGGCGTCGCCGACCCCGGTCGGCGCGCGGTACTCCCCAAAGACAGCCCTGAGGGCAGCGGCCCACTCGCCGGTGGTAGCCCCCGCCGCGGCCGCAGTGAGCGTTGCGGGCATGATGTTCACGTCAGGATCGGCGGCCGCTGCACTCAGTGCTTCGAGCGCGGCGTCGACTGCGGAGGCGTCGCGGGCGGACCGCCAAGCGGTGAGCGCGTCGATGGAAGAGGACTCGACGGCGGGGTCGACGGTGAGGATCCCCCCGTCCTCGCCCTCCTGAAGCGGCGACGGCTCCGCCTCGGTGTACACGTTCTTGCCGACCACCTTCAGGTCGCCGCTCTCGATCCGCTGGACGCGGGCCCGGTGCGACTCCACCATCTGCGTCTTCATGTACGGCACCGCCGCCACCGCGCCGCCGTGCTCTGCCACAACGGCCATCTCCTCGCGCGCGCCCTCCACCAGCTCGTCCACCAGCCCGTCCATCACCTTCGAGCCCTCGAAGATGTCGGGGTACTCGAGCAGGTCGGTCTCGTAGGCGAGGATCTGCTGGATCCGCAGCGACCACTGCTGGTCCCACGGCCGCGGCAGCCCCAGCGCCTCGTTCCAGGCGGGCAGCTGGAGCGCCCGCGCCCGCGCCTCGCGGCCCATCGTCACGGCCAGCGCCTCGAGCACGATCCGGATGATGTTGTTCTCCGGCTGCGACTCGGTCAGCCCCAGCGAGTTCACCTGGACCCCGTAGCGGAAGCGCAGCAGCTTCTCGTCGTCCACGCCGTAGCGCTCGCGCCCGATCCCCTCCCAGAGCCGGCCCATCGCGCGCAGCTTCGCGTGCTCCTCCACGAAGCGAATGCCGGCGTTCACGAAGAACGAGATGCGCCCGAACACGCGCGGGAAGGTCTCGTCGTCAACACGCTCGCGAACGCGGTCCAGCACCGCCTGCGCCGTGGAGAGCGCGTACGCGATCTCCTGCACGGGCGTGGCTCCGGCCTCCTGGAGGTGGTACGAGCAGATGTTGATCGGGTTCCAGCGCGGCACCTCGTCGACCGTGAACGCGATCATGTCCGCGATCAGCCGCATCGAGGGCTCGGGCGGGAACGCGTAGGTCCCGCGCGAGAGGAACTCCTTGATGATGTCGTTCTGGGTAGTGCCCTGGAGCGAGTGGCGCTCGACCCCGTTCTCCTCCGCGACGGTCATGTACAGCGCCAGCAGCCAGGCCGCCGTGGCGTTGATCGTCATCGACGTGTTCATCTCGTCGAGCGGGATTCCGTCCAGCAGCGTGTGCATGTCGCCCTTGTGAGCGATCGACACGCCGACCTTGCCCGACCTCGCCTCGCGAGAGCTCGTGATCCGGGTCGTAGCCGGTCTGGGTGGGCAGGTCGAACGCCACCGACAGGCCGGTCTGGCCCTTGGCCAGATTCCGCCGGTACAGCTCGTTTGACTCCTTCGCAGTGCTGTGGCCCGCGTAGGTGCGCATCACCCAGGGGCTGTCGCGCTCGGGCAGCCGATGCTCGGTCACCCCACTGATTGTATGGTCCGGACCCCTGTGAGCCGCCCAATTGACGTGCTGCATCTCGGGCGCGACCGGGTGATCTGCGCCTACGAGGTGGACGGTGTGATCGTCGATCCCGGGCCGTCGTCCTCGGTGGAAACCCTGATCGACCGCCTCGGCCCGACCGAGCCGCGGGCCCTGCTCCTGACGCACATCCACCTCGATCACGCCGGCGCCACGGGCGTGCTCTGCCGCCGCTATCCGAAGCTCAAGGTGTACGTGCACGAGCTGGGCGCGCCGCATCTCGTGGACCCGTCGAAGCTGCTGAAGAGCGCCGGCCGCCTCTACGGTGACGACATGTGGGAGCTCTGGGGCGAGGTGGCGCCCGTTCCCGAGGAGCGGATCACCGCCCTGAAGGGAGGCGAGACGGTCGAGGGATTTCGCGTGGCCTACACGCCCGGGCACGCGTCGCACCACGTCTCCTACCTGCACGAGGAGTCCGGCGACGCCTACGTCGGCGACGTGGCCGGCGTGCGCATCCCGCCCTACGACCACACGATCGCGCCCACGCCGCCGCCGGACATCGACGTGGAGGCGTGGCTCGACTCGCTCCACACGCTGGCGTGCTGGAACCCGCAGACGCTCGGTCTCACTCACTTCGGGCAGGTCACGCAGGTGACCGATCACCTGCACCGCATCCGCTCCGCGCTCGTGGAGTCCGCCGACAGCGCCCGCCTCGCAGGGGAGGAGCGCTTCATCGCGAGGCTGGAGGAGGAGATCGGCGACGCGACAGACCTCGCCACGGTCGAGTGCTTCGAGCAGGCCGCCCCGCCCAACCAGCTCTACATGGGGCTCGAGCGCTACTGGCGCAAGAAGGCCGAATGAGCCAGACCGTCGAGCTACCGCGCGTGGGCGGCCCGGGCAGCGGCCTGGACGACAACTGGCGCGTGATCGTCCTCAACGACAACCACAACACCTTCGAGGGCGTGGCCTTCGCGCTCTCCTCGACGCTGCCGGGGGTGAGCTACGACGCCGGCATGTCGATGGCGAACGAGATCCACACCAAGGGCCAGGCGATCGTATGGACGGGCGCCCGCGAGCTCGCCGAGCACTACTGGGAGCTGCTGAAGGAAGCGAAGCTGACTATGGCTCCACTGGAGCAGGGCTGACGGTCTCGCCCGCGCCCACGATCTCCCAGAACGTCGGCAGGAGCGGCACCTGGTAGGTGCCCGCGAGCTCGATCCGGTACTCGGCCATGCGCTCGGAGTACCAGTAGCGCTCGAAGTGGGCCTTGGACGGGAAGTTCGCCGTCTGCACGAAGTCGAGGCGGCCCTCGTGGGCGCGCGTGAACGACCACTCGGTGGCGCCGAAGTCCACCACGAGCTCGGCGGCCGGCCGCCAGCCCTCGGCGAATTTGTCGCCTCGGAACGGGTTGGCCACCAAGCGAATCTGCACCTGAATCATGCGCCCACCTCCGCGCGTATCGCGCCCGGTCCTTCCGCGGTCTTGCCCTGGCCCTCCTCCTCGGCGCCCACGAGGATCGAGATCTTGCCGAGGTGCTTGTTCTCCTTCATCAGCTGGTGCGCCTCCGGCACGCCCTCGAAGCCGAGCGTGCGCCACAGCACCGGCCGGATCTCCCCCGACTCGATCAGCTCGTTCGCCTTGTTGCACTCGTACGCGTTGGCGAAGTGCGAGCCGATGATCTGCTTCTGGCGCATCCAGAGGTAGCGCACGTCGAAGTCGAGGTTGTACCCCGTGGTGCCCGCGCAGATCACGACCTTGCCGAACGGCTTGACGGTGAAGACGGACGTGGGGAACGTGGCCTTGCCGACGTGCTCGAAGACGATGTCGGGGGCGTCGCCGAGGATCTGCTTCACGCGCTTCGAGAACTCGCGCGAGACCTTCTCGCGGGCCTTCTCCTCGTCGGCCGTCTCGCCGCCCTTCCGCATCATGCCGGTGAACTCGTTGCGATCGATGTAGTCGACCGCGCCGAGCTGCTTCACGAGCTCGCCCTTCTCCGGGCTCGACACGACGCCGACCGCCTGGGCGCCCGCGAGCGCGCAGATCTGCGTGGCGAACACGCCGAGGCCGCCGGCCGCACCCCAGATCAGAACCCGGTCGCCGGCCTGGAGCCCGCAGCGGGTGAGCAGCATTCGGTAGGCCGTGAAGTAGACGAGCCCGTACGAGGAGGCCTCGTCCCAGGTGAGGCCCTGCGGCTTCGGCAGCAGCTGCTGCGCCTGGACCTTCGTGAACTGTGCGAACGAGCCCCAGGTGGTCTCGTAGCCCCAGATCATCTGGCTTGGGGCGGCGAGCGGGTCGAGCCCGTGCACCTCGGGGTCCTCGTAGGAGGCGATGTTGCAGTGGATGACGACCTCGTCGCCGGGCTTCCAGCGCGTCACGCCCTCGCCGACCTTCCAGACCACGCCCGACGCGTCGGAGCCGCCGATGTGGTGGCCGAACTCCGGGTGGTCGCCGTAGCGCCAGACCCCGACCGGCTTGCCGAGCGCCGCCCAGACGTTGTTGTAGTTCACGCCCGCCGCCATCACGCGCACGATCACCTCGAACGCGCCCGGCTCCGGCACCTCGATCTCCTCGAGCTGGAACGCGTCCTTCGGCTCGCCCTGGCGCTCCTCGCGGATCACCCAGGCCGCCATCGTCTCCGGCAGCTCGCCCGGCTCGACGTCCAGCTCGGACACCTTTGTCACGTCCACGGCCATGCGGGCCGGGAGATTACCGAGCGACCGGAACAGCCTCCGCCGCCGCGGCCTCGGGCACGCTCGCGGCGTCGTGGTGTTGCGCCGGCCGGTTGCCGACCATGCGGAAGCGAAATCTGCGGCGCGCGGAACCTAATCCGTGATCGGCGGCGTATAGGTCCTGTGATCGACCAGCGCGACGGACGTACTGTCAACAGGTGAGCACCGCGGCCGCCCCCATCGAAGCCGGCTTCGACGTGGACGCGTTCCTCGAGCAGCCGCTGATGGCCCATGTGGCCGCGGCGGGCCCGAGCGTGCGCGCGGTGTGGTTCCTGTGGGAGGACGGAGCCTTCTGGTGGCTCACCGGCGGCTGGGCTCGTCTGCCGTCGATCCTGAAGGCGGATCCCCGCGTCGCCCTCGTGGTGGATACGTGCGAGCTCGAGAGCGGCACGGTGCGCCAGGTCACGGCCGAGGGCGATGCCGAGATCTACCAGCTCGATGCGGGCCGGGCGCGCCGGATGCTCCAGCGCTACCTCGGGCCCGACCAGGCGCGCTGGCCCGATGGCTTCAAGCGCAGCATCTTCGACGATCCGGCCACGCGCCTGATCCGCCTCGAGCCCAGCTCCCTGCGGGCGCGCGACCACTCGTACGCCGTGCCTTAGCATCGGCGCGTGCGCGCGACCCTGTTCGGCATCCCGGCCTCGCACCCATCGCTCGCGGCGCAGCTGATGCTCGAGCACAAGGGGATCGAGTACCGCCGCATCGATCTGATCCCGGCGACGCAGCGGGCGATCCTGCCGGCGCTCGGGTTCGCCCGGAAGACCGTGCCCGCCATCAGGCTCGACGGCGCGAGGATTCAGGGCACGAAGGAGATTGCGCTGGCGCTCGACGCGCTGATCCCCTCACCGGCGCTGTTCCCGGCCGATCGCGAACGGCGGCGGGAGGTGCTGGAGGCGGAGGCGTGGGGCGAGGAGGTGCTTCAGCCGGTGCCGCGGCGTCTGGTCTGGAACGCGCTGAGGCGCGACAGCTCCACGCTCGAGACCTACCTGGAGGGCGCCAGGATCGGCATCCCGACGCCGATCGCGGCGCGCACCGCCGCTCCGTTCACCATGGCGTCGCGCCGCTTCAACCGCGCCACCGACGAGGCCGCCGAGCGCGACCTCGCCGCCCTGCCGGGCATGATCGACCGCGTGGACGAGCTGATCGAGCGCGGCGTGATCGGCGGCGCCGAGCGCAACGCGGCCGACTACCAGATCGCCACCAGCGTGAGCCTGCTGCTCACGATGGACGACGTGCGCCCGCTGATCGAGGGCCGCCCTGCCGAGCGGCTCGCACGGGGTGTCGTGAAGAACCAGCCGGGCCACATGCCGCGCGTGTTCGCGGCGTAGCGTCCGACCCTCGGCGTACGCTCGTCAGTCCACATGGAAGCAGCCACTCCACTCAGGCAGGCGCACGTCCGCATAGTGGGCGACGTGCTCGCGATCGACGGCCTCGTCGTCGAGGACGAGTGCGCCGTTCGCCTCGTCCGCGAGCGCGAGCAGAACGGCGACGACGCGGGCAAGACGGTCCGCGACGCGGTCGAGATCGGCGCGCGCGTGCTGGACCGCGAGCAGGCGGGCGCGAACGCGGAATTCGTGAAGGTCGAGTTCGAGAAGGCCTCGCGGCAGGTGCAGCAGGAGTTCACGGAGCAGGCGCGCACGATCGCGCAGTTCTTCGAGACCCAGTTCGCGGAGGTCTTCGGCGAGCAGGACGGCCAGCTCGCCAAGGAGCTCGAGCGCCGCTTCGGGGACGGCAGCGCGGCGTCCGTACAGAACCGGGTGCGCGAGGCGGTCAACGAGACGCTCGCCAAGTCGCGCGAGGACCTGGTGCGCCAGTTCTCCGCGTCCGACGAGCGCAACCCGCTGGCCGACTTCAAGGCCTCGGCCGTCCAGCAGATCCATCAGGCCGCCGCCCGCTCAGACGCCACGCAGCGCGCGCTGCTGGAGAAGATGGCCGAGCTCGAGAAGCAGATGCAGGCGCTGCGGCTCGAGAAGGAGAAGCTCGAGGAGGTCGAGGCCGAGCGCGAGCGCGGCACCGCCAAGGGGCGCAGCTTCGAGGAGGCGGTGGCCGCCGCCGTGGACGAGATCGCGCTGGCACAGGGCGACGTGGCCGAGGCAGTCGGCGACCTCAAGGAGGCCACCGGCAAGGTCGGCGACGTGGTGGTCGCGATCGACGCATGCAACGGACCGGCGCGCGGGCGCATCGTGATCGAGGCGAAGGACAGCCGGCTGTCGAGCCCGAAGGCGCTCAGGGAGCTCGACGAGGCGATGGCCGAGCGCAGCGCCGACTTCGCGGTGCTCGTGGTGCCCACCGAGGACGAGGTCCCCGCCAAGATGGAGCCGCTGCGCGAGTACAACGGCGACAAGCTCGTCGTGGCGCTCGACCCGGACGCCGGCCCGCTGGCGCTCGAGGTCGGCTACCGGCTCGCGCGTGCGCGCGTGCTGATGAAGCGCGCCGACGCCGACGGCATCGACGCCGGCGCCGTGCGCCACGCCGCGGATCGCGCGCTGGCCGCCCTGGCCGAGGAGCGCAAGGTCAAGCAGCAGCTCACCGGAGCGAAGACGAGCATCGACAAGGCCTACGAGCACGTCGACGCGATGACGGCGCGCGTGCGGGGCCTGCTACAGGAGATCGACGCGCTGGTGCGGCCGGCGGACGAGGATGGCGCTCCGGCGGACGCAGCGCCGCCGGACGACCAGCTGGCCCTCTAGGGCTGCAGCAGCTCGTTGTTCGAGTTCGGGCGCTCCTTGCCGATCTCCAGCACGGCCGGCTTGATCTCCTTGCGGACCGCCTTCTCGGAGCCGGCGCGCACCTCGTAGCTGCCCGGCGCGAGCGTCTTCTGGATGGTGGTGGTGTCGCCCGGCTGGACGGGTCCCTGCTCCTCGGTGATCGACTCGCCCTCGAGCGTGATCGTGCGCTCGCTGTCGGTCTGGTTCGAGATCGTGATCTCCACCGGTCCGGCGCCGATCTTGGCGGGCGAGACCGTGACCTTGTCGTCCTGAATCACGCCCGTGAGCGCCACGCGCACGGGTGCGCGCGCCTCGTTCTTGAAGTCCTCGTCGCCACAGCCCGCGAACAGTGCTGCGACCACCGCCAGCCCGGCGCAGGCTCGAACCGTCATCCGCACAACCGTGGAACTTAACCGAACCAGACCGACTTGCGCGCCAGTACCAGGTCTTCGAGCTCCTCCTGAATCCGCAGTCTGATGCGCTCCGAGAGCCGCCCGACGAGCGCGATGTCGTCGGCGTCCTCGGGTCCGTAGGCCGAGAGGTCGACCGGCTCGAGGAAGCGGATCCTGAACTTCGCCGGGAGGTACATCAGCCCAGCGGCGAGCCCGAAGTGCGGGAACGCGTGGTTGATCGGGAAGTAGATCAGCCCGGTGAGGCGCTGGAGCAGCGGCACGTGGGCGAAGATCGGCATCGCCTCCTCGGCGCCGATCACCGCGGTGGGGACGATCGGCACGCCGGCGCGCATCGCGGTGCGCACGAAGCCTCCGCGACCGAAGCGCCGCAGCTTGTAGCGCTGCCAGTACAGCTTCCGCGAGCCCTTCTGTCCCTCGGGGAAGACGAGCACCAGCCGGCCCTCGTCGCCGAGCAGGCGCTGGGCGTTCGCCGGGTGCGCGCCCACCAGCCCGATCTTGTTCGCGAGCATGCCCACGCCGGGATAGCCCTTGAACCAGTTCTCCCCGAGCATGTAGAGGGGCCGCGGGCTGGGATGCTCGTGGCGGATCGCCTGCATGATCATCGGCGCGTCCGGGGGCAGGGCGCCCGAGTGGTTCGAGACGATCAGCGCGCCGCCCTCCGCGGGCACGTTCTCGATCCCCTCGACCTCCACGCGGAACCAGTGCCGGTAGTAGAAGTCGAGCAGCGGCTCGACGAGGTCGAAGATGCGCTGCGAGCGGCCCCAGTCGTCGATCTCGCGCCCCGGCTCGGCCGCCGGGACGAGCTCGCGCAGCTCGCGCAGGTCCACCGGCGGCGCGTCGGCGGGGCGCGGAAGGTCGAGCGAGCTGCCGTCGTGGTCGTAGCCGGGCGCCGGCGGCTGGCTCACGAGCGGGCTATCGGGCGAGAGGCCGTGCCGGCTGGTGGGGGTGCGTGGCTCAGCCACGGGCGAAGGGCAGATCCACGACCTCGGCCGCCGCCCCGCCCACCTCCACGGCGGCTCCGGGCTCGGCCTCGCGGCGCACCAGCGCGAGCGCGATCGGACCGAGCGTGGGGGAGACGCACGTGGAGCCGAGCCTGCCGACCACCCGCTCCCCCAGCAGGATCTCCGTGCCGGGCTCGGCCGGCTCGGAGAGGCGCAGGCCGCGCAGATGGCGATTCGGCTTGCCCTTGTAGTGGAGGCGCGCCACCGTCTCCTGGCCGACGTAGCAGCCCTTCGTGAAGCTCACGGCGCGCTCGTTGATGCCGGCCTCCTGGGGGATCGTGTCGGCGTCCATGTCGTAGCCGAGCCGCGGCCGCCCCGCCTCGATCCGCAGGCACTCGGCGGCCTCCTCGGCCACGGGCTCCACGTCGAGCGTCGTGCCCGCCGGGGCGATCACGTCGACGCCGAACTGACTCGCCACGTACACGCCGTGCTCGCCGCTCACGAACGCGTGCTCCTCGGCGGGCGGCGCGGCGTCGAGCCGCTCGCGCGCGGCCGGGCCGACCACGGAGAGCAGCGCGCGCGATTCGGTCACGTCCTCGAACTGCACGTCGCGGCCGAGCGAATAGGTCCTCAGCATGTGCTCGAGCACGGCGTGCCCGATCGCCTCGGTGTCGAGCCAGAAGGCGTCGTCGCCGCGCAGGACGCGCAGGTCGGTGCGCAGCTTCCCCTTGTGGGTGAGGACGGTGGCGTAGCAGCCGCTGCCCGGCTCGAGCGCCTCGACGTCGTTCGACACCTGCCCCTGGAGAAAGTCGGCGGCCTCGGACCCGCGAACGATGAACTTCGCGCGATCGGAGCGGTCGACCAGACCGGCCGATTCGGTCACGAGCTCGTAGTCGCTGGTGGCGATCACGACACTAGTGTACTTTTAGGCGCGGCTAATCATGAAGCTAGGCCAAGGCAAACTTTCCAGGCGGCGGCTGCTGGGCGGCGCGGCGGCCGCCTCGGCGGCGCTGCCGGTGCTGCACGAGCTGATTCCGCACGACGGTCTCCACGGCGGTGGCGCCGCCGCCGCGGCCGAGCCGCACATGCACGGAATGGGTCACGGGGGCGGCGGGCACGCGGGCCAGCTCGGGGTCGTCGGCAGCGTCGACCCGCGCGTCAACGGCTTCGACCCGCAGGAGATGGTGCGCGACTTCGACGAGGGGCGCGTGGTGAACGGCGTGCGCGAGTGGGAGCTGGTGGCGGAGGAGAAGGAGATCGAGGTGGCGCCCGGCGTGAAATACGCCGCCTGGGTGTACAACGGGCGCGTGCCCGCTCCGACGCTCCGCGCCCGCGAGGGCGAGCGGCTCCGGATCCGCTTCACGAACGGCTCGAAGCACCCGCACACGATCCACTTCCACGGCATCCACCGCTCCTCACAGGACGGAGTGCCTGGCCTGGGCGCGGGCAACGTCGAGCCAGGGAAGTCGACCACCTACGAGTTCGTGGCCGAGCCCTTCGGCCTGCACCTCTACCACTGCCACTCGATGCCGCTCGCCGAGCACATCGCAAAGGGCCTCTATGGCGCCTTCATCATCGACCCGAAGGACGGGCGCTCGAAGGCCGACGAGCTCGTGATGGTGATGAACGGGTTCGACACCAACTTCGACCACTCGAACGAGGTGTACGCCGTCAATACGGTGGCGTTCGACTACGCGAACCGGCCGATTCGCGTGAAGCGCGGCGAGCTGGTCCGGATCTACCTCGTGAACGTGCTCGAGTTCGACCCCCTGAACTCGTTCCACATCCACGCGAACTTCTTCGACTACTTCCCGACCGGCACGCGCCTCGAGCCGCGCGACTTCACCGACACCGTCGTGCTCGGCCAGGGCGAGCGCGGCATCCTCGAGCTGCGCTTCCCCTACACGGGCAAATACATGTTCCACGCCCACGTGAGCGAGTTCGCGGAGCTGGGCTGGATGGGTTTCTTCGAAGTGACGGACTGATGGAGCCGGCGACCGCGCAGAGGACGCGCCGGCCCGCCTGGCTCGCGGGCGTGGCGCCGCTGGCCGTGCTCGCGGTGGCGATCGGGTTGTTCGTGCTGCTCGACGCGCCCGGGCTGGATCGAATCGGAGTGCCGCAGGAGGAGCTCGTCGTCGAGCGCACGGTGCTGAAGCCGGACGAGATCCAGCTGCACGTGCGCAACGAGGGCGCGGACCCCGTGCAGGTGAAGCAGGTGATCGTGAACGACGCATTCGCGACCTTCGAGCAGTCGGACAGCGAGATCGGCCGTCTCGGCGGCTCCGAGATCGACGTCAACTACCCCTGGATCGAGGGCGAGAACTACGAGGTGATGCTGGTCACCTCGACGGGCGGGACGATCGACCACTCGATCGAGGCCGCGGTCGAGACTCCCGACGCAGGGCTCGACTTCTACGGCCTGATGGCGCTGATCGGCATCTACGTCGGCGTGATCCCGGTGGCGATCGGGATGCTCTGGCTGCCGTGGATCCGCGGCGTGGACGCGCGCTGGATCCGCTTCCTGCTGGCGTTCACGGTCGGCCTGCTCGGGTTCCTGGGGGTGGAGGCGCTGCTCGAGGGCACGGAGCTCGCCGGCAACGGGGCCGAGGCGTTCGGCGGAGCCGCGCTCGTCTGGCTCGGCGCCGCGGGGGCGTTTCTGGCGCTGGCCGGTGTGGACGCGTGGCTGCGCGGCCGCCGCGCCGGCGCGGGCACCCACGGCGCGGACGGGGACGGCGCGGGCGCGGACGGCGTCGGCGCGCGCCTCGCCGGCGCCGGCTACCGGGCCGCCTTCCTGGTGGCGCTCGGCATCGGTCTGCATAACCTCGGCGAGGGACTCGCGATCGGCTCGGCGTATGCCGTGGGCTCGCTGGCGCTCGGCGCCACGCTCGTGGTCGGCTTCGCTCTCCACAACACCACCGAGGGCCTCGCGATCGTGGCGCCGGTGGCGCAGGAGCGCCGGGCGCGGCTGCGCCGGCTCGTGCTGCTCGGGCTCATCGCGGGCGCTCCGGCGGTGCTCGGCGCGTGGATCGGCGCGTCGGCGTTCAACCCCAGCCTGGCCGCGCTGATGTTCGGAGTGGGAGCGGGGGCGATCGCCCAGGTGGTGGTCCAGATCGCGCCCGCCATCCGCGACGGCGCCGGGCGCCTGCTGCACCCGCTGGGCGTGGCCGGCCTGCTCACCGGGCTTGGCGTGATGTACCTGACCGGGCTGATGGTGTCGCTCTGATGGCCGCCACGCGCAGCGACACCGCCGAGATCTCGAACGCCGTCCAGGACTATGCGAAGGCGATCTGGTCGATCGGCCAGCGGACCGACGCACCCGTTTCCACCTCGGCGATCGCGGAGCGGCTCGACGTGTCGCCCGCGTCTGCGTCGGCGATGGTGAAGCGGCTCGAGTCGCTCGGCCTGGTCTCGCGCGAGCCCTACCACGGCGTGCAGCTCACGCGGGCGGGCCAGCGCGTGGCGCTCGAGGTGCTGCGCCACCACCGGCTGCTCGAGCTCTACCTGGCCGAGGCGCTCGGGATGCCGTGGGACCGCGTGCACGAGGAGGCCGAGAAGCTCGAGCACGCGATCTCGCCGGAGCTGTCCGAGCTGATCGCCGCGAAGCTCGGCAACCCGACGCACGACCCGCACGGCGACCCGATCCCCACGCTCGACGGCGAGATCGACGAGGCGCCCACTCGTGCCCTCTCCGAGCTGCGCCCCGGCGAGCGCGGTGTGTTCTCGCGCGTGTCGGACTCGAACCCCGAGATGCTCCGCTACCTCTCCGAGCGCGGGATAGCACCGGGTGACGAGCTCGAGCTGGTCGGCCGCGAGCCGTTCGGCGGCCCGCTCACGGTGCGGGCCAACGGGCGCGACCACGCGCTCGGCGACCAGCTCGCACGGGCGATGCGGGTGGACCCGGCCGGGTAAGGTTCCCTCCGCGATGGGACTCGCCGCGGACTTCCAGGGAGTGATCGACTCGCTCCCGCCGGACTGGACGCATCTGGAGATGGACCTCCGGATCGCCGACGAGGATCGCTACATCGACGCCGCCACGCTGCTCGTGCAGATCAACGCCATGCCGTACTCGGAGCACGACTGGCACTGGCGACTGCGCTCCGCCCATACGTTCGGACACGCCGCGGCACCGGAGACCGTGCGCGGGACCCTCGCGCTGCTCGACGCCGAGGGAATCGAGGGCGAGCTCGTGCTGCGCGAGGCGCGCTCCGGGCGCGTGGAGGTCGTGCAGATGTGGGGCCGTCCGGAGTCGGTGCGCCAGGAGTTCAACCGGCGCCGCGCTCAGTGAACTCGGGGTGCTCGCGCGCACCGCGCGCTCGCTGATCATGGCGCGAGTCGCGCTGCTCTGCCCCGACCTGCTGTTCGGCTCGAAGCTCCAGGGCGCGCTGCGGGCGGCGGGGCATGAGCCGGTGGGCGCCGGCGACGACGCTGAGCTGCTCGTGGTCGACCTGACCGACGAGCCCGACGCCCGGATCGAGCAGTCGGCGCGGGCGGGGCTGCCGCGGCTGGGCTTCTACTCGCACGTGGAGCAGGACGTGCGCGAGCGCGCCGAGGCCGCGGGATTCGAGCGGGTGGTGCCGCGCTCGCGGATGGCCCGCGAGGCGGCCGCGCTGGTCGACTCGATGCTCGCGCGCGGCTAGCCCGCGCCGAGCCGGAACGCGCGCTCCACGTCCGGCGCGCTGCGCAGGATCCCGAAGCGCGCATCGAAGCGCGCCCAGCCCTCGAGCGCCTCGCGGTCGAGCCGCAGCGGCGGCGTCAGCGCGGGCGCCACCGCCTCGAACTGCGCGTGCACGAGCGGCTCGTCGGCGCCCGAGACCTGCACGAGCTCCCTGATCGTCGCGTCCCGATGGCGGAGCGCGGCGCGCGTGCCGCGCGCGAGTTCGGCCAGCATCGAGTCGATCAGATCGCGGCGCTCCTCAAGCGTCTCGCGGGTCACCGCCAGCACCAGCTCCGGGTAGCGCGGCGCCCCGTACGCGTCCACGCGGAACTCGCGAGTCTCGACGCCGCGCTCGCGCAGGGCGACGCCCTCGGCGTTCCAGAACGACACGACGGCGTCCACCCGCCCCGTGATCAGGCTCGGCACCGCCGAGAAGCCGATCGTCACGCGCCGCACGCGCTCGAAGCTGCCGCCGTCGTGCTCGACCACCGCGCGCAGGACCGCGTCGTCCGAGGGCAGGCCCGTCACGCCCACGCGCCTGCCCTCCAGGTCGCGGGGCCGGCGCACGTCCGAGCCGCGGGCGATCACCGCCGCGAGCGGGCGCTGCACCAGCGCCCCGACGCCCACGATGTCGGCACCGCGCTCGCGCGCGAGCCCAAGGTCGTGGATGTCCACCACCGACATGTCCGCGCGCCCCGCGGCCAGCAGCTTCAGCGAGTCGGTGCTCGCGGAGGGCACGCGGACGCTGATGTTGTCGGCCGCGTAGATCCCGGCGTGCACCGGGTTCGGCTGGAAATCGAGCGCCAGCGTTCCGCGCTGAACGCTGCCCTCGCCGTCGTCTCCACCGCAGCCACCGAGGCACGCGAGGAGGGCAAGCAGGGAAAGGAATCTCCTCACGGCGGCGAACAGTACGGCTGAACGCCATGAATTCCGCTCCGGAGGTGACCGAAGTGCAGGACCGTGGGCCCGCGGCCTATATCGCCGAGTTCGTCGGAACGCTCTTGCTCGTCTTCTTCGTCACGGCAGTGGTCTCGCTCTACTACTCCCCTGACCCCGCGCGGTTCAGCGACTTCTCGGTCATAGGGCTCGTGCACGCGTTCGTGCTGTTCGGGCTGATCCAGACCCTCGGCCTCATCTCGGGCGCGCACTTCAACCCGGCGGTCACGGTCGTGATGACGGCCCTGCGCCAGATCAAGCCGCCCGACGCGCTCGTCTACATCGTCGCCCAGCTCGCCGGCGGCGTGGCCGGCGCCCTGCTCACCAAGGGTCTCCTCGAGGACGAGGGCAAGGCGGTCAACTACGGAGTCACGGCCGTGTCGGACCGCCTGAACGGCGACATCTTCCCCGGCATGATCGTCGAGGCGCTCGGCACGTTCTTCCTGGTCTGGGTGATCGTGGGCGTGGCGGTGAACCCACGCGCCACCAAGGAGTGGGCGGCCCTCGCCATCGGCGCCGCGCTCGGCATGGGCGTGATGGTCCTGGCGCCGCTCACCGGCGCGGGCTTCAACCCGGCGCGGAGCTTCGGGCCGGCCATCGTCTCGAGCGAGTGGAGCGGCGGCGCCGCGGACTTCCTGCTCGTCTACGTGGTGGCGCCGGTGCTCGGCGCGCTGGCCGCAGGCTTCCTCTACTTCAACCTCGTCATCGCACCTGGGAAGAAGGGCGTAGGCGGCGCGGAGCCGGTCGGCTAGCCGACCACACCACGAACGCCACGATCGACGCGCCGGCGAGGAAGTCGGTGAAGATCGTGGCGTACCAGAACGCCGGGATGTCGGGCGAGCCGTACACGAAGTGCAGCGGCGTGATCAGCCCCGTGAGCGAGTAGATCAGCAGGTGCACGTGGGCGTCGCGGTAGCGGCCCTGCGTGTAGAGCCTGTACCCGTACAGCCCGATCGCGGTGAGCAGCGGCCAGGAGAGCACGATCAGCACCTGCACCACCGGCCCGCCGCCCGGGTAGCTGTCCATCTCGACGAAGTTGTGCGAGTAGTGGCCCGCGGTCGACAGGACGCTGCAGGCGAGGATTCCTCTGAGGATGTTGAGGCGGTAGGGTTGCATCACGCTACTCACACTCCAAGGAGAACACAGCATGGCGGACTACGCGGTCAGGCGAATCGACGACATGGAGGCGATCGTCCAGGGCTCGTTCAAGAAGGCGCGCGCGGAGCTGGGGGTCACCTCCTTCGGCATCCAGGTGATCGACTTCCCGCCGAACGTGGACGGCTATCCCGAGCACGACCACTCCCAGGACGGGCAGGAGGAGGTCTACGTGACGATGCGCGGGGACGGCGAGATCGACATCGAGGGCGAGCGGATCGCGATCGACCCCGAGACGATGGTGCGGGTCTCGGCCGGCACGAAGCGCAAGCTCTACCCCGGCGACTCCGGCATGCGCGTGCTCGTGGTGGGCGGGGTGCCCGGCGAGGTCTACGCCGTGAGGGACTTCACCGAGCTGGGCGCGCCGGATCCGTTCGCGCGGAGCTAGGCGCCGACCCAGCGAATACGCGCGCCCGCAAGGCTCGGCGTGGAGCGGCGCGGGGCGGGCGCGGCCGGCTTCGTCCGGAGCAGGCTGCTCGGCGCCCAGCGCCTCGAGCCTCTGCATCACCTCGGCGCGCTGGGCGTCGAGCTGGTCGAGCCGCTCCAGGAGCCGGTCGCGGATGGCCTCCAGGTCCGCGGTCGACAGGAGCGCGGCGCCCGCGGGCTGAGCGGGCTCGGTCGGCTCCGGGGGCGGGGGAAGCCGCACCAGCGCCGCCTCGAGCTGCGCGATCTGCCGGCGCAGGTCGCGACGCAGCGCGGCCTCGCCTGCCGGCGCTCGCGTGGCCACGAAGGTTCCCCGGCCATGCTCGCTGCGCGCGACGCCCTCGGACTCGAGGCGCGAGTAGACAGCACGCGCGGTGTTCACGTTCACGCCCGCCGCCTCGGCAAGCTCGCGGACGCTCGGAAGCCGGTCGCCCGGACCGAGCCGGCCGCTCTCGACGGCCGCGCGGATACGGCCGGCGAGCTGGGCGCCGAGCGGGATGTCGGCATCCCGGTCAATGCGTAGGTCGAGTCCGCCACCCATCTCGCGTACGGAACTGTACCAGCACAGCCGTGGTAGTGTGTGCGCACTGTGCTGGCACAGTCGCATGAGGACCGGACTTCTCTGGAGGGCGCGGTGACGGCGCTGCTCGGCGTGGCGATCGTCCTGGGAAGCGCCGGACTGTGGATCGGGATCCCGCTCGGCGGCCTGTGGCTGGCGGGCGAGCTGACCACCACCGCGCAGGGCTTCCTGTTCGCGACGCTCGGCGGGATCCCGCTGGCCATGACGGCGTTCGCGTGGCTGCTCTACCGCGTGAACGAGCTGTACGAGCGCAGCCGCGGCGCCGACGCCCCGAGCGGACATCCCCGCTCGGCATGGCTCGTCAGCTCGAGCGACGAGCGCAGCCGCGTTCGCCGGGCGCGCGCGCCGCGCGCGCTCATCGACGTGGCGATGACCCTCTCGGCGACCGCCGCGCTCGTGCTGATGGCGATCTGGTTCTTCTTCTTCAGCGAGATGTGGCTCGTCAACCCGCTGTAAGGGAGCCGACCGCCGCGCCACGGGAGTGGATCGCGGCGTTCGGCGAGATCGCGAACTTCAGCGGCCGCGTGCTGAGCGGAGTCGTCGGCGGGCGGGTGCTGCGCTTCTTCGGCGAGACCCTGCGCCAGGCGGGCATCCTGATCCTCGGCTCGGCGCTCGTGATCTGGGGGCTCGCGTTCATCCTCGGGCTGCAATGCGGGATCGAGGGCGCCTACTTCAGCCGCTCCACCGGGGCGCCGGCGTACGCCGGGGTGTTCAGCGCCTGGTGCGACCTGCGCGAGATCATGCCCTACGCGTTCGGCTACATGATGTCGGCGAAGGTCGGCACGGGGCTCGTCGCGGAGATCGGCGCGATGCGGATCTCGGACGAGATCGACGCCCTCGAGGTGATGGGGATCGACTCGCTGCTGTTCCTGTGCGCCACGCGCCTGCTGGCCGCGTGGATGGTGCTGCCCTTCATCTACATCGTCGCGGTGGGGGCCGGCTACCTCGCCTCGTACGTGGCCGTCGTGCAGCAGGTGGGCGAGACATCGTCGGGCGGCTTCTTCCTGATCTTCTGGATGTTCCAGAACCCGCCCGACCTGTTCTACAGCCTGATCAAGGGCATGGCGATGGCGACCGTGATCGTGCTGGTGGGCTGCTACTACGGCTACACCGCGAGCGGCGGGCCGGTCGGCGTGGGCACCGCCACGGCGAAGTCCATGGTCCTCAACACCGTGATGGTCCATCTTGTCGGGATGGTCGGAACGCAGATCTTCTGGGGCTCGAACCCACGAGCTCCGATAGGCGGCTAGCGGAACAGATCCTGCTCGGGCCGCCGCCTCAGCGCGGCGGCGCCGGGTCCGTCCTCGCGCGTGACGAAGCGCTCGAGGCCCCGGACCAGCACCACGGGCTCAAGTGAGTCCTTCGCGCGCGCCAGGTCCGCGGCCGCGGCCACGCAGTCGGCCACGGCGATCGAGGTCACTCGCAGCTCGCGCCCGAACGCGTCCGGCCGGCCGATCCACTGGTCCAGCGGCACGAGCCCGGCCACGCCGATCGCCACGTCCGTCTGACCGAGCCGCCAGGCGCGCCCGAAGGAGTCCGCGATCACCACCGCCGGCCGCACGCCGAGCGCCTCGGCGATGCCGGCGCGCAGGCGCGCCGCCGAGCCGTCCGGGTCCTTCGGCAGCAGCACGAGCTCGCCGCCCTCCGCCGACGCGTTCGACTGGTCCACCCCGGCGTTCGCGCAGACGAAGCCGTGGTGGGTCACGCAGATGAGCGTGCCGTCGACCGCTCTCAGCAGCTCGGCCGACTCGTCCAGCACCGCTTGGACGAGCCGTGGGTCCTTGTCGTGCGCGCGCGCGAGCTCGCGAGCCCGCTCGCCCGGGTCGATCTCATCCAGGCGGCGGACGCGGCCCTCCGCCTTCGAGACCACCTTGTGCGCCAGCACCAGCACGTCGTTGTCGCGGAGCTCGCCGGGGGCGGCCGCCGCCACCAGGCCCGCGAGATCGTCGCCGGGCCGGACGGGCGGCAGCGCGGCGAGCGGCGTGACGCTGAGCGCGGTCAGGCCGAGGCCCGCACGCCGGCTGTCCACGCCCCGGCACGCTCGAGCTGGTTCAGCGCCCCGCGCGTGGAGGGCGCCTGCCCGCGCCGCGCCTCGAGCGCCGCGGCCAGCTCGGCAAGGTCGTCGGGGGTGTCCACGTCGAGCGCCAGGCCGGGCACCTCCTTCACCCGGTGAGGCACGCCCGCGGCCTCCGCCGCCGCCAGATGGCGCGCGAAGCTGTCCGGCCCGAAGCTCGGCTCGATCGCGTCCGGCGGCCAGAGCACGAGCGCGTTCGTGCCTGTCCCGTGACGGTCGGGGACGATCACCACGCCACGCGCGCCGCCGATCAGCGCCGCCACCTCACCCGGGTCGAGCAGCGGCGTGTCGCCCGGCACGAGCACGGCTCGGTCGCCCCCGGCCTCGAGCGCGTAGCGGATCCCGATCAGGGCGGCATCCGACTGGCCGGACTGCGCGCTGTCGTGCAGCACGGTCACGCGCTCGCCGGAGGCGGCCGACTCCGCGGCCCTGTCACCCGTGACCACCGCGATCTCGTCGAGGCCGGGCACGCGGCGCAGCGTGCTGAGCACGTCGCTGAACATCGCCTGGGCGAGCGCCTGGCGCGAGCCCCCTCCGAGCATGTCGGCCAGGCGCTGCTTCGCAGCGCCGAAGCTCTTGACCGGCAGGATGGCGATCGTGCGTGCCGTGCCGCGCAGCGTACCGCTCAGCCGTTGAGCGATGCCGCGAAGTCCACGACCTCGCGGGCGAGCCGGGCCCGGTCCTCGGCGGTCTCCATCAACGTGTCCGTGACCACCGCTGCGACGCCCTCCACCGCCTCGTCCGCCACGATGCCGTCGATCACCTCGGCGTACGCGCGGGCGACCCCGGCGGCGCTCGGCTCGATGCCCGCGTGCTCGCAGAACGCCACGGTCGGCCCCTTCAGCGAGTGGCCGCCGACGAACGGGCTCACGGCCACGACCGGCGCGGGGGCGGCCCGCAGCGCCTCGCGCATCCCCGGCAGCGCGAGGATCGGCCCGATCGAGATGACCGGATTCGACGGGCCGATCACGATCGCGTCAGCTTCTGCGATCGCCTGCAGCACGGCATCGGACGGGTGCGCGCGCTCCAGGCCGCGCAGCTCGACCGCCTCGACCGGCCCCTCGGCGCGCTCGACGATCATGAACTCCTGGAAGGGCAGCCGGCGCCCTCGCGCACCGACCCAGGTCGACACGGGCTGGTCGCTCATCGGCAGCACGCGCGTGCTCACGCCCATCGCGTCGACGACGCTCTGGTGCGCCTCGGTGAGCGTCCGCCCGGCGCGCAGGCGCTCGGTCCGCAGCATGCACATCGCGAGGTCGCGGTCGCCGAGGCGGAACCAGGGCTCGCGCCCGGCGCGCTCGAGCGCGTCCATCACCTGCCAGGTGTCGTCCCTCAGCCCCCAGCCGCGCTCGTCGATCTCGTCCGCCAGCCAGTAGGTCACGAGGTCCGGGTCCGGGGACACGTGCACGCCGTACATCTCCACGTCGTCGCCGGTGTTCGCCACGACGGTGAGCTGGTCGCATGCGTCGGCGAGCCCTCGCGCGAGCTTCGCCCCGCCGCTCCCGCCGGACAGCACCACCACCGACTCCATTGCGAGTAGTCTGCCGAGCCCGCCGATGCGACTCGCTGACCGAACAGCACTCGTGACCGGAGGCGCGTCCGGCATCGGCGCCGCCACCTGCCGCCGGCTGGCTGCCGAGGGCGCCCGCGTGGCCGTGACGGACGTGAACCTCGAGGGCGCGCGCGGAGTGGCCGACGAGGTGGACGGCGCGGCCTTCGAGCTCGACGTGCGTTCGACCGACTCGGTGCGCGCGGCGGTCGAGGGCGCCGAGCGCGAGCTCGGGCCGCTGGACGTGCTCGTGAACAACGCCGGCTACGACGAGTGGGGCTGGTTCACGGACACCGACGAGGCGCTCTGGCAGCGCGTGCTCGCGGTGAACCTCGTGGGCGTGATC
Source organism: uncultured Thermoleophilaceae bacterium (assembly GCA_963771715.1). Classification (GTDB taxonomy): domain Bacteria; phylum Actinomycetota; class Thermoleophilia; order Solirubrobacterales; family Thermoleophilaceae; genus JACVRW01. The sequence continues at coordinate 305,923 of CAVYUQ010000010.1, forward strand.
GCCTGCACCCACGCCGTGCTGCCCGGCATGCAGGAGCGCCGGCGCGGGCGCATCGTGAACGTGTCCTCCGAGGCCGGCCGCGTGGGGTCGAGCGGCTCGGCCGTGTACTCCGCGGCCAAGGGCGGCGTGCTCGCCTTCACGAAGGCGATCGCGATCGAGAACGGGCGCTACGGGATCACCTCGAACGCCGTGGCTCCGGGCCCGATCGAGACTCCGCTGCTGATGGCGGCGCCCGAGGCGCTCGGCGACGTCGGCCGGCGCATCGTCGACACGATGATCGGCTCGACGAACCTGCGCCGGCTCGGCCATCCGGACGAGGTGGCCGCCGCGATCGCCTTCCTCGCCTCGGACGACGCGTCGTACGTGACGGGCCAGTCGCTCGGGGTGAGCGGCGGGCTTGCCAGAATCTGAGCGTGGCCGAACAGGTGCGGATTCGCGAGGTCGGCCCGCGGGACGGCTTCCAGAACGAGCCCGAGATCATCTCGACGGACGACAAGGTCCGGCTCGTGGAGATGCTCGCCCGCACGGGCGTTCCGCGGCTGGAGGTCACGAGCTTCGTGCGCGCCGACGTGATCCCGCAGCTGGCCGACGGCGCCGAGGTGCTGCGCCGGGCCGAGATCCCGGACGACGTGGCGGTCACGGTGCTGATCCCGAACGAGCGCGGGCTCGACAACGCGCTGGCGCTGCGCGACCGCTTCGACGAGGTGAACCTGTTCCTCTCCGCCTCGGAGACGCACAACCGCAAGAACGTGAACCGCTCGATCGAGGAGTCGCTCTCGGGCCTGGAGAGAGTGGTCGCGCGCGCCCGCGAGGAGGGTCTGCGCTGCGAGGGCGTGATCTCGGTCGCGTTCGGCTGCCCCTACGAGGGCGAGGTGCCGCGCGAGCGGGTGCTGGGAATTGCGCGGCGGCTGGTGGCGGCCGGGTGTGAGGAGATCGCCTTTGGCGATACGACAGGGATGGCGAATCCGGTGCAGGTGGAGCGATTTTTCGATGGTTTGGATCTCGGAGTTGAGTTGACCGGGCATTTCCACAACACGCGCGGGCAGGGGCTGGCGAATGTCGTGGGGGCGTTGAGGAGTGGCGTGCGGTCGTTCGAGTCCTCGTTCGGGGAGCTCGGGGGTTGTCCCGTGCCACCGGGGGCGACCGGGAATATCGCCACCGAGGACCTGGTGTCGATGCTGAACGAGATGGGTTACGTGACCGGGGTTGACGTGGTGCGGGTGATAGCTGCGGCGCGCGAGGTCGAACGCATCTTGGGACGCCCGCTCGGCAGCCACGTGCTCACGGCCGGCCCGGTCGAGTGGCAGCGCGGCTAGGCCTCGCGGTCGCCACAGGCGCGGCGAGCGTGCTGCCGGGATTCCTGGTGGGCGCGCTCTCGCTCCAGATCCGCTCCGACCTGGACGTGCGCGTGGAGGCCGTGGCGGCCGGGGTGTCGGTGTTCTTCCTCGCCGGGGCGCTCACGGCGGGTTGGGGTGGCCGGCTCGCGGACCACGTCGGCGCCGTCCGGGCCATGCGCTGGTGCGTGCTCATCACCGCGGCGTGCCTGCTCGCCGCCGCCCTGCTGGCCGAATCGTTGGTGGTGCTGCTGCTCCTGCTCGCGGTGGCCGGCGTGTCGAACGCCGTCTGCCAGCCGGCGATCAACCTGTTCGTCTCGGAGGAGGTCCCGGCGGACCGTCAGGGACTCGGCTTCGGCATCAAGCAGTCGGGCATCCCGGCCGCGATCCTCGTGAGCGGCCTCGCGCTTCCCGTGCTGGCGATCCCGCTTGGCTGGCGGGCCACCTTCGCGCTCTGCGCGCTCGGGCCGCTGGCGATCGGGGTGGCGCTGCGCCGCAAGGACTCCGTGCACGTGTCGCGGCGCCCAGCGTCGCGGCGACCGTCCCGCGCGCTGGTGCTCACCGCCATCGGCGCGGCGCTCGCCACCGCGGGCCCCAGCGCGCTCGGTGCGTATCTCGTGGCGTCGGCGGTCGACGTGGGGATCGCGGAGGGCACCGCGGGCCTGCTCGCCGCGATCAGCAGCGGGCTGAGCCTCGCGGTGCGCGTGATGCTCGGCGCGCGGGCCGACCGCCGGCGCGACTACGGGCTCGGCACCGTCGTCGTGTTGCTGGCGGTGGGCTCGGTCGGCTTTGCGCTGATGGCCACCGACGTGGTGCCCAGCTTCGTGGCGGGCACGCTGCTCGCGTTCACGCTCGGGTGGGGATGGCCGGGGCTCTTCAACCTGGCCGTCGTGGACAGCAACCGCGAGACGCCGGGGAGCGCCAGCGGCATCAGCCAGACCGGCATCTACGTCGGTGCGGGCGCCGGGCCGGCGGCGTTCGGTGCCCTCTACGCGAGCGCAGGGCACAGCGCCGCGTGGCTCGTCGTCGCGGGCTCGACGCTGCTCGCGGCGGTCGTCATCTGGCTCGCCGCACGAGCCGATGCCAAAGATCGAACGATTCTCGGGGTTTGACCTTTCAGGACCGGGTATAACCCAAACTCAGCCGCCGGGGCCGGTTTTCGGCACAGATGGGTTCCCCCGACCCTGCCCCGGCATTTGCGAAACGGGCCCGGACCACGGCATCCGGGCCCGTCGCATTTCTGGGGCCGTTTGGCGCGCCCGCTCGCCGCGCGTCTCAGCGCCCGGCGAAGTCCGGGTCGCGCTTCTCGAAGAAGGCGCGGGCGCCCTCCGCGAAGTCCTCGGACGACGCGAGCGTCTCCTGCGCCGCGACCTCCTGCTCGAGGGTGAGCGCGAGCGCCGGCTTGGCGGCCGCGTCCATCACGCGCTTCGCGAGCCCGACAGCGCGCGGCGCACACGCGAGCAGCTCGTTCGCAAGCGCGTCGGTCGCGGCCGAGAGCTCGGCCGCCGGGGCGATGCGGTTCGCGAACCCGATCCGGTGCGCCTCGCGGCCGTCGATGACCTTGCCGGTCATGATCAGCTCCTTGGCGTTGCCGAGCCCCACGACCGCCGGCAGCCGCGAGCAGCCGCCCACGTCCGGAATCAGTCCCACCCGCACCTCCATGATCCCGGCCACGGCGTCCTCCGCCATGGTGCGGAAGTCGCACGCGAGCGCCAGCTCGAACGCCCCGCCCAGCGCCGCGCCGTGGATCTGGCAGATCGTCGGCTTCGGCATCTCCTCGAGCAGGTTCCACCAGTTCAGGATCGGTCGCCGGTAGGCGCGCAGGTTCTCCGGGCTCTCCGAGAGCTCGCGCAGGTCGTTCAGGTCCATGCCGGACGAGAAGATCGCGCCCTCGCCGCGCACGACCACCACCCGAACGGAGTCGTCAGCCGCGGCGGCCTCGATGGCAGCGCCGAGCTCGCGGATCGCCTCCCCGTTCAGTGCATTGCGTTTCTCGGGACGGTTGAGCACCAGGTGCCTCACCGAGCCGCGGTCTTCAACGAGTACGAGCGCCATGGTTTGAGGAGCGTATTGCAGCGGGAAGGAGGGCTACCCGTGAGGACGAAGGCCCCCCACATGAATACGCGCGACATCGCCGCGGTCTTGATCGGCCTGGAGGTCGGGCTGGTCGTCGGGCTGCTCGGCTTCGGCACGACGCTGCTCGCCCCGATGGGTGTGGGTCTCCTCGGCGCGGCCGCCGGGCTCGCGGTGCGGCGCGTCAGGCAGGGGCTGATCCGCCGGGCACTGCGTTCGCAGCTGCGCGCCGCCCGATAAGTTCCGGTCCATGTCGGACCTGAAGGACGCGCTCGAGCGCGCCCGCGGAGGCGGGCCGGAGCGCCACCACGAGAAGTCCAAGGACCAGGGCAAGCTCCCGGTTCGGGAACGCGTGGCGCGGCTCGTGGATGCGGACTCCTTCGTCGAGGACGCACTGCTCGCGAACTGGGAGCAGGAGGGCTTCGGCGCGGACGGCGTGGTCACCGGCATGGCCACCGTCGGCGGGCGGCCAGTCGCACTGATGGCGAACGACCCGACGGTCAAGGCCGGCTCGTGGGGACCGAAGACCGTCGAGAAGATCATCCGCATCCAGGAGCAGGCCCTCGAGCACCTGGTCCCGATGATCTACCTCGTCGATTCCGCCGGCGCGCGGATCACCGACCAGGTTCAGATGTTCCCCGGCCGCCGCGGCGCCGGGCGCATCTTCCACACCGAGGTGAAGCTCTCCGGGGTCGTGCCGCAGGTGTGCGTGCTGTTCGGGCCGAGCGCCGCGGGCGGCGCCTACATCCCGGCCTTCTGCGACGTCGTGATCATGCGCGACGGCAACGCCTCCATGTACCTCGGCTCGCCGCGGATGGCGGAGATGGTGATCGGCGAGAAGGTGTCGCTGGAGGAGATGGGCGGGGCGCGCATGCACACAGGCGTGTCCGGGTGCGGTCACTTCCTCGTGAAATCAGACGAGGAAGGAATCGATCTCGCGAAGCGTTATCTGAGCTACTTCGGCTCGAATTGGCACGAACTGGCTCCGGTGGCAGCGCCAACAGACGCCGCGGCGGAGTTTCCGGTGATACCCGCTGACGAGAACAAGCCGTTCGACATGCTCGATCTGTTGAACGCGGTCGTGGACGCCGACTCGTTCCTCGAGGTCCACAAGCGCTGGGCGAAGGAGCTGATCGTGGGCTACGCGCGGATCGACGGGCGCGTGGTCGGGGTCGTGGCCAACCAGCCGAAGCAGAGGGGCGGCGTCCTGTTCGTGGACTCGGCGGACAAGGCCGCGCGCTTCATCTGGACCTGCAACGCGTTCAACGTCCCGCTGCTGTTCCTCGCGGACGTCCCCGGCTTCATGATCGGCACCCAGGTCGAGCGCCAGGGGATCATCCGCGCGGGCGCGAAGATGATCTCCGCCGTCTCCGAGGCCACAGTCCCGAAGCTCTCCGTGATCGTCCGCAAGGCGTACGGTGCGGGCCTCTACGCGATGGCCGGTCCCGCGTTCGACCCCGACGCCTGCATCGCGCTGCCAAACGCCAAGATCGCGGTGATGGGCCCGCAGGCGGCGATCAACGCCGTCTTCTACAACCAGCTCCAGGCGATCGAGGACGACGAGGAGCGCGCACGCCGCACCGAGGAGCTGCGCGCCGAGTACAGCGAGGAGATCGACATCCTCCACCTCGCCTCGGAGCTCGTGATCGACGCGGTCGTCCAGCCGGGCGACCTGCGCCGGGAGCTCGTAAGGCGCTTCGCCGCGTACGCATCGCGCGACCGTTCCTGGCCCGCGAAGCACAACGCGGTTACCCCGGTCTAGCCCACGCGCCAATCGGGTAGGCCCCGGACCGGCGGGGAAGCGCCGGGTGCCGCCCGGTGAATCGATTGAGGGAGGAACCGATGCGAAGCTTGCTTCGCCTCGCGGTGGCCTGCGTCGCCACCGTGTTCGCACTCACCTTTGCCGCCGGCGCCATCGGCGATCCAGGCGACGACGGTCATGCTGACGAGATTGGGGCACCACCGCCCGTCAATGCGCTGACACCGCCGGGCAGCTCGAACATGGAATTCCTCGATGCCGTCGACAACGACGGCACCATCAACTCCGATCTCGCCTTCTACAAGAGCTGGGCATTCGTCGGGAGCTACGACCGCTTCAGGATCGTGGACATCAAGAATCCTTCCGACCTGAAGGTGCTGAGCTCGACCAACTGTCGTGCCAACCAGGGCGACCTGTCGGTGTTCAAGACCCGTGACGACCGAGTGATGATGCGAGCCCGGATCGCGCGGGCCCCGATCGCGCGGGCCATCAGCACGTGCAGGCGGGCGCGTTCCTTCGCTTCAGTCGTCGGAGCGCGCTGCGCGATGCCTCGTCGACGGCCCCGGCTGCCTCGGCAGCCGCATCCTTTCCGGCTGGCGTGGCAAGACAGAGGACCCGGCGCCCGTCGGTCCAACCGCGGTGCCGCTCGAGCAGCCCCTTCGTCTTCGAGGTCCCTGACCAGCCTGGAGAGCGAGCCCGCGTCCTGCCCGGGGATCTCCAGTACTGGGACATCTCGGACCGCGGCGACCCGACGTCGGCGGACGGCGAGCCGCACACGCACATCCAGCGCGAGGTGGCGACCGACGATCCGGACACTGACGAGAACGAGCGCTGGGAGTCGTTCGACTTCCTGCACAACGCGACCGTCAGCTGGGATGGCAGCGTGGTCGCGGCCGTGGACGAGAGTGGCGGCGGCGTGGAGCCGCGCTGCGACGGTGACGACACCAAGCGCGGCTTCACCTGGTTCTATCCGCTGGTCGAGCCGGGGACGCCGGTCAACGGGTTCGACGAACTCGGGCGCTACATCATCCCGCGCCCGCAGAACTCGGAGGTCTGCGTGTCCCACAACGGAAACGTCCTGCCGACGGCCGACGGCAGCCGCCAGCAGGTCCAGGCGTTCTACCAGGGCGGCAACTCGTGGATCGACTCACGGACCCGTCCCCTCCACGAAATTCGGCTTGGCGGACCTCGAGGGTGAATTGGTTGACCGACTCGTGGTCGTCCTTACTGGTACAGTGATGTCTGTGGGTGAACGGCGGACTCGGCGCGCGGCCCACGGACGACCGGGGCTTCGAGGCATACCGCTGTACCGGCCGGACGGGAACGTCGGGACCTGGCGGATTGGAAGTACCTGAACCCGCAGACGCAGGAGGCGTGGCAAGCGCCCTGGCAGTGAAAGCGCCCGGGTGGCGCGGGCGGCGTCTAGCCTCCGCGGCGGCGGCGCGGCCATCAGCTCCACGCGATGGCCGCCCGGCGCCCGCACGAAGCAGCGCGCTGCGCCCCAGTGGCGGGGGCGCTCGTCGACCTCGTAGCCCTCGTCGCGGAGGCGTGCGACGACGGCGTCCCAGTCGTCCACCACCACGGCCGGGTGGGCCTCGGGCGGCACGACCGGCTCCTCCTCCCACTGGTGGTGGATCTGGGTGCCGTTTCGCTCGACCCAGGCCGAGCGCTCGCCGAGCGTTCCGGGCGGCTCGACCTCCTCGAACCCGACGATGCTCCAGAACGCCTTCGCCGCAGGCCAGTCCTCGCGGCGCAGCTCCAGTGTCACGTGTTGAAGCACCGCTTGGACGCTACAGGCCCCGCGTAGACTCGATCTGGTGACCCCAAACGCCCAGCATTCGCCCTACCGCTGGGTGGTGCTCGCGGTGGGATCGCTCGGAACGGCGGCCCTGGCGGCCGTCCAGGGCGGGTTGCCGGCCGTGGCTCCTGCGATCCAGGAGACGTTCGACCTCTCGCTCGTCCAGGTCACCGCTGTCTTCACCGCCTTCGCGCTCGGCACGGTGCTCACGCTGCTCGCCTGGGGGGTGCTGTCCGACCGCGCGGGGGAGCGGGTGGTGATCGGCGGCGGCCTGGCCGCCGGCTCCCTGGCGATGTTCGGCGCGGCATCCGCCGACGGCTACACCGCTCTGCTCGCCTGGATGGCGCTGGCCGGCATGCTCAGCTCGAGCGCCGTGGCCGCCAGCGGGCGAGCCGTGTTCGGGTGGTTCCCGCGCGACGAGCGCGGCCTCGCGCTCGGGCTGCGCCAGACCGCGGTGCCGGCGGGCGCCGCGGTGGCCTCGTTCACGCTGCCTCCGCTCGCGTCGTCCGCCGGGGTCGATGCCGCGCTCTACGCGCTGGCGGGCGCGATGCTGGTGGCCGCGGTCGCGGCCGCGCTCTGGCTGCGCGACGGCCCTCGCATCGAGTCGGCTGCGCCACCCGCTCCGGATGCCGCCCGCGACCCGCGCATCTGGCGGCTGAGCGCCGCCTCGTCGCTGATGATCATCGGGCAGGTGGGGATCACCTCGCTGCTCGTGCTCTACCTGTACAGCGAGCGCGGCTGGACGCCGGAACACGCCGCCCTGGCGCTCGGCGGCGTGCAGGTGGGCGCGGCGCTGGCACGGATCTCGGCCGGCCGCTGGTCGGACCTTCTGGGCGAGCGGATCGAGCCGTTCCGGCGGCTCGCCACGCTGGCCGGCGTGCTGCTGCTCGCGGGGCCGTGGTCGGCCCGCCCGCGCTCATGGCGGGCGGGGTGGCCGCGATGAGCTGGAACGGGCTCTCGTTCACGGCCGCGGCGGAGATCTCGGGCCGGCGGCAGGCCGGCAAGGCGATGGGGATACAGAACACGTCGATGCGCGTGGTGGCGGCGGCGGTACCCGTCGGGCTCGGCGCCCTGGCGAGCGCGGTCTCGTGGTCGCTTGTCTTCGTCGTGATGGGCGTGGCGCCGCTGATCGCCCGCGCGCTGCTCGGCCCGCTCGTCGAGGACGAGCGGCGCCGCCGCCGGGAGCGCGAGGCGCGCCTAGAATCACGCCGCCATGCTGGAGGGACAACTTCTGTGGACCCCGTCGGACCCTGACGCGACCGAGATGGCCCGCTTCACGCGGGCGCGCGGGTTCTCCGACTACCACGAGCTGTGGCGCTGGTCCGTCGAGGACCTCGAGGGCTTCTGGGGCGCGCTCTGGGACTGGTTCGGGATCGACGCTGCGTACGACCGCGTGCTCGGAAGCCGCGAGATGCCGGGCGCGGAGTGGTTCCCGGGCGCGGAGCTCAGCTACGTGGAGCAGCTCTTCCGCGGCGCGCGGCCGGGGGAGACGGCGATCGTGCACGCGTCGGAGTCGCAGCCGCTCGCCGAGCTGAGCTGGGACGAGCTCGCCGATCAGGTGGCGCGCTGCGCCGCCGGGCTGCGGCGGCTCGGCGTCGAGCGCGGCGACCGCGTGGCGGCCTACATGCCGAACGTGCCGGAGACGGTGGTGGCCTTCCTGGCCTGCGCGAGCATCGGGCGCGGTCTGGTCGAGCTGCGCGCCCGAGTTCGGCACGCCGACCGTGGTCGATCGCTTCAAGCAGATCGAGCCCAAGGTGCTCATCGCCACCGAGGGCTACCGCTACGGCGGCCGCGACTTCGACCGCCGGGAGCGCGTCGGGGAGATCGTCGCGGCGATCCCGTCGATCGAGCACACCGTGCTGGTGCCGAGCGGCTGGGAGGAGCTGCTCTCGGAGCCGGCCGAGCTCCGCTTCGAGCGGCTGCCGTTCGACCACCCGCTCTGGGTCCTCTACTCGTCCGGCACCACCGGGCTTCCGAAGGCGATCGTGCAGGGGCAGGGCGGCATCCTGCTGGAGCATCTGAAGAAGTCGCGGCTGCACAGCGACCTCGGCCCCGGCGACCGCTTCTTCTGGTTCACCACCACCGGCTGGATGATGTGGAACTTCCTGGTCGGCGGGCTGCTCTCGGGTGCGGCGATCGTGCTCTACGACGGCCAGCCCGACCCCGAGCGCCTCTGGCAGTTCGCGGCCGAGGCGGAGGTCACCTCGTTCGGCACGAGCGCCGGCTTCATCGCGGCGTCGATGAAGGCCGGCGTCACGCCGTCGCCCATCCCGAGCCTCCGCAGCATCGGCTCGACCGGCTCCCCCTTGGCGGTCGAGGGCTTCGAGTGGATCTACACCCACTTCCCAGACGTCTGGCTCTTCTCCACAAGCGGAGGCACCGATCTCTGCACCGCGTTCGTTGGCGCGTGCCCGACGCTGCCGGTGTACGCCGGGGAGCTACAGGCCCGCTGCCTCGGGGCGGCGGTGGAGGCGTGGAGCGAGGACGGCCGGCCGCTCGTGAACGAGGTCGGCGAGCTCGTGATCACGCAGCCGATGCCGTCGATGCCGATCTACTTCTGGAACGACCCGGACGGCGAGCGCTACCGCTCGAGCTACTTCGAGATGTTCCCGGGCGTGTGGCGTCACGGCGACTGGATCAAGGTCACCGATCGCGGCACCGCGGTGATCTACGGCCGCTCCGACTCGACGATCAACCGCGGCGGCGTCCGCATGGGCACGAGTGAGATCTACAGCGCCGTGGAGGGCGTCCCCGAGGTGCTCGACAGCCTGGTCGTGGACGTGGAGGACCAGATGCTCCTGTTCGTGGTCGTGCGCGAGCCGCTGACGGACGAGCTCGCCGCCGAGATCCGGCGCCGCGTGCGCGAGCACTGCTCGCCGCGCCACGTCCCCGACAGGATCGTCCAGATCGACGAGGTGCCGCGCACGCTCTCGAACAAGAAGCTCGAGGTGCCGGTGAAGAAGATCCTGCTCGGGGCAGCTCCGGAGAGCGCGGCGAGCCGCGACTCGCTCGCGAACCCCGCCGCCCTCGACTTCTTCTCCGGCTTCAGCGTTCGGGCGGGCTGAGCTCCTCGTCGAGCCGCTCGGCGAACTCGACGCAGAACTCCTCGACCTCGGCCAGGGTGTCCTCCTCGAGCCGCTCGCCGGTGCACATGGCAGTCACGGAGGGGATCCGCGCCGAGGCCGCTGCGTAGCCGTCACTGGGCTCGCGATTCACGGTCGTTTCCACGTCCATGAGTCCCACCAGCTGCGGATGCGAGCCAACCGTCAGAAGCGGGCCTTCCTTCTTCGTAAGCCGTAGCTCGCCGCTTCCCACGCTGTCGACGTTGAACACCACGGTCCGGTCGCGCCCGAACTGCTTCCCGTGGGTCTTCAGGAACGCGCGCATCCCCTGCGCCATCGGCTTCTGCGAGCCGGTGAAGAGCACGTGCACGCCGAAGCCCTCGAGGAAGTCGAGCCGCTCGGCGAGCCGCAGCACGAGCGCGACCCCGGATGCGTTGTCGTTCTCGCCGGGCGCGGCGGGGGAGAGGGCGATGTCGAGCAGCAGCGGCACGTAGACGATCAGCGCGACGGTGGGCAGGAACTGCAGGACGGTGAGCGCGGTGCCGCTCATGCCTCCCACGCGCAGCACGCAGCATGCGAGCAGCGCGAGCAGCGCCCAGAACATGGGGCGCAGCGGCCAGGTCCGGGTGGGCCCGCTGTCGTAGTGCGCCACGAGCAGCAACGCGCCGGGCCGCTCGCGCTCGCCCCAGGAGACCACGTTCTGCGAAGCCCGCCGCCCGAGCAGCCGCCGCGTAGTGGGGGAGATGCCGGCGAGGTCGAGGAAGGTCAGCACGGTGGCGAGCAGCACGAGCCCCGTGCCGAGCTTGGCGCTCGACACCGACACCACGCTGCCGACCACCGCGACGATCGCGTTGATCGTGTAGCCCACGTGCCAGGCCGGCCAGACGGCAAACGGCTCGACGACCGACCTCGCGGCCAAGCCCCTCAAGCCGCCCCGCGAGATGCGTCGCCGCGCGCCGCTCGGCATCCGACCCGGCCGGCCGCGGCCCGATGTCGTCGACGAGCGCCTCGGCCTCGGCGAAGGTGTCGATCTGCTCGCCTCCGCGCCCTTCTGTCTTCGTCGTCGACATGGCCTGGGCGGAGTATGCCCGCACCAGCTCGGCCCGAACGCGTTACGCCTTCGGACCGATGAACTCATCGAGCCGCGCAACGGACGCCCGCTTTGCGACGGAGATGTTCATCGCGTTCATCACACGCCACTCGACTCCGAGCAGGTCGCACGTGTCGCAGAAGATCCGCCGGATGTCATCGGAACGGTTCGTGAAGTTGTAACGCGGATACTCGTAAACCTTGTTCCCGTGTCGGATCCTGTTGATGAACCGGCAGCCGTCGGAATGGATCAGTCCGCGAAGGAACTGTTTCGCGTGCGCGTTTACGACTCGTTGCTGCCAATCCGTGAGTTCAATCAGGCGTTCGTGCTTCTTACCCGGCCCGTGCTGGGGTAGGAGGCAGGGCACTGCTTCGAGCTGTTGACCACCCACGCGCACGTGCCGTGCCGGACCTGGATGGCCGTCGCCCAGATAGAGCCCTAGGAGGTAGGCGTAGCGGCTGCCGAACTCGTGGAACGCGTGCGCCGGGTGGCCGCATCGGGCACAGCTGCCTGCCTCGAGCGCTCCATTGCGCTTGCCCTGATGAGCTCTCCAACGTGTCGAGCGCCGCCAGTCTCGGACCGTGGTGCGAGGGATGCCGGTCAGCCGGGCGATGGCGCAGTCGTTCAACCCCAGGTCGACCAGGGCCCGCACCCGACGGAGCTCTTGGAGCGAACGCACGTTCGCATAACTATGAAGCGCGATTCGGATGCCCGGGGTGGGACTCGAACCCACACGCCCTTTCGGACAGGGCCTTTTGAGGACCCCATGTCTGACCAGATTCCATCACCCGGGCGGGAGAATCGAATCCTAGGCGCGATTCGTCCGAACGCTACGCCGGCTGGACCGCGCCGCCGGACGAGTCGTCGCCCCGGCGGTGGCGCTCGGCCTCGTCGGGCCTGACCTCGACCTCGACGCTCCACTGCTGCTGGAAGCCGCGCATCGCGAACGCCACGAGGAGCAGCTGCACGGGCACGAGGATGATCGTCAAGAGTCCGAGGATCGAGGGCTCGAGGGCGGGGTCGTCGAAGCCGGCCTTGTCGCGCTCGAACCACGCCGGCCCGGCGACGGCGGCCACGACCGCGAACAGGATCGCGAGACCGGCGGCGACGGGCAGGACGCCCCGGTTCCACCTCGTCACGAAGTACGCCATCACGAGATAGACGATCACGTACCCGATCGAGATGATCTGCGCGCCCTGGAGCTCGGACCAGCCACCGGCTGTCACCACCGTGATCAGCAGCGCGCTCGTGAGCAGCAGCAGGATCACAATCGCCCGGGTGGCCTTGGACTCAGCCTTGTCCCGGTTGGGGTGATGGAGGACCGTGTCGGCCATCGCGAGGCACAATACCCTGAGCCCGGCGATTTGACGCCGGTTATGCGGGCGTGCTGGAACTGGAAGACAGTCCAGGTTTAGGTCCTGGTGGCCGAGAGGCCGTGGGGGTTCGAGTCCCTCCGCCCGCATCAGATGGGATGGGTCAGGCGGCGGCCTCGCTGACGCCGCCGAGCCGAGCGGACGGCGACAGCTCGTCAAGCTCTCCGTCCGCGAGCAGCTCACCGAGCAGCGGGCCGAACTTGAACAGGTTTGCTCCGGCCAGCACCGCCACGCGACCCGTCTCCCACACCGCGAAGGCGTCGGCTCCCCAGGGCAGGACGCTGGTCTGGCAGAGCCGGACGCTCGCCGGCTCGGCTTCGAGCCCCGGCATGGCGCGCTCGACGTAGCCCTTCAGGCGGGCGAGCGCCTCCTCGACCGGCGGCTCCTCCTCGCCGCCGAGCCCGACCGCGTACTCGCGCCCATCGGGCATCGGCGCGGCGTAGACGACCTCGCCGTACAGTCCGGAACGATCCAGGAGGCAGGCGAGCCGCGGGCCGGGCTCGCGTACGGGAAACGACGCGCGCGTGTGGAGCTGGATGGTGAGCGGGATCTCCAGGCCGAGGCCGGCCGTCAGCTCGTGGAGCTGAGCGCCTGGACAGAGGATCGCCCGCTCCGCCGACCAGACGCCCTCGGAGGTGTGCAGCTCGACGCCCGAGCCGCGCTCGCGAACGTCGAACACCCGCGCCTGGACGAGCCGGTCGGCGACCGCCCCGGCGAGCCCGTCGATGACGGCGCGAACGTCGATCGCACCGCCGAGCTCGTCGAACAGCGCCTCGTCTTCCGGCGGCGCCAGGACGGGAAGGACGCCCGACTGTTCGTCCCGTCCTACGCGCTGCGACGGCACTCCCGCTCGCTCGAACGCCGCGGCTCGCTCGCCCACGTTCGGCCCGCAGATGAGAACCCCCTCCCGCCCGAGCAACCGCGCACCGAGCTCGCCCTCCAGCCGCTCCCACTCAGCCCGCGCGCGAACCGCAAGTTGAACGAGCCGCTCGTCGTCGTGCCCATGCCGGAACACCCGCGTGCGCCCCGCCGACTGCCCCGAGCCCGGAGCGGCGGCCTCGAAGCAGACGCACTCTACGCCGCGCCGCCGAAGCGCGTAGGCCGTCGAGAGGCCGCTGATCCCGCCGCCAACGACGGCGACCTGTGTTGCCGGGGTGCCCACGAGCGACGTGTATACCGGCTGTCCTAGAATCGCACCGCGAGGGGCAGTAGCAGAATTGGACAACGCCCCGGTCTCCAAAACCGGTGATTCCAGGTTCGAGTCCTGGCTGCCCCGCTTCAGAACGCGTGATTCGAGTACGGCCCGAGGGGGAATGATCGGCCCGTGGGCATCACCGCTTACGTGCTCTTCTTCCTCGCCGGCGTCGGCTTCGGCTACGCGGCGCCCACGCGCTGGAAGTGGCTTCCCGTGCTGTTCCCGATCGGCCTCGCGCTCGGGGCAGTCTTCCTTCACGGCCTCGACGGGGCGATCATCGTGCGGCTGATCGTCGCACTCGTCGTGACCGCGCTCGGCGTGTTCGTCGGCATGATGGTCGACGCTCGGGCCAGCGCCGAGAGCGATCACCCCCGCTACGCCTAGGCGAGCCGCCGACGGTTAGGTTCTCCTCCGACCGCGACCGGAGGAGACCGCATTGGCCACAGTCGAGAGCGTCAACGGCCCCATCGACCTCGAGGAGCTCGGGCTCACGCTCATACACGAGCACTTCCGAGTGACCGACGAGGCCACTCGCTTCCAGTTCCCGCACCTCTACGACGAGCAGGCCGAGTGGGACGCCGCTTTCGCCGACGCCAACGCGGTCAAGGGCCACGGCGTCAAGACGGTGGTCGAGCCCAGCGCGATGTTCCTGCAGCGCGACGCGCGCTTCAGCAAGCGCGTGGCCGACGAGACGGGGCTCCAGGTGATCCTCGCCACGGGCGTCTACACCTACGACCATCTTCCGCAGTCGCTCATGAACCGCAGCGAGGATCAGGTCGCCGAGATCTTCGTCCACGACATCGAGAACGGCATCCAGGGCACCGACATCAGGGCCGGCTTCATCAAGTGCGCGGCGGACGAGGCGGGCGTCACGCCCAATGTCGAGAAGATCCACCGCGCGGCAGCGCGAGCCTCGAAGCAGACCGGTCGCCCGATCATGGCCCACTCGCACCCCAAGAGCGAGACCGGGCTCGCGCAGATGCGCGTCTTCGATGAGGAGGGGGTCGACCCGGCCAAGGTGCAGGTCGCGCACACCGGCGACACCGACGACCTCGAGTACATAGAGCGCCTGCTCGACACCGGCTGCTGGATCGGCATGGACCGTTACGGACTCGACATCTACCTGCCCACCGAGCAGCGCCAGGCGACCGTCCTCGCCCTGCTCGAGAAGGGCCATTCCGACCGCATGTTCCTCTCGCAGGACTGGTGCTCGACGCTCGACTACTTCACGCCAGAGCTCGAGGAGCAGTTGAAACCAGTCGCCGCACCGAACTGGTCGATGACGTTCCTCTTCGAGCAGGTCATCCCGGAACTGAAGGAGCGCGGGATGACCGACGAGCAGCTCGACCAGATGATGGTCGAGAACCCCAAGCGTTGGCTAGCCTAGGTCGCCCGCGGGCGTGGTGTAATGGCTGCACAAGAGCCTTCCAAGCTCTTAGTACGGGTTCGATCCCCGTCGCCCGCTTCCAGTCGTAGAGCGAAATCCTGCGATGATCCTTCTTCCGGACTTCGATCGGAAGGGGAACACCTGGTGAAGGTCCGGCCCGGTGTGCGCCCTGGAGTCGAGGGGCCGCCGCGAGCCCGATCAGGCGACTGGATTTCCCAATTGCTTCTGTCTCGGACACTGGCCTACCGACATACCTGCGGACGACGCGTCCCCGCCCGGGCGTGCACTCCTGTGAGCTATTGCCAGGCGTCCCTTTGAAGGTGCTCGACATAGATGGCGCGCGCCTCAGCTGTGCCGGGATTCCGCCATGCCCACGAATCGAAGGGCTCCAGCATTATTGAGTCGCCCTCATGGAGCAGCGCAAAGTCTTCGGCGCCAATCTCGAAAGCCAGCTCGCCGGCAAGCACGGTCACGAACACTTCACCAGGGCGGCTGTAGGCACCTCCACTCGATGCCCCGGGCGGGACAACAAGCACGGCCGGCTCCATCGCGTGGCCGGGGCTCGCGAGCTCTTCCCAATAGACGCCCTCGGCCATCGTCGTCTGCGGCCGCTGGGCGGCTCGCATAACGCGTTTCGCCGGTCCGATGTCGGGAGTGAACGCGCTCATCGGCATATCCAGGCCATCCGCGATCGCCGATAGGACGTGCGGGGTGACAGGGTTCTCCCCGCGCTCCACTGTCGACAGGAAGGATCTCGAGATGCCGGCGCGCTGGGCGAGGTTGGTGAGCGTCAACCGCCGGCTACGCCGGGCGGCGCGGATGCGAGATCCAATGCTTATCTCTTGCCACGCCTCACGGCGGCCTTCACTCCGTTCGCCGGCCATGGCACTTCGGATGGCCGCCGGGTTCCATCCGTGTCGCCGCCGAAGCAATCCGACCCTCTGAGCCAGCTCGAGCTCCGCCTGCGAGAAGATCCGTTGTCCGCCTTCGGTGCGGGCAGGCTGCAAGAGACCCTGTTTCTCCCAGAGGCGAATCGTTTGGGGACTTACGCCGACGATCTCGGCGATCTCGCCCACGCGGAAGGTACGGCCCGCGAGAGATGGCGCTGCCGTGCTGTTGTCAGCTGGGGCCTGCGCCGTCCGGGTGTTTCCACGTGAGGCCATCTTCGGAACCGGCCGCCTTGACGAGCCTACAGGAAGACTATAGGTTGCCCTTACAGGAGTCCTGTAGCTTCGTTCCTCGGCTCGCGAGTTGCTTGGAGGAGAGATTGTGGATCGGTTGCAAGGGTGTCTGAACCGCGCGATTCGCTGATCGAGCGCCGGCCTCCTTGGCCCGACGGGATGCGGTGCGCGGCGTCGATCACGTTCGACGTGGACGTCGACAGCATGCTTCGCCTGGTTCACGGCACGCGTGCACCGGGGCGGGCGGCTGCGTTGTCGTGGCTGTGCTACGACCATGTCGCGCTGCCGCGCTTGCTACGGATCTTCCGCGAACGAGAGGTTCGTCAGACCTTCTTCTTCCCGGGGTGGTGCATGGAGCGTTATCCGGAGCTGGTGGACGCGGTCCGCGCTGACGGGCACGAGGTGGGGCTCCACGGCTATATGCATGAGGTGTCGTGGGAGCAGACCGCGGCTGGAGAAGAAGCGATTCTCGATCGGGGATTGGCCATTGCCGAACGCCTTCTCGGCGAGCGGCCGGTCGGCTGGCGGGCGCCCCTGTACGGCTTCTCGGATCGCTCGGCGGAACTGCTTGCGTCACGAGGCTTCGAGTATGACGCCTCGCTCATGGGCGACGACGTTCCGTACGTCCTGCGCGCGCCCTCCGGTGACCTGATCGAGCTGCCCAGCGAATGGGCGAACGACGATTGGACACAGTACGCGCACAGTCCGGACCTGGATTACCTCATGCAGGTGCGCGCGCCGGAGCGGGCGGCCGAGGTCTACCGCGCCGAGCTGGACGCCGCACACCGGCATGGCGGACTCTGGGTGAGCGTCTGGCATCCCAACGTGTCCGGCCGGCTCGCCCGCATCGAGCAGGTCGTCGCGCTGCTCGACGACGTGCTGGCGCGTGGCGACGTCTGGCTGGCGCCGCTGCGCGAGATCGCCGCCCACACGCGGCGCTGCGTAGACGAGCAGAGCTACGAACCCCGCGTCGTGGAGGTCGAGCGGATGCCGCCCGACGAAACGACTGAACCATCGACCATGGAGGCCACTTGACGTGACGGACAACAGCAGAATCCCAATACCGGCGCGAAGCGGCTGGAGCGGTCGCCTCAACGCGGGCCAGAGCTTCAGCGTGATCGACGTCGACGGGGGGCAGGCCGCTGACCTGTGGGTCTTCAACCCCGAAGACCCGGACGAGTTCCTGAGCGCGCATCACTCGCGTGTCGCCATGGGGCAGACCTATCCCGAGAAGGGCTGGACCTTCGTGACGAACGAAAGGCGACCGATCCTCGAGTTCGTCGATGACAGTTCACCAGGGCGCCACGACTGCCTGGCCGCCGCCTGTGACCGCATTCGCTACGAGCAGCTCGGCGGTGGCTCCGACCACGGGTCCTGCGAGGAGAACCTCCAAGCGGAGGCACGCAAGCACGGCTTCGAGGTGGCGCACGCTCCGCAGCCGATCAACGTGTTCGCCAACTTCCGGGTCGACCCGGACGGCAGTTTCGTCCTGCACGAGTGTGTGACGGAGCCCGGCGACGCGGCGACGTTCCGGCTGCTAGCGGACGGTGTCGTGGTTCTGTCCGCGTGCCCACAGGACATCGTGGGCTTCCAGCCGGGCGGGCCCACCGACATGGCGGTCGAGGTGATGGAGGCTGAGGACGGGACGTGACGGCACGCGCTCAGTCTCAGCGCCCCGCCGTCTCTGAGAGCGCGGGAGTGGACCCGGTCACCACCGAGGTCGTCCGGAACGGCCTCGTGACGGCGGCGGAGCACATGGTCGTGGCGCTACGCCGCATGGCCTTCTCGCCCGTGATCTACGAGATGTACGACTTCGCCTGCGCTCTGTTCGACCGACGGGTGCGCCTGCTGGGGCAGGGGCGGGGCATGCCGCTCTTCCTGGGGACCCTCGGCCCCTCGGTGGAGGCCATCGTTGACGCAGTCGGTGGCGAGGACACGCTGCGGCCCGGGGACGTGCTCTTCTCGACCTACGGCTACCACATCGGGTCGCACCAGCAGGACGCGGCGGTGATTCTGCCCGCCTTCCGCGACGGCGAGCTGGTCGGGTACGCCGCGGTCAAGGGCCACCACCTCGACATCGGGGCGAAGGATCCGTACTGCACCGACACGACCGACATCTTCCAGGAGGGAGTCATCTTCCCCGGCGTCCGGCTCTGGCGCGAGGGGGTGCGCCAGGAGGACCTCTACCGGACGCTCGTCGCCAACTCACGCCTGCCGAGCGCCCTTGAGGGTGACCTGAACGCGGAGATAGCCGCCGCTCAGATCGGGCTGCGCGAGCTCGTCGGCCTGATCAACCGCCACGGCGAGGAGCAGTTCGCCGCCTGCGTCGAGGCGATGTTCGACCAAGGCGAGGCACTCGTGCGCGACTTCCTGCGCGACGTTCCGGACGGTCGCTATGTGGCCGGGGCGGCCATGGACGACAACGGCGTGGATCGCGAGCTGCTGCCGTTCGAGGTCACGGTCGAGGTTTCCGGCACCGACCTGACCATCGACATGAGCAGCTGCCCGGTGCAGCAGCCCGGGCCGATGAACTGCCCCTACCCGACCACGCTGTCGCTCGCCCGGTGCGCGCTGATGGCGCTCGCCGGGGGTGCGTCCGACGCGAACGAGGGCTATTTCCGGCCGCTCACGGTACGAACCGAACCGGGCACCATGTTCCACCCCGAGCCGCCTGCTCCGATCTTCCTCTTCGGCTGGCCAGCGATCGTCGCCGTCGACGTCATCCACCGGGCGCTGGCGGACGCACTCCCGGGTCGCGTGCCCGCCGGGAGCGGCGGGGACCTCTGCTCTTTCATGATGTGGGGGAACGACGCGAACGGCAAGCTCTGGATCACCGGCGCGGATCACGTGGTCGGACAGGGTGCCTGGAGAGACTCGGACGGCGGCGCGCCGCTCATCGTCATCGCCACCTCCGGCGAGCGCAACATGCCGGTCGAGGTCATGGAGGCGCGGTTCCCGTTCCTCATGGAGCGGCTCGAGCTAGCGCCGGACTCCGGAGGCGCCGGCGAGCGGCACGGGGGGTGCGGGGTGGACCAGGACTACGTCGCGGTCGAGGACTTCTTCCTGACGTCGAACTTCGAGCGCACCCTCACGCCGCCCTGGGGCCTGGACGGCGGCCACGCCGCGCGACCGAACGCGTGGGGGATCCGCGACGCCGAGGGGCAGTTCGAGCAGCTGCCGAAGGTCACTGCCCTGAAAGTGCCGCGCGGGGCCACGGTCGTCGTCCGGACCGGGGGCGGCGGCGGGTGGGGCGACCCGGCACGACGGCCCGCGGAGCGGGTCCAGGAGGACCTGCTCAACGGCTACGTGACCGAGGAGGCCGCCAGGCGAGACTATCCGCACGCTTTCCCGGAGGCCGTGCCGTGAACGGGGATCGCGCGGGTGTCTCCTTGGCGGTGGACGTGGGCGGCACGTTCACGGATCTGGCGTGGCAGGACTCCAGCACGGGCGAGGTCGTGCTGGGCAAAGGCCCGACGACTCCCACGGATGTGGCCACCGGGGTGTCGGCCGTGGTGCAGGCGACCCTGCCCGAGAGCCGCCTCGTCGGCACGGATTACTTCCTCCATGCCACGACGGTCGGCCTCAATGCGCTTCTCGAGCGCAAGGGGGCGACGGTCGGGCTGCTGACCACCGCCGGCTTCCGCGACGTGCTGGAGATACGGCGCGGAGACCGGGAGGCCGCGTTCGACGTCCTCTGGCGCCCATCGGAACCGCTTGTGCCGCGCTGGCGGCGTCTGGCCGTCCGAGAGCGCGTACGGGCGGACGGCGCGGTGATTGCTCCGCTGCAGCCGGACGACGTCCGGCTGGCGCACGCCGCCTTGGTGGAGGCCGCGGTGGACTCCGTGGCGATCGTGTTCCTCAACGCGCACGCGAATCCGGAGCACGAGCTCGAGGCTCGCGAGCTTCTACGCGAGGCGGGGTACGACGGCGAGATCGCGCTGTCGCACGAGATCTCCGGCGAGTACCGGGAATTCGAGCGGACGGCGACCACCGTGGTCGACGCTTACGTGCGGCCGGCCGTCGCCGGTTACCTCGGGCGCCTGGACCGGCGTCTGCGTGAGGACGGGTTCCGCGGTGAGAGCTACGCCAGCCGGTCGGGCGGGGGCGTCATGGCCTTCGACGAGGTTGCGGCACGGCCGGTCGAGACCATCCTGTCCGGGCCGGCCGCTGGCGTCGTGGGCGCTGCCAAGCTCGCACGCCGGCTGCAGTTCGAGATCGCGGTGACGGCCGACGTCGGCGGCACGAGCTTCGATACCGCCCTGCTACTGGACGGCGAGCCGCCGCTGCTCCACGAGGGTCGCGTGGGCGACCTGCCTCTTCAGACTTCGTGGGTGGACGTCCGCTCGATCGGCGCCGGCGGCGGCTCGCTTGCGCGGGTCGAGGGCGGCAGGTTCCTCCGCGTGGGGCCCGAGAGTGCGGGGGCCGCGCCAGGGCCCGCGTGCTACGGGCGCGGCGGCACGCGGCCCACGGTGACCGACGCCGCCGCCAGTCTCGGGATGCTCGCGGACGGCAGGCTCGCCGGTGACATGCGCCTCGATCTCGCGGTGGCCGAGCGGGTGATGGTCCAGATGGGCAGCGAGCTCGGCCTCTCCGCGGAGCGGGCGGCGGCCGGTGTGCTGTGGATCGCGGTGGCGAGCATGGCGAACGCGATCCGCACGGTGACCGTCCAGAAGGGGATCGATCCGCGCGGCGGCCATCTGATCGCCTATGGCGGCGCGGGGCCGCTCCTGGCGGTGCTGCTCGCGCGGGAGCTTGCGATCGACTCCGTGGTCATCCCATGTCACGCCGGCGCCTTCTCCGCGTGGGGCCTGCTCGCGCAGGACCTCACGCGCACCGCCTCCCGCACCCACGTCGTTCGCCTCGACGAGAGCGGGCTCGAGACCGCGAACGCCGTGCTGGCCGGGCTCTTCGCACGCATGGAGAACGAACACGGCGATGGAATGCGCCGCCAGTGCGCGCTTGACTGTCGCTACGAGGGGCAGGAGTACACGCTCACGGTCGCGATCCCGGGGCACAACGGCCGGATCGACGACGCGCCCCCCGCGGTGCGGTCCCTGTTCGCGACTGAGTACGAGCGCGTCTTCGGCTACGAGCTGCCGGACGACGTGGAGGTCGTCTCCATGCGAGCCACCCTGATCCGGCCACTCGCCGGCGCAGCCGGCCCCGCACCGGCCGACACAGCTGCTTGGGACCCGGAACGGGTATCGGCGTACTCGTTCGCGACCGAGGAGACCGCGGACTTCGAAGTCGTCGATCGCGAGGCGATCGCGCCGGGCTCGCGGCTTCCCGGCCCGCTCATAGTTCGCGAGCAGACGGCTACGACGTACGTCGACTTCGGTTTCGAGCTGAAGCGCGCGGCCGAGGGAGAGCTCCTGCTCAGAAAGGTGGCCTGATGCCCGCTGTGTCCCACTCCCAGTTGACCGGCCGCGATGCCCGAACCGGCGACTTCGAGGATCAGACGAAGTCCACCTGGGCGAAGATCGCCGAGGCGGCCGACGAGCACGACGCCGCCGCGGCTGCGGAGCTCCTCGCCTTCGCGTATGACGGTGAATGCCGCTTCATCTTCGAGATCCTGGGGGGCTGGTCGCGCGACCTCCGCAGGCTCCTCGGCGAGCGTGGCGTGTCCGAGGCCGAGCTCGACGCGACGGAGCGGCGGCTGGGCGAGCTCCTCGCCTTTCCCACCGGAGAGCCCTACACCGCGGAAGCGGGCTGGCGCACGTTCAGCGCCACCATCGCCCCGCTGCGGGAGGCGATCGAGGGCGGCGATTGGCCACGAGCGGCGGAGCTCGCAGGGGCGGCCTGCGAGGCGTGGCGTGTGCTGCATGACCGCGTCGTCGATACGTCCTACGGCTGGATGAGCGTGTGGGTCGGGCACTTCGGCGAGGCGAGCGTCCCGGAAATGTTCGAGGCGATCGGCCGGGAGCACTTCGAGGAATTCTTCGCGCTGGGCGATCCCGCCCGGCACGCATGGTCCGAGGGCGGCTGCGACGCGGTCGTCCTGGACACGCTCGAGGCGATGCGAGCCCATCTCTCGACGGTTCGCCGCAACGGCGCGCCCATCACCATGGTCGAGCACGACGATCGCTTCGAGTTCGAGTTCGATCCCTGCGGGTCCGGGGGGCGGGCGCTCCGCGGAGACATCGTCGAGGGCACGCCGTCGCGTACCGCCGACCCCTACGAGTTCGCCGTCATCGAGGGAGCGTACGAGTGGACGGACGGCCGGGCAGGCATGTGCGTCTACTGCAACCACTGTCAGCAGATCTACGAGCAGTGGACGATCGACGAAGCCGGGATCCCCTTCCTGGTGATCGACCCGCCGACCATTGCCGACGGCGTTGGCCACGACGCGCCCAAGCGCTGCCGCTACACCGTCTACAAGACGCCGGAGGCCGTCCCCAACGAGGTCTACTCGCGCTGCGGCCGGGAGCGACCCGCGTGAGCGGCCTCATCGCCGATCTGGACGCGCTGGCCGGCTTCAGCGCGCCCGGACCCGGGGTGACGCGGCTTGCTTGGTCGAACGAGCTCGAGGACGCGCTGGCCTGGTGCTCCGACTGTATGGAGGAGGCCGGCCTCGCCACCGAGCGTGACGAGGCCGGCAACCTGATCGGACGATGGGACAGTGGCCGGGGGCCGGCCGTGCTCGCCGGGTCCCACCTCGACACGGTCCCCAACGGCGGTCGCTATGACGGAAGCCTGGGGGTCCTCGGCGCGGTGGAGGCGGTCCGCCGGCTGCGCGACGAGGGCTTCGTCCCTGCCCGCCCGGTCTGGGTGGCGGCCTTCATGGACGAGGAGGGGGCACGCTTTGGCACGTCGATGCTCGGCAGTCGCGCCTTCGTCGGCGACAGCGTGGCCGAGTTGGCGGGGCGACAGGACGACGCGGGTGTGACGCTCGCTTCGGCGGTCCGCGACTGCGGGCGCAGCTTGGATGACGTGCCGGCCGCCCGGAAGATCCACGCGGTCGGGGAGTACCTCGAGCTGCATATCGAGCAAGGGCCGGTGCTCGAAGGAGTCGACGCCGATATCGGCGTGGTCACGGCTATCACCGGCATGATCGGGCTCCGCGTGACTCTGACCGGTGCGGCGAACCACGCGGGCACCACGCCGATGGACCGGCGGCACGATGCGCTGGCAGGTGCCGCCCGCTTCATCGTCGCAGCGCGGGACGCCGCACGGCGAGAGGGCAGCTTCGTGGTGACCGTCGGCAAGATCGGCGTGCAGCCCGGCGCGGCCAACGTCGTGCCAGGGGAGGCGACGTTCTCGCTAGACCTGCGCGCCGCCGAACCCGGCGCGCTGGCGAAAGCGGACGAAGTTCTGCGAGGGCTGCTGACCCGGATCGCCCACGAAGAAGGCCTGCAAGCGGCCGTGTTGGAGACGCATCGGCATCCGCCGACGCGCATGAACGACGCGGTCATGACGGCGATCGAGGAAGCGGCTCGCGAGGTAGGTGTGACTGTGCTCCGGCTCGAGAGCGGCGCTGGTCACGACGCGATGGTCTTAGGGCTGCACGTCCCGGCGGGGATGGTGTTCGTCCCGAGCCGTGGTGGCGTCAGCCATGCACCGGAGGAGTTCACCGACGCACGACTCTGCGAGCTCGGCGCCGCCGTGCTCGCCGGTGCGTTGAAGCGGCTCGCATCCCGCGACCACGCTACAAGTCAACGAACAGAGGAGGACCCGTGAGGGAAATCATGTCTGGCCTTAAGACTCGCCTGCTGGTCGGAGGTATCTGCCTGGCGCTCGCCGCGACACTTGGTGCGTGCGGGGGCGACGACGACGACGGCGGCGGCGGGAGTGGGGATAGCGACAAGAGCGGCGAGCCCATAGTCATCGGTGCCGCGGTCTCGAAGACGGGGCTCCTGTCATTCACCGACACGCCCGCGTTGGCGGCTGCGGAAGTCGCGATCGACGACATCAACAAAGCCGGTGGCGTCGACGGCAGAAAGCTCAGGCTGATCTCCGCCGACACGAAGTCCAAGCGCGAGACCTCTCCGCAGGTCGCCCTCGAGCTCATCGACCAGGGCGCCGAGATCCTGCTCGTCACGTGTGACTTCGACTACGGGTCACCGGCCGCCCTTGCGGCGCAGTCGAAGAACATCGTCTCGATGTCGCTCTGCGCCGGCGAGCCGCGCTTCGGCCCGGAGGGCATCGGGCCACTCGCGTTCTCGGCGGGGGTGGCGACCAACGGCGAGGGCGCCGCGGGTGCGCAGTTTGCCTCCGATGAGCTCGACGCCGGCAGCGCGTACTTGCTCGAAGACCCCACGATCGTCTACGACAAGTACTGGCTCGCGGCGTTCGAGGACACGTTCAAGGAAATCGGCGGCGAGATCGCCGGCAAGGACACGTTCGAGAACACCGACCCGTCGATCGGGTCGCAGATCACCCGTATCCGGGGCCTGTCGCAGGAGCCTGACGTGATCGCCACGTGCACGTACCCGCCGGGCGGAGCGAGTGCCGTCAAGCAGATAAGGGCCGCCGGAATCGACGCGCCGATCATCTCGTGCGTGGCGATGGACGGCGACTACTGGACCGAGGCGGTACCGAACCTGAACGACTTCTACGCGACCGCGTACGGGTCACTGAAGGGAGACGACGAGAACGAGGACGCGAACAAGATCTACGAGGCCCTGACGAAGGTCGGCGACCCACCCGCCACGTCGCACTATCTCGAGGGGTACACCTCCATCGAGCTGGTGGCAGAGGGAGTCGAGAAGGCGGGCACCACTGACGGGCCCGAGCTGGGCAAGGCGCTCGAGGGCTTCAAGGGCGTGCCGGTCACCCTCGGTGAGATTACGTTCACCGAGCGCTACCACGTCCCCCAGGACCGGGAGGTGGCGATCAACGAGATCGTCGACGGCAAGAGCCAGTACCTGATGCGCCTGAAGTCCGACTTCGTACCCGAGCCGCGCACCAAGTAGACGATCAGGAACAGATGAACGGAGCTGAACGCGCCCTCATACCACCCGAACGGGCGGCGGGACGCAAGGTCCTCCGAACAGAGAACGTTTGTGTCAATTTTGACGGTCTGAGGGCGCTCGACGATGTGGATCTCGCCCTCCCGCAGGGCGAGATCCTCGGTCTGATCGGACCGAACGGGGCGGGAAAGACCACGCTAGTGAACGTCATCAGCGGGTTCCAACGCGCCACGCAAGGGTCGGTCTCGATCGGGTCGTCTGAACTAAGCGCGCTGCCTCCGCATCGGATCGCCCGAGCGGGGGTAGCGCGGAGCTTTCAGGGCGGGCGGCCATTTCGAGAGCTCACCGCTGCGGAGAGCGTCGAGGTGGCCGCACTGGGCGTGGGGCGGAGCCGCTTGGAAGCCAAGGCCGTGGCCACGGACCTACTCGAGCGGCTCGGCTTGGCCCATTGGGCGCACGAACGCGCTGGGTCGCTTTCCTTTGGCGACGAGCGCAAGCTGGGTGTCGTTCGGGCGCTCGCGACCGATCCGGCCTTTCTCCTCCTGGACGAGCCTGCGGCAGGTCTGAATGAGCGTGAGGCGGACGAGTTGGTGTCAGCTGTCCGAAAGATCCGCGACGACTTCTCCTGTGGCGTCCTTCTGATCGAGCACGACATGAGAGTCGTCATGGGCCTGTGCGAGCGCGTCCAGGTGCTCGACCATGGCCGCACGATCAGCACGGGCACGCCTGACGAAGTCCGCCAGGACTCCCTCGTGATCGAGGCGTACCTGGGGACGACGGCGACGCGATGACGATCTTGAGAGTCGAGGACCTCGAAGTTCGCTACGGGCACGTGCCCGCCGTGCGGGGGATCTCGTTCGAGATCGACGCTGGCGAGCTCGTGGCCCTGGTCGGGCCCAACGGCGCGGGCAAGACGACGACACTCTCCGCGCTCGCCGGCCTGCGACCCCCGGCCAAGGGGACGATTCGCTTCGGTGACGACGTCATAAACGGCATCCAGCCCGAGGAGCTTGTGCGTCGCGGGATTGCTCTGGTGCCTGAAGGGCGACACATCTTTGGATCGCTGACCGTGCAGGAGAACTTGGAGATTGGTGGCTCCGCCCGGCGGCGAGCAGAGGCACGCGACGACATCGACTGGGTGCTCAGCATCTTCCCCAGCCTGCGCGATTTCCTCCCGAAGACGGCCGGCAAGCTCTCGGGTGGGGAGCAGCAGCAGCTCGCGATCGGCCGTGCCCTCGTTTCGCGACCGAAGCTCCTCATGCTGGACGAGCCTTCGCTCGGGTTGGCACCGCTGATCGTCCAACGGGTGTTCGAGGTCATAGGCGAGCTGCGCCGCGATCAGGGCGTGACGATACTGCTCGTGGAGCAGAACGCTCGGGCAGCGACGGAGCTCGCCGACCGGACTTACGTCCTGCGTCAGGGCCGGATAGAGCTGTCCGGCAGCCGTGAGCAGCTCGCCAAGGACGAGCACTTCCAAGAGGCATTCCTAGGTTTCTCGTAGAGAGCGCGGCGATGGAAAGCCTTATCGAGAACGCCGTCAACGCAATCAGCTTGGGCAGCTTCTACGCCCTTGTCGCGTTGGGCATCGCGCTCATCTTCGGAATCATGCGGCTGGTCAACATCGCCCACGGCGAGCTGATCATGGCCGGGGCATATGTGCTGGTGCTGGTCGATTCCAGCGTGCCGGTGGTCATCGTTTGTTGCCTACTCACCGGCGCGATCATTGCGCTGGCCACGGAGCGCCTCGTTTTCCGGCCGATGCGCCAAGCGAGCGCAGCCACGCTCCTCGTGGGGTCGTTTGCCTTGAGCTACGTGCTCCAGAACCTCGCGATATTGATCTTCGGGGCGAACGCTCGCTCGGGGTCGCTAGGGGAGGGATTGACCAAGGCCTTTGTGATCGGCGACGTCCGAATTGCGCGGATCGATCTGATCACGCTGGTCGTTGCTCTTGTCATGGGCGCCCTGCTCACTCTCTTTCTCAAGCGCACCCGCCTCGGTGTCCAGATGCGCGCTTCGGCAGAGGATTTTGAGATGGCGCGCCTCATGGGGGTCAGGGCGAACCGGGTTATTGCCTCGGCCTTTGTCCTCAGTGGGCTGCTGGCCGGCACCGCGGCCGTGCTGCTGATTGGACAGACCGGGACGGTTTCGGCCACCAGCGGGCTGCCGCCGCTTCTCATCGGCCTGGTCGCAGTCGTCGTGGGCGGGTTGGGGAGCCTCCCCGGAGCCGTGCTCGGCGCGTATGTCCTCGGCGTGACCAGCGTCGCGCTGCAGTCGGGGCTCCCCGTTGGCGCGCGGCCGTTCCGCGACGCCTTCCTGTTCGGGATCGTGATCCTGATCCTGCTCCTCCGGCCGCAGGGGATCGTGGCGCAGAAGGTCAGGGTGTGACGACGAACAGGGTCAAGAACGCCCTGTCCGTCAGCGCGGGACTGACCGGACCGGCGGCTCTTCTCAGCCTGATCGTGTTTCTGGCTAGCTTCGGGTCGCTTGCGCAGCAGCGAATCGTCACGGTCATGCTCATCAATTTGGTCTTCGTCGTCGGCCTCTACGTGTTCGTCGGCAACTCGGGCGTGCTCTCATTCGGCCACGCCAGCTTCATGGGTATCGGTGCCTACACGACGGCCCTGCTGACGATTCCCGAGATCCAGAAGAACTTCCTACTGCCCAGCCTTCCCGGGTTCGTCGCCCGCGCCGAGTATCCGGACGTTGTCGCGATGCTAATTGGAACCGCGGTGGCTGGGCTTGTCGCGCTCGCGCTCGCGGGTCCGCTGATGCGCCTCTCCGGATTGCCCGCGGGCATCGCGACGCTCGCTGTCCTGATCATCGTGTACGTGGTCCTCAGCCAGTCGATCACGGGTGAGACCCGGACTCTGGTGGGCGTTCCGCTTACCCTGACCCTTGGCGGCGCGCTCGCCGTCGCATTGCTCGCGATCAGCGTGGCGTTCGTGTTCCAGCGCTCCGGCGTCGCGCTTCGATTGCGAGCCTCGCGCGAGGACGAGGTGGTGGCTCGCTCGATCGGAATCAGCGTGACGCGTGAACGAACGATTGCCTTCGTCCTGAGCGCGGCCATCGTGGCTCTGAGCGGGTCGATGTTCGGCCATCTCCAGGGCTCGATCACGCCCGACGCGTTCTACTTCAGCGTCACTTTCCTCACCTTGGCCATGCTTGTCATAGGTGGGATGTCGAGCCTCTTTGGAGCGGTTCTCGGCACGATCGTGGTCTCCGCGATCGCGGAAGGCCTGCGCCAAATCGAGAAGGGTGTCGATATCGGCGTACTGACGATCCCAGAGCGGCCCGGGTTGACGGAGGTGGGTCTCGGGCTCCTGCTGTTGGCGATATTGATAGTCCGCCCCTCCGGCATAACCGGCGGTCGAGAGTTCAGGTGGCCGCGCCTGATCCCCGAGCGTAAGCCGTGATTGAGGTGCGCGCCGGATTCGGGACGGCGGTGACCTTGCGGCACGCGCAGAAGCTTCGAGTTTCGACGCCGAGCGGACAGCAAGCTGCGGACTTCTGGGCGTTCAGTCCGGACATGCAGGAGTGGCTCTCGGCGATGCATACGTGGGCGCGAACCAATGTCGTAAAGCCACGTCAGGGAGATGTGCTCCTCAGTCAGCTTCGAAAGCCAATGCTCGCGTTCGTTCGCGATGGAGCACGGGGAGTCCACGACATGCATATACCTGCGTGCGACCCTCGGCGCTACGAGGAGTTCGGCCTCCGCGAGCCACACCGGAGCTGCGCCGACAACCTGGTCGAGGCGTTGGCCGAGCTCGGACAGGAGCCGCCACTCATTCCACAGCCCATCAACTTCTTCACCAACACTCGGATAAACGAGCGGCAAGAGCTGGTCCTTGGCGACCCCGAGGACAATCCGGTCGAACCTGGAAGCTTTGTGGTTGTCGAGGCGCTTCGCGAGTTGATCTGCGTCGTTTCCTCCTGCCCTTTCGACCTCCCGGTTCCGGGTTGGTCCCTGACGAGCCAAGGAGCAACTGACCTGCACCTTCAGGTAATCGACGCGTGAGCGTCGGAGCGATCACCCGCCGACTCAAGATGGCTGCGGGGACGCCAAGTCGTGGCGGGGTTCTAAGTCAGCCGACCGAGCGATACGCGCACCAGACCGAGGCGATGCAGGACGAGGTCCGAGCGGAGCGAACGCGGATGGACGAGCGCCGCGCGCACCGGACGGCTCGTGCGGTTCGACAAGGTAACCGTGGCGGTAACGAGAGGGTGTCCTGGGTGCTCTCATCGCATCTCGCCGGGTCGCCCCCGCCGGCTGTTTTCGCTTTGCAGAGCCTCGCTTAGACTCCACGCGAACGGACGGGAACGCAAGCACGGGTCTTCCAAGCTCTTAGTACGGGTTCGATCCCCGTCGCCCGCTTCCAGTCGTAGAGCGAACTCCGGCGCTTCAACGCCCTAAGCACGGCTACAAGGTAACCGCGAAGTAACGAGCCAGGGGCTCGCGGCACTCCGGGGTCGACCATGAGGCCGGCGAGCGCCAGGCGTAGTCCGCGCAACTGCCCCGGAGCTCACTCGCGAAGCGAAGGATCGAAGATGTTCCCAAGCCAGCGTACGGCGCTGTCCTGGCGCCGGGCGAGCTCCGGGACCGGCGGAGAGACGGGGGCGTCAGATGAGGCCGGCTCAACGAGCTCGGCGAGGTCCTCGTCGATGAGTCCCTCGGCGCGTGCTTCGAAGACGAGCACGAGCTCGGCTGCGCGGCCATCGCCGGCCAGCCCCGCCACTAGCAGCAGGTGACCCGGCGCGGCCTCGAGCCCCGTTCCTCGCGCACCTCTCGGGTGAGCGCGTCGGCGAGGCGCTCGCGCAGGTTCACGCGGCCGCCGGGGAGCGAACGGCGCACCCGGCCCTGTCGCCGCTCGCATACGACGAGCACCTGGGTCTCGCAGTAAATGACGGCGTGGAGGGGGCTCGCACGTCGAGCGGCTCGCAGAACGGCTCGCGTCTTGAACGGTCCACCTTCAGCCGCGGACGGTCGGGGCGCGGCTATTGTCTTGGCGGTGCCCGGCGCGCGGCTGTCGTTGATCGAGTTTCCCGCGGATGACCCCGAGCGGGCGGCGCTTCTGGGCCGCTCTGCTCGGAACCGCGCTCGAGCCTAGGCATGAGGGAGAGGGCTGGCAAACAGACTCAGCGACGCCCGGTTGGGTCCATGCGCGGGGTCGCGGGCCGGGCGACTCGTTTCCTTGCCTACTTCGCCGTAGATGATCTGGCCGAGGCGCTGGGCAGCGCATCGGCGATCGAAGACTCCGAGGGAAGCCCATGGGTTGTCGCTCATGCCCTGCCTGACCGCTCGCCCTCCGAGCATCGGCTCCCTACATGCCGGTAATGCGCGACCGCCTCTATCGGGACGTCCTCGGCGGTGAAGTCGTTTGTGGTATCACGCTCAGGGAGGCCAGTCAGGAGGAGAGGACATGGAGTTCAAGTCCGGAGATCGCGTGCAGGTCGAGTCCGAGTCGACCGAACGGCCGCCCCGAACGGGCGTCGTAGAGGAGGTCGTGCAAGGGACGGCTCATCCTCGCTATCGGATCAGCTGGGACGACGGGCACGAGAGCATCTACACCCCGGCGGCAGGGGCGCTGCATTCCGCCGAGCCGACCGAAAAGGCGTAGGACCGACGACGCGGCGGGATGACCTCGGCAGCGCCGACGCGCGTGCTGGTGGTGGCTCACCGAACTGCGGCAACGCCGAGGCTGCTCGACGCGGTGCGCACGCGTGCCCGCCGCTCCCCCTGCAGCTTCACCCTGCTGGTGCCGCGTCCCTACTGGGACCCGGAGACCGAGGAGGCTGCAACCACGCTCGAGCTCGCCCTGCCGCTGCTCGACGAGGCCGCGGGTGGGCACGTCGAGGGAGCCATCGGCGACCGCGATCCGTTCGCCGCGGTGGAGCAGGCGGTCGAGCCCGGCGGGTTCGACGAGGTCATCATCTCCACGCTTCCGGCGCGCGTTTCGCACTGGCTCCGCCGCGACCTCCCCCATCGCGTCGAGGCGCTCGGCTTGCCTGTCACGGTCGTGACCGCCGAGCAGTCCGAACGCGCCCGCTCCGACACACGCTCAGCCGGCCGCGCCGCCGACCGGCGCCGGTGATCGACCGCACATGCGACCACTCGATAAGGCCCCGATCCCCGGTGGTGGTAGTGTGCTTCGCGATTGCTCGTACGTTAGGTCTCACTCTCTCTCTTCCTCTCGCGCGACCCCGATAGAGGGACCAGGAAGGTTGAGGACCATGACGAGCAATGAGCGACACCATGGCGCCGAAGGGGCGACGCGACGGCGAGGTGGACTGCACCGCGCCGATGGCGACCGCCAGGTCGGGCAGGCCATTAAGGCCAGGCAGGACTTGGCTGCGCGCGGAGTTGGCCGTGCCTGGTTGAACGGCCGCGAGATCGGCGGTGCAGATCCTCGCTACACGCACCTCGAGGCTTCGCACGATTGAGCCAGCCGCCTACCCCGCGAGGGGGAACGGCGACGAGCGACCGACCGTGGACGACCGAAGCGGTCGGGCGAGTCGCGTGATGCCCCGGGCGGCGTGGGTTGAACATCCGGCAGCGACCAAGGAGGTGAGCACCGTGAGCGAAGTCCCCGAGGCCCCGCCGACATCGTTCGTGATCGTCGAGCTAGCGACGCCGCCGCGTGAGGCGTTCCGCTTCGCGGAGCAGGCGGACGCCCTGCGTCTCGCCGAGCGGCTGCGCCGAGCGGACCCGGACGCCGCCGTCCGGACGGAAACGCCCGAGGAGGCGCGCGATGTACTGCTCGACCTGGCGTTCGTCCCCGAGGACGCCATTGGGCCGCTGATCATCATGGAGTCGCGGCATCTCGACCGCGAGACCGTGGAGGGCCACTTCCGAGCGGTGAGCGGCGCATGACGCTGAGAACGACCACACGAGATCGAGGAGCCGGCATCACGGTGCCCCGTCGCGTCTGTGGGCGATCGGGAGTGGCGGCGACGTGTCACGAGCCCTGCGAGGCGGGCCCGACGAAAAGACGCTTATGACGAACATCATCTGCGTTCTCTACGACGACCCCGTCAGCGGATATCCGCCGTCCTATGCGCGCGACTCCGTGCCTACGATCGAGCAGTATCACGGCGGCCAGAACACACCCTCTCCTGAGGACATCGACTTCACGCCGGGGGAGCTGCTGGGCTGCGTGTCGGGCGAGCTCGGGTTGCGCGAGTTCGTCGAGGGGCGTGGGCACAACCTGATCGTCACCTCTGACAAGGAGGAGCCCGACTCGGTGCTGGATCGCGAGCTTCCTGAGGCCGAGATCGTGATCTCGCAGCCCTTCTGGCCCGCCTACCTCACCGCGGGGCGGATCGCAAAGGCGCCCAAGCTCAAGCTGGCTGTGACGGCGGGGATCGGCTCCGACCACGTGGACATCGACGCGGCCATCGAGAACGGCATCACCGTGGCGGAGGTGACCTTCTCGAACAGCATCAGCGTCTCCGAGCACGTGGTGATGATGATCCTCGCGCTGGTGCGCAACTACATCCCGTCGTACCAGTGGGTGATCGACGGGGGCTGGAACATCGCCGACTGCGTGTCGCGGTCCTATGACCTCGAGGGCATGGAGGTCGGGACCGTGGGGGCAGGGCGGATCGGCTCCGCGGTGCTGCGGCGGCTGAAGCCCTTCGAGGTGGGGCTGCACTACACGGATCGTCACCGCCTCCCCGAGGAGGTGGAGCGAGAGCTCGGCCTCACCTACCACGCGAGCACGCAGGACATGCTGCCGGGGTGCGATGTGGTCACGATCAACGCGCCGCTGCACCGGGAGACTGAGGGGCTCTTCGACAACGAGCTCCTCGGCACGATGCGCCGCGGCACATACCTCATCAACACCGCGCGCGGCAAGATCTGTGACCGCGACGCGATCGTGCGGGCGCTCGAGTCGGGCCAGCTCGCCGGCTACGCCGGCGATGTCTGGTACCCCCAGCCCGCTCCGAAGGATCATCCCTGGCGGACCATGCCCCACCACGGTATGACCCCGCACACCTCGGGCACCAGCCTGTCGGCCCAGGCCCGCTACGCCGCCGGCACTCGCGAGATCCTCGAGTGCTGGTTTGACGACCGCCCGATCCCGGACGAGTACCTGATCGTCGACGGCGGCAAGCTGGCCGGCACCGGCGCCCACTCCTACAGCGCCGGCGACGCCACGAGCGGCTCGGAGGAGGCCGCGCGGCAGATGTGACGCACAGCGAACGTGCCTGCAACGCGGATGCCGTCGAGGGCCGCCACCTGGCGAAGTCAGTGCTCGGCCAGCCGCGCGCTACGGCGGCAGGTGTCCTCCTGATCCTGAGCGTCGAGTTCGCCCATCGCGCGCATAGCAGCGGTCATGCGCTCACGCTGGCGGCCTGAGCCGGTACCAGCTCCGCATATCCGGCCACGCTCGCGCGTGGTCGGTCCGGGGCCGGGCGCAGGGCGGATGAGCCGCGGCGGACGCGACGCAGACCCGGTCGCAGCGGCACAAATCCTGGCACGCTCCTTGTCGCGCGTGATGCGACGCGCCGGCCCGGTGCCGGATTCCGCTCGGCTGCGCCCTGTCGGTTGTAGGGTCGTCTGAGCATGGCTCGTGCGTTGCGCTCCTCGGTCGTCGGCGCCGCGGTCGACGCGTACGACCGGCACGTCGGCCGCTATGGCCCCGAGCTCGCCAGGGAGATGGTCCGCGTGACCGCCGTCCGGGGCGGACAGCGGGCGCTGGACGTCGGCTGTGGGACCGGCGCGCTCACGATCGCGCTGGCGGAGCTGCTGGGCGGGGGAAGCGTGGCTGGGATCGACCCGTCCGAGCGTTTTGCCGCGGCCTGCCGGTCGCGCGTGCCGGGCGCCGACGTGCGCGTCGGGACGGGCGAGGAACTCCCCTGGGGCGACGACGAATTCGACGTGGTGCTCGCGCAGCTCGTCGTGGACGGCATGAACGACGCCCGCCACGGTGCAGCGGAGATGCGCCGCGTGGCGCGGCCGGGCGGCGTGCTGTCGGCGTGCGTCTGGGACTTCGAGGGGGGCATGAGCCTGCTGCGCGCGGTCTGGGACTCCGCCCTCGAGGTAGACGCCGAGCTTGCCCGCTCGTTCGGGGCGGACCGGCGCAACCCCTTCTCGCGCCCGCACGAGCTCGAGGAGCTCTGGCACACCACAGGCCTCGAGCGGGTCGAACTGGGCCAGGTCGAGGCCAGCGCCGACTATGCCGACTTCGACGACCTCTGGTACCCGTTCGCAAACGGCGTCGGCAACTTGGGCCGCTTCCACGAGGCGCTCGACGAGCCGGGCCGCGAGCGCTTCAAGCGCGGCGCGGCCGAGCGGCTCGGATCGCCGTCCGGCCGCTTCCGCCTGACGGCGACGGCGTGGTATGTGCGCGGCACGGCCCCGGCCGGGTAGCAGCTCGGCCGAGAGCTCGGGAGGCGCGCTTCAGACGGATCGCGAGCGCGAGCGACGGCCCCGGGCCACCGCCCAGGACGAGAACCAGGAGCTCCCGCACCGACGCCGGGCGCTACTGCATTGGGCGCCAACAGATGCCGCCGTCCGCCGACAAGCGCGCCCGAGCGAGAGTGCCCCTTTCCCATGAAGCATCAAGCTCGGCGGCCGCACATGACCGCGGCCTCAGTGCTTCTGGTTCCGGTGCAAGGCAGAACACGGCGTCCCACGCGCGCGGCTCCGGCGAGTTCGACGCGGTAACCGTGGTAACCGTGGCGGTAACGAGAGGGGTGTCTTGGGTGCTCTCATCGCGTCTCGCCGGGTCGCCGCAGCCGGCTGTTTCCGCTTTGTAGAGCCTCGCCTAGACCTCACGAGAACGGACGGGAAGGCTCGCACGGGTCATCCAAGCTCGTAGTTCGGGTTCGATCCCCGTCGCCCGCTTCGCCGACTCGCAGTGCCACGAAGCCGCGCTGCTGCAGCCCCATCACTTTCTCTGCCAGGGAGCCGGCGGTCTCGGCCGGAAGCAGCTCCGCGATCTCGGCGATCGTCCGCTTCCCGTCGACCAGCGACAGGAGCCGGAACTCGTCCTCGTCGATTGGCGCGCGATGCCCGGTGCGCGTCTGGCAGTGGTAGCGGGCCGGCAGCGCGGCGCCGTCCTTGCTCTTGACCACGGCGGCCACCAGGATCGAGTCGTTGAGCGCGGGGACCAGCGTGTCCGGCGTGCGCCCGTTGCTCGCCAGCGCCTCGCTCACGCCTAGCTTCTCGATCCGGCGATCGCCGAGGTAGAGGACGTCGAGGCTCGAGCTCAAGAAGCACCCAAGGGCGTCGTCGGGAGTCTCCACGATCGGCTCGCCTCGGATGTTGAGCGAGGTGTTCAGCACCAATGGGACGCCTGTGCGCGCGTAGAAGCGCTCAATCAGGCGCCGGTAGCGGCCCCGATAGTCGGGAGGAACCGTCTGGACCCGGCAGGACCCATCCACGTGGCACACGCTCGGGATCGTCGACCGCCGGGAGTCCAGAACCGAGGCCACAACCAGCATGAACGGGTCGTCCGCAAGGACCTCGAAATACTCGCGGGCGTGTTCGGCGAGCACGGATGCGGCGTACGGACGAAACGACTCGCGGAACTTGACGACCTCGTTCAGGTGGTCGCGCATGCGGGGGTTCCGCGGGTCGGCGACCGTGCTGCGATGCCCGAGTGCACGGGGCCCGAACTCGCTCCCTCCCTCGAACCATCCGATCACGGCCCCGCGCGCGACGTCGGCCGCCGCCGCGTCCGCCGGGTCGCTGACCTGCTCGCAGCGCACCAACCCGCCGCGTGCGTCGAGCGCGGCCTCGACCTCCTCGTCGCTGTACTCGCGTCCGTGGAAGTCGTCCGCGTGGTGCCAGTCCGGCGGTTCGCCCTCGAGCAGCCGATGCCCGTACAGCGCCGCGCCGACGGCGATGCCCGTATCCCCCGCCGCGGGCGTCACGAACAGCTCCGAGAAAGGCGTGTCACGCAGGATGCGCCCGTTCGTGACCGTGTTCAGGCCAACCCCGCCGCTCAGGCAGAGCCGCGGCTGACCCGTGGCACGGTGGAGCAGGTTGCAGAGGTGCAGCACCCCTCGCTCGAGCTCGGCCTGCACCTTTGCGGCAACGTCGCGGCAGACGGCGTCGAGATGGGCCGGCTCCGCCGAGCGCTCGGGGAGCTTGGTGATCCACAGCGTGTCCAGCGTGATGCCGTCGTCATGGCATTCGACGATCGGATCGGGGAAGCGCGAAGCGTCCCCGAAGGGAGCGAGGCCCATGGTCTTTCCGGCGTGCTCCCAGCCTCCGAAGATGTACTGGGACGCCATCGAGTACATATGGCCGAGGCTGGGGAACCGGAGAAACGGCCGACCGGCCTCCCAGAGGCCCCAGCGCTTCACGACGACGCTCAGGTCGGTCCCATCGGCGACGTAGAGGGACTCCGCCTCCTCCATCTCCGAGTACGGCGGTGCCGCCCCGAGCAGCGGGCTTTGCCGCCGCTCGTACTCTCCGTAGCCGTAGCCGCTTCCGTCGGTGACGAGGACGGCGGCCTCGCGGAAGCCGGAGGCGACCCACGCGTAGTAGGCGTGAAGAAGATGGTGCGAGGGATTCACAACGAGTTCGCCGGTGAACCCGCCGCTCCTCAGCTCGAGCGCGAAATCGGTCATCGGGAACTCGTTGAGCACGATCACCTCGGCCGCGTCGAGCCCGTCCAGCCCCGCCGCACCGAGGCAGTACTCCACCGCCTTGGTGGGGAATCCGTGCTGGTGCTTCACGCGCGTGAGCCGCTCCTCGGCCACGGCGGCCACGACTCGACCGCGCACCATCACGCAGGCGGCGGCGTCGTGGGCCGCGTTGATGCCCAGGACGGTTGGCCGAGGGTGCACCTCGTGGATTCTGTCTGGTCCGGCAAGCGCGGTAGGACCTGAGTACCGTGCCGCCACATGGTCTCGCGCTTCATCAAGGGCGCTCTCGCCCGCCGCGGCTGGGAGCTGCGCCGGCGGTCGCCCGGACGGCCCCCCGACCTGGAGCCTGAATTCGTCGCGCTGTATGAGCGCTGCGCGCCGGCGACGATGACGTCGATCGAGCGCATGTACGCCCTCTACCAGGCGGTGCGCCACGTTCACGCGGCGAATATCCCGGGAGACGTCGTCGAGTGCGGGGTGTGGCGAGGCGGCAGCTCGATGCTGGCCGCCCTGACGCTCGACTCGCTCGGCGACCGCGACCGATCGCTGTGGCTCTACGACACGTTCGAGGGCATGCCGCCGCCGTCCGACGTCGACCGCTCGATCGATGGAGAGCACGCCGCGGTCCTGCTCGAGCGGAGCGGCCCCGCCGGCGAGCACACGCGCGCCGCCGCCGGGCTCGACGAGGTCAGGGCGAACCTCGCCGCCACCGGGTATCCGAGCGACCGCCTGCACTTCGTCGAGGGCATGGTCGAGGAGACGATTCCGGCCGTCGCTCCCGAGCGGATCAGCATCCTCCGGCTCGACACCGACTGGTACGAGTCCACCCGGCACGAGCTCGTGCATCTCTGGCCGCGTCTCAGTCCCGGTGGCGTCCTGATCGTCGACGACTACGGGCATTGGCAGGGCGCACGCCGGGCGGTCGACGAGTTCTTCGCGACGGTCGAGCCGGTCCTGCTCCAGCGGATCGACTACACCGGCCGGCTCGCGCTCAAGCCAGGTTGACGGCGGCAGATGCCAGACTTCTAGGCGTGTCGGCACACCTGAGACAGGCCCATCTCGATGCTCCGCTTGAAGCGGTCTGGGAGCTCGTGGGCACGCCGAGCCGCCACCCGGAGTGGTGGCCGCGCGTGATCGAGGTGCGTGGGGAGCGGTTCGAGGAGGGCGACGAGTACGCGCAGGTGACGAAGGATCCGTTTGGCGGGAAGGCCGAGACGAACTTCCTGCTCGAGCGGCTCACCGAGCTTCGCGAGATACGCATGACCTGCGAGCTGACCGGCATGTACGCGAACTGGCTGCTCACCGAAGCGCAGGGGGGCACCTTCGTG
Organism: uncultured Thermoleophilaceae bacterium; assembly: GCA_963771715.1. GTDB lineage: Bacteria > Actinomycetota > Thermoleophilia > Solirubrobacterales > Thermoleophilaceae > JACVRW01. The sequence goes on from CAVYUQ010000010.1 coordinate 344,010, forward strand.
GAGGTCGAGATCGGCATCCAGCCCCGGCGGCTCGGCGATCGGGTATTCGACCGCACGCTCGGTCAGAGCTACTTCCGCCGCTGGACCAGCGATTCCCTCGACGGCCTGCGCGAGGCATTGCGCCTGCGCGCGGTATCGTGAGGTCCGAACGGGGCGTGGCGCAGTCTGGTAGCGCATTCGGCTGGGGGCCGAAAGGTCGCTGGTTCAAATCCAGTCGCCCCGATTAGAGGTCGGAACCCCTCCACCCGACCGCGGCCAGTGCCTCCTCGTGGCTCGGGTACACCTTCGCCCACACGACCTTCCCGTCCCGGAGCCTGAACGCGAAGCCGGCCGGGTCGTCGAGCTCGAGGTCGAGCTGCCGCGCCCGGATCCGCCCGACGGCGACCACGTGTTCACCGTCGGCGCGGAGCTCCTCGATCGTCACGTCGAACGTGTCCCAGGTCGCGTCCAGGTCTTGTAGGTAGCGGCGCAGGCCGTCGACCCCGAGGTAGGGAGTTCGCCGCTCGACGGGCGTGGACAGCGGCTCCATCATCACCCCGCGGTCGACGAACTGCGTCGTGCGCGAGACATCGCGTGCCGCGAACGCATCGAAGAGCTCGCGGACCACGCGGCGGTTCTCATCGGCTGTCGCCGGTTCGGCCTCGCGAGCCGGTGGCGGGGTTCCGGGTAGCCGCTTCGCGAGCCGGAGAGTCGTCTTGCCCGCGCGCGCGTCGAGTCGCACGTCGTCCATGAGCAGGTTCATGAAGGCGAAGCCGCGGCCGCGCTCGGCCACCGGGTCCGGCAGCGGCGCGGTTGTCTCGAACTCGCCGCAATCCCGAACCGAGAACACGAAGGAGCCGGACTCGACGCTCGCCGCCAGGTGGAAGTGGCCGTCGTCGCAGGGCTCCCCATGCTCCATCGCGTTCGACACCGCCTCGTTGGTGGCGACGGTGATCTGGTACCGCGTCGCCGGGTCGAAGCCCGCCGCGGCGAGCGTGCGCTCGATGAAGCCGCGCCCCTCGGAAAGGCCGCGCGGACCGGGGGAGATCGCGAGGACCTGAGGCTGCACGGTGCGCACGTTAGCCGCCCGGGCGGCGCAGGAATGCGCCCGGGGCCACAACCGAATCACGCATAGTGCGGGGTTTTTCACGAAGTATTCGACAGCGCTGCTGGGTGCGCCTACCATCGAGCGCATCCGTTGGCCAATAAGGAAATTGGTGACGGTTGCCCCGCCCCTCTCGCGGTTGCACCTGGTCCCCGCCGTAATAGGCACAGTCCTGCTGTGTTCGTCCTCGGCATGGCCGGCACTCGCTGACCCGCCCGCCGGGAAGGGCCCGCCCGCGCATTCGCACGGGGCCGCCCGGCATGCGGCGAAGCACGGTCATGCCGTAGGACACGCGAGGAACCGCCCGTCGACTCGAGGGCGCTCGCACGCGCCGGCCCGCGCCCAGCACTCGGCGCCGCGCGGACAGCTGAAGAAGGCGGCGAAGGCCGCCACAACCGCGCAGGCCACCACGACCGCGGCCGCCTCAGCTGCCGGGACGACGGCCACGGCCTCGGCCGCCGGCGCGAAGCGTCCGTCCGCGACCGCCGCACGCAGGACCGCCGCGAGGCGCCGCGCCGCAGCGGCCCGTCGCCGGGCGGCTGCGGCCGAGCGCCGCGCCGCCGCCACCACGGCCGCCCGCCGCGCACAACTGGAGACGGCCGCTCAACCGGCCGGCACCGCGCAGTCGCGTCCGGCCGCGCCGCGGACAAAGCCCAAGAAGGAGCACAGCCGCCCGCCGTTCCTGCCGGTTCATACCGAGGAGAGGCTGCCCCAGCCACTGCTGGCGGCGCGCGACGTCGTTGAGGTCGTGCCTGCTCCGCTGCGCGCGCTCGTCGCCGGCCTAGCCGCGGTCTCGATTCTGCTCGCCCTTGCCTACGGCCTCACGCTGATGCGAAACCGCAGGCTCGCCGGCCAGCGGCGCGAGCTGCTCGGGCGCGTCGGCCTGCTCCAGGCGGCGCTGCTTCCGGAGCTGCCGGAGAACCTCGGCTCGTGCACGGCGTCCGTGGCGTACCGCCCGGCAGACGGACCGGGCGCGGGCGGCGACTTCTACGACGTGCTGCCCCTGGCCGGCGGCAAGACGGCGGTTCTGATCGGCGATGTGTCCGGCCACGGCCGCGCTGCCCTCGGGCGCACGGCGCTCGCCCGCTACACCCTGCGCGCGTACCTCGAGGCCGGCCTCGAGCCGCGCGAGGCGCTCCAGATCGCCGGCTCGGTGATGGCCGGCAAGCTCGAGGGGGACTTCGTGACCGCGCTGCTGGCCGTCCATGATGCGGGCGCTGGGACGCTCACTTACGCCACGGCCGGGCATCCCCCGCCGATCGTGATCTCGAGCTCCGAGTTCGATCCCGTCGTCGTCGCGACGGCGCCGCCCCTGGGCGTCGGAACGATCAGCGGCCAGCGTCAGACGACGCTTCCATTCCCCCGCGGCGCGATCGCGTGCTTCTACACGGACGGGCTTTCCGAGGCGCGTACCGGCGGCAAGCAGCTGGGCGCCGCCGGCCTCGAGCAAATCGTCCGCGAGCTTGGCCCCGACGTGACCGCCGAGCAGGTGATCGACCGCGTCGCGGGCTCCGCCCGGACTGTCAAGGACGACGCGGCCGCGTGCGTGATCAGGGCGGAGGACGGCGCGTCCATCGTGCGCACGCGCGTGGAGCGGCTGGAGGTGAGCCGCGCGGAGCTTCGCGGGCCGATGCTGCGCGAGTTCCTCGACGCGTGCGGCGTGAGCGTTCACGGCATACGAGCGGCCGAGCGTGACGCGCGCGAGATGGCTCGCCGGATGGGCGGCGCGATCCTCGAGGTGAGGATGGGCGAGCCGTCACAGGTCGACGTCCTCGCGCCGGACCTTCCGGTGGGCGACGACGTTATGGCGTCTCTACATCAGCCTTCAGCACCGGGCAGATAAAGCCGAACGTGGGGTGCGGCTGGAATGACGCGGCGTCGGCGGTCGGGCTGCCGAACCACTTGTTGCTCACCGGCGCCTTCACCTTCTTGCCGGTGAGCCCGCCGCTGTCGATCCTGAGCACGTCCACGCCGCGATAGGCGTCGGCCGTGTAGACGACCTCGCCGTTCGGGTCGGTCGGCGACCAGTACGCCGCCCAGGTCGACCCGTTGGCCGGGATGTAGTAGCCGACCTGCGTGATATCGGTCGGCGTGCGGTAGTCGAGGAAGCGCACGCCCTGCTCGTACCAACCCACGGTCGCGACTCCGTCCTTGGCGTCGAACCAGTGCGACGAGCAGTTGACGGTGACAGGTGCCTTCGAGTCGACCGCTCCGCTGGTGAACATGCCGTTCAGCTCGGTCTCCCAGGTGTCGACCGGCGTGATCGTGCCCTTGTTCATGCGCGCCAGGTCCCAGGTCTCGAACTTGCCCTGGCCGCGGCAGCCGCCGGGTGCAGGCTCCGCGTCGAGGTCGACGTAGTCCTCCTCGGTGATCAGCAGCGTCTTCCCGCGCCGCTGCGAGTTGTGGAGGATGAAGTCGTTGTACGGCGACGGGTTCGCTCCGGCCGCGCCGGTCGTCGCGAGCAGCTGCGGAGCGAGCGGATCGGCGGTCAGGCGGTAGCCGGCTGCGCCGCCGCCGCCCACCGACCAGAGCGTGCCCGTGCTGTCGAGCTCGGTGTCGTGGGTGATGTTGAAATCGCTGTTCGATGCCGCCGACAGGAACTTGCCGAGCGACCTCGGTGCACTGGGGAAGGTGAGGTCGACGACCTCGACGTGGTCGCCGCCGTCGACCCAGGCCTGGGTGCAGTCGGTCTTCACGAAGTTCGCGATGTGGCCCGAGCCGCGGCCGGTGCCGCCGCTGATACCGAGCGGTAGGACGGCCCGCACCGTGGGCGCGGTGCGGTTCGCGATGTCGACCACGTACATGACCGAGCCGACGTCGAACTCGGCGCGGTCGTTCACCACGATCAGCGTGTCGCCGCAGGCGTCCACGTCCTCGTTCTCGAAGTGGGGCAGCGCGAGCTCCCCGACGACCTGCGGTGAATCGGCGTCCGCGATGTCGAGCACGGTCACGCCGGTCCAGCCGCTGACGTAGGCGTAGTGGTCCCTGAAGACCATCCCGGCGGCGCTGCCCGGGATGTGCCCGAGCGGGTGCACGTTGCTCGATGCGGCGAGGGGCGGCTCGATCGGGAGCGTCTGCGCGGCGGCCGGCATCGCGCTCACCAACACGACCACGACGGCCAGCGCGAACGCTGACATCAGGCCCCGGACACGTCCCCCGCACTGCTGCATGCTTCCCCCTTGATTCGGGCGCGCGCCTCCCGCAGGGCGCGCCATCCGAGGATTTCCCACTGCGCGCGGTTCTCTAACCCCAACGCAGCGTCAGCGGCTCGTCAGATCTCCTCCGGAGAGAAGGTGTCGCAGGCGTTCGGGTCGCCGCTCTCGTAGCCGCGCTCGAACCAGTCGCGGCGCTGCTCGGAGGTGCCGTGGGTGAAGCTGTCCGGGTTGATGCCGCCGGTGGCCTCGCGCTGCAGGCGGTCGTCGCCGACGGCGCCCGCGGCTCTCAGGGCCTCACGGACGTCGCCCTTCTCGAGGTCGCCCTGCTTGTAGATCGTGTGGCCCCACACGCCGGAATAGCAGTCGGCCTGGAGCTCCAGCCGCACCGACAGCTCGTTCCCCTCGTCGGGGTTCTCGCGTTGGAGCGACCGCACCTCCTCGCTCGTGCCGAGCTGCTGCTGGACGTGGTGTCCGACTTCGTGTGCGATCACGTAGGCCCACGCGAAGTCGCCGCCGGCGCGAAGCCGGTTCTGCAAATCTCCGTAGAAGCTGAGGTCGAGGTAGACCATCTGGTCGCCGGGGCAGTAGAACGGGCCGACCGCTGAGCTGGCCGAGCCGCATGCGGTGTTAACGCCGTCGCGGTACAGCACGAGCCGCGCGCGCTCATAGGGCTGCCCGTCACGCCGGAAGATCTGCTGCCATGTCTTCTGCGCATCCGTGAACACATAGGCGCTGAAGTCCTTGAGGTCGCGCTCGGGGTCCTCGGAGGGCGGAATTGGCTCCGGCTGCCCCGGAGCAGAGCCGCCGCCCAGTCCGGTGTCGACGTCGAACGCCGAACCGCTTCCGCCCAGCACCTGAAGCGCCAGCACGATCAGCACACCCACAAGCCCGAGCCCGCCACCGACCGCCCCGCCACGACCCATCGGGAAGCCACCTGAGCGAGCCCCACGCCGGTCGATCACATCGGGGCTTCGTCCCCGTCGCCACTTCATCGTGCCCTCGTACCCACGTTGTCGAGGCAAAATCCCTTGGCATGCGGATATGCGTGATGGTCGAAGGTCAGGAGGGCGTGAGCTGGGACAACTGGCTCGCGCTCGCGCGCGCGTGCGAGGAGCATGGCTACGAGGCGCTGTTCCGCTCGGACCACTACGGCCCGGTGGTGGCCCAGGAGGAGCGCGGCTCGCTCGACGCCTGGACGACGCTGGCCGGACTCGCCGCGGTGACCTCGACCGTGCGGCTCGGCACGCTCGTCTCGCCGGCGACCTTCCGCCATCCGTCGGTCCTGGCCAAGTCAGCGGTCACCGTGGACCACATCTCGGGCGGGCGGGTCGAGGTGGGGATGGGCGCCGGCTGGAACGAGGGCGAGCACCGGCGCTACGGCTTCCCGTTCCCGCCCACGCGCGAGCGGATGGACATCTTCGCCGAGCAGCTCGAGATCGTGCACCGCCAGTGGAAGAGCGAGCCGTTCTCGTTCGAGGGCGAGCACTACCGGCTCGTGGACTCCGACCCGCGCCCGAAGCCGGTGCAGTCGCCCCACCCGCCGCTGATCGTCGGCGGGCGCGGGGGCACGCGCAGCGTGGCGCTCGCCGCGCGCTGGGCCGACGAGTACAACACCGTCTCGCCCACCGCCGACGAGTGCCGTGCGCTTCGCGAGCGCATCGCCGAGGCGTGCGAGCGCGAGGGCCGCGAGCCGCTGCCGCTGTCGGTGATGACCCGCCTGATTGGAGAGCCGGACGAGGCGGTCCGCCGGCTCACGGAGCTCGCGGAGGCCGGCGTGGAGCGGGTGATGCTGCAGCACCTGGAACACACGAACCTCGAGTTGCTACAGCTGATCGCCGAGGAGGTCGCGCCGCAGCTGCGATAGAGGTAGGTTCGCCCCATGAACTCTCGCGCGTCGTGGATCCGCATCGCCCTGCTCGTCGTCGCCCTTGTGGCTCTCTTCGTACCGGCCGCCGCCGCCGCGAAGGAGAACCGCCCGCTGGTGATTGGCCACCGCGGCGCGAGCGGCTTCGTGCCCGAGCACACGCTCCAGTCGTATCGGCTGGCGATCAAGCTCGGCGCCGACTACATCGAGCCGGACCTTGTGGCCACGAAGGACGGCGTCCTGATCGCCCGGCACGAGCCACTGCTCGGAACGCCCGGCACCGCGGTCGGCGACTCGACCAACGTCGAGGAGAAGGCCGCGTTCGCGAACCGGCTGAGCACGAAGACGCTCGACGGGGTCCCAACCGAGGGCTGGTGGGCCTCCGACTTCACGCTCGCGGAGATCAAGACACTTCGCGCGAGGCAGACCCGGGCCGGGCGCCCCACCGAGTTCAACGGGAGCTTCAAGATCCCGACATTCCAGGAGATCATCAGGCTCGTCAAGAAGCAGTCCCGGCGCACCGGCCGGAAGATCGGCATCTACCCCGAGACCAAGCACCCGACCTTCCACCAGACGCTGAACCTGCCGCTCGAGCGTCGGCTCGTGAAGGCACTCAAGAAGAATGGCCTGAACAAGCGCAGGTCGCGGGTCTTCATCCAGTCGTTCGAGCAGGCGAACCTGAAGCAGCTGAACAGCATGACGCCGGTCCGCCTCGTCCAGTTGGTCGACGCAAACGACACTGACGCCAACGGCAACCCGACCTTCGCGGCGCCGTTCGACCGCCCGTACGACTGGACCGTGTCCGGGCGCACGGATTTGTTCAGCTACTTCGCCACGGATGCGGGTCTCGCCGAGATCAAGACATACGCCGACGCCATCGGTCCGTGGAAGGTCTACATCATCCCCACCGCCGGCGGAGGGGGCGGGGCCGTCTTCGACCCGCCAACCCCGAACCTGATCGAGCGGGCGCACGCGCGCGGCCTGAGGGTCCACACGTGGACCTTCCGGGATGACGCGTTCCCGACTGGCTATCCCGGCGGCCCGGTGGAGGAGTACCTCGCCTTCTACAGGCTCGGGATCGACGGCGTCTTCTCGGACTTCCCCGACACGGCCTTTGGCGCGAGGGAGATCTTCAGGGGCCTCTAGGTCACGAGCTGGACGATCGCGGCGAGTCCGACCGCCACGATCACCGCCCGCAGGGCCCGCGGTGAGAGCCGCCGGCCGTAGCGGGCGGCCAGCTGCGCGCCCACCACCGAGCCGGCCGCGATCAGCGCGGCCGGCCCCCAGGCCACGTCCGCGACGGCGATGAACACGACCGCCGCCACGGCGTTCACGAGCCCGGCCAGCACGTTCTTGAGGGCGTTCACGCGCTGGAGGTCGTCGGGCAGGGCGAGGCCGAGAATCGCGAGCAGCAGGATGCCCTGGGCCGCGCCGAAGTAGCCGCCGTACACGCCTGCGAGGTACACGAGCACGCGCGGCAGCCCGGTGCCGTGCGCCTCCGGCGCGGGCCGGTGCTCGGCCACGAGGCGGTCGAGCTGAGGCTGGAGGACGATCGACACGAGGGCGATTCCGATGAACACCGGCACGATCGCCTCGAACGCCGACTGCGGGAGCACGAGCAGCAGCACCGCCCCGGTGATCCCGCCGAGCACCGATGCCGCGCCGAAGCGCAGCACGCGCGTGCGCTGGCCGGCCAGCTCGCGGCGGTAGCCGACCGCGGCGGCCACGGAGCCCGGCACGAGTCCGATCGTGTTCGACACGTTCGCCGTGACGGGCGAGTACCCGAACGCGAGCAGGACCGGGAACGTGATCAGCGTGCCGCTGCCGACCAGGGTGTTGATCGCGCCGGCCGCCATGCCGGCCGCGGCGATCGCGGCGATCTCGGCAGCGCCCACGGGGCGGCGATCCTAGCGCGAGCGGGTGCAGTGGCCGGTGTCCCGAGTAGTGCTTCGGGACACCGGTCGCAGCCTTCCCGGCCGCAGCACCCGGCACCTCCCTCGCGGACTGGGATCCTTCCCGGTCCGACGTCCCGGGTGATACCCAGCAGGTCGAGGATGTAAGCATGCGCGGAATGGAGGCCGTCCTCGTGCGCCACGGCGAGACCGAATGGAGCCGGGACGCGCGCCACACCGGCCGCACCGACGTGCCGCTGACCGACGAGGGCCGCCGCCAGGCCGAGCGCCTCCGCGGGGCCCTGGACCACTGGAACTTCACCCGCGTGCTGGCGAGCCCGCTCGGCCGCGCCCTCGACACCTGCCGCCTCGCGGGGTTGGGCGATCGGGCGGAGCTGAACGACGCGCTGCTCGAGTGGGACTACGGCGACTACGAGGGCGAGACCACGGCCCAGATCCGCGAGCGGCGTCCGGACTGGAACCTGTGGCGAGACGGCTGCCCGAGCGGGGAGAGCGCCGCCGACGTAGGCGCCCGGGTGGACCCGCTCGTCTCCGAGCTGAAGGCGTCAGACGGAGACGTGGCCGTGTTTGCCCACGGTCATCTGCTTCGTGTGATGGCGGTCCGCTGGGTGGAGCTGCCACCCGAGGCCGGGGCTCGCTTCTGGCTCGCCACGGCGACCATCTCGGTGCTGGGCTTCGAGCGCGAGACTGCCGCCTTCAGGCGCTGGAACGCCCCCGTTCGGTAGTAACCTGACCCGATGCGAGTACTCGACTGCCAGTGCGGCACGACGCTCAAGGCCGCCAATGACGAAGACCTTGCGAGCTCGGTTCGCGACCACGTGAACGAGTCGCATCCAGACATGGACCTATCGGACGACCAGATCCAGGAGATGGTCGCCGAGGAGGCATACGACGCCGACGACGCATAGGTCGGTTCGCCGCACGCGCGAGCGGGTAGAAGGAGGGAGGCGCGGGGGGAAAGCGAACCCGGAGAGCAGGATGCTCGGAGCCCAGGACCACGTGAGCGAGACGGTGCAGGATCACGCGCTCGCCACCATGGAGTGCGACGTGCCCGTGGGCTGGTCGCTCGACGACTGGCGCACGGTGCGGGGGCTCGCCCGCGAGGTCATACAAGAGCCTGGACGGCCGTGGTGGCGCCGGCCACTACGAGCATCGCGCCGATCGCGCGAAGGAGCTGCACCTCGCTGAGCCGCCCGGTCAGCCGGGCGCCGAGGAGCGCGCCGGGCACCGAGGCCGCCGAGCCGATCGCGAGCAGGTCCCAGTCCACGCCGTCGGGCGTGTGCCCGATCACTCCCGCGATGCCCACGCACACGCCCACCGCGAGGTTCGTGCCCACGGCTCGCGCGGGCACCTCGCCCACGTAGCGCAGCAGGGCGGGCATGCGGAGCGCGCCGAGGATCAGGCCCACCAGGCCGCCGAGCACACCGACCGCCGCGCCCGTGAGGACCGCCGCGCGGATGTCGAGCTCCTCACCGGCCGGACCGTCGCGCCGGGGCGGCCGTGCCGGGCGTCGCAGCAGGTCGACGCCGAAGTAGAGGAGGACGGTGCCGATCACGACCAGGAGCACCTCGTCGGGAAGCACGCCTGAGAGGTAGCCGCCCCCCACGGCGCCGACCATGGAGGGCGGGGCCATCCACGCGAACAGCCGCCAGTTGATGCGCCCCGCGCGCACGTGCACGATCGCGGCCGCGAGCGCGGCCACGCCCGAGATGCCGATGTTCGCTCCTGCACCGGCGGCTGGGTGCGAGGCCACGAGGAGCACCGCCGGGAGCCGGATGTTGCCCAGCACCAGGCCGACCACGCCGCCGGCGAGCGCGACCGCGAAGCACCAGGCGCAGAATGCGGTGAGCTCGAGCGCGTCCAAGAGGCGCGGAAGTCTCCCACGCCGTGACTGAGAATCGTTCTCAGTACGATCGTCGTGATGCGGGCGCGGATTCTCGTTGTGCTTGTGGCGGCGCTTGCCGCGCCGGTGGTGACCGGCTGCCGCGACGACTCCGCATCCGGCGACGGCCTCACCGTCGTGGCGACGACGACCCAGGTCGCGGACCTGGCACGGCAGGTCGGCGGGGCGCGCGTGAACGTGGAGGGCATGCTGCGCCCGGGCGGCGACCCTCACGACTACGAGCCGCGGCCGAGCGACGTGGCGGCGGTGGCCCGTGCGGCGGTCGTGTTCCGCTCAGGCGGCGAGGTGGACGACTGGCTCGGCGACGTGATCGACAACGCGGGCGGCGACGCCGAGGTGGTGAGCCTGATCGACTCGGTGAAGCGCCTCGACGACGACCCCCACTGGTGGCAGGACCCGCGCAACGGCGTGCGCGCGGTGGAGGCCATCCGCGCGGAGCTCTCGAAGGTCGATCCCAGCGGCCGGGCGGCCTACGCGCGCAACGCCGAGCGGATGGTCCGGAGGCTTCGCCGACTCGACCGCACGATCGCCGGCTGCATCGAGCGCGTGCCGCCCGCGAAGCGCAAGATCGTGACGACTCACGACGCGCTCGGATACTTCGCGCGCCGCTACGGCGTCGAGGTGGTGGGCGCGGTTATCCCGTCCCTTTCCACGCAGGCGCAGGCGTCAGCGGGCGACGTGGAGCGTCTGGTCGAGCAGATTCGCAGCGAGGGCGTGGAGGCCGTGTTCCCCGAGAGCTCGGTTAGCCCCGACATCGAGCGCGCCATTGCGCGCGAGGCGGGCGCGCGCATCGGCGACTCGCTCTATGCGGACTCGCTGGGGCCCAGCGGCAGCGCGGGGCGCACATACATCGGAGCGCTCGCCGCCGACGCGCGACGCCTGGTGCGCGGGATGTCTGGCGGGCGCGTCGTCTGCCTCGCGGGGCTCTAACGCCCGCGGCACGCGGGGCACTCGCCCCGCAGCGTCACGTCGTGCGCGTCGATGGCGTAGTCCACTCGGCCCGCGAGCCGCTCGATCGCGCGCTCGAGGCCCGAGTCCTCGAAGGCGGAGACCTCGCCGCAGCTCTCGCAGACGATGTGGTGGTGGTGCTCGCCGCTCGGGCCCACCGGCTCGTAGCGGGCCACGCCCTCGGCCGCGTCCACGCGGCGGGTGAGCCGCAGCTTGTCGAGCAGCTCGAGCGTGCGGTAGATGCTCGCCACACCCACGTCCTGGCCGCGCCTGTGCAGGCTGTCCGCGATCTCCTTGGCGGTGACGCTGCAACCGAGGTCGGCGAGCGTCTCGACCACCGCCGAGCGCGGGCCGCTCAGGCGATACCCCTCGCGCTCGAGCTCGCGCTGCGCGTGTCCGACCCACTCACTCACTGCCTCAAGCATGTCACGTCCTCTACCTCAATCCAGATGATTGTGGGCTTCGGCAGCGCGCCCAGCGTCACGCGCCTTGAGGTGGGGAAGACCAGGCCGTCGAAGCTCCGGTGCCCGCGGCACTCGTGATGGCCGCGCGCCCACTTCCCGAACACGTCGGCGGTGTAGTCGAGCCGGGTGAGGAGTCCGTTTTCGTCGAAGTGGAAGCGCTGCCGGCGCGAGTGGGTCGGGATCTCGGGCGGGAAGGTCACCGCCATCGTGCGGCCGCGTTCCTCGATCTCGCAGCGGGTGAGCAGCAGCGGCGTGGTGAAGTAGTTCCAGAGCGCGTAGCCCGCGAAGTAGAGCGCGTCGAGATGGTCCCACCAGAGCCGCCTGCGGAGGCCGGGGAAGCGCCGGCGCATGTCGGTGCGCCCGTCGACGGTGGCGCCCATGTCGTCTTCGATGCGCACGTGGTCGCCCTCGAAGACGCCGCGACCGGCCTGCATCGCGCCCGCGCCGGGGTACGGCTCGATCACCGTGCGCGGCTCGTCCATCGAGATCGTCGCGCGGTAGTCGGGGAAGGGCTCGCGCACGCGCTTCCACGCGAGCGCGAACCCGCCCGTGTGGAGGTGGGCCGATACCTCGGTGGTGGACTCCCAGGCCTCGCGGCCGCCGTGGGCCTCGAGCACCTGGTCGAGCAGCGCGGTCAGCCGCTCGCGGCGCTGAAGCGCTCGGCCACCTTGTCCCAGTTCACGACGTTCCACCACGCGTCGATGTAGTCCGGGCGCTTGTTCTGGTACTTCAGGTAGTAGGCGTGCTCCCACACGTCCACGCCGAGCAGGGGCGTCTTGCCGTCGGTGAGCGGGTTGTCCTGGTTCGCGCTCGAGACCACGGCGAGGCCCGATCCGTCGTGCACGAGCCACGACCAGCCGGATCCGAACTGGTTCACGCCGCCGTCCTTGAGCTTGCCCTGGAAGTCGCTGAAGGAGCCGAAGGCCGACTCGATGGCCGCCGCCAGGTCGCCGTCCGGCTCGCCGCCGCCGTCGGGCGACATCCACTCCCAGAACAGCGAGTGGTTGTAGTGGCCGCCGCCGTTGTTGCGGACGGCCGTGCGCTTGTCGTCCGGAATCTGGGAGAGGTTCGCGACCACGTCCTCGATCGGCTTGTCTGCCCACTCGGTGCCCTCGAGGGCGGCGTTCACCTTGTCCACGTAAGCCTGGTGGTGCTTGTCGTGGTGAAGCTTCATCGTCGCCTCGTCGATGTGGGGCTCGAGAGCGTCGTAGTCATACGGGAGGGGCGGTACCTCGTACGGCATCTGTCTCTCCTTCGTTTCGGATCTGGGATAGCACTCTATGCGGTGCTCCTAGTCTCTTGATGTCCCACGGCCGGACCGGGTTCGGGCGGACGCTGCGGACGACTCGGCCCTGGTGGCCGATCTGTCCGTCCGGGTCTAGTGCGAACATACGTTCGCCCATGTTGGTACCCGCATCCAGTTCTCGCCGCTGGCTAGGATTGAGCCTCCACGCGGGCGTGCTGGAATTGGCAGACAGGATCGGTTCAGGTCCGGTTGCTCGAAAGAGCGTGTGGGTTCGACTCCCTCCGCCCGCACTCATCGGATGCGACGAGCCGAGGACGTAACGGCTGTCCTCGAGCTCGGCGCCGACGGGCTGAGCGCCTCGGCAATTGCGCGCGAGACCGGAGTTCCGCGCGGAACCGTCCGAGACTGGCTCTCAGGACGGCTGCCGCGACGAGTGACGGCGGAAGGTATCCCCGTCTTGTCGTGCAACAAGTGCGGGGGAGTCGCTCACGAGTTTCGCGGGCTGCCCTCCGCATACGTCTATCTACTGGGGCTGTACCTCGGAGACGGTTGCATCTCGGCACACCGGCGCGACGTCTACCGGCTTCGCATCGTTCTCGACCTCCGCTATCCCGGCATCGTGGATGAGTGCGCCGCTGCGATCAGCTGTGTGGCTCCGCGCAACTCGGTTTGCAGGCAGTTGCGACGAGGAGGCTTCACCAAGCGTGCCGAGTTCACGAACGTCGAGGTCTCGGCGTATTCGAAATCCTGGCCATGTCTCTTCCCTCAGCACGGAAGCGGCAGGAAGCACGAGCGGCGGATTGAGCTCGCCGAGTGGCAAAAGGACCTGATTAGCCACCACCCTGAGCTGCTGCTGCGCGGATTAGTCCACTCCGACGGTTGCCGGTTCATCAACACCGGACGAGGTTGGCGCTTCCCCAGGTACTCCTTCAGCAACAGGTCTGACGACATTCGCCGGATCTTCAGGGACGCCTGCGATCTGCTTGAGCTGCGGTGGACCACGGCTGGCGACACCGTGTACGTCTCACGCAAAGCAGACGTAGGTCGGATGGATGCCTTCATCGGGCCGAAGGCGTGAAAGATGCTGAGTCAGGAGGCCGGAGGCGCTGCCTCGTCGTCAAGCCCGCGCGATGAATTTGGTCTCGCGCGCCGGTCTTAACAGCACCATGAAATTTCGCGCGACGATCCTCCTTGCCGGCAAGACCGCCACGGGTGTCGAGGTGCCGCCTGAGGTTGTGAAGAGCATTAGGGCCGGCAAGAAGCCTCCTGTCCGCGTCACGGTCGGCGGCTACACCTACCGCACGACCGTCGCCCCTCGCGGTGAGAGGTTCCTCATTCCGGTGAGCGCACAGAACCGCGAGAAGGCCGGGGTCGCCGCCGGCGACGCGGTGGACGTCGAGATCGAGCTGGACACCGAGCCTCGTGAGGTCACTGTGCCGTCGGACCTGGCCGCCGCACTCGCGGATGATCCGCAGGCCCGGCAGTTCTTCGACGGGCTGTCGTATAGCCAGAAGCAGTGGTACGTGCTCCCGCTCGAGCAGGCGAAGACCGCCGAGACTCGTGAGCGCCGGCTCGCGAAGGCGGTCGGGATGCTTCAGGAGGGTCGCAAGCGCTGAGCGACGTCGTCGTCCAGCGAGATCGTCAGAGGCAGCGCGGAGAGCGCTTCGATCGTGCTCTCGACTCCGCCGAACCGCCGGAGGTGTGCCACCAGAGCAGGCCCGTCGTCCAGCGGGTCGCTCATGGGATGGGGCGGGGGCGACCCTCGCGGCTCGGCGAAGAGCAGGTCGCGGACGCGCTCTTCGAACTCCGCGCGGGTGCAGTCGAGCGGTCCGCCGATCATGTATCTGGGCTCCGGGGTGGATACGCGACGGGTGTCGTCCAGCTCGAAGTCGACCTGCACCTCGAGCGAGACCCACTCGGGCCAGTCCGTGATAACCCCGTGGCGGTCGCCGACGACCATCCCGTGCCCCGGCTTCGACATCGAGACGCGCGCCTCGATCGCGACCGGTGCCACGGTCCCCATCGGCTCAGGTCCTAGACCCGGCCGCTGCGGCGCTGCGGCGTGCCGAACACGTAGTCCCAGAACGGGGCGCTCACGCCGAAGCCCTTCGTGTCGTCCTGGAAGTGGTGGCGCATGTGCAGCTCGCGCACGAGCTTGCCGAGGCGCGTCCGCGGGCGGTGGTGATGCACGTGGTAGTGCGTCATGTCGTAGAGCAGGTAGCCGGTGAGGAAGCCCGAGAGGAAGATGTTGGCCCAGGGCGTGCCCAGCACGAGCACGAACAGCCCCCAGAAGCCGAGCGCGAGCGGGATGCTCACCGACGGCGGCATCACGAGGCGGAGCGGATCGTTCGGGTGGTCGTGGTGGACGCCGTGGATGATCCAGTGCAGCCGCGCCCCGATGCCGTCCTCGGGCTCGAAGTGGAAGATCAGCCGGTGCATCCAGTACTCGGTGAGCGTCCAGAAGACGTAGCCCGCCAGCACGAGGCCCACCACCTGGATCGTCGTCGGCTCGCCGCGGGCGCCGACTGTGAAGGCGGCCACGATGGCGGGGACGAAGATCACGAGCGGGACCATCGGGTGGACGCGGGAGAGCCGGTCCAGGACGTCCGAGTCGAACATCCGGGGCGAGGCCTTCAGCGCATCAGTCCGTCGCGCGTCCACAAGCTCGAATTTAGCGCACCCTGAGGGCAGGTCAAGGTGCAAGTTCGGGTTCCCTAACTTCGCTCCCAGATGGACGGCCACGAGGCGATCAGGAACTCGAGTCCGAACGCCGCCGTCATGCCGTACACGACGGTCTCCGGATGCGAGGCGTCGCCGGAGAAAACGCGTCCCAGCAGGTAACAGGTGACGGCTGCCATGAAGAGCAGCCTCACGGTGATCTCCATGGTTGGAGTGTCGGCCCGCGCCCAGTTCGCCCTGTAACCGTCGGGTGAAGCAGGCGTGAACGTCCCGTTGCCTGCGAACCTTTCGCCGTGCCCGACGAGCTCCGCCGAGTGACCGCAACGCGCTATGTGGCCCCGCTCCGCGAGGGCGGCTCCCTGCCCGGGCTGATGGAGGCGGACGACGAGGGCCTCTACGTGACCAAGTTCCGCGCGGCGGGGCAGGGGGAGCGCGCGCTCGTGGCCGAGGTGGTGGCGGGTGAGCTGGCCCGCGCGATCGGGCTGCCGGTGCCCGACCTCGTGGTCGTGGAGGTGGCCCCGGCGCTCGGCCTCGCGGAGCCGGATCCCGAGATCCAGGACCTGATCGTGGGCAGCCCGGGGGAGAACCTCGGCATGGACTTCCTGCCGGGCGCCCTGCCGCCCGCGCTGCCGGCCGACCCGGGGATCGGTGCCGAGCTTGCGGCCGATGTGGTGTGGTTCGACGCGCTCGTGACCAACGTGGATCGCACGCACCGCAACCCGAACCTGCTCCTCTGGCACGGCCGGCTGTGGCTGATCGACCACGGCGCCGCCTTCTTCCGCCAGCACGGCGATCGTCCGCTCGCCGAGACCGCCCGCGACGAGGCGCCGATGCTTGCCGAGCACGTGCTGTTGCCGGTCGCCGGCTCGCTCGAGGAGGCGGACGAGCGGCTCGCGGAGCGGGCGCTGGCGGCGGTGGACACGGTGGTTGGGCTGGCGCCTGACGCGTGGCTCGGCCCCGACCCGGCCGGGCGTCGCGCCGACATCGCCGGCTTCCTGCGCGAGCGGCTCGCGCCGCCGCGGCCCTTCGTGGGGGAGCTCGAGCATGCCTGAGGCCGCGTTCAGCTACGCGGTCCTGCGCGTGGTGCCGAGGGTGGAGCGTGGCGAGGCGATGAACGTGGGCGTGGTCCTCTTCTCCCGCCAGCACGACTTCCTCGACCTCCGCGTGCGGCTCGAC
Organism: uncultured Thermoleophilaceae bacterium; assembly: GCA_963771715.1. Classification (GTDB taxonomy): domain Bacteria; phylum Actinomycetota; class Thermoleophilia; order Solirubrobacterales; family Thermoleophilaceae; genus JACVRW01. The sequence goes on from CAVYUQ010000010.1 coordinate 360,442, forward strand.
GAGGGGCGGCTGCTCGCGCTCGACCCGGGCTGTGACCCGGGGCCGATCAGGGCCCAGCTCGCGGCGCTCACCGTCGTCGCGTCCGGCCAGGGCCAGGGCGGCGTCCTCGCCGGGCTGCCCGCGTCGGATCGCTTCGGCTGGCTCACCGCGCCGTCGTCCACGATCATCCAGCCGTCCGAGGTCCACACCGGGCTCACCGACGACCCGGCCGCCACGCTCGACCACCTCTTCGAGACACTCGTGGCGTGAGGTACGCGGCGTTCCTGCGGGCGGTGAACCTCGGCCGCAACCGGCGGGTGAGCGGCGCCGAGCTGTGCGCGATCTTCGAGAAGCTCGGCCTCGAGGACGTGGCGAGCTTCAGGACAAGCGGGAACCTCGTCTTCGAGGCCCCGCGCGACATGACCGCGCAGATCGAGAAGGCGCTCGAGAGCAAGCTTGGGTACGACGTCGGCGTGTATCTGCGGAGCGCCGCGGAGGTCCAAGAGATCGCCTCGCACGAGCCGTTCAAGGCCGCCGAGACGAACGCGTCGAAGGGCAAGCTCCAGGTCTCGATGCTCTCGAAGAAGCCGACCGCCGCCAAGCGCAAGCAGGTGCTCGCGCTCGCCACCGATCAGGACCGGCTGGCATTCGGGAAGCGCGAGCTCTACTGGCTTCCGAGCGGCGGCACGATGGAGTCCGAGCTCGACCGCAAGGCGATCGACGCGCTCCTCGGGCCGACGACGATGCGCACGAAGGGCACGGTCGAGCAGCTCGCCGCGAAGTTCTTCGATGAGTGAGATCGTGCCGGTCATGAGCCACGCCTTCACAGCAGCCATCGCCGCCCGCGACGTCAACGCCCTGATCGACACGCTCGCGCCTGAGGTCGTCCTGTACTCGGCCGTCACGAACGCGCCCTTCGAGGGACGCGAGGTCGTGGCGGACACCTACCGCAGCGTGCTCGAGTCCTTCGAGGAGCTGCGCGTGGTGGACGAGTTCGAGAACGGTGAGACACACGCGTTCTTCTGGGAGGGCCGGATGGAGGGCCGCTACGTCTCCGGTGCCGACCGGCTCCGCCTCGACCCGGAAGGGAAGGTCCGCGAGATCACGGTGCTGGGCCGCCCGATGTCCGGAGTGGCCACGTTCCTGACCGGTATCGGACCGCGCCTCGCGCGCCGGCGCCGGGGGGGAGTGGTGGCGAGGCTGCTACGAGCGACGGCGCTCCCGCTCCCGCCGCTGCTCGCGCTGCTCGACCCGGCCAGCCGCTGGATCCTGCGCTCCCGCTAGAAACCGCGTATACGCTGGGCTTTCGTGCACAGGCTCCGGGTTGTCCGCGCGGTCGCCGTCGCGGCGGTTGTGGCCGTCGTGGCTGGTCTGGTTCTAGGCGGCCGCGACCCCGCGCCGTCACGCCCGGTCGAACGCCACGCGCGCCAGCACGACGGCGCGCAGCGAGGCGACCGATCCGGCCGCCCGCCGACGATCGTGATGGTCGTCTTCGACGAGCTGCCGCTCACGTCGCTGATGGGCCGCGGCGGGCAGATCGACGCCGAGCGCTACCCGGCGTTTGCGGCGCTGGCCCGCGGCGCCAACTGGTACCGCGCCGCCACGGCGGTGCACGACAGCACAGCGCTGGCGGTCCCCGCGATGCTCGACGGGCGCTACCCGCGTCCGGGCCTGCGCTCGGACGCGTACTCGCATCCGGCCAACCTCTTCACGCTGCTTGCTTCGTCGTACGAGGTGAATGCATCAGAGGAGGCCACCGGCCTCTGCCCGACGAGCCTGTGCGAGCCGCTGCCCGGGAACACCCTGAGCCATCTCGCGCGCGGGAAGGTCGAGCGCTTCCGCCGCTTCGTTCGATCGGTGGAGCCGCGGCCCCGGCCCGCGCTCTGGTTCAAGCACGTGCTGCTGCCGCACGTGCCCTGGCAGTTCTACCCGTCCGGCCGCCGCTACCGGCGCCACGCGCCGGAGCCGATCCCCGGCCTCAACGGTGAGCTCGGATTCGGCGTGCCGTGGCTGGTGAAGGTGTCCTACCAGCGCCATCTGCTCCAGCTCGGCCTGGCGGACCGGCTGCTCGGCGAGCTCATGGCACGCATGCGCCGGCTCGGCCTCTACCGGGACGCGCTGCTCGTGGTCGTGGCGGACCACGGCATCGGCTTCCACCTGGACATGGAGCGCCGCGCGGTCACGCGCCGGAACCCGCAGGACCTGGCGCCCGTCCCACTGCTGGTGAAGCTGCCCGGCCAGCGCCGGGGGAGAGTGGTCGACCGGCACGTCGAGACGATCGACGTGCTGCCCACGATCCTCGACGTGGCCGGCGTACCCGCTCCCGCCCGGTTGGACGGGCGCTCGCTGCTGCGCCCGCTGCCCGCGCAGGCGCGCCGCGTGAGGGTGTTCCACCGCATCGGCAAACGGCTGAACACGGTCGGCGGGGACTACACGTTCCGGCCCGACGCCCTCGAGCAGCGCTGGCAGGTGGCCGTCCGCCGCAAGCTGGAGCTGTTCGGAAGCGGCGGAGGACGCGACCCGAGCGCGCTGTACCGGATCGGGCCGCACCCGGAGCTGATCGGCCGCGACGCGGCGAGCGTGCCGCGTGTGGATGGACGCGCCAGGGCCCTGATCCACCAAGCAGAGGACCTGAGGCAGGTCGACCCGGCGTCGGGCTTCGTGCCCGGCGAGATCACCGGAGAGCTCCCGGACGGCCGGCCAGGCGGAGGCCGCCCGATCGCAGTCGCCGTGAACGGCAAGATCGCGGCCACCGGCTGGACCTTCTCGCTCGAAGGCTCGTCAGCCGAGAACTTCGAGGTGATCGTGCCGGAGCGGACCTTCCACCGGGGAGCCAACGAAGCCCGCGTCTTCGAGATTGTCATCCGCGGGGGCGCCCCGACACTCCGACCCCTCTAGGACGTTTTCGCTCGAGGGCTTCCCACGGACCGAGAACTTCGAGATGATCGCGCCGGAGTCGGCGTTTCACCGTGGCCCGAACGAAGCACAGCTCTTCGAGATCGTCGTCCGCAAGGGCGGCCTGGCGCTGCGGCCGCTCAGCCGGTGACGTGGCGCGGGTGCTCGTCGTCGCACTCGCCCTTGCCCTGCTCGCTCCCGCGTCCAGCTCCGCCGCCCCGGGTGATACCTGCCCGCCCGGGACGGCGCTGACGCCGGCCTACGAGTTCGTCGAAGGCGGCGAGAAGGCGCCGCTGGTTGCCACTCACGAGTTGACGATCGTCGCGAGTTTTCCCGACAGGGTCCGGAGCGTGACGCTGTCGGTGCCGGACGGTGTCCGCGTGATCGGGCGAAGCGGCCCGCGGATGAAGCTGATCGTCCCCGTGAGCGCGAGCCTGGCGGTGACCGCGAACTGGATCCAGGGCAACCCGCTCGTTCCCGGCAACGACCCCGACGACCCGGAGACGAACTGCGCGGCGAGCGCGACGACCGCATTGCCCGTCACCGCAACTCGGCCCAGCCGGGCGTACTACCTGAGGAAGGCCAACGGCACGGACGCGTACGTGGCGTTTGCAGTGGCTCGCGACCCCCAGCGAGGAGACGCATCACCGCTCCAGATCTCGCTTCGCGTGGCCGCTAGCACCCGCTTCCCGTCAGCCAGGACGAGGCAGCGCAAGATGCCCGTGGCGATGAGGCCGAGCGAGCGCGTCCGCTATGCGAAGCACATCCCGAAAGAGGAGTTCGCCACGGGGCCGATGCGCTGCCGCTACTACCACCTGACATGCAACAGCCGCCTCGTGCTGTCGTCATGGGCATCCACCCTCATGTATCCCGGCCGGACCATCAGGCCCCGTAACCTCAACGGAGGATCCCTGCTCTCGTACGTGCAGCCGTTCAGGATCGTCGCGCCATATGGAGTCATGGTCAATGTCATCGTGGGCGACCCATTCCGCAGCGCGCCGGCGGCCGCCTTCGACATCCAGGTAAGGCAGTCCGGCGAGGTGGTCGGACGGGCGCGCGCAGCGTTCCGCTGCCGCAGGGAGCGAACCCAATTCGGCGAGTACTTCCACCGCTGCCGCGCGGTGCGCCGACAGTTCGGCTGAGCGGCAGTACCGCCACGGGGATTCGAACCCCGGTTTCCGCCGTGAGAGGGCGGCGTCCTAGTCCCCTAGACGATGGCGGCGCGGCGAGCGATTCTAGCGGCCTTGTTGGTGTCTGCACACGGGGGCTTCCGGGCGGGGCGAGGTGGGGTATGCTGCTCGGCGTTCAACGGCCGGTGGTCGAGGGAAGTCGGGTGTGAATCCCGCGCGGTCCCGCCACTGTGAACGGGCGCTGATGCGTCGCAGGTAGCCACTGGGGAGCCGACGGCTCACCGGGAAGGCGCGGCGCGGAGCTCGAAGCCAGGAGACCTCACTCCGGCCGAAAGCCCACGTGACCCTCGAGGAAGGGGTGGCTCGATGACCGATCGCCTCCGCAACACAGCGCTCCCAGCAGCGCTGATTCTGCTCGCCTTGGCCGCTGCGCCGGCCGCGCTCGCCGCACCCATCGGCGTCACGGTCCGCGTGGAAGGTGCCAGCAAGACAATTCTGGACGCGCCCGTGACCACGGATGGCCATGACGTGACTCCCGCGTCGGGAGGAACCCACAAGTGTGACGGAACCAATTTCGGTGCCCATCCCGCGCCCGTGCCTACCCCGACCGCTGCTCTCGACGATGTGACGCGGGTCAACAACATCAGCTGGGACGCCGACTGGTTCCAGAGCTTCGAGGACTTCATCATCACGCGCGTGCATGACGAGCCCGCGACGTCGTCGCAGTTCTGGGGACTGGTGGTGAACGGGCAGTTCGCGAGCTCCGGCGGCTGCCAGACGAGACTCACGCAGGGCGACGATGTCGTCTGGGCCTTCGACGCCTTCTCCAAGAGCGCGGTCCTGCGGCTGGCCGGGCCCGGGACCGCGACCGTCGGCCAGCCGTTGAACGTCCAGGTGACGGACACCCAGACCGCTCAGCCCGCCGCTAACGCGAGCGTGAATGGAGCGACCACCGGAAGCGACGGTGTCGCGACGCTGACGCTCAACGCGGAGGGCATCTACCGGCTGAAGGCCGACCGCTCGGACGCCGTGCGCTCGAACACCTTGATCGTCTGCGCCGATCCGGCCGGGGCGGCACCGTGCACGTCGAGCGACAGCGCGGCACCGGCGGTCGAGTCCGGTTTCGCACCGGCCTACCGCGCCCTGCCGGGCCGGCGGCTGGCCAGCCGCGACGGGCGCTCGCGGACGATCGTCGTCTCGTGGGGAGCCCAGGACGGGGCCGGGAGTGGCGTGGCCAACTACAACGTCGAGGTGAGCGAGGTAGGCGACGGCGCGGGCGCCAGCCAGGCAGAGCCGGAGTGGAAGACGCTGGTCGACAGGGCATCGATCAACTCGGTCCGCTTCCATGGGCAATCGGGCGACGCGTACCGCTTCCGCATCACCGCGACCGACCGCGCCCTGAACTCGGCGAGGATCGTCACGGACCCGGTGCTGATCCCGGTGGACGACCGCGACCGCAAGCTGCTGCGCCTCTCGCGCGCGTGGAAGCGGACCCGCGCGAGCAATGCCTGGGGAGGCAGCGTCGTGCGCGCCAAGAGGTCCGGTGCGACCGCGCGTATGAGGTTCCGAGGCAGGCAGATCGCGCTGATCGGCCGGCGGCTTCCGAAGGGCGGCAGGCTGCGCGTGACGATCGACGGACGCAGCCGCGCCGTGCGCCTGCGTGGCCGCAGCGGGCATCGCAGTCTGCTCTGGGTGAGCTCGAGGTTCCGCCCCGGGACTCACACGCTGCGGCTGCGCTCGCTCGGAGGCGGCCCGGTCGAGCTCGACGCGGTGGCGCCCTCGCCATGAGGGCCCGCGCGCTGATCGTCGGCGGCCTGGCGGCGATGGCCCTGGCCTCGCCGCCGGCCGCCGATGCGGCCGCGCCCAGGGTGAAGCAGCTCGTGGTGTTCCGAAGCGGGGAGGCGGTTCAGCGGACCGTCAGCACGCGCCAGGCCAGCGTCTCGGTTGCCGGCCGCCGCTGCGCGGTCGGCGACGGCACCGCGCTCGCCGCGCTCGTGCGCAGTGGCGTCGGCCGGCTGCGCCTGCTCGACTTCGGCGCCTGCTCGATGCGCCCGCGCGATTCGGCGGGCCTCTTCGTGACCGGCATCCGCTCCGACCGCAACCGCGGCGAGCGCGGCTGGGTCTACAAGGTTGGTCGCCGGGCCGCGACGGCGGGCGCCGCTGACATGAGCGGGCCGTTCGGCAGCGGACGGCTCAGGGTAGGCCAGCGCGTGACGTGGTTCTACTGCGTCCGGGCGACCGACTGCCAGCGCACGCTCGCGATGCGCGCCACGCCGGTGGCGGGCGGGAGTCGTCGCGAGCGTTCGCGGCTACGACGACGGCGGCGACGGCGTGCCGATCGAGGGCGCCACCGTCACGGCCTCGGGCGTGACCGGCCTGACCGCGGCAGACGGTCGCGTGCAGCTGGCGCTGCCGCCCGGCACGCACCGGCTGGTGGCGCGCAAGGATGGCCTGGTGCGCTCCTTCACCGAGCGGGTCGAGGTGCCGTGAGGCGTGCGCGCGCTCTGCTCGCAGCCCTGCTGGTCGCCGGCCTCGCGCCCACGGCGGCTGGCTGCGGCCTCGGCGAGGGCAACGAGCGCGCCGGCGGCGGCGCGACCCTGCGGGTCACGCGCGACTTCGGGCACGAGGAGCTCGGCTCCACCCGTCTCGAAACCGTGCGCGAGGGCCAGACGGTGATGCGCATGCTGCGCTCCCACTTCGACGTGACCACGCGCTTCGGCGGCCGCTTCGTGCAGTCGATCGACGGCGTCGAAGGGCCAGGGCGCCGGCGGCCAGGTGGACTGGTTCTACTGGGTGAACGGCCTCGAGGCCGACAAGGGCGCCGCCGAGTGGGAGGTCCTGCCGGGCGACCGCATCCAGTGGGACCACCGCGACTGGAGCGCCACGATGCGCATCCCGGCGATCGTGGGCGCCTACCCGGAGCCGTTCGCGAGCGGGGTCGAGGGCAAACGGCGGCCGGTTCGCGTGGAGTGCGAGCGGGTCGGTTCGCCGCCGTGCGACGCGGCGCGGGAGCGGCTCAGGAGCGAGGGCGTCTCAACGTCGGGCTCCTCGCTCGGCGCGCCCGGCACCGAGGCGGTCACCCGGCTCGTGGTGGCGCGCTGGCCGCGCGCCCGCATCGTGCGCGGCGCCTCCGGGCTCGAGGACGGTCCCGAGGCCACCGGGGTGTTCGCCCGCTTCTCCCGCGACGGCAACTCGCTCGAGCTGCTCGACGAGCACGGCGAGAGGGCGCGGCGGGTGAAGCGCGGCGACGGCGTAGGGCTCGTGCTCGCCCTCCAGCCACGCGCCGAGGAGCTGGTCTGGATCGTGACCGCGCTCGACGACGAGGGCCTGGATGCCGGCGTGCGCGCGCTCGACGAAGGCAAGCTGCGCGACGCCTTCTCGGTCGCCGCGACGGGTGACAGGGTGGAGAAGCTTCCGCTGGTGGGGCAATGAGCCTGATCCCGGTCTACCGCAGCCGCCCGAGCGCGCTGCACTCGGCCCGCGCCGGGGCGGGCGCGGCGTTCTGCGGCGCGCTCGCCCTGACCGGGGCGCTCTATCTGCATCCGCTGGTGCTGTCGGCGGCGCTCGCCGCGATCGTGCTCGCGGGCATAGCGGCCGGCGTCGGGCGCGAGATCGGCCGCTCTCTGCGGTTCGCGCTCCCGTTCGCGCTCCTGATCACGCTCATCAACCCGCTCGTGTATCCCGAGGGCGACACGCTCCTGATCCGCGGTGGCGAGATCCTCGGCCGGCGAATCGACATCACGCTCGAGGCGACGGCGGCGGGCGCGCTCAACGGCATGCGGGTGATCGTGATCGTGACCGCGTTCGGCCTGATGTCCGCGGCCGTCGACCCCGATCAGCTGCTGCGCATGTTCCGGCGCGTGTCCTACCGCTCCGCCCTCACCGCGACCCTCGCCACGCGCCTGGTTCCGGTGCTCGCGCGCGACGCCACGCGCATGGGTGACGCCGCCCGCTGCCGCCCGAACCCGCCTGGGCGGCTCACGGTGGCCCGCGCGGCGCTGGCCGGCGCGCTCGACCGCGCGGTCGACGTGGCGGCCGCCCTCGAGGTGCGCGGGTACTCGCTCGGCGGGCGCACCGCCGGGCGGCGCGAGCCGTGGTCGCGCCACGACTGGCGCGTGGCCGGCGCGGCCGCCGCTGATCGCGGTGGCCGCCGTTGCCGGCGCCGTGGCCGGGCTCGGCTCCGTCGAGGCGTATCCATCGCTCCAGATCGAGACCGGCGCGCCGGAGCTCGCGCTGAGCGCGGCCGTGCTACTGCTCGCCCTCGCGCCCTTCGCGGGCCGCGCGGCGCGGATGGGGGTGGCGCATGCCTGAGCCGCTGGCGGTGGCTGAGCGCTTCAGCTATCGCTATCCCGACGCCCCACGACCGTCCCTGCGCGAGCTGACGCTGGAGCTCGAGCCGGGCACGTTCACCGTGCTCGCGGGGGTATCCGGGTCGGGCAAGTCGACGCTGCTGCGTGCGCTCTGCGGGCTGGTGCCGCACTTCCACGGAGGCGAGGCGAGCGGCGAGCTCCGCGTGGGCGGCCTAGACGTGCGCGACCACCGGCCGGGTGAGCTGGCCGCGGTATGCGGCACGGTGTTCCAGGAGCCGGAGTCGCAGGTGGTGATGAGCGGAGTCCGAGCCGAGCTCGAGCTGCCGCTGGAGCACCGCGGGGAGCCGGCTGCATCGGTGGCCCGCGCGGTGGAGGAGACGGCGCTCGGCCTGGGCGTGGCCCACCTGCTCGACCGGCGCACCGACACGCTCTCCGGTGGCGAGCTCCAGCGCGTGGCGATCGCTGCCGCGATGGTGCACGACCCGCCCCTGCTGCTGCTCGACGAGCCGACCTCGCAGCTCGACCCCGTGGCCGGGGACGAGCTCGTGTGGCAGCTGCGGCGCCTCAACGAGGATTGGGGAACCGCGGTCGTGGTGGCCGAGCACAGGCTCGAGCGCTGCCTGCCCGCGGCGGACCGCGTCATCGCGATGGTGGACGGCGAGATCGCGTGCGACGCGCCGCCCGGGGAATTCCTCGCCTGGGCCACGGACAGCCGCCCCGCGCTCGCGACGCCTGCCGCGCGGCTGTTCTCGATGGCCGGGCTGCGGCCGCTGCCGGCGTCGGTGAAGCAGGCGCACGCCGGGCTGCGGGCGGCCGGGGTCGCGCACAGCCTGCCCCAGGTCGATCGAACCGAGGAGCCCGAGCCGCCCGCCCGCCGCTGGTGGCAGCGGCGCAACGGCGGACCCGCGCCTGCGCTCGCGCTCCGCGATCTCTGGTTCGAGGTCGAGGACGGGCCGGCGATCCTGCGCGGCGTCTCCCTGGAGCTGCGCCCGGGCGAGCGCGTGGCGCTGATGGGACGGAACGGCGCCGGCAAGAGCACGCTGCTGCGGCTCGCTAAGGGGCTTGCCGAGCCCACCCGCGGTCGCGTCGAGTGCGCTGGCCGGGTGGCACTGCTGCTCCAGAACCCGGGCGACTTCCTGGTGCACGACCACGCGGTGGACGACGCCGGCGTGGCCGGAGTTGCGAGCGCCGGCCTCGCGGGCCGCGAGCAGGCCAACCCGCGCGACCTGTCCGGCGGCGAGCGCCAGCGGCTCGCCCTCGAGGTGGTGCTGGCGGGCGAGCCCTCGGCGGTCGTGCTGCTCGACGAGCCCACGCGCGGGATGGATCGCGTCCACAAGGACGAGCTGGCGGCGCGTACACGCGAGCTCGCCGAGGCGGGCGCCGCCGTGATGGTGGCCACCCACGACACGGAGTTTGCCGCCAGCCTCGCCGACCGCATCGTGCTGCTCGGCCAGGGCGTGGTGATCGCCGACGGCTCGCCGCATGACGTCCTGGGCCGCGGCCGCCACTTCTCGACCGAGGTGGCGCGGGTGACCGGCGGCGCGGCGCTGCTGCCCGAGGAGGGCGCGAGCGTCCTGGCACGCGCGGCCGCCGACCGCGCACCGGGGGCGCGCCACGCGGAGGTTGCTCCATGAGCTGGCAGCTCGCGTCGCTCGTCCTGCTCGGACTCGCGCTCGCCGCCGGCTTCGCCTGGTACGAGCGCGAGCAGCCGCCGGCGCGCGTGCTCGCGGTGGTGGCCTCGCTCGCCGCGCTCGCCGTGGTCGGGCGGCTCGCGTTCGCGGCCATCCCGAACGTGAAGCCGACCACGGACATCGTGCTCTTCGCCGGCTACGCGCTCGGCGCGATCCCCGGCTTCGCCGTCGGGGCGGTCACCGCGATCGTGTCGAACATCTTTCTCTCCCAGGGCCCCTGGACGGTGTGGCAGATGGCCGGCTGGGGGGCCGTCGGAGTCGGCGGCGCGCTGCTCGCCCGCCTGCTCCACGGGCGTGAGCCGAACCGCTTCCTGCTCGCGGCGGTGTGCGGCGTGGCCGGGCTGCTGTTCGGCGCGTGGATGGACGTGTATCAGTGGACCTACGCGGCGCGCCAGGACCTCGACAGCTACCTCGCGGTGGCGGCGACGTCGCTGCCGTACAACGTGGCGCACGCGGTCGGCAACGTGGTCTTCTGCCTGCTCATCGGCCCGGCTTTCCTGCGCTCGCTCGCTCGCTACCGGCGCCGGCTCGAGGTGCGCTGGGAGCGCTCGCCGGCGCCGATCGTGGCCGGGGTGATGGCCCTCGCTCTCGTGCTGGCCGTGCCCGCCGCCGCAAGCGCCGCGACGGCGGCGGACCGTGCCGAGAGCTACCTGCTGCGCAGCCAGAACACGGATGGCGGCTTCGGCACCGCGCCGAGGCAGAGCTCGAGCCCGGTCTACACCGGGTGGGCCGGCCTGGGTCTCGGCGCCGCCGGCCGCAATCCCCGCGACGTCAAGCGCAGCGGCGGGCGCTCGGTGGCGGCCTACGTGCTGCGTCGCGCTGGGTCGCTCAGAGCCATCGGCGACATCGAGCGCACGGTTCTGCTGGCGCGGGTAGCCGGCATGAATCCACGGCGCTTCGGTGGCCGCGACCTCGTTGCGGAGATCGAGCGCCGCCGCCGGGCGAATGGTTCGATCGCGGGCTATGTGAGCTACACGGCCTTCGGCGTGATGGCGCTGCGGGCGTCCGGGGCGCCGGCGGGTTCCGCGACGATCCAGTGGCTCGTGGGGTCGCAGAACGCCGACGGAGGCTTTGGCCTCGTTCGCTCGTCGGCGAGCGACTCGGACCTGACCGGCGCCGCGCTCCAGGCGCTGGACGCGGTGGGGCGCGGCCGCGGGCGGGCGGCGCAGCAGGCTGCGGAGTGGCTGCGCCGCAACCAGAACGACGACGGCGGCTTCGGGCAGTTCAAGGGCCGCGACTCGAATGCCCAGTCGACCTCGTACGCGCTCCAGGGGCTGCTCGCGGTGGGCGCCGGTGGCGACGCCTCCGCGCGCGCGCGGGCGTACCTCGTGGGCCTCCAGCGCCGCGACGGCAGCATCGCGTACTCGTCGACCAGCTCCCAGACGCCCGTGTGGGTGACCGCGCAGGCGCTGATGGCGCTCGAGGGCAAGCCGCTGCCGCTGGCGGCCGTGCCGCGCAAGGCGCGTGCGGCCCGGGCGCGCGCGGCCGCATCGGGCGGCGGCGGCGGGGCATCCGGCGGCGGCGCGAAGGCCGACGGCTCGAAGCAGGGCACAGGGGGCGGAGCGGCCGCGGCCGGCGATGCCGGGACCGGAGAGGTGGGCGGCGTGACCGCAGGCGCGGAGCCGGGAGCCGCCGCGCCGGAGGACGGCTCCGCCGTCGGGGTGGAGAGCGCTCCGAAGAGCGGTGCCGCGGAGGTGAAGCCCGTGCCGGTGTGGGCGGCGCTGCTGGGGCTCGCCGGCGTGCTCGGCCTGCTCTGGGGCCTGCACCGCTTCGTGCTGCCAGGCCGCTAGCTCGCCCGGCTCAGCCGCCGAGGGCGCGACCGATCAGCCGGTCCATCACGCGGTCCGGCAGGACCCTCGCCATCAGGGCGCGGACCTTCGCGTCCCGGCCCACCAGGTAGCGGGTGCGCGGGCGGCGCGCGGTCAATGCGGTGCCGATCACCTCGGCCACCTCGCGCGGCTCGATGCCGCTCTCCTCGTCGATCCTCCTCGTCCGCGCCCGCACCGCCTCGATCATGCGCCCGTAGAGGCGCTCTGCCTCGGGCGGCATGTCCTCGCCGATCATCTCGTCGGCGAGCCGGGTGGCCTTCGTCCAGATCGGAGTCTTCACCCCGCCCGGCTCGATCAGGATCACGTCGACTCCCTGGCCGCGCAGCTCCCGGCGCAGCGAGTCACTCACGCCCTCGAGCGCGAACTTCGAGGCGGCATAGGCGCTCACGAGCGGCGGCGCGACCCGCCCGCCGATCGAGCTCACGTTCACGATCCGGCCGCCGCCGCGGCGCAGCGCCGGGAGAAACGCCTGGGTCACGGCCACTTGGCCGACCAGGTTGATCTCGAGCTGCTGGCGCAGCCGGTCGACAGGGAGGAACTCGAGCGGCGCGGCCACCGCGATGCCCGCGTTGTTCACGAGCCCCGCGAGCGGCTCGTCGCCGAGCGCGTCGCGGGCGGCGGCGATCTGATCGGCGTCCGTGACGTCGATGCGGGTGGTGCGCAGCCCCTGTCCCTCCAGGCGCTCGGCGTCCTCGTCCTTGCGCACGGCCGCGATCGGGTCGAATCCGAGCTCGCGCAGGTGCAGGACGGTCGCCTCGCCGATGCCGGTGGAGGCGCCGGTCACGAGCATTGTTCCGCTGGGCATCGCGGCCGAGACTATCCGCTAGCTTCGCCCGGGTGGACGTCGACGACGCCATCAGGACGCGCCGCACGCACAAGGCCTACGGGTCCGAGCCGGTTCCGCGCGAGACGCTCGAGGAGCTGTTCGAGCTGGCGCGCTGGGCGCCTAACCACAACCTCACGAACCCGTGGCGCTTCCGCGTGATCGGGCCCGAGTCGCTCGCGGACCTGAAGGCGGTGGCCGGCGAGGAGGCCGCCGCGAAGCTCGACCGTGCACCAACCCTGGTCGTGGCGTCCGTGATCCAGACAGGCGACGCCATCCAGGACGAGGAGGACTACGCGGCGGCGGCCGTGGCGTCCTACATCGTGCTGCTCGGGGCGCACGCGCGCGGGCTGGCCGGCTACTGGCGCACGCCCGCCGTGCTGCGCACGCCCGGCGGGTGCTCGGCCGCCGGCGTGCCCGACGGCGAGCGCGTGATCGGCCTGCTCCACCTCGGCCCGCGCCGCCAGGAAAAGGAGCCCCCGGAGCGGCTGCCGCCCGGAGACTTCGTAACGTACCTGCCGTGATCCCGCGAGCCGACGCCCTCGCCTCATTGGAGCGGGACGAATTCGACCTCGTCGTGGTGGGCGGGGGCATCACCGGCGCGGGAGTGGCCCTCGACGCCGCGTCGCGCGGGTACAGCGTGGCGCTCGTGGAGAAGTCCGACTTCGCGGCCGGCACGTCGAGCCGTTCGTCGAAGCTCATCCACGGTGGCCTTCGCTACCTCCAGAACTTCGACCTCGGGCTCGTGCGCGAGGCGCTGCTCGAGCGTTCGCTGCTGGTGAAGCTCGCCCCGCACCTCGTGAAGCCGCTTCCGTTCATCGTCGCGACCTTCGAGGGCAAGCGGCCCGACCGCCTGATGGGCGTCGGGCTGAACATGTACGACGTGATGTCGTGGCGGCGCGGGCGCGACGAGAGCGAGGAGTGGAGCCCGGAGCGCCACCGCACGATCGACGGGCCGGAGGTGTTGGAGTTCCTGCCCGCGCTGGCCGGCCGCGAGCCGACAGCCGGCTACCTCTTCTACGACTGCCAGACGGACGACGTTCGCCTCGTCCTGACCGTGCTCGCAGAGGCGGAGCGCTTCGGAGCCGTGATCGCGAACGCCTGCGAGGTCACGGGTCTGGTCGAGCGCGATCGCCGCGCCGCTGGCGTGCTCGTGCGCGACGTGCTCGGCGGTGGGGAGTTCGAGCTCTGCGCGGCCAACGTGATCAACGCCACCGGCGTGTGGGCGGACCGGCTGCGGCCGGAGGAGCTCTACGGCGAGGAGGAGGTGCCGCGCATCCGGCCGAGCCGCGGCACGCATGTGACGCTCTCTCGTGAGCTGCTGGACGTGAGGGCCGGGGCGATCGTGCCGGCAGGGGGCGGCCGCACGGTGTTCGTGCTGCCCTGGCTCGGCCGCACGCTCGTGGGCACGACCGACAACGACTACGAGGGCTCGGTGGAGCACGTGCCGCCCGCGGATGAGGACATCATGTACCTGCTCGCGGCGGTGAACGACTTCTTCGGCACGGAGCTCGGAGCCGGCGACCTGACGGGCGCCTACGCGGGCGTGCGCCCGCTGATCTCGACGGGGGACCCGAAGAAGTCCGTGGACATCTCGCGCAAGGCCGAGCTGTACGAGACGAGCTCGGGGCTCGTGACCATCACGGGAGGCAAGCTCACCACCTGGCGCCGGATGGCGAAGATGGCGGTGGACCGGATAGTCGAGCGCGACGGGCGCGACGCCCCGTGCCGCACCGACGAGATCCCGCTCGGCGAGCCCGTGGACGCCGCTTCGCTGCCCGAGGTGCCGGGCGTGGACGAGGAGAGTCGCAGCCACCTCGCCGGCCGCTACGGCCACGCGGCGCAGCTCGTGCTGCGGCTGGCGGAGGCCGATCACGCGCTGGCGCGCAAGATCAGCCCCGAGCTGCCCGACATCGCGGCCGAGGCCGCGTACGCCGCTGGCCACGAGCAGGCGCATACCGTTGGCGACGTGCTCCTGCGCCGCACCCGCCTCGGAATTCTCGACGCCCACCGGCTGTGCGACCCGGACGCCGAGGCCCCGCGCGCCGTGGCCGAGGCGATGGCCGGGCAGCTCGGCTGGGACGCCGCGCGTACGCAGCGTGAGCTGGAGGCCTGGCGGGAGCTGGCGCGCGCGGAGGGCCTGGTGCCGGAGCCGGCCGCGGTCGCCCAGGCGGAGCCGGCGCCCGCGGCCGAGGAGGAGCCCTCGCCCACGGCCCCGGGCGCCGCGCCGGAGGAGGCAGCGTGACGCCCAGCGTTCGCCTGCGCGGCCGAGAGCTCAACCTGGACCAGCCGGTTCTCATGGGCATCGTGAACGCGACCCCCGACTCGTTCTCGGACCGCCAGGGGCCGAAGGACGTGGACGAGCTGGTGGCTCGCGCCCTCGAGCTGCTCGACGACGGCGCCGCGATCGTGGACGTGGGAGGGGAGTCGGGGCGCACCGACACGGAGGCGGTGCCGGTGGAGGAGGAGATCGCTCGCGTGGTCCCGCTGGTGGAGCGCCTCGCCACCCGCGGGGTGCTCGTGTCCGTGGACACCTGGCGCGGACCGGTGGCGCGCGCCGCCCTGGAGGCCGGTGCCGCGATGATCAACGACGTGAGCGGCCTGGCCGACGACAGCATCGCCGTCGCGTGCGCGGACACCGGCGCCGCGCTCGTGATCACGCACACCCGCTCGGCGCCGAAGACGAAGGCCTTTCCCGAGTACGACGACGTGGTGCGCGACGTTCACGGCTTCCTCGAGGAGCGCATGCGCGCGGCCGAGGCGCTCGGACTGGCGCCCGAGCAGATCGTGCTCGACCCCGGCATCGACCTCGCGAAGACGCCCTCCGAGTCGGTGGAACTGCTGCGCCGGCTGCCCGAGCTGGCGCCGCTCGGCCGACCGTTGCTGCTTGCGGTGTCGCGCAAGGACTTCGTGGGCGCGCTCACCGAGCGACGGCCCGCGGAGCGCGACGCCGGCACGCTGGCAGCGGTGGGCGCGGCCGTGCGCGGCGGGGCGAGCATCATCCGCGTGCACGACGTGGCGGGCGCGCGCGACTATCTGCGCGTGCATGAGGCGCTCGCGAACGGGGCGGAGAGCACGCTCGAACTGGCAGCTGAGCTGAAGAGGGAGGCGGTGTGAGCGAGGGGATGACAATCGCGCAGCTGTCGGACCTGCACTGCGGCTCGCCGCATTTCGTCCCGAGCCTGCTCGATCGCGCGATCATCGAGGTGAACGAGCTGCATCCGGACGTGGTGGTGGTGTCCGGGGACCTCACGGGCGACGGCTACCGCGGCGAGTACGAGCTCGCGCGCGAGTACCTGGACAAGATCGACTGCAAGCACATGATCGTGATCCCGGGGAATCACGACTCCCGCAACGTCGGGTACGTGCACTTCGAGGAGCTGTTCGGCGAGCGAAGGTCGGAGCTGCACCTCAACGGCGTCTCGATCCTCGCGGTCGACTCCACCGAGCCGGACCTCGACAACGGCCTGATCGGCCGCGGGCGCTACGAGTGGATCGAAGAGCACTTCGGTGAGCGCGACGCCTTCCTGCGCATCTTCGTGCTGCACCATCACCTGCTGCCGGTACCGGGCACCGGGCGCGAGCGGAACGTCGTGCACGACGCCGGTGACGCCCTCGAGTGCCTCCAGCGCGCCGACGTCCACCTGGTGCTCTCAGGCCACAAGCACGTGCCGTACGCGTGGCGGCTCGAGAACCTGTTCGTGGTCAACGCCGGCACGGTCTCGACCACGCGCCTGCGCGGCAAGACGAAGCCCTGTTACAACGTGATCGAGGCGAGCCCGGAGCGCGTGACCGTCTTCCGGAAGTACCCGTTCCACGAGCATGACGCGATCCTCGCGTTCGACCCGCGCACCTACGACTACCAGAAGGACCAGGGTCTGCTCGGGGAGACGGCGACGGGCTAGGCGGTCCGGCAAGAATGCACGCCGTGCCGGTGATCGCCCTCATAGACGGGGAGCACCACCCCTCCGCCGTGCGGGACGCCCTCGCGCGCCTCGATCTCGCGGGCGTGGTGTTCTGCGGTGGGGAGGAGAAGCTCGGCCCCGGGCCGCTCGAGAACCACTACGGCATGCCCGTGGAGACGGAGCCGGAGGAAGCCCTGCGCCGCTTGGCGCCGAGCGCCGACGCGGTTCTCGACCTTGCTGACGAGCCGGTGGTTCCGGCCTCACAGAAGCTGCGGCTCGCCGCGCTCGCCCTGAGCCTCGGGCTCGCGTACGAGACGCCGGGGGCGCGGCTCGATCCGCCGCGCTACGAGCCGCTCGCGTTCGAGGGGCCGAAGCTGGCGGTGATCGGCACGGGCAAGCGCACCGGCAAGACCGCGCTGGCGGGGCACTGGGCCGCGCTTCTGCGCGAGCAGGGCGCCGACCCCGTGATCGTCTGCATGGGCCGCGGCGGCCCGGCCGAGCCGCGCGTGGTCGAGGCGGCGCCGTCGCTCGACGAGCTGATCGCGATGGCGGAGGCGGGCTCGCACGCCGCGTCCGACTTCCTCGAGGACGCGGTGATCGCCGGGGTGCGCACGGTCGGCTGCCGGCGGGTGGGGGGAGGCTTCGCGGGCGCGCCGTTCGAGTCGAACGTGGCGGCGGGGGCCGCCCTCGCGGCCGCGCTCGATCCCGGCACGATCATCTTCGAGGGCTCCGGTGCCTGCATCCCGCCCGTGGAGGTCGACCGGACGGTGTGCATCCTTGGCGCGGGGCCGGCCGAGCCGTTCGCCGAGTACAGGCTGGCGCGTGCCGACCTGGTGCTCGCTGCCGAGGGCGCACCCGACGCGCCGCCCGGGGCGATCCCGTTCGCGCTCCGCCCCGAGCCGGTCGAGCCGATCCCGGACGGGGCCCGGGTGGCGGTCTTCACCACGGGCGCCACCTCGGTGGAGGGCATTACGGAGCCGGTGCTCGTCTCCACCAACCTGGCGCGCCGCTCGGCGCTCGCAGCCGAGCTCGACCGAGCGGCGGCCGAGCGCTGCGACGTCTACCTCACCGAGTTGAAGGCCGCCGCGATCGACACGGTGGCGATGCGCGCCCGCGCCGAGGGAGCGCGCGTGGTGTTCATCCGCAACCGACCCGTTGGCGTGGACGACGCACTCGTCAAGCTTTACCGAGATGCCTGAGACCATCGTCTTCCACAAGGGGCACGGGCTCCCCTACTCGAAGGGCCTGATGGCCCAGACGATCTCCGCGACCGGGCTTCCGCAGGAGCGGGCCTTCGAGCTGGCTCGTAAGATCGAGCAGCGGCTCGACGCGAACGGAGGTGGTGAGATCGACATCGCCTCATTGCACTCGCTGGCCGAGGAGGTGCTGCTCGCGGAGGAGGGCGAGCTCACCGCGCGCCGCTACGCCAACTGGCGCCGCCTCGACCGCCTCGACCGCCCGCTGGTGGTGCTGCTCGGCGGGACTACCGGCGTCGGCAAGTCCACGATCGCGACCATGCTCGCCGGGCGTCTCGGGGTCAACCGC
The DNA here is from genome assembly GCA_963771715.1 of uncultured Thermoleophilaceae bacterium. Lineage (GTDB taxonomy): Bacteria > Actinomycetota > Thermoleophilia > Solirubrobacterales > Thermoleophilaceae > JACVRW01. The sequence goes on from CAVYUQ010000010.1 coordinate 378,549, forward strand.
GTTATCGCAACCGATGTGATCAGGCAGGTGCTCCGGGCATTCTTCACGCATGAGGCGATGCCCACCGTTCACTACTCGGCCTTCGAGGCGGGCGGCATCGCCGGCTACCGCGACCAGGCCGAGCGCGTGGGCACCGGGATCACCGCGATCGTCGATCGTGCCGCGAACGAGGCGAAGCCGGTGGTCGTCGAGGGCGTGCACGTGGTGCCGGGTGGAGTGCACCCGCGCACGCGCGACCGCTGCGTGCTCGTCGAGGCGCTCGTCGTGGTCGAGGACAAGGACCTGCACCGAGGGCATTTCTCCCACCGCCCCGGCACCCGGCCGGCGGAGCGCTACCTCGCTAGCTTTGAGGACATCCGCCGGCTCCAGGATCACCTCTGGGAGCGGGCACGCTCCGAAGGAGTGTCAGTCATAGACAACGAGAACGTCGACGACACGCTCGCGCAGCTGATGCAGCTCGTGCTCGATGCCGTCCAGGAGGTCCAATGAAGCTGTTCATCGACACAGGATCAGTGGCCGAGGTCGAGGAGATCTCGGCGTGGGGCGTGCTTTCCGGAGCGACCACGAACCCGTCGCTGCTCGCCAAGGAGGACGGCGAGCCCGGCGACAGCATCCGCCGCATCTGCGAGCTGATTGACGGCCCGGTGTCCGCCGAGGTCGTCTCCGAGGACTCGCGCGAGATGGTGGCCGAGGGCCGCGCGCTCGCGGGGCTTGACGAGCGCGTCGTCGTGAAGGTGCCCTTCTCGTCCGAGGGGCTCGCCGCCACTCGCGAGCTGGTGTCCGACGGCATCCCGGTGAACATGACGCTCGTGTTCTCCGCCGCCCAGGCGCTGCTCACCGCGGAGGCGGGCGCCACCTACGTTTCGTGCTTCATGGGCCGGCTCGACGACATCTCGATCGACTCCGAGTCCGTCGTGGGCGAGATCGTCGACGCACTTGGTCCGAATCGTCAGGCGCAGGTACTCGCGGCCTCGATGCGCCACCCGATGCACGTGGTGATCGCCGCCAAGCTCGGCTGCGAGGTGTCGACCATCCCAGGCAAGGTGCTGAAGGCGATGCTTGGCCATCCGCTGACCGAGGCCGGGATCACCCGCTTCGCAGACGACTGGCAGAGCCGGCCCGAGTTCGGGAAGTGGCTGCGCGGGCTCGTGGATCAGGGCGCCGCGGCCAGTCGCTAGCGCCCGCTCCCGCCGCGCCCGGCCCGCCCGCTAGGGTACGCCGCCGCTATGTCGGTCCTGAACAGGAAAGAGCTCGAGGACAGCCCCCTCGCTGATCTTCACCAGATCGCGTCCGAGCTCGGGCTGGAGGGCTACCGCTCCAAGCGGAAGGGCGACCTGATCGCGACGATCCTCGGCGCCACCGGTTCGCCGGACGAGCCCGGGGCCGCCGAGGCGCCGGTTGCACCCGCCACCGGGGCGGAGCGCGACGAGGAGGAGGAGACCTCCGAGGACACGTCCGAAGGGACTTCCGAGGGCACCTCCGAGGGGACGTCTGAGGACACTTCGGAGGGCACTTCCGAGGACACGTCGGAGGGGACCTCCGACGAGGTCGCCGCGGACGAGCCCGACGAGGTGCCGGCCGACGAGGCGCTCGAGCGGCCCGCGCGGCGGGGGCGCCGAGGCGGCCGCGGCCGTCGCTCCCCAGCGGCGGAGGAGGAGCCCGAGGTCGTCGAGGACGAGAGCTCCGACGAGGAGCCGGCCACCGGCGTGCTCGACATCCTCGCCAATGGCAGCGGCTTCGTGCGAGTCGATGCCGCGGGGCAGTCGCGCGGCGACGTGTACGTGTCGCCGGCGCAGATCCGGCGCTGTGAGCTGCGCGCCGGCGACGAGGTGAGCGGTCCCGCCCGCGGCCCGCGTCGCAACGAGCGCCACCCCTCGCTGGTGCGAATCGAGTCCGTGAACGGCGCGGCGGCAGAGCCGGCCGAGGAGCGACCCTGGTTCGGCGACCTCACGCCGGTCTTCCCGTCGCAGAAGCTGAACGCGCCGAAGGCCCTGAAGGACGCACCGTTCGGGCGCGGCTCACGCGTGGCGATCGCCGGTCCGCCCGGAGCGGGCGCCACCACGCTGCTGCGCGAGCTGGCGACCGAGCTGTCGCGTGACGGCGACCTCGCCGTTCAGGTGGTGCTCGCCGGTGTACGGCCGGAGGAGGTCACCGAGTGGCGCCGCAGCGAGGGCCTCAGCGTGGCCGGCGGCAGCTTCGACCGCTCGCCAGACGCTCAGGCGCAGGCCGCCGAGCTCGCCGTCGAGCGCGCCAAGCGCCGCGTCGAGCGCGGAGGGCACGCCGCGGTGCTGATCGACTCGCTCGAGGCCCTGCCCGGCAGTGCGCGCCGGCGGATCTTCGGCGCGGGACGCGCCACCGAGGAGGGCGGCACGCTCACAGTGGTCGCCGTCACGGGTGGCGGGCTCGAGGAGCTGCGCTGGGCCACGACGCGCGTGGTGCTCGAGCCGGGCGGCAAGGTGTCCGCCGAGAGCGGCACCGTGCGCGCGGACGCGCTCTCCTAGCGGCGGTACGCCACCCGGCGCCAGGACGGCTCGGGCGAGAGCTCGATCAGCTCGAAGTTGCGGTCGGGCTGGGCGTAGCCGAAGGAGTTGTCGGTCTCGTCGAAGACCACCTCGAGCTCGCCCTCCATGACGCGCTGGTCGAGCCATGCGCCGCGGAAGACCAGCCGGCGGATCCAGTGCACGAGCGAGCGCTCGGAGGGGCCGTTGAGGTCGCCCCAGCACTCGTTGATGTGCTCGCCGAGGTCCGAGTGGGCCTCGTTGACCTCGCCGTTGACCGCCAGGTTCACGAGGTCCTCGCGCTCGTCGTCGCCGAGCGGCCCGTCCACGAAGCCGAGCTTGGACGCCGCCTGCTCGACGCGCTCGGTGAAGTCACGCTCGTTGAACGTGAACCGAAGCTCGCCGTACTCGAGCACGTAGTCCGAGCCCGATTCGTAATTGCCTCTGCGCGCGGTGTCCATGATGTGTAACTCGCCGGGCCGTCCGCCCGCCTGCCACGGCATCGGCCCGTGGCGTCGCGATCATAAGCCCGTTTCCTCCAGGGCCGTGCCCCGTGCAAGCGGGTTTGCACCCGAATCGGGGCGTAGCAAGTCTCCGGGCTTGCTTAGACCCGCATGGAGCGCTTGAAGTTCTGGAAGACGAGGCTCCAGCTGGTTAGGGCGCGCGCGACGAGACCTACTCCCGCAGCCCCACGGCTTCGAGGGCCTGTTGGGAATCGAAGTAGGTCCAAACCCGAATCGCCTTGCCGTTCCTGAAGGCGACCACGGGGGCGACAGGCGCCGCGGTCTCCGCCCCGCTCCCCTCGCCACGACTGGTCCAGCGGCCGAATGCGACGAGTCGATCACCGAGGTCGCGGATCTCCGGGTACTCGACTTTGAACTCGCCGAAGGCCTCGTACAGCTCGCGGAGCATCTGGCGGACGCCGTCGCGTCCCCGAAACACCGTCGCTTCGCCGCTCAGCGACCCCATGATCACCGAGTGCCACTCCACCTCGGGGTCGAGTTCGTCCAACATTGCTGCGACATCTCGGCGGTTCTGCGCTGCGGTAAAGCGGTTGAAAGCTTCGACGTTCTCCTGCGACATCGCCTACTCCCGCAGCCCGGCGGCTTCGAGCGCTGCGGCGCGGTTTGTATAGAACTCGACTTGGGGCACCTTCCCGTCCCGCACGTGGTAGACCCCGGCGAAGATCTGCTCGATCTCGGCGTCGTGTTGGTCCCCACCCATCCGGCCGTGGTGTCGCGTGACCATCACCACCTTGTCGCCCGCCGGAAAGATCTGCTCGATGTCGGCGTAGACGCTGTCCCAGGGCTCGAACCAGTCGAGACAGAAGCGCCGGAATGCGTCCAACCCGGTCACGTCGACCCGCTGGCCGGGTGCAATCCAGGCGAAGGCGCAGTCCCGCTCGAAGATCTTCTCAACGCTGGCGCTCCATCTCGCCCAGGCGGCGTCGTCTTGGACGAGGGCAACAGCATCGACGCCGTCCCAGACCACTCTCCGGACGACCTCAACGTCCTCCCGTGCCATCGCCTGCTCCCCCAGCCCGGCGGCTTCGAGGGCTTCGTCGCGACTTTCACGCCAGTGAAGCTCGATCAGCTGGCGGTCCTTCACCCTGAATGCGACTGCAATGTCCGCATCGACACCTACCCCGCTGCGGGAGCCTCGGACCAACCACCGATACGTGAGCACGATCCAATCGTCGCGGTCCGCGATGATGTCGACGTTGGCGTAACGCTGCCCGTCGAACTCGATTGCGAGGCCTTCGAGTTGGGCGACCAGGGCATCGCGACCCAGGAACGGGCCGGGCTCCGGAAAGTTCGTGACCGTGGCGATGACGTCGCGGTGAAGCAGCCTCGCAAAGCCATCGTGGTCCCCCACGGCGAGCCGATCCTTGGCTGCAAAGTAGACGTCGACGTTCTCCTGCGACATCGCCTAGTCCTCCTGGCGAACGCGCTGCGGACGACAGTAGCCCAGAAGGGGATAGCCGCACGCTGCTCGGCCGCGACATCGCGTCGCTATCCCGCCGGTTTACGTGCGCTCGTAGGGGCGAGAAATCGCGCGGCGCTCCTCCACAACGACATGGACGAGCAACGGCTGATCCTGGTTGTGGAGGACGACGAGGCCACGCGGGCGTTCCTGCTCGAGAACCTCGCCGCGGACGGGTTCCGGGTGGCTGGCGCGTCGAGTGCGGGGGAGGGGGTTCGTGCGATCGAGGTGCGGCGACCGAGCCTGGTCGTACTGGACCTCGCGCTCGAGGGAGGCAGCGGTCTGGACCTGCTCGATCGCGTGCGCCACGCCGACGGCTTGGCGTCGCGGATCGACCCGGACCTCCCGGTCATCGTGTTGACGGGCCGGACGGGCGAGGCCGATCGGGTGCGGAGCTTCGCGCGCGGAGCCGACGATCACGTGTGCAAGCCGACGTGTTAATAGACGCGGAGCTGTAGGGCCGCATCCGGGGCTTCACTCCCTCCGCATCGATGCCGCTCGGGGCCAGCCCTGATGTGGATGGCGTGGCGCCGTGGGACGATGGCGGTTGTGGGCCCGACCGTCCTGATCGTCGACGATCACGCGGACTTCCGCGCGTTCGCTCGCACGCTGCTGGAGGCTGGGGGGTTCGAGGTCGTGGGCGAAGCTCGCGATGGTGCCTCGGCGCTGTCGGCCGCGCGGACTCTCCGGCCGGGGCTCGTGCTCTTGGATGTCCAGCTACCGGACGTCGACGGCTTCGCGGTATGCGAGCAGCTCGCCGAGGACGAAGCTCCGCCGACGGTCGTGCTGACGTCGAGCCGGGACGCATCCTCCTATCGGCGGCGACTCGGTGGAAGCAGCGCGCGCGGGTTTATCCCGAAGGCCGAGCTGTCGGCACCCGCCCTCGCGACGTTCGTACACGCGGTGTAGGCCCGCATGAGGCGCCTGCGCGTCGCGCTCATCCCTGCTGGCCTCGCGCTGGGGGGCGCGGCCGAGTGGGCGTCGTACGAAACGGGCGAGCTCGATCTGGCGATCGCCGATCTGGTCGCCGGCTGGGCGCTGGTGGGCTGCGGCCTCGTCGCGTGGAGCCGCCGGAGCGAGAGCCGAGTCGGTCCGCTGATGGTGGCGACCGGGGTCGCCTGGTTCCTTGGGAGTCTCGTGCCGGGCGCCCTGTACCTCCATAGAGGGCCGCTCGCGCACCTGTTGCTCTCGTATCCGAGCGGTCGGCTGACGCGCCGCCGCGATCGGGTGGTCGTGGTGGCTGCTTACGTCGACGGGGCGATCGAGCCGCTGGCTCGCAGCCCAGTCGTCACGCTGGCACTCTTCGCGTCGATAGCTGTGGCGGCAATCGCCGCGTACCTGGGCGAGGTCGGGCCGCGACGGCGGGTGCGGCTAGTCCCGGCGGTCGGGGCGACCGCGGTCGCCCTGGTGCTTGGGTTCGGCTCGGTCGCGCGGCTCGTGGGATGGGATGCCGGGGCGGCGACGCTGCTCGCGTACGAGATCGTGCTCGCCGCTATAGCTGCTGGCCTGCTCGCCGATCTGCTGCGAGGCCGCTGGTCGCAGGCCGCCGTGACCGGTCTCGTCGTCGACCTCGGTGGGCTGTGGGAGCCGGTGACCCTGCGCGACAGGCTCGCGCGCGCGCTGGGCGACAGCTCGCTACAGCTCGGCTACTGGCTGGCGGACGAGCAGCGTTACATCGACGAACGAGGGCGGTCGTTAGCCCTCCCCGGGGCCGACCCAGACCGCGTTATCACGCCGGTCGACAGGCATGGCGAACACGTCGCCGTACTCGTCCACGACCCCAGCGTGCTCGACGACCCCGTGCTCGCCGAGGCGGTCGCAGCTGCGACGCGAATCGCCGTGGCGAACGTCCGCCTGCGAGCCGAGGTGGGCGCCCGCGTCGAACAGCTCGCAGCATCGCACCGCCGCATCGTCGAGGCGGCGGACGCGCAGCGCCGTCGCCTGCAGCGCGAGCTGCGCCAGGGTGCCGAGCGGCGTCTGGTCGCGGTCTCGGCGCACGTGGACACGCTCTCCGTTCAGGTCGGCGAGTCGCGCGCCCCGGAGCTGTTCGGCGACGTGCAGGAGCAGCTCCGGGCAGCCCGGGTGGAGCTGAGCGAACTCGCGCGCGGGATTCACCCGCCCGCGCTGGCGACTGGCGGGTTGGCCGCCGCCCTTCCCGAGCTCGCCCGGCGTGCTCCGATCCCGGTCGATGTTCACGCGGACGGCCGGCGCGGTCCCGAGGCCGTGGAAGCAGCTGCCTACTTCGTCTGCGCTGAGGCGCTGGCGAACGTCGCCAAGTATGCCCAGGCTTCGCGGGCGAGTGTGCACGTTGCACATCACGACGCCCGGCTTGAAGTGGCGGTCTCCGACGACGGCGTCGGCGGCGCGGATCCCAATCTCGGGTCGGGCCTGCGCGGACTCGCCGACCGGGTCGAGGCTCTCGGCGGCCGGCTCAGCGTGGAGAGTCCGCGGGGGGCCGGAACCCGGCTCGTCGCCGAGATTCCGACCCGGTGACGCGGCCTTGTCAGGGAGCGTCGTCGACGCGGCGCCAGGGCTTGACGAGCCAGCCAGCCGGCGAGATCTTGCCGTCGACCGGCTCGAGCGTGAGTCGGTCGCGATACAGACTCCAGCCGTAGGTGAAGACGTCGCCGGTCTTCTCGGCCGCCCCGTTGGGAGCCTCCCCGCCGTAGTCGACGATCCGTATGGTGAGGGTGTTGCCCTTGACGCTGTAGACAGCCTTCGTCCAGCGGCTGGCGCCCTCGCTTGCTTGCGTGTAACGCAGCTTCCCGCGGCTGAAGACGAACCTCCACTCCCCGTAGTTCTCCGAGAATGTCTGCTCCGGTGACTCGCCGGAAGCCTTGGCGGACTCTTCGCGAGTTGTCGTCAGCCGGTAGATCCCGTCAATCGGCGTAGTCGTTCCCGACGCTTCCCGCTCCGGGCTAGGACCGGAACAGGCCGGCGCGTCCGGGGGTGACGCTGCGTCTGAGCGCATCGCCCGGATCTGCGCGATGGCGGCGCTGCTTCCCGCGTGCCGCTCGAGGCGGTCGTACACGGGCTGCACCGCACGGCCCAGCGCTTCCAGGTCGGCTTCGTCCGCCATCACGAACCTGACGCTTCTGCGGCAGAGGACCGCGGCTCCCTCCTCCTCGTCCGCCCGCTCGAGCGCGATGGTGGCGGGGAGCGCTGCTCGCGCGGCACCGCGCAGCGCGCTCCGCTGCCGGTCGTCGAGCCCCTCGAACTCCTTCTGGTTCATGAACAGGACGACCGGGCGTGGCCACAGGTTCACGTTGGCGGCCAGATAGGTGGCCACCTTGTCGTACTCGTTTCCGGCGATCGAGCTGACGTGTTGCTCGATGCCATCGTAGGCGTCGATTGCACCGGCGGAGGGGATCTCCGCGGCACGCGCGCCGAGGGCGCGCAGCGTTTCCTCGGCAACCTGAGAGCGCTGGAACGCGACCGTCCTGCCCTCATAGTCCTCAGGGGCCAAGAGGCGAGAGACGCCCAGCGGCTTGCGAATCGGGCCTGGTAGGACCCCGACGCCGACGAGGTCGAGCGGCTCGAGCCCGTCGAGCATCTCGGGCACCACCGGGCTCTCAAGCACCTTGCGCTGGAGCTGGTAGCTGTCGATCAGCAGCGGCGCATGGAGCGCGTCGAACGACGCCACGTCGACGTCGTCGAATGCCCGCGACCCCGCCCAGCCGAGGTCGGCCTTGCCGGCCTGCACATCACGGATCACGCGCGTCTCGTAGTTCGGATCGCCCGCACGCCATGCGTTCTTGAACTCGATGCGAAGCGCTCCGCCGCTGAGGCGCTCGACCTCCGCCGCGAACGGCTCCAGGTTCCGAGCGTCGTCGTTGCCGTTGGCCAGCGTCAGGACGGTCGCCTTCGGCTTGTTCTCACTCCCCGCCTTGTCGGAATCTGCGCCCGCGCACCCGGCGACGGCCAGTGCGGCCAGCGCGGCCAGGAGCAGCGGGCGGGTCCTGCGGTCGGCTGTCTTAGGACGCATCGTGGACCTCCTGGCTCGGGTGTCCCGAGGCTACGCCGGGGCCACTGCTTGCACATCGGGGCGGTCCCGACAGTCCGACCGTCCCCAGCAAGGGTAGGCCCTGATGCGGTGCTCGCGGGGGAGTGAGAGGGTAGGCGCGTGAAGCTGCGCCACCTGCTCGTCCTCGTCGCGGGCTTAGGGCTCGGCGTCGCGTCGCTCGCGATCGCCCGTGATGCCCCCGACGAGTCGCTCGGTGGCGCGACCGCGGCTTCCGGCCTGGTCCTCCTGGGGGTCGGTTGGGCACTCGTGCTCTGTGGCGTGGTGGCGTGGGCGCGCTGGCCCTCGAGTCGCTTTGGCGTGATCCTCGCGGCGGCAGGCGGCGCGTGGTTCCTCGTCGAGCTCAACAACCCGGCCATCGGTTCGCCCGTCCTCTTCACCATCGGGCTGATTACTTACGCGGCGTGCCCGGCGCTCGTTGCGCACGCGGCGCTGGCCTACCCCGACGGCCGCGTCGGCGGCAGCCTGGGACGTGCGGGACTCCTGCTCGCGTACGTGAGTATCGTCCTGCTGCTCGGCCTGCTTCCGGCGCTCGCCTTCGATCCTGCCGCGCAGCGGTGCACGGAGTGCCCGAGCAACCTCCTGAGCGTCACGAGCGACCCCGCGGCCGTCGAGGCGCTCAGCCGCGTGGGTCTGATCCTCGGCCTGGTCTGGACCTCGGTTCTCGCCGCACTCGCGGTCTTTCGGATCGTGCGCTCCTCCTCCGCCGCGCGCCTGCTCACCGCCCCTGTGTTGCTGGCCTTGGTGGTCTACCTCGGCCTGGTCGCCGCCGACTACGCGCACGCTCTCGAACGCGGGTTCCTCTCCAATGACACCGTCGACCGGCAGCTCTGGCTCGGGCAGGCGGCTGCCCTCGCAGCGCTGGCGCTCGGCGTTGGCCTGGCCTGGGCGCGCGGACTGCGGGCGCGCACCTCGGTCGCACGCCTCGTCATCGAGCTGAGCGACGCTCCCGCGCCTGGCGAGCTGCGTGATGCGCTCGCCCGTGCGCTAGGCGACCCCTCGCTCGAACTCGCCTACCCCCTCGACTCGGATCGTCACGTCGACGCGCGCGGTCGACCGGTGGAGCTGCGAGACACCGGCGGGCGAGTCGTGACGCCCCTCGTGCGCGGCGGCGCACCGGTCGCCGTCCTCATCCATAAAGCCGATCTACGCGATGATACGGGACTGCTCAAGGACGTCGGCGCCGCGGCGAGCCTCGCACTCGACAATGAGAGGCTGCAGGCGGAGGCTCGCGCGCAGCTCGAGCAGCTGCGCGCCTCGCGCGCCCGGTCGGTCGAAGCGGGCGATGCCGAACGCCGGCGGCTCGAACGCGACCTGCACGACGGTGCCCAGCAGCGACTCGTCGTCCTTTCGTTCGCGCTACGACTCCTGAGCGCCGAGCTCGGTGACGAAGGTGCGACGCACGTCAACGCGGCCGAAACAGAATTGCGCGCCGCTCTCACCGAGCTGCGCGAGCTCGCGCGCGGGATCTATCCGGCCGTGCTCGTCGACGAAGGGCTCGCCACCGCGCTGGACGCACTCGCGGAGGATGGTCAAGTGCCTATCGCGATCGATTCGCTGCCCGACGAGCGCCTCGCGCCCGCGGTAGAGGCCGCGGCGTATTTCCTCGTGGCGGAAGTCGTCAAGCGCGGCATCGGCTCAGGAGTCACGGTCCGCGTCGGCCTCGCGGAGGAACGACTGCTGGTCGAGATCGACAGCGCTGGCACGCTCGACGACGACCTCGTCGACCTGGAGGACCGAATCGGCGCTTTGGACGGCGTGCTCACCGTCGAGCCGACACCGGCAGGGCAAACGACGATTCGTGCTGAGGTCCCGTGCGCATAGTCATCGCCGACGACGAGATGCTGCTGCGCGAGGGACTTGCGCGGCTGCTGGCCGATGCCGGCTTCGAGGTCGTCGGCAAGGCAACGGACGGCCGAGAACTTCTGCGGAGCGTCCGGCTCACCAGTCCTGATGTGGCGATCGTCGACATCAAGATGCCGCCGACGCACACCGACGAGGGTCTTCTCGCGGCCCACGAGATCCGTTCCTCGCACCCCGACATCGGCGTGCTCGTCCTATCTCACTACCTCGAGTCCATCTACGCGATGCGGCTGCTCGAGGAACATCCCGAGCGTCTCGGCTACCTCCTCAAGGAACGCGTCTCGGACATCGCCGTGCTGGCCGACGCGCTGCACCGCATCGCCGACGGCGAGTGCGTGCTCGACCCGACGATCGTGGGTCGCCTCGTAAACCGGCCGCGCGAGCAAGACCCGCTGGCCGAGCTCACCGACCGGGAACGCGAGGTGCTCGAACTGATCGCCGAAGGCCGCTCGAACCGGGCAATCGGCGAGAGGCTTTTCGTCAGCCCGAAGACGGTCGAGACGCACATTCGCCAGATCTTTCAGAAGCTCGGGCTGAGCGGATCGCCCGACTCACACCGCCGCGTGCTCGCGGTGCTCGCATTCCTGCGCGCCTGACCGCGGATCAGGGCCAGCCCTGAGGCGATTTCAGGGCACGCCCCGTCGCCGCGATCGGCTCGCGCCCCTAGCGTCGCCCTGTCGTGTCGACCGCCCACCAAGGAGAAGCGATGAAACGACAGATCGCCATCACACTGGCTCTCTTCGCACTTGCCGGAGCGCCGACTGCTGATGCCTCGAGCGGCAGCATCGCCTACCACCAGACCGACGCCAACGGGGCGTTCCAGATCTGGTCTGTGCCAGCGGCGGGTGGCTCCGCCTCGCAGCTGACCAGCGACCAGGTCCCGAACCCCGAGCTCTGCTTCGAGGCGTGCTTCTCCGAACACCCCGATTGGGCGTTCGACGGCTCGAGGATCTTCTTCAACTCCGACCGCGCGGGCACGGTGCACGTGTTCTCGATGGCTCCCGACGGGAGCGATGTCCAGCAGGTCACCTACTCGGACGGGGGCTTCGAGGGCCTGCCCGGCATCTCGCCCGACGGGCAGCTCGTCGCCTACGACGGCCAGCCGGAGGATCCCGCCGCGAAAGGCGGCATCTTCGTCGCGCACACCGACGGAAGCGGAACCCCACAGCGGCTGACCACCGGCCCAAAGGGCGGCTACGACACGGCGCCCGAGTTCTCGCCCGACGGCTCGACCGTCGCATTCCTGCGTTTCCGGCCAGTCTCCTGCCCGTCGACGCCGCGCGGCTGCGGCGGGGCCGGCGAGACCGGGTTCAAGAGCACCATCTACCTGGTCGGGATCGATGGGCAGGGGCTGCACGCGATCACCGATCCCGGTCGCGTCTGGGGCAATCCGCAGTGGTCGCCGGATGGGGCCAGACTGCTGATCAACAGCTACTACGACCCCCGCGGCCGGTCGCGCGGCACCAGCTCGGACCTATGGACGATCGAGCGGGACGGCAGCGACCTGACGCCAATTACCCGATCCCCCGGCGGCGAGTTCGCGTTCGGCGCCGACTGGTCGCCGGACGGCTCCCAGATTTCCTACGCCCACTACCAGGTCCCCGACGACCACCTGGAGATCCAGGTCATGGACGCCGACGGCAGCCACCCCACGACCGTCACAGAGTGCGGGCAGTTCCAGTTCTGCGACGCGTCAAACTGGAGCGCCACCCCGCCCGCCCTCGGCCAGCTGACTGCCGCTCGGCGGGTGCCGCGGGCGACTGTGGCGCGCTCGACTGGACGCCGGCAGGCGAGGCGCCTCCGCAGAAAGGTGCAAAGCGCCCTACGGGTTCCGGTGGCGCCCTGGCAACGAGGGCGCTGACGCAGGCTTCGACGGGGCCGCGCGTCCGTCGCGCGGCCCCGCCCCATCAGGACGGGGCGAGATTCTCCCGCCCAAGGCTTCTTGCGGGTATGGACGAGCAGCGGTTGATCCTGGTTGTGGAGGACGACGAGGCGACGCGGGCGTTCCTGCTCGAGAACCTCGCCGCGGACGGCTTCCGGGTGGCGGGGGCGTCGAGTGCGGGGGAGGGGGTTCGTGCGATCGAGGTGCGGCGACCGAGCCTGGTCGTACTGGACCTCGCGCTCGAGGGAGGCAGCGGTCTGGACCTGCTCGATCGCGTGCGCCACGCCGACGGCTTGGCGTCGCGGATCGACCCGGACCTCCCGGTCATCGTGTTGACGGGCCGGACGGGCGAGGCCGATCGGGTGCGGAGCTTCGCGCGCGGAGCCGACGATCACGTGTGCAAGCCGTTCCTGTATGCCGAGCTGCTCGGGCGGATGCGGGCGGTGCTGCGGCGTGCCGAGGGTCGGCGTCGACAGGGGCTGCTCAGGGTCGGAGAGCTGACCGTCGACCCGAGTACCCGCGCGGTCCGGCTTGCGGGGAAGAAGGTCGAGCTGGCTGCGAAGGAGTTCGCGCTGCTGCACGCGCTCGCCGAAGAGCCCACGCGCGTGTACGGAAAGCAGGAGCTGCTGCGGGACGTCTGGGGCTACCTGTCCATGGGCAACACCCGGACGCTCGATGCGCACGCGTGCCGGCTGCGGAAGAAGCTGCGTCCGTCGTCGCGGCCGTGGGTGGTGAACGTGCGCGGTGTCGGCTACAAGCTGACGGAGGCCGTGTGAGCGAGCGCGAGGGCGTGGCTCGCGCTGAACACGAGCTTCGGGGGGCAGCCACCGCGCTCGCCCTGGTCTGCGAGGCCCTCCGGCGGGATCCGGCTGCGCGACATCACGGGGCCGCCATCGAAGCCCAGCTCGACCGCCTGCGGGCCGGCCTGGCGAATCTCGAGGCGGCGAGGAGTGGGCAACCGACCCAGGACGAGCGTGAAGAGGTGGAGCTGTCGGCGCTCACCAGTGCGGCGGCGCGGCCGTGGGACGACGCCGAGGTGGAGTGGGAGGGCGGCCCGGTCACCGCGCGTCTCGACCGCCGTCGCTTCGCCGAGGCGCTCGGGAACGTGCTGGCGAACGCCGCGGAGCACGGCCTCGGTCCGGTGCGGGTGCTCGGCCGCCCGCACGACGGCGGCGTCCGCGTGGAGGTGCGGAACCGTGGACGCGGTCTAGAGATCGCGAAGCGTGCCGCCGAGGAGCTCGGCGGGCGCCTGAGCTTCGAGATCGTCGGCGACAGCGCGGTCGCGACGCTCGACCTTCCGGCCGCGTGAGGACCAGGCGCCGGCGAGGCCTGTTGCTGCTCTCCGTGGCATTGGCGAGCGGGGGCCTTGCCGCCTCTCAGGTCCGGGAACGCGAGCGCAGCGTCGCCGCGCAGGTTGGCCGGGCGGTTCCGGTGCTGGTGGCGGCGCGGGATCTTCCTGCGGGCGCCCGTGTCGCGGCGGGCGCGCTCGCGGTGAGGCGAGTGCCGGCCCGGTTCGTGCCGCCGGACGCGCTTGGTTCGGCGGTCGGCGTCGCGGGCCTTCGGCCTTCTGTGCCGATTGCCGCCGGTGGGTACGTGACCGCGGCGGTGTTCGAGCCGTCGGACGACGAGCATCGAGGGGGTGGCGGTGTCGGGCGCGGTGAGCGGGCGGTGACCGTGGAGGTGAGCGGGGCGGTGGGGCTGGATGCGGGCGCGCGCGTGGACGTGCTCGTCTCGACCGAGTCGGGCGCCGGCGGCGGCCGCACGCTGATGGCCCTGGCGGGGGCCGAGCTGCTGCGCTTGGAGGCCGGGCCGACCGCAGGCACGCCGCCCGACGCGACCGGCTCGGGCGGGCCGACCGCGCTGGCCACCCTGCGGGTGAGCGTCCGCCAGGCCGTCTACCTCACCGCGGCCGACAACTTCGCCCGCGAGATCCGGCTGCTGGCGCGGCCGCCGGGCGACCACTCGGCCGTCGGCGCCGCGGTGTCCCAAGGACAGCTCTGACGGGTGCCGCGGGCGCTCAGTTGCTGGCTAGCGGCGCTCTAGGCGTTCGACCGTGCCGTCCGGGCGGCCCAGGAGCGCCAGGTCGGCCATGTCGAGGAAGAGGCCGTGGTCCACGACGCCCGGCACGCGCAGCAGCGCGTCCGCGAGGGCGGCCGGCTCGATCTCTGGCGGGATGTGGGCGTCGAGGATGTAGTGGCCCTCGTCCGTGACGTACGGCTGCGACCCGTCCTCGGTGCTTCGCAGTTCGGCGTCCGGCAGCAGATGGCCAAGCCGCCGGCGCGTGTCGCGCCAGCCGAAGCGGACCACCTCCACGGGCAGCCGGAAGCCCTCGCCGAGCCGGTCGACCTTCTTCGCCACCTCGGCCACCACCACGAAGCGAGCAGCGGCCGAAATCACGATCTTCTCGCGGAGCAAGCGCGCCGCCCCCGCCCTTGATGAGCCCCAACGAGCGATCGACCTCGTCGGCGCCGTCCAATGCCAGATCGAGCTCGAAGGTCCCATCGAGCTCCACGACCTCAATGCCGGCCGTGAGCGCCCGCTCGCGGGTCAGCTCCGAGGCAACCACCGCGCGCGTGCCCCGCGGGAGCCGCGCAAGCGTCGCCCAGACGGCCCGCCCAGAGCCGAGCCCGATGGTCATGCCCGGCTCGACCAACTCGGCGGCGGCGGCGGCGGCGGCAGTGCGTGCGTCGTCGCTCACGCGGCGCAGCTTTGCAGCCGTCGCGGCGGCGTGTCGTGGTTGCTTACCGTCCCTATACTCGCTTACCATGAGTAAGCAAACTGAAACGATGCTGCTGGTCCCCGTGGACGATTCCGTCGTCTTCCCGACCATGACAGTGACGCTCGCGATCGACATCGGCGACGAGGAGCGGGTTGTGCTCGTGCCCCGCAAGGGCGACGAGTTCGCGTCCGTTGGGACGGTGGCGGCGGTTGCCGACCGCGTGCGCCTGCCCGGCGGCGGCCGCGCCGTGGCCCTCGAGGGCGAGCACCGCGGCCGCATCGGCGCCGCGCAGACCGGCGCGGACGGTCGCCTGCGCGTCGAGGTGGAGGCCCATCCGGACGACGTTCCGGTGGACGGCCGCACCCGCGAGCTCGAACGCGAGTACCGCGCGGTCGTCGAGGAGATCCTCGAGCTGCGCGGAGACGACGGCCGGATCGCGGCCTTCGTCCGCTCGATCACAGACCCCGGCGCGCTGGCGGACACTGCCGGCTACTCGCCGGACCTGAACTACGAGCAGCACGTGGAGCTGCTCGAGCAGCTCGACGTGACGGAGCGTCTGGCGCGCGCACTCGAGCTGCAGCGTGAGCGGCTCACGGAGCTGGAGGTGCGCACGCGCATCCGCGACGACGTGCGCTCCGGCGCCGAGAAGCAGCAGCGCGAGTACTTCCTGCGCAAGCAGATGGAGTCGATCCAGAAGGAGCTCGGCGAGGACGACGGCTCGATCGTGGAGGAGTACCGCGCCAAGATCGAGGAAGCCGGCATGCCGGATGAGGTGCGCGAGCAGGCCGAGCGCGAGCTGGCCCGCTTCGAGCGCATGGGCGAGCAGTCGGGCGAGAGCTCGATGATCCGCTCCTACCTCGACTGGCTGATCGCCGTGCCGTGGTCGAAGCGCTCCGACGAGCGGCTCGATCCCGCGCACGCGCGCGAGGTGCTCGACGCAGACCACGCGGGTCTCGAGGACGTGAAGGACCGCATCGTCGAGTACATCGCCGTGCGCAAGCTGCGCGAGGAGCGCGGCATCGCCGAGACGGAAGACAGCGTGCGCAGTCGGCCAAGCCGACTGCTTCGCGAAGGCAGAGCGGAGCCATCCTGACGCTGATCGGACCGCCCGGCACGGGCAAGACCTCCATAGGGGAGTCGATCGCCCGCGCCACCGGACGCGAGTTCGTGCGCATGTCGCTCGGCGGCGTGCGCGACGAGGCGGAGATCCGCGGCCACCGGCGCACCTACATCGGCGCCCTGCCGGGCCGGCTCGTCCGTGCCCTGCGCGACGCCGGGACGATGAACCCGGTGATCATGCTCGACGAGGTCGACAAGGTCGGCGCCGACTGGCGCGGCGACCCCAGCGCGGCCCTGCTCGAGGTGCTCGACCCGGCGCAGAACCACTCGTTCCGCGACCACTACCTCGACGTGGAGCTCGACCTCTCCGAGGTCGTGTTCATCGCCACGGCCAACATGGCCGAGACGATTCCCGCGCCGCTGCTCGACCGCATGGAGGTCGTGCGCTTCGACGGGTACACCACCGCGGAGAAGGTCGCGATCGCGAAGGGCTACCTGTGGCCGCGTCAGCGCGACCGCAACGGCCTGCGCGAGGACGAGGTGGCCGTGAGCGACGAGATCCTGCGCTCGGTGGTCACCGAGTACACCCGCGAGGCGGGCGTCCGGAACCTCGAGCGCGAGCTGGGCACGCTGCTCCGCAAGACCGCAACCGGCATCGCATCCGGCAAGGTCGAGGCCCCGGTCCAGATCGGGGAGGAGGAGCTGCGGGAGGCCCTCGGGCGCCAGCGCTTCTTCCAGGAGTCGGCCGAGCGCACGGCGATCCCCGGCGTGGCCACGGGTCTGTCCGTGACCGGCGCCGGTGGCGACGTGCTGTTCATCGAGGCCACCTCGATGCCGGCCCACCCGCCCAAGGACGGCCTCGTGCTCACGGGACAGCTCGGCGACGTGATGAAGGAGTCGGCGCGGATCGCGCTCTCCTACGTGCGCGGGCACGCCGAGGCGCTCGACATCGACGAGGACGCCTTCGACGGGCGGGAGTTCCACGTCCACGTCCCCGCGGGCGCGATCCCGAAGGACGGCCCGAGTGCGGGCATCACGATGACGACCGCGCTGGCGTCGCTCTTGAGCGGCCGGCCGGTGAAGCACACGGTGGGCATGACCGGCGAGGTCACGCTTCAGGGCCGGGTGCTGCCGATCGGCGGGCTCAAGCAGAAGGTGCTGGCCGCGCACGCGGCGGGGCTCACGGACGTGATCCTGCCCGAGCGCAACCGGGCCGACCTCGACGACGTCCCGGAGGAGGTCCGCGACGCGATGACCTTCCACCCGGTCATGTCGATCGGCGAGGTGCTCGACCTGGCGCTGGAGCCGGCCCTCAGTCCAGTCGGGTCATCCACACACTGACGTCATGTTCGGCCTCGGCCGCCCCGCGGTAGACGCCCTTGATTGGGGAACGTCGCCGTAGTGGCGGCCGTGGCCGAGTCGAGCTGGGTCATGAGACTCAGGACAAAAGCAGAACCAGGACCACGATGAAGACGAGCAGCGCGACGATCGCGGCGATCCGCGGTGCCCATGCCTCCAGGGCCGACCTCGGTCTCCGATCGGGCTCGGGCGCAGCCGGTGCGGGCCGCGTGGGGCCGGGCCGCTCGCCGATCTGGATCGTGCGCCGCTCGGCCGGCGTCGTGGGGGTGCCGCGCGCGGGGGCGGGGCCCGCGCTTGGTGCCGGGGCGGGCTCGGGGCCCGGCGCGGACTCGCGCGGGGGCGGCGCGGCAACACCCGGGCTGGGCGCAGCCTCCGGCGCGAGGCTCGGCCTTCCGGTCTTCGCCGCGCGGGCTCGCGACATCCACGCGTTGCGCTCCTGACGGGCCCTGTCGCGGGCCTCGGTGAGGGCGTCGCGCTCGGCCTCGGCCGCGCGCAGCTTCCTGAGCGCCTCGTCGCGCTCAGCACGCGCCGCCTCGGCTGCGGCGACTGCGTCGTCCCGGGTGGCGGTGGCGGCCTCTCGCTCGGCCGTCGCGGCGTCGCGCTCCTTGCGCAGCCCCTCCAGCTCGGCGGTGGCGGCCGTCTTCTTCTCGGCGAGCTGCTCGCGCGCCCCGTCGCGCGCCTGCTCGAGCTCGGTCTCGAGCTCGCGGATCCTGGCGTGCTCGGCCCTCAGCCGCTCGCGAAGCTCCTTGCCGGACTCGGCGTGGCTGGCCCGGACCCGGTCGAGCTCCTCGCCCAGCCGCTCGACCTCAGCAAGCGCGGCGGCGAGCTCTCTCTCCAGCACCGCGGTGCGTGGGCGCCGGGCGGGTCGGCGCTCGGCCGCGGGGCCGACGGCCTTGGCGGCGCCCTTCGCCACCGAGCCGCCCGGCGCCGGCAGCTGCACGGCGAGCTCCGGGCTCACGGTGAGCTCGGCCTCGTCGAAGTGCGCGGGGTCGCCCCGCCAGGTGAAGGCGGCGATCCAGTCCTGGCCCTCCTCGGGTGCCCAGGGCTTGTGGTCGAGGTCCGCCAGCATGCGCCGACGCTCGCCGTCGACCTCGAAGTCGAGCGTCGGCCTGAGGAAGCGCTGGCCGCGCAGGCCGGACCATCGCCCGACCAGCTCCAGCCGCTCCGACGACGTCCACTCGAAGCGCTCGACCTCGAACGCCACCCCCGGTGCGACGGGGCTCGGCGCGGATGTGGACTCGGGGGACATCGCCGTCAGATGCTCCTCGTGAGCCCGCCGTCCACCAGCAGCGCAACGCCGGTGATGTAGCTCGCCCGCTCGGAGCAGAGGAAGGCCGCGGCGGCGGCGATCTCCTCGGCGGTTCCGAGCCGGCCGGCCGGGATCTCGTCGCGCGCCACCTTCTCCGCCTCCTCGATCGAGCCGTGCAGGTGCGCGATCCGGTCCGTGGCGATGCGGCCGGGCAGGATCGTGTTGAACGTGATGCCGTCGCCGGCGAGCCTGCGCGCGAGCGTCCTGAAGGCGCCCAGCAGGCCGGGGCGGTGGGAGTTGGAGAGCATCAGCGTCGGGATCGGCTCTCGGGCCGCCGACGACGAGACGCTCACGATGCGGCCGAAGCGGCGCTCCCGCATCCCGGGCACCACACGCTCGATCATCTCGATCGGCGCGACGACAAGCTCGCGGTGCGCCGCCTCCCACTGCTCTCTGGTGAACTCGAGCGGGTCGGCCCCGGCCGGGCCGCCCGTGTTCGTCACGAGGATGTCGACCGGCCCGAGGTCGCTCTCGACGCGCTCGATCAACTCCGGTGCCGCGTCGAGGTCGAGCGTGTCGTGCACGTAGGGCGTCGCGCCGATTTCGGCGGCGGCCGCCTCGATCTTCTCCGAGGTCCGGGAGCTGACCGCCACCCGGGCGCCCTCCTGGACGAGCTCGCGCGCGATCCCGAAGCCGATGCCCTGCGAAGCGCCCGTCACGAGCGCGACCTTGCCTTCGAGGCCGAGGTCCATGACTCGCAGAGTATCCGCGTGCGGGTGTAGGGTCGCGCCGATGCCTGGCCTACGGCTTCTGCTGCGCATCGCGCCGTTCCTCGTCGGCGCGATCGCCGCGGCGGTATGGCTTCAGCGCAGGGCACCGCAGCGGGTGGCGCTTCCCGCCCCTCCCGCGCCGCCGCAGCTGGAGCCGGGCTACGAGCCGATCGACATCGTGACGGTCGTCGACGACCTGCTCGCCGCCGGGCGCTAATACCCCATTCGGGCACCTGACCGCAACCTCCAGGGCTCAGATGTGCTTGGATGTACGACTTCTGATTCGAACTGCCGAGTTCTCGCTGTCCCGACGGCGAGGAACGGGGGACCCAATTGCGGCCGCTGAGGCCGCTGGGGCGAATCGCGACAGCCGTGTCGCGTAGCGCCACTTTCCGGCGCGAGCCCGTCAGCTCACCCCGTAGGCACTGGAAAGGGGAAACGTCAGGTGGCAAGGATCTTCGACGCCGTGCGTGGCGCGCATCTCGCGGGCGTGCTTGTGCTGGTTGCAATGGTTATTGCAGCCGTGCCCGCGCTTGCGGACCCCGGCGCCACGGCCTCCGGGGGCGCCACCGCCTCCAGCGAGGTCATCGTGAAGCGCGGCGACCGCGGCCCGGCCGTTCGCAGCATCCAGCAGAAGCTCGGCCTCACCGCGGACGGCGTCTTCGGACCGCTGACCGAGCGCGCCGTGAAGCGCTTCCAGCGCAGGCACAGCCTGGTGCCGGACGGCATCGTCGGCCCCCTGACGCGTGCCGCACTCGGGCTCAGGCCGTTCAGCAGCAGCTCGCTGCGGCGCACCAGCGTGCGCCTGCCGGCCATCCTCAGGCAGATCGCCGAGTGCGAGTCGGGCGGCAACCCGCGCGCCATCTCGCCGGGCGGCACGTACCGCGGCAAGTACCAGTTCAGCCGCGAGACCTGGCGCAACCTGGGTGGCACCGGCGACCCGGCGGCCGCGCCCGAGTGGCTTCAGGACCGGCTGGCGCTGAAGCTGTACCGGCTGCGGGGCACCGCCCCCTGGCCGAGCTGCGCCTAGGCGCTGCGGGCGGCAGCGGCGGCCCGCCGCCGCTGGTTCCTGGTCAGCCCCAGGAGGGTCACGACGCACGCGACGGCGAGCCCGGCGTAGGGAACCGCGTCGGCGGTGGCCTCGGCGATCGCGCCGCCTGTGCCCGCTCCGACGATGTGCCCCACGGCCCAGGCGAGGTTCGAGAGCGAGAACGCGAGGGCCTGGTCCAGGCCGGCATCCTCGGCGGCGTCCGACAGCATCGCCATCCCCGGAGCCCAGAAGACGGCTAGCGAGGCGATGGCGAGAACGACGAGCAGGCCGAGAAGCACGGCGTTTCCCGGCAATGGCAGCAACACCGCCATGACGGCCGCTCCGATCAGGCCGGCGCGGATCGGCGCCAGCCGGCCGGCGCGGTCAGACCAGCGCCCGGCAACCGGGCTGATGAGCGCCTCGACACCCGCCGAGACGAGGAACACGGCGCCGATGGCCACCCCGGCTGCGCCGAGGTCATCCATCCGAAGCGGGACGAGAACCTCGATCACGCCGGCGAACAGCGCCGGGATCGTGAACAGCCAGAAGCCGGCCAGCACCGCGGGCCGTCGCAGCGTGCGCAGCATCGCCCGGATGCCGGGACTCGCCTCCGGCTCGACGCCTGGCGTCGACCACGCCCAGGCTGCGAGCACCACGGCGAGGCCGGACACGGCGCTGAACACCGCCTCGGGGCTGAGCAGGGTCGCGGCTCCGCCGAGCACGGGACCGAGCAGCACGCCGACGATCGCGGCGCTGAGCGCCGCGCCGATCAGCTCGCCACGGCGCTCGACGGGCGCCGCCGAGACGAGCCACGCCATGCCGGCGGCCCACATGCAGGCTCCGCCGACTCCCTGAATGAAGCGCGCGCCGTCGAGCAGCACGATGTGCCCCGCGAACGCGAACGCGAGGCTCGACAGCCCAAGCAGGGACAGCCCGAGCATGAGCGTGGGCTTCACGCCCCAGCGGATCGCGAGCCATCCGGCCGGCAGCGCGCCGACGAAGGTCCCCGCCGGATAGGCGGCGGTCAGGACGCCCGCGCCGGTCTTCGAGAGGTCGAGCTCGTCGGAGTAGTGCGGGAGCAGCGGTGCCACCGCGGCGAAGAACATGGTGTCCACGAGCACGACCGCGGCGACGAGCCAGAAGAGCCGGCGCATCCATACGATGCTACGTGAGTCGTGGCGCCGATCCGTGAAGAGCTGGAGGAGTGGTTGCGCATCCCGTCGGTCTCGACGGGCGGCGGTGATGCCGAGGCGCTGGAGCGCGCCTGCGACTGGGTGCTGGAGCGCATCGAGGCGGCCGGCGGCAGCGCGGAGCGGGTCGTTCTGAACGGGAGCAACCCGATGGCGGTGGGGGAGCTGCGCGCCTCGCGGCCCGACGCGCCCACGGTGCTGTCGTACGGCCACTACGACGTCCAGGACCCGGGACCGCTCGACGCCTGGGAGTCGCCCCCGTTCGAGCCGACGGAGCGCGGCGGCCGCCTCTACGCCCGCGGTGCCGCCGACGACAAGGGCAACTTCCTGCCGCTGCTGCACGTGGCGTGCGAGCTCGCGCGTGCGGGCGAGCTGCCGGTGAACGTCCGGCTGCTGGTGGAGGGCGAGGAGGAGATCGGCAGCGACTCCGTGCTCCGCTACCTGCGCGAGCAGCCCCCGGAGGTCGACGCCGCGATCGTCTTCGACTCGCTGATGGCCGATGAGCGCACGCCCGCGATCAACACCGGCGCTCGCGGGCTCGTGCAGGGGCCGGTGGAGGTCCGCACGGCGGGCCGTGACCTGCACTCCGGCCTCTACGGCGGCGCGGTGCTGAACGCCACGCACGTCCTCATGGACATCCTCCGCGAGGTGCTGCCGGGTCCGGACGGGCGCGTGCGTGAGGAGTTCCGCGCCGGTGTGGCAACGCCGGGCGAGGCGGAGCGGGAGTCGTGGGCGCGCCTGCCGAGCGGTGCGGAGATGCTCGGCGAGGCGGGCGCCGTGGAGGTGACCGCGGGGGCGGCGGACGAGTTCTGGGAGCGCACCGGGGCGGAGCCGGCCCTCGACGTGAACATGCTCACCGGCGGCGAGCCGCGAACCGTGATCCCGTCGGTGGCGCGCGCGCAGGTGAGCGTGCGGCTGGCCCCGGGCCAGAGCGCCGAGCAGGTCGCCGCCGAGCTCGAGCGGCTGCTGCGGGCGGCCGCGCCCGAGGGCGCGGAGCTGTCGATCCACCTCGACCTGTCCGATCCGGCGCTCTTCGACGCGGCCGAGCCGGCCCTCCAGCTCGCCGCCGGAGCGTTCGAGCGCGCCTGCGGCACGCCACCCGCGTTCGTGCGCCTGGGCGGGACGTTGCCGCTGCTGGCCGTGCTGGCGGAGCAGGGCACGCCCACGATCGTGAGCGGCTTTGCCCTCGGCGCCGACGCCTTTCACGCGCCCAACGAGAGCTACAGGCTCGAGAGCCTCAGGCTCGGCGAGCTGACGGCGCGCGAGCTATACCGCTCGCTCGCTGACCTGTCGCGCTAAGGCTCCTCTCCAGAGCGCCGATAAGACGAAGCGTGGGACTTCCCAAGCGCCATCTGAAGGCGGTCGACGGCCCCGGCGCCGTCGCGGACGCCTGGGAGCAGCGTTTCCGGCTGCTCGCGGGCAGCGTGCGCGCGCTGATATCGGTGCACGACGCCGCGGGCTCGTTCATCTACGCCTCGCCGCTCGTGTCCGAGCTCACCGGCGTGCCGCGCGACACGCTGGTCGGCAGCCCGGTGCAGGCGCTGATTCATCCCGAGGACGGCGAGCGCGTGATGGGCCTCCACCGCGCCTGGATGCGTGGCCCGGGAGCCGAGACGGTGGAGTACCGGCTGCTCGCCGCGGGCGGCGGCTGGTGCCCCGTCGAGACGACCTTCGTGGCCGGCGACGGACCCGAGGTGCAGTGGGTCACCCGCCGCCTCGACGTGGTCGGCGCCGAGCCCCAGACCGCCGCCGAGATCGATCCCGCCACCGGCCTTCCGACCCGCTTCTCGCTGCTCGACCGCCTGGCCTGGGCGCTCCACCCCGCCGGGTCGGGCGCCGGGGCCGTGATCGTGATCCGCGTCGACGGGATGGAGCGACTCGTGGAGGACCGCGGCCGCCCGGCCACGAGCCTCGTGCTGCGCGAAATCGGCAGGCATATCGCTTCGGTGCTGCGGCCGCTCGACCTCGTCGGGCAGCTCGACGACGAGCGCCTCGCGGCCATCTGCGCCGGCGTCGACGACGAGACCACCGTGGCGCGCATCGCCGAGCGCATCCGCGAGGTGGCCGCGCGCCCGCTCGGCGCCGGCGGCATCCCCGTGATCCCCAGCATCGGCGCCACCTGCTCCGCGAACGGTCAGCGCCGCCCGGCGGCGCTCCTCCAGGCGGCCCTCGAGGCAGCCGACGCCGTGAGCGAGCGCGGCGGCGACGCCATTCAGCTCGTCTAGCCGCGGCGCAGCCGGTGGATCCAGACTCGCTGTGCGCGCGGGCTGCGCGTGCTGCGGACGATCCAACCCTCGTCGGCCGCCGTCAGCAGGAAGCGCTCCGACGGCGCCCGGCCGGGGTCGGCCAATAGCACCAGGCCGCGCTCGTCCACCAGCCGGGGGAACAGCTCGAGCAGCTGGTCCACGTTGCGGTGCTCGTAGAGGACGTCCGAGGCGATCACGAGCTGCCACGGCGCGCGCGCGACGATCGCGTCCGCCTCGTCCCACGCGCACTGGAGCGTCTCGATCTCCACGTCATTGCGCTCGGCGTTGGCGGAGGTGGCCCGCACGGCGTCCGGCGACCAGTCCGTGGCGAGCACACGCCCGCCGGCCCGCGCCGCGGCGATGCTGGGGAGGCCGAGGCCGCAGCCCAGCTCGAGCGTCCGCTTGCCGCGCAGCGAGCGGATCGACACGTCGTGCGCGAGCGCGACGGCGCTCGCCCACAGCTCCGCCCAGTAGGGCAGGAACTCCTCGTGCTCGAACGACTCCTCGCTGATCAGCGCCTCGGCGTCGGGCGGCCGCATCAATTCGACCTCCCCGCCGGGCAACGGGATCCGCTCGGCGATCATTCCAGCCGCCCGGCCTCCCGCGCGGCCGCCTCGGCGGCGTCGAGCTGGCGCTCGATCAGCTCGAGGCCCGAGCTCCAGAAGCCGGGGTCGGACAGGTCCACGCCGACGATCGAGCCGAGCTCCTCCGGCGGCCGCGAGCCCCCGGCCTTGAGCAGGTCCAGGTAGGACGACACGAACTCGTCGCCCTCCTCCTCGTAGCGGCGGTAGACCGACAGCGCGAGCAGGTGCCCGTAGGCGTAGGCGTACACGTAGCCGGGCGCGTCGATGAAGTGCCAGACGTAGGACCACCAGAGCGCGTAGTCGTCGTCCAGCTCGACGCTGTCGCCGAGCAGGTCGTGCTGGGTGGCGAGCCAGAGCTCGCCGAAGCGCTCGACCGGGAGCTCGCCTCGCTCGCGACGCTCCGTGTGGATGGCGTCCTCGAAGCGGTTCATCGCCACCTGGCGGAAGACCGCCGCGACGGCGCCGTCGAGCGCGCCGGCGAGCAGGTCGAGGCGCTCCGCCGGACCCGGGGCTCGCTCCAGCAGGCGCTCGAGCACGATGTTCTCGCCGAAGATCGAGGCGGTCTCGGCCAGGGTGAGCGGGGTGGAGAAGTGGTAGATCCCCTGCGGCCGCGCGAGCGAGGCGTGCACGCCGTGCCCGAGCTCGTGGGCCATCACCAGCACGTCGTGCGGGCGCGAGGTGTAGTTGAGCATCACGTAGGGGTGCGCCGACGGCACCGTGTACGAGCAGAACGCGCCGCCGCGCTTGCTCGGCCGCGGCGGTCCGTCGATGTAGCCGCCGGTGAAGAACTCGGTGGCCACCTCGCCGAGCTCCGGCGAGAAGGTCCGGTAGCAGTCGAGCACGATCTCCTCGGCCTCGCCGTAGGGGATGCGGTCGTCGCTGTCCGACACCGGCGCCATGCGGTCGTAGTGGGCCAGCCGGTCGAGGCCGAGGAGGCGCGCCTTCAGCTCGTACCAGCGGCGCGCGAGGTCGTAGCGGCCCTGCACAGCCTCGATCAGCGCCTCCACCGACTCGTCGCTCGCCTCGTTGGCGAGGTTGCGCGACGCGAGCCAGTGCGGAAAGCCGCGCAGCCGGTCCTTGGTTGACTTGTCCTGGAGCAGCGTGTTGAAGACGAAGGCGCGCGTGCGGATGCCGGGGCGGAGCGACTCGGTCACGGCGGTCGCGGCCTCGGCACGGCGCTCGCGGTCGGGATCCTGGAGGCGCGAGAGGCCCTCCTCGAGCGAGGCGGGCTCGTCGCGGTCGGGCAGCGGAACCTCGAGCACGGACGTCTGCTCTGTGAAGAGCCGCTGGAACGCGGAGCCGCCGGTCACGTTCGTCTCGGTGAGCACGCGCTCCTCTGGCTCGGAGAGCTGGTAGGGGAGGTAGCGGCGCAGGGTGCGCAGGTGGTGCGCCGCGAACCCGAGCTCGGGCGCGGCCAACAGCGTCTCAGCGCGCTCCTCGGGCACGAGGTTCCACTCGAGGTCGAAGAAGAGCAGGTTGGTCTGGATCGCCGCGCCGAGCTCGCGTGCCTTCTGCATGAGCGCGCCGCGTGCCGGGTCGGCCGTGTCGAGCGAGTAGCTCAGCATCGCGTAAGAGCTGGCGCGCCCTGCGAGGTCGTGGATGTCGGCCAGTTCCTGCATTGCTGCGGCGAGCTCGGTCACGTCGAGCTCGGCGACGCGGCCCTTGTAGCGCTCGGCGAACGCCTCCGCGCGCTCGCGCGCCTCGGTCAGCATCTCCTCCACGGCCTCGGGGCCGCGGCGCTCGACCAGCGGCTCGAGATCCCAGGACGCGGCTTCCAGCTGTTCGTCGACGGTGGCGCTCACCCGGCCGAGGTTAGCCAGCGCCCGGTCAGAGGATCATGCAGGTGGAGGTGCCGTGGGCGAGCAGCTTGCCGTCGCTCGCGCGGCGCACGTGTCCCTCGGCGGTCGCGACCCGCCGGCCGCGGTGCACGACCCGCCCCTCCGCCAGCACCTCGCCGGCGTCCGGCGTGATCGCCCGCACCAGGTTGAACTTGGTCTCGAGCGTGGAGTAGGCCTCGCCCTCGGCGCATGTCGTGTGCACCGCCGCGCCCATGCACGAGTCGAGCAGCAGGCCGGCGAAGCCGCCGTGCACCACGCCGATCGGGTTCAGGTGCTGGGGCCCCGGGACGGACGAGAACAGCGTGCGCCCCTCCTCGGCCTCCACGATGTCGAACCCCATCAGCTCCTGGATCGGCGCCGGTGGATGCGAGCCGTCGACGATGGCCTTCATGTATTCGAGTCCGGTCACGGATCGTCAGTATCTCCGGAATGGCCGACCTGCCCACCCCGCTCGAGGAGGCGCCGCCCGCGCTCGCGGAGGGACGGCCGCTGTTCCTGAAGCGGGAGGACGTGCACGAGCTGGGGGCCTTCAAGTGGCGCGGGGCGCTGCCGGCGCTCGACGCGTTCCGCGCGCGCGGCGCCGACGGCGTGGTCACGGCCTCGACCGGCAACCACGGCGCCGCGAGCGCCTGGGCGGCCAAGCGGCTCGGCATGCGCGCGGTCGTCTTCGTGCCCGAGGAGGCGAGCGAGGCCAAGCTCGGCCTGCTCGAACAGCTCGGCGCCGAGCTGCACCGGGTCGGCAGCGACCTCGACGAGTCGAAGGAGCTCGCGCGCGAGCACGCGGCGGCGAACGACCTGCCGTTCTTCGAGGACGGCGCCGAGCCGGCCCAGTTCGACGGCTACGAGGCGATCGGGGAGGAGATCCTCGAGCAGCTCGGCCGGGCGCCCGCGACCGTGATCGTTCCGGTGGGCAACGGCGCGCTCATCATCGGAGTCGGCCGCGCGGTGGGCCGCGTGACCGGGGTGGTCGCCAAGGAGGCGCCGGTGATGGCGCTGAGCGTGGAGGCCGGGAGGCCCGTGGACTGCGATCGCTCGGGGACCTTCGCGGACGGCATGGCGGTGCGCGTGGCCATTCCGCTCGCGGTCGAGGAGATTCGCCGGATGAACGCGCCGATGACGATGGTGTCGGAGCGCGAGATCGCGCGCGCCGTGGGCGACTACGCCGCCGCGGGCATCCGCGCCGAGGGCGCCGCGGGCGCAGCCCTCGCGGCATTCAGACAGCGCGCGCCCGACGGCGAACCGACCGTCCTGATCGTGACGGGCCGCAACATCGACGACGAGCTCCACCGGCGCGCGGTCGAGGACCCGGACAGCTTTCCGGACTAGGACGAGTAGTCGTAGAAGCCCTGGCCGGACTTGCGGCCGAGCAGGCCCGCCTCGACCATCCGGTTCAGCAGCGCGGGAGTCACGGACGCCGGGTCGCGGAACTCCTCGTAGAGCGACTCCGAGACGGCCAGCAGCGTGTCGAGTCCGATCAGGTCCGAGAGCTGGAGCGGGCCCATCGGGTGGGCGCAGCCCTTCATCATGCCCTCGTCGATGTCCTCCTTCGAGGCGAAGCCGGACTCGTACATGCGGATCGCGGACAGGAGGTACGGGATCAGCAGGGCGTTGACCACGAAGCCGGCACGGTCCTGCGAGTGGATCGTGGTCTTGCCGAGCGTCTCCTCGGCGAAGGACGTGGCCCTCTCGAGCGTCTCCTCCGTGGTCATGATCGAGCGCACCACCTCCACCAGCGGCAGCACCGGCACCGGGTTGAAGAAGTGGAGGCCGATCACGCGGCCGGGATGGGAGGTCTCGGCGCCGAGCTTCATGATCGGCACCGACGAGGTGTTCGACGCGAGGAACTGCGCGTCCGGCAGGGTCGCGTCGAGCTGCTTGAAGACCTCGCGCTTCAGGTGCTCGTCCTCGATCACGGCCTCGATCGCGGCGTCCGCGCCCTCCAGGTCCGCCAGCGCGGTGGTGTAGGCGAGCCGGTCCGCCGCCGCCTCGCGGTCGGCGGCATCGAGCTTTCCGGCCTTGACGGCGCGGTCGAGCGAGCGCCCGATCGCCGCCTCGGCGCGGGCGACTCCCGCGTCGTCGGCCTCGACCACGGTCACGTCGACACCCGAGCGCGCGCAGACCTCGGCGATCCCGGACCCCATCAAGCCACCGCCCACGACACCGACTCGCATCGCCGTGACCTTATCTTCTGATCAGTGCCGTTCTCGCTCTCGCAGCTCGAGCACCCGATCGTCCAGGCGCCGATGGGCGGCGGGCCGTCCACGCCCGCGCTCGCGGGCGCGGTGTCGGAGGCGGGCGGGCTCGGCTTCCTCGCCGCGGGATACCGCAGCCCCGCCGCGGTTCGCAAGGAGATCGAGGAGATGCGCCGGCTCACGGAGCGCCCCTTCGGGGTGAACCTGTTCGTGCCGGGGCCGGCGCTCGCCGACAGCGGCGCGCTCGAGGCCTACGCCTCCACGCTCGGCGGCGAGGCCGAGCGCTACGGGGTGGAGCTCGGGGAGCCCGTCCACGACGACGACGGCTGGGACGAGAAGCTGGCGCTGTTCGCCGAGGAGCGCGTGCCGGTCGTGTCGGTGACCTTCGGCTGCCCGTCCGGCGCGTCCGTGGATGCGCTGCACTCTGCCGGGTGCGCGCTCTGGGTCACCGTCACGACCGCCGCCGAGGCCGCCGCGGCGCAGGAGGCCGGAGCCGACGCCCTGGTGGTGCAGGGCGTGGAGGCCGGCGGGCATCGCGGCTCCTTCGACGAGGCCGAGCCGGGCGACGTGGGCCTGCTCGCGCTGCTCCAGCTCGTGAGGCCCGTCAGCGGCCTGCCACTCGTGGCCACCGGCGGCATCGCCTCGGGCCGCGGCATCGCCGCGGTGCTGGCCGCGGGCGCCGCGGCGGCGCAGCTCGGCACCGCGTTCATGCTCACCCCCGAGGCGGCCACCTCGCCGGCGCACCGCGAGGCCCTGGGTGGCGCGGGGCCCACCGCGCTCACGCGCGCGTTCACCGGCCGCAGCGCGCGGGGGATCGAGAACCGCTTCATGCGCGAGCACGAGGCCGACGCCCCGCACGGCTATCCGGAGGTGCATCACCTGACCGCGCCCGTCCGTGCCGCGGCGCGCGAGCGCGGGGACGCCGACGGGTTCCACCTGTGGGCGGGGCAGGCGCACCCGCTGGCGGCGGAGCTGCCGGCCGGCGAGCTGGTGCGGCGGCTGGCGGCCGAGGCCCGCGAGGCCCTCCGGCTAGCCGGAGGAGCCCTCACTCATCGGCCGGAACGTGGTCGTGAGGATGCGTAGGTTGCGCGGCCGCGTGACCGCGAACAGCACGACCTCGGCCACGTCCTCGGCGCTCATCATCTCGGCCAGCGCCGGGTCGCCTTGCTCGCGGCCGGTTCCGATGGCGAACTCGGTGTTCACTCCGCCGGGAGCGATGCTCGTCGCGCGCACGCCGTGCTCCCGCAGCTCCAGGTCGAGCGCGCGCGTGAAGCCCACCTGGCCGAACTTCGACGCGTTGTAGACCGCCTCGCCGAGGAAGGCGCGCACGCCGGCCACGCTCGCGAGCGAGACGAAGTCGCCGGCCCCCGACGCGATCAGGTGCGGGAGCGTGGCCGCCGCGGTGTACAGCGTGCCCTTGAGGTTCACGTCGATCATGGCCTCGAGGTCATCCGGGTCGAGCTCGAGGAAGGGCCCGTAGGAGCCCACGCCCGCGTTCGCCACGGCGATGTCGAGTCTGCCGAAGCGCTCCACCACCTGCTCGGTCGCTCGCGCCACGCCGTCGCGGTCGCGCACGTCGCAGGCGATGCCGAGCGCCCGCTCGAGGCCGAGGTCCTCGCCGCGGCGAGACAGCAGGCCCACCGAGGCGCCGGCGTCGTGGAGCGAGCGCCCCACGGCAGCGCCGATGCCGCCGCTAGCGCCCGTGACCAGCGCGACCCGGCCGTCAAGCGGCGGCACTGCCACCTCCCAGCTCCTCGATCAGGTCGGCCACGGAGTCGACGATCCGCGAGGGCTGGTAGGAGTAGCGCTCGACCTCGCCCGGTGTGGTGACCCCGGTGAGCACCAGGATCGTCTCCAGCCCGGCCTCGAGACCCGCCACCACGTCCGTGTCCATGCGGTCGCCGATCATCGCGGTGGTCTCGGAGTGGGCCTCGATCGCGTTGAGCGCGGAGCGCATCATCAGCGGGTTCGGCTTGCCGACGTAGTACGGGTCGACCCCGGTGGCGCGACTGATGAGGGCGGCCACCGCCCCGGTCGCCGGCAGGGGTCCGTCGGGAGTGGGACCGACGTTGTCGGGGTTCGTGGCGATGAAGCGCGAGCCGGCCGAGATCAGCCGGATCGCCTGGGTGATGTTCTCGAAGCTGTAGGTGCGCGTCTCGCCGATCACCACGTAGTCGGGGTCGCGCTCGGTCAGGGTGTAGCCGACGCTGTGGAGCGCGGTCGTCAGGCCCGACTCGCCGATCACGAACGCCGAGCCGCCCGGGCGCTGGTCGTCCAGGAACTGCGCGGTCGCGAGAGCGGAGGTCCAGATCGACTCCTCGGGCACGTCGAGCTCCGAGCGGCGCAGCCGAGCGGCGAGGTCGCGCTGCGTGTAGATCGAGTTGTTCGTCAGGACGAGGAAGGGCAGCCCGAGCACGCGCAGCCGGCCGAGGAACTCCTGCGCGCCGGGCACGGCGTTCTGCTCGCGCACCAGCACGCCATCCATGTCCATCAGCCATGAGCGGATCTCGCGGCGGGTCACGTCGCGTAATTCTCGCTGCCCATCACGTGCAGAGATATGTACGGCTCGTTGCCGACGACCCAACTGTCGTGCCCGGGCGGCACGTAGAAGAAGTCCCCGGGCTCCATGATGCGCTCCTCGCCGTTGTCCATCTTCACGGCGGCGCGCCCGCTGATCACGAGCCCCACGTGCTCGACCATGCACGAATCGGCGCCCGCCGGCGCGCCGACGTGCTCGGACCATTTCCAGCCCGGCTCGTAGGTTGCGCGTCCGATGGTCATCGGCCCGACCGCGTAGAGCTCGAAGCGACCACGGTCGAACGTGCGCGTCTCGGTTGGGGTGTCGAGGTTCAGGAGCGTGAGGTCCATAGGGGAGAGTCTTTCGCTTTTGCGCCTTGTCCTCCTATGGAGGCGCTCGACGACCTTGCGGTCGCGCTTCGCGGGCGGCTGATCGAGCGGGCGCGCTCGGGCGAGAGCGGCACGGCGGGGCTCGACTCGGAGGTGCGCGCGCTCGTGGAGCGCGAGGCCGGTGCGCTGCCGGACGCGGAGCGGGAGGCCCTGTGCCGGCGGGTGCTGCTGCTCGCCACCGGGCTCGGCCCGCTCGAGCCGCTGCTGTCCGATCCTGCGGTCGACGAGGTGATGGTGAACGGGCCGGGGGCGGTGTACGTGGAGCGCCGCGGGCGCGTCGAGCGCACCGGCGTGCGCTTCGCGTCCGATGCCGAGCTCATGCATGCGATCGAGCGGATCCTCGCGCCGCTCGGGCGCCGGGTGGACGAGGCGTCGCCGCTCTGCGACGCGCGGCTTGCGGACGGCTCGCGCGTGAACGTGGTGATTCCGCCGCTGTCGCTCACGGGCCCGTGCCTGACCGTGCGGCGCTTCCGGCGCGAGGGCTTCTCGTTGCGCGAGCTGGTGGCGGGCGGCACCCTGCCGGCGGACCTGGCCGAGCTGCTTGCGCTGTGCGTGGCGGCGCGGGCGTCGGTGCTGGTGAGCGGCGGCACCGGCTCGGGCAAGACGACCACCCTCAACGCGCTGTCCGGCGCGATCCCGGGGGAGGAGCGGATTGTGACGATCGAGGACGCCGCCGAGCTGCGCCTGCGCCAGCGTCACGTGATCCGCCTCGAGGCGCGGCCGGCGAACCTCGAAGGGCGCGGAGAGGTCACGATCAGGCAGCTGGTGGTGAACGCGCTGCGGATGCGGCCGGACCGGATCGTGGTCGGCGAGGTGCGCGGCGCCGAGGCGCTGGACATGCTCCAGGCGCTCAACACGGGTCACGACGGCTCGCTCACGACCGTGCACGCGAACTCGCCGCCCGATGCCCTGCGCCGGATCGAGACCCTCGCCCTGATGGCCGGGGTCGGGCTGCCGCACGCGGCCGTGAGGGACCAGGTGGCGAGCGCGCTCGACGTGGTGGTGCACCAGGCGCGGCTGCCTGACGGATCGCGGGTGGTCGAGTCGGTCACGGAGGTGCTGCGCGTGGCGGGCGGCGCGGGGACGCGGGAGCTGTGGGCGCGTGGCGGGCGGCTGCGCCAACCCGGCTCGGGGCAGCTCGCGGAGCGCCTGGAGAGGCTGCGCGGGGGAGGGGCGAGCGTGCGGCGGCCGGCGGTTGCGGCCGAGGCGGGTCCGGGGTGAGCGCGGCGGCCGCGCCTGCGCTTGCCGCGGCGGTGCTCGCGTGAGCGCCACGGTGGCGCTCGCCTTTCTGGCCGCCGCGGCCGCCGGCGCCGCGCTGGTCGAGCTCGGCGGGGTCGCGGTGGGCTGCGCCGCCGCTCGCGCACCGGGCTGGGCGCGCGCGGGCGCCGTGCTCGTGGACGTGCTCGTTCGCGTCGGGCGCGAGGGGCGCGATCCCGGCGCCGCCGAACGGCGGCGGTTGCTGCTGGCGCTGTCGGTCGCGGCCTTCGCCGGGGGCGCGGTCGTGGTGGGGCCCTTGCCGGGTCTGGCGCTCAGCGCCGCGGGTCCGTGGGCGCTCGCGCGGCTGCTGCGCGCGCGTCGCGAGCGCTATCGGCGGGCGGTCGACGCTGGCGTAGCGCAGGCCGCGGTGGCGATCGCGGACGCCATCGGCGGTGGCCGCTCGCTGCGGGCCGCGCTCGGCGAGGCCGCCGGGAGGCTCGGCGGCGCCGCCGGCCACGAGCTGCGGCGAGCCCGAGCCGAGCTCGATGCCGGCGCCGCCACCGACGACGCTCTCGAGGCCATGCGTATGCGCGTGCGCTCCCCGCGGATGGACACGCTCGTGGCCGCGTGCGTGCTCCAGCGCCGCGCCGGGGGAGACCTCGCCGGGCTGCTGCGCGAGAGCGCGCGAGCGATGGACGACCAGTCGCGCCTCGAGGACGAGGTGAGGTCCGCGACCGCGCAGGCTCGATTCACGGCGCTGCTTGTGGTGCTGATGCCCGTGGGCGGCGGCCTGCTCGCCGAGCTGGCGAGCCCAGGCTGGTTCGCCGGCCTCTGGAGCTCGTTCCTGACGGCGTGGCTCGTGGGCATCGCGCTCGTGCTCCAGCTCACGGCGGCCGTTCTCACCCGGCGGCTCGGGAGGGTGCGCTGGTGAGCGTGCTGCTCGCGTTCGCGGCAGGCGCGTCCGCGGCCGCCGGGCTGCTGCTCGTGATCCCCGAGCGGCAGCGGCGGGTCGGCGGCGGGGACCGTGGGCTACGGCTTCTCCTCCTGCTCGCATCGGCGGGGCGGGGCGTGCGTCCCGCGGGTGTGCCGCGCGACCTGCGCGCCCGCATCGAGGCGGCGGGACGACCGGCGGGCCTCGGCGTTCGCGAGGCGATGGCGGCCAAGGCAGCCGGGGCGCTCCTGCTCGGCGCCGCCGCGCTGCCGCTCGCCGCGCTCGCCCCTGGCCGCCTCGGCTTTCTTCTCGCAATCGGCGCGCCGGTGGCAGGCTTCCTTGCACCGGACCTCTGGCTCGCGCGGCTCGCGGCCGAGCGGGCTCGGCGCGTTCGTCGCGAGCTGCCGGCCCTGCTGGACATCCTGCGCGTGAGCGTCGAGGCCGGCGGGTCGCTTCCCGAGGCCCTGCGTTCGGTGGGGGAGCGCTCCGAGGGCCCGCTCGCCCGCGAGTGGCGGACGGTGGGACGCGAGGTCGCGCTCGGGGTACCGCTCGCGGAGGCTCTGGCAGGTCTCGAGGAGCGCGTGCCGCTGCCCGAGGTGCACGCCCTCGTGGCCGCGCTCGAGCGCGCACGCCGGCATGGCGCGCCCCTGGCCGACACGCTCGCCGCCCAGGCCCGCGCCGCGCGCTTCGCGCTCGCCCGCCGCATCCGCGACGACGCCGCCCGCGCCGGCCCGAAGATCCAGCTGGTGGTGGCTCTCCTGCTGGTGCCCTCCGTCCTGCTGCTGGTCGCGGCGGCGCTCGTGTCCGCGCTGCTCGATGGCAGCGCGGACGCTTTGCCGCTCTAAGCGACGCCGCCTCCGCTACTGCAAGAAACCCACCAAACCGCCGCGCCGCATGCAGGCTTGCGCCCATTTCGGCTCTATGGCACGGAATCGACGCCTTTTTCGGGGGCTTGCCCCACTGCGTCCTACCCGCGCAAAGCCGCTCCACAGAGCCAAAAACGGCTCAGGGACGGCCGGCCACCGGCGCCCATCGGACGGAATGGTGGGGAATCGTGTTGCAGAGTGGGGAGAAGTGGGGTACCGTGGCACCACCAATCGACCGGAGTGGCGGGGCTCCTCCCACTCCGCCACTCCGGTCTGAATTCCCTGGTCATGTCAATTGGCATTTCGCGGCCACTTCGAGCACTCGTTGGATGCGAAGAACCGGCTCAGCATTCCGGCCCGGTTCCGGACGGCCTTCGCCAGTGGAACCGTTCTCGCCAAGGACCCGGAGCCCTGCCTTGCGGTGTGGACTCCCGAGACGCACGAGGCGATCATCGAGCGCGCGCTCGGCGGCCTGAACCCGATGGGCTCGGAGTACCGCAAGCTGTCGCGCTTCTACCAGGGGAACTCCTTCGAGATCGAGCTCGACGCGAGCGGGCGCGTGACGCTGCCGCCGCCGCTCCTGACCCACACCGGGATCGAGAAGGAGGTCGTGGTGGTGGGCGTGGGCGACCACCTCGAGGTGTGGTCGAAGGAGCGCTGGCAGGAGCAGCAGGAGGCCCTGGACGCCGAGATCGGGGAGGTGACGGAGCGCCTTGGCCATCCTTCTTGACATGAACCGCGTGCACGTGCCAGTCCTCGCCGGTGAGCTGATCGAGCTGACCGCCCCGGCGGCGGGCGAGACGGTCGTGGACTGCACCTTCGGCGCGGGCGGCCACGCGCGCCTGATCGCTGATCGGATCGGCGCCTCGGGCACGCTCGTCTGCATCGACCGCGACCCGGCGGCGGAG
This sequence comes from uncultured Thermoleophilaceae bacterium, assembly GCA_963771715.1. Taxonomy (GTDB): domain Bacteria; phylum Actinomycetota; class Thermoleophilia; order Solirubrobacterales; family Thermoleophilaceae; genus JACVRW01. The sequence goes on from CAVYUQ010000010.1 coordinate 413,841, forward strand.
CTGCATTTCGAGGAGCTGGCGCGCGAGGTCGCGTGCGAGACCCGCTTCCTGCGGATGGACTACGCGGACGGGCTGGCGCTGCTGCGCGAGGAGGGCCTCTCCGCGGACATCGTCTATCTCGACCTCGGGATCTCGTCCATGCAGGTCGACGCCCGCGAGCGCGGCTTCTCCTACTCGTACGACGCGCCGCTCGACATGCGGATGGACCCGGGCCAGCAGCTCGACGCGCGCGAGATCGTGAACACCTGGGACGAGCGACAGTTGGCCCAGCTGTTCCGCCGCCTGGGCGAGGACCCGAACTCGAGGCGGATCGCGCGCGAGATCGTACGCCGCCGCGAGCGGGCGCCGATCGAGACGACCGGCGAGCTGGTCGCGGCGATCGAGGGCGCGCTGCCCGCCGCGGTGCGGCGCAGCTTCGGCGGCGGCAGCCCCGCGAAGCGCGTCTTCCAGGCGATCCGGATCGCCGTCAACTCCGAGCTCGACTCGCTCGACCGCGCCCTCCCGCTCGCCTGGGGGCTGCTGCGCGAGAACGGCCGCCTGGCCGCGATCTCGTTCCACTCGCTCGAGGACCGGCGCGTCAAGCGCTTCCTCGCCGAGCGGGCGCGCGGCTGCGTGTGCCCGCCCGACTTCCCGGTGTGCGTCTGCGGGCGGGAGCCCGAGGCGGAGCTGGTCAGCGGCCGCGCCGTGATGGCGACCGCCGGCGAGATCGCCGACAACCCGCGTGCCAAGTCGAGCCGCCTGCGCGCGGCGCGCAAGCTGCGGGAGGCCGCCTGATGGCCCGCGCGGCAGCGGCGGCGGCCCCGCGCGCAGCGCCCGCGCGTCACGCGCCGCGCCGGCGCACGACGTCGCAGCGCCGGGCGCCGGCGCAGCGCCGCGTGTCGGGAGCGGCCGCGGGCGCGCCCGCCGTCGCGCTTCCCGTCCGGGTCCTGCACGCGCCCTTCGCCCGCGCCGCCCGCGCGCGGACAGGCAGCCTGCTCGACGCGCTCCTGTCCGGCCGCGGCTGGATCGCGCTGGTGTTCGTGCTGCTCGCCGGAATCGTCTTCTTCAACGTCGACCTGCTCCAGATGAACCGCGACATCGCGCGCAACGCCGACAAGATCTCGGCGCTCAAGCGCGAGAACGCGCGCCTGCTCCTCGACGAGGCCAGGCTGGCCTCCAGCGAGCGAATCCAGGAGGCGGCCGCGCAGCTCGGCTTCGTGCTGCCGGCCCCGGGCGAGGTCCGCTACCTGAAGGCGCGGCCCACGCGCGATGCCGGCCAGGCGGTGAAGCGCATAACGGCGCCGAACCTCACCTTCGTGGCTCCGGAGCCGGTCGCGCCCGAGCCCGTGGCGCCCACCGACCCGGTGGTCACGGACCCGGCAGCGACCGACCCGGCCGCCGCCGACCCCGCGGTCACGGACCCGGCCGCCACCGACCCCGCCGCCACCACCACTCCGGCAGACCCCGCGGCCACCGCGGAGCCCGCGCCGACCACGACGACCGCGCCGGCGGGCTAGCCCGTGCCCGCGACGCAGCGCCGCCCGCCCACCCGGCGCCGCCAGCGGGGGCCGGGGCGTCCGCCCGTGCGGCTGGTCGAGCGGCGCATCGGCCTGCTGTTCGCGCTCTTCCTGCTCCTGCTCGGCCTTGCGGCCCTGCGGGCCACCTGGCTCGGCACCGTCCGCTCCGGATCACTGTCCGAGCGCGCGGTGAGCCAGCAGATCGAGGACATCGCCGACCCGGCGGGCCGCGGCACGATCGTGGACCGCAACGGGGTGCAGCTCGCCGTCTCGGAGGACTCCGTCACGGTGTTCGCAAACCCGTTCCTGATCAAGGACCCGGTGAAGGTGGCCGCGCGGCTCGCGCCGCTGCTCGGCCGTCCCGAGGACGAGCTGCTGCGCAAGCTCTCCGACAGAGAGACCGGCTTCGTCTACCTGCAGCGCAAGATGGACGCGGGTCGAGGCGACAGGGTCGAGAAGCTCGAGATCGAGGGGATCGGGACCGTCACGGAGCCGAAGCGCACCTACCCGCAGGGCTTCCTGGCCTCGCAGGTGCTCGGGCTGGTGGGCACGGACAACGTCGGGCTGTCGGGTCTCGAGTACTCGGAGGACAAGTCGCTGAGCGGCGAGGACGGCGAGCGGCGGCTGGTGAAGGACGCCCTGGGCGAGCCGATCAGCATGATCGAGACCAAGCGCGCCCAGCCGGGGGACGACCTGGCGCTCACGCTCGACGCGCGCATCCAGGAGCGCACCGAGGCCGTCCTGGCGGACGTGGGCCAGACCTATACGCCCGTCGGAGCCACGGCGGTCGTCATGGACCCGCGCACCGGCGAGGTGCTCGCGCTCGCGAACTGGCCGCGGGTGGACGCGAACAACGTGGACGGAGCGCCGGAGTACGCGCGCCAGAACCGCGCGATCCAGGCCAACTTCGAGCCCGGCTCGACCTTCAAGGCGATCACCGTCTCGGGCGCGCTCGAGGAGAAGCTGGTGGAGCCGAGCACGACGCTCGCGGTACCGCCCGAGATCACCGTGGCGGACCGCACCGTCGGCGAGGCGCACGACGGCGGCGGCGGCACCAAGACGGTGGAGCAGATCCTCGCCGAGTCGTCGAACGTCGGCTCGGTGATGATCGGCCTGAAGCTCGGGGCCAAGCGCTTCGACAAGTGGGTGCGGCGGTTCGGCTTCGGGCAGCCGACCGGCGTGGACCTGCCGGGCGAGGAGGGCGGCATCGTGCTGCGTCCGGAGCACTACTCGGGCTCCTCGATGGGCAACATGCCGATCGGACAGGGCATCGCGGTCACGCCGATGCAGATGGCCACGGCGTACACGGCGATCGCCAACCACGGCGTGATGCGCCGTCCCTACATCGTCCAGGGGGAGTCGCCGCCTCCGAAGCGGGTGCTCTCGCGCCACACCGCCGAGCAGGTCTCGCACATGCTCGAGGGAGTGCTCGCGGCGGGCGGCACGGCCGAGGAGGCTCAGGTCGAGGGCTACACGCTCGCCGGCAAGACCGGCACGGCCGAGAAGGCCATCGACGGCGGCTACTCGAAGACGGACTTCATCGCGTCCTTCATCGGCTACGCCCCGGCAAAGGACCCGCGGCTGCTCGTCGCGGTGATGGTCGACACGCCGCGCGGCGACATCTACGGCGGCACCGTCGCCGCGCCCGCGTTCGAGCGGATCATGGAGTTCGCGCTGCCGTACCTGAAGATCCCGCCCGGCTGAGCCGGAGCGGGCCTGCTCGCTACTCGTCCTCGTCCTCGTCCAGCGGGCTGAGCGCGTCGCGCATGCGCTCCTGCGCCATGCGGAGCTGCTCGGCGGCGCGCTCCGATGCGAACGCGGCGCCCTGGGCGTCTGCGAGGCGGGCCTCCACGCGCGCCATGCGCTTGCGAGTCTCCTGGTGCGCCTGCTCGGACTCCATGAGGGCGAGCTCCGCGTCCGACAGCTTCGCGCGCAGCACGTCGAGCTCCTGCGCCTCGAGCCGCGCCCGGTCCAGCTCGGTCTGGGTGTCGGCGAGCTCGTTGCGCAGCTCCGCGGCCTGGGCGCCGGCCCTGTCGAGCGCCTTCTGGGTCACGATCAGCTCGTCGCCCTGCTTCTTCGCCTCGGCGCGCGCCTGCTCGACCTCGTCGTTCGCGCGATCGAGCTCGGTCTGGAGCGCCTCGAGCGCGCGGGCCTCGTCGCGCAGCTTCGTGAGCTCGGTCTCGGCCTCGTCGATCTGTGCCCGTGCCTTCTCGGCCTCCGCCTGGGCCTCTGACAGCTCGGTCGCGAGCTTCTCCCGCGCCTCGCGCTCCTCGGCGAGCTCGGCCTGGGCGGCTTCGGTCGCCGCCCGTGCCTCTGCGAGCTCCGCCTCCGCCGCCTCGGTGGCCGCCCGTGCCTCGGTGAGCTGCTCCTCGAGGCCCTCCGCCGCCGCCCGCGCACCGCGCAGCTCGACGATGATGCCCTCGCTCTTCGCGCGCGCCCCGCTCAGCTGGGCGTTGAGGCCGTCGCTCGCCGCGCGAGCCTGGGTGAGCTCCGTCTCGAGGCTCTCCAGCTCGGAGCGCATGCCACTGAGCTCGGTCTCGAGCTCGCCCTTCGCGGGCCGCTCCTGCTGGAGCTCGGCCTCGAGCCGCTCCACCTGCGAGCGCGCCTCGGAGAGCTCGGCGCCGAGCGCCTCGGCCCGGCCGCGCGCCTCGTCCAGGCTGGTGTCGAATCCCTCGCTGGCGCTGCGGGTCAGGGCCAGCTCGTCGGCGAGCGTCTTGCTCTCGGCGCGCGCCTCGCCAAGCTCGGCCGCGAGGCCCTCGGACGCCGGCCACGGCCTCCCTCAGCTGTGCACCGAAGCTCTCGTTCTCGGCGAGCGAGCGGGCGAGCTCGCCCTCCAGCCGCTCGATGGTCGCGGCGGAGTCGCCCAGCTTCTGCTCGATGCCATGGTCGGCGCTGCGCGCATCGGTGAGCTCGGACTCGAGGCGCTGCGCCTCCGTCCGGGCCTCCTCGAGCTGCGCCTGCGCCTGCTCGGCGGCGGCGCGAGCCTCGGCCAGCTCGGCCTCGTGGCCCTCACCTGAGGTCTGCGCCTCGTCGAGCTTCGACTGGAGGCTCTCGCTTTCCGCGCGCGTGCTCTCGAGCAGGCGCTCGAGCTCCTCGACGCGGCCCTGCGCAGACTCCGCGCCCTCGGCCACGGTGTGAGCGCTGGCCTCGGCGCTCTTCAGCTCGGCCTCGAGCTCGGCGCTGCGGGAGCGCGCGCTCTCGAGCTCGGCCTCGAGCTCGGCGCTGCGGGAGCGCGCGCTCGCCAGCTCGCTCTCGAGTTCGGTGCTCCGGCTGCGCGCCTCCTGGAGCTCGCTGTCCAGCTCGGCGCTTCGGCCGTGTGCGGGCTCCAGCTCGCGCTCCAGCTCAGCGCCCCGGCTGCGGGCCTTCTCCAGCTCGCCCTCGAGCTCGGCGCTGCGCCCGCGCAGGCTTTCGAGCTCGGACTCCGCCCCGGCCAGCGATGCGCGAAGCTCCTCGACCTCGGCCTGGGGCGCCGCGGCGCTCTCGCGCGCGCGTGCCAGCTCGGCCTCGATCTCGGCGAGCCTTTGGGCGGTTTCCTCGCGCAGGGAGCCGAGCTCGGCGTCGGCGGCAGCAGCTCTCACGAGGGCGAGGTCGGCGGCCCTCTGGGCCTCCGCCAGCTCACCGACGAGCTCCTCCTCCCGTTCGCTCGGTCCAGCGCCCGCCTCGCGGGCGGCGGTGAGCGCGCCCTCGGAGGCGGTCAGGTCGGCGCGTGCCCTCACCAGCTCGCTCTCGGCTGCCACCAGCTTGCGGCGCAGCTCCACGAGCTCGGCGTGCATCCGCTCGGCCTCCTCGGCGGACGCGGAGCCCCCGGCGGGCGCGCCGGCGCTGGACGGAAGCCCGTGCTCGCCGCCGCCACCGGCCTCGTCCGCCTGCCAGAACACTGCCGAGGACGCCGCGGGCTCGGATGCGGTCTCCTCTTCCTCGGCAGCCTCGCCCCCGAGCGGCAGGCGATCGAGCAGCGCGTCCAGTGCCGGGCGCGGCGCCACCGCGGGCTGAACCTCGAGCTTGGTCATCACGGCGATGTCGTTCACGCCGAGGGCGTCCGCAGGGTCTGCCATCGCCACCAGCAACCCTCCGCCGACGAACCCGACCGGCACCGCCTGGTAGCGCTTGGCAGCGGACGGCTTGATCATCGCCGCCGCGCTCGAGTCCACCTCGTAGTTCTCGAGATCGATGTACGCGATGCCGTAGCGCTCGGCGGTCGCGCGCGCGAGCTGCTCCTCGCTGATCGCGCCGGCCTCCACCAGAACCTGTGCGACGGTGCTGCCGCTGCGCGCCGCGCGCACCGCGTCCTCGACCGCGTCTGACGTCGCGAAGCCCAGCTCCACGATCACGTCGCTGAGAAAGCCCGAGCGCCCGCCGGGCTCGCTGGGCGGGATCACTCCCCTAGGGGGAGGAGGGGTGGCCGTGCCGGCCTCCCCGCTCACGCCAGCTCCCCGCTCACGCGGGCTCCCCGGCCACGGGCATCGTGGAGGTCCGCGCCTCGGTCTCGACCCGGTCGAACGCCGCCTCGGGCGACTCGGCGGCCCCGAGCGAGCACATCGCATACGCGACCTCGAGCTGTGCGGGCCGCTCGTGCGTGACTCGCTGGAGCGCCTGGCCGTAGCGCCCGATGAAGGCGGCTGCGCCGTCGAGGCCCTTGCAGCCCACCAGCACGGCGCCGTACACGTCGTCGGTCAGCCGCCCCGCGTGGTCGGTGCGGCGGATCGCGGACTGCATCACGTCGGCGGCGTCCTTCATCAGCAGCTCGCCCACCGCGGCGCCGTGGCGCTCGGAGATCTGTCGCAGATTCGTGAGGCGACACGCGAGCACGTAGGTCTCAAGAGTGCCACGTTCGGCGAGCCGCCACTCGCGCTCCGCCGCCTCCACGAAGGCCACCCGGTTGAGCAGGCCGGTGAGCGCGTCGGTGCGCTCGGGATCGCGCAGCCGCTCGCCGAGCCTGCGAAGGTCGGCGCGCCACTTCACGCTCTCCCACTCGTAGGTGAGCAGGCGTCCCGCCACGGTGAGGAGCTCGAGGTGGGTCTGGGTGAAGACATCGGTGCCCGAGGCCAGCGCGCAGACGGTGAGGGCTCCGGCGCCGGAGCTCGTCTCGAGCGGCAGGGCGAGGTAGGAGCGGACGGCGAGGCGCTGGAGCGCCGTCGGATCGAGCAGGCCGGTCCCGCCGCCGTTCGGGTTCTCGGCCAGCGGCAGCGTGCCGCCGGGCTGGAGCGCCGTGGCGGCCGCGCCGCGCACGTCGATGAGGTGCAGCTCGCCCTCGTCCCAGTCCACCCGGCCCAGCAGCACGGAGCCAGGCGGGAGCTCGGCCTCGAGCAGGTCGAGGACCGTGTCGGCTGCCTCGGAGAAGCTCGTGAACCGGCGTTCCGCGAGGCGAGCGAGCGAACTCAGGGCGGTGCCGCTCACCTGGTACCTATCGGCCCGCAGGGAAAAAGTCTGAGGGGTGCACGCCCGGCAGGGGGACTATCCTGCCGCAGCAATCCATGACCCTTCGCGACCTGATGGGCCCTGGGGCGCCCGAGGTCGAGATCTCGGGCCTGGCCTACTCGAGCCAGAGCGTCACCCCGGGGGCGCTCTTTTTTTGCGTACCCGGCTTCCGCTCGGACGGTCACGACTTCGCGCCCGACGCCGTCGAGCGCGGTGCCGCCGCTCTCGTCACGCAGCGGCGGCTCGACCTCGGCGTGCCCGAGGTGGTGGTGGACGATGTCCGCGCCGCGATGGGCCCCGCGGCGGCACGCTTCTACGGTGACCCGACCGCGGAGCTCGACGTAGTCGGGATCACCGGCACGAACGGCAAGACGACCACCGCCTACCTCGTTCGCCACCTGCTGCAGGGGGCCGGGCGGCAGACCGGGCTGCTCGGAACGGTCAAGCGCGTGGTGGGCGGCGTGGAGGAGGAGGTCGAGCGAACCACGCCCGAGGCGATCGACCTCCAGCAGACCTTCCGGCGCATGCACGACGGCGGCGACCGCGCCGTGGCGATGGAGGTCTCCTCGCACGCGCTCGAGCTCGGCCGCGTGGCGGGGATCCGCTTCGCGTGCCGCGTGTTCACCAACCTGACCCAGGACCACCTCGACTTCCACGAGACGATGGACGCCTACTTCGCCGCGAAGCGGAGGCTGTTCGAGGAGCCGGGCCCGTCGGTGGTGAACGTGGACGACGAGTACGGCCGGCGGATCGCCGCCGAGATCGACGCCGTGACCTTCGGGATCGAGCACGACGCCGACTACCGCGCGCGCGACATCGAGTTCGACGTGATGGGCTCGCGCTTCACGCTCGACACCCCGGACGGGGAGCTGCGAATCGAGTCGCCGCTGGCGGGGCTGTTCAACGTGCAGAACGTGGTCGGCGCGATAGCGGCCGTGCGCTCGCTCGGGGTCGAGGAGATCGCCCTGGAGGGCTTCGGCCGCGTGCCGGGGCGCTTCGAGGCCGTGGACGAGGGGCAGGACTTCGGCGTGCTCGTGGACTACGCCCACACGCCGGACTCGCTCGAGAACGTGCTGCGCGCGGCGCGCGAGGTGGCGCGTGGCCGCCTCCATGTGGTGTTCGGCGCGGGCGGCGACCGCGACCGCGGCAAGCGCCCGCTGATGGGCGACGCCGCCCGGCGCCTCGCCGACCGCGTGCTCGTGACCTCCGACAACCCGCGCAGCGAGCAGCCCGAGGCGATCATCGACGAGGTGATGGAGGGCGCCGGGCCCGAGGCCGAGCGGGAGGTGGACCGCCGCCGCGCGATCGCGCGCGCGATCGAGGATGCCGAGCCGGGCGACGTGGTGGTGATCGCCGGCAAGGGCCACGAGCAGGGCCAGGAGTTCGAGAACGGCCGCAAGGAGCCGTTCGACGACGTGACGGTGGTACGCGAGGCGCTGCGCTCGCGACTGGGAGCGCGAGCGTGATCGACCTGTCCGCGGGCCGCCTCGCGGCTCTGGCCGAGGGAGAGTTGGCCGCCGGCGATCCCGAGCGCGCCGGTCCCGAGCGTGCCGTGATCGACTCGCGCGAGGTCGGGCCGGGCGACCTGTTCGTCGGCCTTCGGGGCGCGAGCGCGGACGGCGGCCAGTTCGCCGCCCAGGCGCTCGAGGCCGGTGCGTGGGGAGTGCTCGTGGGACCGGAGCACCGCGCGTCGGCGGTCGACGCCGCCGAGAGCTCCACCGGACAGTCGGCCTGCGCGCCGGCGAGCGCGATCGTGGCCCCGGACCCGCTCCGGGCGCTCCAGCTGCTCGCACGAGGCTGGCGCCGCGAGCTCGGCGCGCGGGTGGCGGGCGTGACCGGCTCCACGGGCAAGACCTCGACTAAGGACATCCTCGCCGCGCTGATTCGCCCGCGCGCGCACACGCACGCGAGCCAGGAGAACTTCAACACGGAGATCGGGCTCCCGCTCACGGTGCTCGAGGCTGGTCGCGACACGGAAGCGCTCGTGCTCGAGATGGCGATGCGCGGCGAGGGGCAGATCGCCGAGCTGGCGGCGATCGCCGAGCCGGACGTGGGCGTGATCGTGAACGTGGGGCCGGTGCACCTCGAGATCCTCGGCACGGTCGAGCGCGTGGCCGCGGCCAAGGCCGAGCTGATCCGCGACCTTCGCCCGGGCGCCGCCTGCGTCGTGCCCGCGAGCGAGCCGCTGCTCGACGCCCACCTGCGTGACGACATCGACACCTGGACCTTCGGACCGGGCGGCCAGGTGCAGCTGCTCTCGATGGACGGGGAGCACGCCGAGATCGAGGCGCGCGGCGAGCGCATCGAGCTCGAGCTGCCCTACCGCGAACCGCACAACCTGCTGAACACGCTCGCCGCCGTGGCCGCCGCGCGGGCGCTCGGCGTGCGGGTCGGCGGGCCGGTGGACGTGCGCTTCTCGTCGCTCCGAGGCGAGGTGGTGGAGCTGCCGGGCGGCGTTGTGGTCGTGAACGACTGCTACAACGCCAACCCCATGTCCATGCGGGCGGCACTCGACCATCTGGCGGAGAGCCCGGCTGAGCGCCGGATCGCCGTGCTGGGCACGATGGCCGAGCTGGGCGAGGGCTCGCCGCGCTACCACCGCGAGATCGGCGAGCACGCGGCGGCGCGCGGGGTCGACCTGCTGGTGCCGGTGGGCGAGGAGGCCCTCGCCTACACGGCCGGCTTCGAGGGCGAGACCCAGCCGGTCGCGACCCCCGAGGAGGCCGGAGCCCTGCTCGAGGAGGTGGCCCGCCCCGGCGACCGCGTGCTCGTGAAGGGCTCGCGCTCGGTCGGGCTGGAACGGGTGCTCGACTAGGGATGCTCGGCGAGATCGTCATGGCCGGGTCGGCCTCGCTGCTGATCTGCATGTTCCTGGGTCCGCGCTTCATCGACTACCTCCGCCTGAAGGAGTTCGGCCAGCAGATCCGGGAGGAGGGACCTGCCGGCCACCACGGCAAGGCGGGCACGCCGACCATGGGCGGCCTCGCGATCTTCCTCTCGATCCTGGTGCCGTTCCTGATCCTGTCCGACTACCGCTCCTCGAGCCTCGCGGTGCTCGGGACCGCGCTCGCGATGGCCGCGCTCGGGTTCGCCGACGACATCATCAAGCTGCGCAAGCGCCGCTCGCTCGGCGTATCGGGGAGGACGAAGCTGATCGTCCAGGCGCTCACCGCGATCGCGCTCTGGCTCGTGGTGACCGAGTACGTGGGCCTGAACGACACGCTGCGGCTGCGCTTTATCGACGCCTCGGTGGACCTCGGCTACGTCTACCCGGTGCTGATCTTCCTCGTGCTGGCCGGAGCCACGAACGGGGTGAACCTCACCGACGGCCTCGACGGCCTCGCCGCCGGCTGCGCGGCGATCGTCTTCCTCAGCTACACGGCGATGACGTTCATCACCCACGGCCAGCAGGACCTCGCCCTGCTGAGCGCGTCGCTCGTCGGCGCCTGCGTCGGCTTCCTCTGGTTCAACTCGTTCCCGGCGTCGGTGTTCATGGGGGACACCGGCTCGCTGGGGCTGGGCGGCGCGATCGCCGCGCTCGCCGTGATGACGAAGACCGAGCTGCTGCTGATCCTGATCGGCGGCATCTTCGTGATCGAGGCGCTGTCGGTGGCGATCCAGGTGATCGCCTTCCAGCGCTTCCGGCGGCGCGTGTTCCTGATGGCGCCGATCCACCACCACTTCGAGCTCGCGGGATGGTCGGAGACCAAGATCATCCTGCGCTTCTGGATCGTGGCCGCGATCTGCGCGGCGATCGGCTTCACGATCTACCAGGCCTCGATCCCGTGAGGCCGGCCCTCCCGGAGGGGCCGTATCTCGTAGTCGGGCTGGCCCGTTCCGGGGTCGCAGCGGCGCGCATGCTGGCCACGCACGGTCATGTGCTCGGGACCGACTCCGGCGCGCCGGAGGTCCCGGGCGACATCGAGGCGCACATCGGCGTGGACGGCGTGGAGCTGCTCGACCGCGTGGCCTGCGTCGTGAAGAGCCCGGGCGTGCCGAACGAGGCGCCGGTGATCGTGGCGGCGCGCGAGCGCGGGCTGCCGGTGCTCGGCGAGCTCGAGCTGGCCTGGCGGCTGCTGCCGAACCGCTTCGTGGCGGTCACGGGCACGAATGGCAAGACGACCACCACTGAGCTGCTCGGGGCGATCTGGGGCGAGGCGGGCCTGCCGGTGGCGCTCGCGGGGAACGTAGGGACGCCGCTGTCCTCGCTCGTGGGGCAGGTCGAAGCTGAGGCGACGATCGTCTGCGAGGTGTCGAGCTTCCAGGCGGAGGACTCGGAGGCCTTCGCCCCCGACACCGGGCTGCTCCTGAACGTGACGGAGGACCACCTGGACCGTCACGGGACGTTCGAGGCATACCGCGAGGCGAAGCTGCGCATGTTCGCGAACCAGACTCCGGAGCAGGTGGCGGTCGTGCCGCCCGGGGTGGAGGTGCGGGGCCACGCGCGCCGCGTGGAGTTCGGCGCGCTCCCGCTCGCCGCGGCCGAGGTCCGCCTGCGCGGGGCCCACAACCTCGAGAACGCCATGGGCGCCTCGGCGGCTGCGATCGCTTCGGGCGTGCCGGAGGAGGCCGTGGCGGCCGCGCTGCGCAGCTTCGCGGGGGTGCCGCACCGGCTCGAGGAGGTCGGCTGGGTGAACGGGGTGCTGTACGTGAACGACTCCAAGGCGACGAACGTGTCCTCCGCGCTGCGCGGCATCGAGGCCTTCGAAGGCGGCGTGCACGTGATCCTCGGCGGCAGCCTCAAGGGAGGCGGCTTCGAGGGCCTGCGCGAGGCGGTGGCGTCGCGCTGCGTGGCGGCGTACCTGATCGGCGAGGCGGCGGACCGGCTCGAGCAGGACCTCGCCGGCACGGTGCCGCTCCATCGCTCGGGCGAGCTCGCGACGGCCACGCGCGCCGCCGCGGCGGCGGCGAAGCCCGGCGAGGTGGTGCTGCTGTCGCCCGCCTGCGCCAGCTTCGACCAGTTCCGCGACTACGAGGAGCGCGGCGAGCGCTTCCGGGCGCTCCTCCCGCGGGGATGAATCCGGGGCTCGCCGTAGAAAACCGCATGGATGCCGCGGAAGCGCCCGGTCGAGTACTCGATCCTCTACACCGCCACGCTCTGCCTGCTCGCCGGCGGGGCCGTGATGGTCTACTCGGCCAGCTCGGCCGAGTCGCTCCTTTCCGGGCCGGGCGACGCCTCCTACTACCTGAAGCGCTACGTGCTGTTCGCCGTGGCCGGAATGGTGCTCCTGCATCTCGCCTCGCGGCACGGGCTGAAGGTCATCCGCGCGCTCACCCCGCTGCTGCTGATGTCGTCGTTCGGGCTGACGGTCGCCGTGATGCTGCCCGGCATGGGCGTGACCGTGAACGGCGCGACGCGCTGGCTCGGGCGCGGGGCCGATCCAGTTCCAGCCGTCGGAGCTGCTGAAGGTGTCGCTCGTGCTGTACGCCGCGCAACTGCTAGCCGCGCGGCCGCAGTCCACGCGCACCGTGGCCACGCTCGCGAAGCCGCTGCTGCTCGTGGTGGGGGCGGCGTGCGCGCTGCTCATGAAGCAGCCCGACATGGGCACCACGATGGTGATCTGCTTCGCGATCGGGGCGCTGCTCGTGGCTGCGGGCACGCCGATCCGCAACCTCGTGCTGATCGGCGGCGTGCTCGTGTTCCTGGCGACCGTGCTGGCGATCGCCGAGCCGTACCGGCGCGAGCGGCTGCTCTCGTTCCTGGACCCGTTCGCGGACGCCGGCGACAGCGGCTTCCAGGCAGTGCAGGCCCTGACCGCGATCGGATCGGGCGGGTTCTTCGGAGTCGGCCTCGGCGAGTCGGTCCAGAAGATCTTCTACCTGCCCGAGGCGCACACCGACATGATCCTGGCGATCATCGGCGAGGAGCTCGGCCTGCTGGGCATCCTCGGCCTGATCGGGCTCTACGGGATGATCGGCTACGCCGGGCTGCGCGTCGCGAAGCTCGCGCGCGACCGCTACTCGAAGCTGCTCGCCGCCGGGATCACGTCGCTGATCCTGTGCCAGGCCACGCTCAACTTCTTCGCGGTGCTCGGGATGATGCCGCTCACGGGCGTGCCGCTGCCGTTCATCTCGTACGGGGCGAGCAACCTGGTTGTGCTCATGGGCGCCATGGGACTGCTGCTGAACGTGGCGGCCACCGGTGGCCAGGCGCGGCGGGCGGGGCGGCCCGCGGACGAGCGACCCGAGCTGCGCGCGCTCGACGGGGGTGGCGATGCCAACGATCGTGATCGCCGCCGGAGGCACGGCGGGACACGTCGTGCCGGCGCTCGCGGTAGCTGACGCGCTTCGGGCTCGCGGCGCCAGCGTGGAGTTCATCGGGGGCGAGCGCGCGGAGGCGGAGCTCGTGCCCGCCGCCGGCTATCAGCTCCACCGACTGCGCGTGGCGGGCATCGACCGGAACAACCCCATGCGGGCTGCGCGAGCGCTGCTGCTCGCGGCGGGCGCCACCGGACGCGCCCGGGGGCTGCTGCGCCGGATCGGGGCGGATGCCGTGCTCGGCGGAGGGGGCTACGTGGCGGGGCCGGTGGGGCTGGCCGCGCGGACGCTGCGGCTGCCGCTCGCATTAACGGAGGCCGACAGTCATCTCGGGATTACGAACCGGTGGCTGGCGCCGCTTGCGCGGCGGGTGTTCCTGGCCTTTCCGCTCGATGACCGGCGCGGCTCGAAGTACCTCGTTACCGGGCGGGCGGTGCCTGCGGGCACTGAAGGGGGAGATCGTGAGGCCGCCCGGGCTCGGCTGGGTGTTGATTCGGGCGTTGCCTGCGTGCTCGTGTTCGGCGGTTCGCTCGGTGCGCGCCGCTTGAACGAGGCGGCGCTTGACGCCTTCGGCTCGGCGGCGCCGGGCGCGGTGGTTCACGCCGCCGGGCAGCGTGACTACGAGGAGCTGCGCTCGCGGCTCGAGCGAGCTCGGCTCGCCGGAGCACTACCGGCTCTTCCCGTACATCGAGCCGTTCGCGGACGCGCTGGCCGCAGCGGACCTCGCCGTGGCGCGCGCCGGCGGCTCGGTGTTCGAGCTGGCCGCCGCGGGGCTGCCCTCGATCCTCGTGCCGTACCCGCATGCCACCGCGGATCACCAGACGACCAACGCGCGCTTCATGGAGCAGGCCGGCGCCGCGGTGGTGATCCCCGACCGCGAGCTGGACGGCCCCCGCCTGGCCCGCGAGGTGGCCGCGCTGCTGGGCGCGCCGCAGCGGATGGCGGCGATGGCGAAGGCAGCGGCGGCGGTGGCGCGGCCGGACGCGGCCGACCGAATCGCGGACGAGCTGCTGGCGCTCACCGGCGACCGTCCTGCCTAAGGCTTGCCTGGCAAGCCCAGGGCAGGACGGTCGGTCTGGCGGCGCGGTGGCCTATGGTCAGCGCGTCATGGCTGACCCCCTCAATGCGCCGTTTTCCGGCCGCGCCCTGCACTTCATCGGGATCGGCGGCGCCGGCATGAGCGGCCTCGCGCTGGTGGCGCGGCAGCTGGGCGCCACCGTGACCGGCTCGGACCAGGCCGAGTCGTCCTACTGCGGGCCGCTGCGCGCTGCCGGCATCGAGCCGGCCATCGGCCACGACGCCGCGAACCTTCCGGAGGGCTGCCGAGGTGGTGGTCTCCACGGCGATCCCGGACGACAACCCCGAGCTGGCCGCCGCTCGCGACGCGGGCGCCACCGTCCTCCATCGCGGCGACCTGCTCGGCGAGCTGTCGCGCATGAAGCGGACGATCGCCGTGGGCGGCACGCACGGCAAGACGACGAGCGCGTCGATGGCGGCGCTCGCCCTGCTGGAGTCGGGCCGCGAGCCGGCGTTTCTGATCGGCGGCGAGCTGCGCGCGGCCGGCACGAATGCGGCCTGGGGCGCGGGGGAGTGGGCGGTGATCGAGGCCGACGAGTCCGACCGCTCGTTCCTGAAGCTCGGCCGCGACGTGGCGGTGGTCACGAACATCGAGCTCGACCACCACGCGACCTACGCGAACCTGGGCGAGCTCGAGACGGCCTTCGAGGAGTTCGCCGCGCCGGCGTCGGTGCGGGTGCTGGGACCCGGGGTGGCGCTGCCGGGTGAGGGTGAGGAGGTGACATTCGGCATCGACCACGGCGGCCTGCGCGCCGAGAACGTCCGCCTTCATAGCGGTAGTTCGAGCTTCGTGGTCGATGGCGTCGAATTCGAGCTCCAGGTACCAGGCGAGCACAACATCCTCAATGCCCTCGCGGCGCTGGCCGCCCTGCGAGCGGCCGGCGTGCCACTCGCCGAGGCCGCGCCGGGGCTCCGGAAGTTCACCGGCGCGGGCCGCCGCTTCGAGGCACACGGCCGCACTCCCTCCGGCGCGCTCGTCTACGACGACTACGCCCACCACCCCACCGAGGTGGCCGCCACGCTGGCCGCGGCGCGCACGCTCGAGCCGCGCCGGCTGGTGGCGTGCTTCCAGCCGCACCTCTACTCGCGCACCCGCATGCTGGCTCGGGAGTTCGGGCGCGCGCTGGCGCTGGCGGACCTCGTCGTGGTGCTCGACGTGTACCGCGCGCGGGAGCGGCCGGAGGACTTCCCGGGCGTGAGCGGCTACCTCGTGGCGCAGGCGGCGGCCGACGCGGCGGGCGGGGGCCCCGTGTGGTGGATGCCGCAGATCGAGGATGCGGAGCGGAGCCTGCGCGGCGAGCTCGCCGAGGGCGATCTGCTGCTCACGCTCGGCGCCGGCAATGTGGACGAGCTGGCCCGGAGGCTGACCGCATGAGCACCCCCGCCGGCGTCGAGGCCGACTACCCGCTGGCCCGCCTGACCACGATCAGGACCGGCGGCCAGGGTGACTTCTTTTCCCGGCCCGATTCGCCCGAGGCGCTCTCCGAGCTGCTCGCGTGGGCCACGGGCGAGGGGATCGAGGTAGGAGTGGTCGGGTCAGGCTCGAACCTCCTCGTAGCGGATGAAGGGTTCCGAGGACTCGTGGTGAAGCTGGACGGCTCGCTCGCATCGATCGAGCAGGATGGGCAGCGCCTGCTCTGCGGCGGCGGGGCCCGGCTCCCGCAGGCGGCGGCCTTCGCCGCCCGCGCCGGCCTGAGCGGGCTGGAGTTCGGCGTGAACATCCCGGGCACCGTTGGCGGCGCCGTGAAGATGAACGCGAACGCCTACGGCGGCGACCTGGCCCGCGTGCTCGAGTGGGTGGTGGTCACGACGCCGGACGGCACGGAGCGGCGCGTTCCCGACGAGCTGGACTTCCGCTATCGCCGCTCCAACCTCGCGGCGAACGAGATCGTCGCCCGCGCGTCGTTCGCGCTCAGCCCGGCGGAGCCCGACTCGGTCAAGGCGACGCTCGCCGACATGCGCGCCTCGCGCAAGGCCGCCCAGCCATCCGGCATCAAGACCTTCGGCTCGACCTTCAAGAATCCCGACGACCCGCGTGCCGAGGGCCGCAGCGCCGGCGTGCTGCTCGACGAGGGCGGCTGCCGCGGCCTGACCGTGGGCGGCGCGCGCTTCTCGGAGAAGCACGCCAACTTCGTGGAGAACATGGGGGAGGCCACCACGGCCGACGTGATCGCCCTGATGGCCGAGGGCCGCCGCCGCGTGCGCGAGCGCTTCGGCGTGGAGCTTGAGCCGGAGGTGCAGTTCCTCGGCGAGGTGGACACGTCGCCGCTGTGGGGCCCGGCGTGAGCGGTCAGGCGGTCGCCGGCCGGCGCCCGGCTCGAAAGGCACGCTCACGGCGCGCTCGGACATGGAGGTTGCGGGCGGTTGCGTTCAACGTGCTCACCCTGCGGATGCTCCCCCCGCGCATGCGCCGCCGCGTGCTGGCGCTGCTCGCCGCCTGCCTCGTGCTCGCAGCCGGCTTCCAGTTCTGGCTGCGTGACTCGCCGCTGGTCGCGGTCGAGCACGTGAAGGTCACCGGCCTCACCACCAAGGACGCTCCGCGCGTGCGAGCCGCGCTCACCTCGGCCGCGCACGCGATGACCACCCTGCACGTCGATCAGGACGACCTCGAACGTGCGATCGCGGCCTACCCCGTGGTGCGCGCGCTCGAGGTGCGGGCGGACTTCCCTCACGGGCTCGAGATCCACGTGGTCGAACACCGTCCCGCCGCGATGGTCGGCGGCCTGCCGGTGGCCGGCGACGGCACGATCCTGCGCGGCCTCCCGGTGGAGGGAAGGCTCCCGGAGATAGAGGCGCCGGGCGGGAAGCTTGACGGCGACCGCCTCACGGATCCGGCGGCCCTTCACGCCGCACGAGTGGCCGGCGGCGCCCCCGCCCCGCTGCGCGGGCGCCTCGAGCGCATCGACGAGCGCTCCGACGAGGGCATCGTGGTCGAGCTGCGCGACGGGCCCGAGCTGATCTTCGGAGACGCGAGGAAGCTGCGCGCGAAGTGGGTCGCCGCGGTGCGCGTGCTGGCGGACCCGAAGGCCGCCGGCGCGAGCTACATCGACGTGCGCCTGCCCGGCCGCCCGGCTGCGGGAGGACTGCCCGCCGAGACGCTGGCGCCGGTCGCGCCGGCCGGCACCGAGGAGCTCGCGCCGCCGATTGGGACCACTCCGCCCGCGTCCGGCGTCGATCCGAGCACCGAGGAGCTTGCCCCGCCGGCACCCGCCGCCGTGGCCCCGCCGGTCTCCGATGGCACCGCCGAACCGGCTCCGCCGGCCCCCGCACCCACTGATTCCACCGGGGCTGGAGGGGTCTCGCCGCCTCCGGAATAACCCTCAGCCCGTAGTCGAGCTTCAGGGCAACCCTGGACCGCCGCTAGAGTGTTTGTCTGCACGATTTCTTGCGAGGACGATTGACACTTCCCGCGAACTCCGCCTACAGTGCGGTGTTTGCGGAAGCGGGAAACCCTCCACTCTTGCTTGAGCTTCGGACGGTAGAGAGGCACCACCTCAGACATGGACACGGGTAGCTACCTGGCTGTCATCAAGGTCGTCGGCATCGGCGGCGGCGGCACCAATGCCGTGAACCGCATGGTCGACCAGGGCCTCAAGGGCGTCGAGTTCATCGCCGTCAACACGGACGCGCAGGCGCTCCAGATGTGCGACGCCGACATCAAGCTCCAGATCGGCGACCAGCTCACACGCGGTCTCGGCGCGGGCGCCAACCCCGACGTCGGCTACGGCGCCGCCAACGAAAGCCGCGACGAGATCAAGGAGGCGCTCAAGGGCGCGGACATGGTCTTCGTGACCGCGGGCGAGGGCGGCGGCACCGGCACCGGCGCCGCGCCGGTGATCGCAGAGGTGTCCAAGCAGGAGGTCGGCGCGCTCACGGTCGGAGTGGTCACCAAGCCGTTCGACTTCGAGGGCACGCAGCGCATGCGCCAGGCCGTTGAGGGGATCGACCGCCTGCGCGAGCAGGTGGACACGATGATCGTGATCCCGAACGAGAAGCTGCTCGCGGTCGTCGAGCGCCGCACGAGCATCCTCGACGCCTTCCGCGAGGCCGACGCCGTCCTCGGCCAGGGCGTTCAGGGCATCACGGACCTGATCACGACCCCCGGCCTCATCAACCTCGACTTCGCGGACGTCCGCACGATCATGCAGGACGCCGGCTCCGCGCTCATGGGCATCGGCGAGGCCTCCGGCGAGAACCGCGCCGCCGAGGCGGCGAAGAACGCCGTGTCGAGTCCGCTGCTCGAGCAGTCGGTCGAGGGGGCCACGGGCATCCTGCTCAACATCACCGGCGGCACCGACCTGGGCCTCTTCGAGGTGAACGAGGCGGCCGAGATCATCCAGAGCGCCGCCGACCAGAACTCCAACATCATCTTCGGCGCGGTGGTCGACGACACACTGGCCGACTCAGTGCGGGTGACCGTTATCGCCACGGGATTCGAGCGCGCGAGCCGCACCCCGCTGTTCGAGGAGGACTCGACCGGACGCCGGCGCGAGCCGCGGCGCCGCGACGTGAAGCTCGACGACCGCCAGCGCGCGTCCCTCGAGATCTCGGACGACGACATCGACGTCCCGTCATTCCTGAAGGACTGAGAGAGCTCCTCCCGCCGGACACGGCGCAGGCCTTCGAGGCCATGCGCGCGCTGCGCACGCACCACACGGACGAGGCCGAGTTCGTCCGGCGCGTCGACGAGGTCCAGCGCCCGCAGGGATACAGGCTTGTGGGAGCCTTCGACGACGCCGACCGCTGCCTCGCTGTCGCGGGCTTCCGCGTGATCCGCAACCTCGCCTGGGGGGACACCCTCTACGTCGACGATCTCTCCACGCACCCGGACGGCCGCCGACGCGGCTACGGGCGCGCGCTGCTCGAATGGTGCATGGAGGAGGGCAGGCGCGCGGGCTGCGCGGAGTTCCACCTCGACTCGGGCGTCGGGCCGGAGCGCGAGGACGCCCACAGGCTCTACTTCAACACCGGCCTGCGGATCACGAGCTACCACTTCGCCGCGCCGCTGGAATGATCGACGCCGCGCCCCGCATGGCGCTCGCCGCGGAGCGCGAGCTCGAGGCGCTCGTGGGCGTGTCCTCACCGTCCGGTGACCTCGAGGGCGCGGAGGAATGCGTGGCCCTGGCCACCGCCTTCCTGCCGACGGAGGCGGAGGTGGAGCGCGTGGACTGCTCCACGCCGGGCCACGCGCGCGACCTCGTCGGCTGCCTGCGCGGCAGCGGCGAGCGCCGGCTGCTCATGGTCGGGCACCTCGACACCGTGGTCTCTCACGACGCGCACCGCCCGCTCGAGCGCCACGGCGACCGCCTGACGGGATCCGGGGCTGTGGACATGAAGGGCGGCGTGGCGCTCTCCATCGGCCTGATGCGCGAGCTCGCGACCCGGCCGGAGCTGTACGCGGAGGTGGCGATCCTGCTCGTGAACGACGAGGAGTGGCGCACCGCGGCGTTCGCCCACTCGGACCGCTTCGCGGGCTTCGACGCCTGCCTCTGCTTCGAGGCCGGCGAGCGCACCAAGGCGGGCGAGGAAGCCGTGATCGTGAAGCGCAAGGCCGCCGCCACGCTGCGGGTGTACGCGCACGGTCGCTCGTCGCACTCGGGCTCGGCACCGGAGAAGGGCCGCAGCGCCCTGCTCGCGCTCGCTGCGGTCGCCCAGCTCGTGGCGGCGCGCAGCGACGCGAGCGGCCCGGACAGGCTCACCGCGGTGCCGACGATCCTGCGCTCGGGCGACGCCTTCAACGTCGTGCCGCCGGCCGGCGAGCTGCTCTGCGACCTGCGCGCCGACCGGCTCGAAGCCTTCGCCCCGGTCTTCGACGCCATCCCGGCCGAGCACGACGAGGTCCGCCTCGAGCCGCACATGGTGCGCGCCTGGCCGGGCATGGATTCGCGCGCGGCGACGTCCGGGGTGCTGGCCGCGGCCTCGGCGTCGCTCGGGCCGCCCGATCGTCGCCGCCGAGCGCGGCGGCGCGAGCGACGCCAGCCACATCGCGGCCGGCGGCATCGAGCTCACGATCGACGGGCTCGGCCCGCGCGGCGGCGGCGCGCACACGCCGCACGAGTGGGTCAGCGCCGAGTCGCTGCGCACGCGCGCCGAGGTGGCGCTCGCGGTGACAGCGGCGCTGCTCGGCGCCTAGCTGGCCACTTCCTCGGTGTTCCGGTCGCCGAGCGCGCCCGGCAGCGCGTGGCGCGACTTGATGTCGAGCTTTCGGTAGACGCGCCCGAGGTGGGTCTCCACCGTCTTCTCAGACACAAACAGAGCCTGGGCCACCTCCCGGTTCGTGAGCCCCTCCGCGGCCAGTTCCGCCACGCGCACCTCGCTCGGCGTCAGGCCCTCCACGCCGCTCGCCGGCTCGCGCATCAGGCGGGCGCCGGATCGGCCCAGCTCGTCGCGCGCCCGGTTCGCGAGGCGGGTGCCACCGCATTCGGAGGCGAGCGTGTGGGCGCGGCGCAGTACATCTCGGGCCGCGCTGCGCTCGCCGTTGCGGCGCAGTTCGGCGCCCAGCTCGCAGGTCACGCGCGCGAGCTCGAGCCGCGCCCGGCCGTTCTCGAGCGTGGCGACCGCCGCCTCCAGCCCTGCCTGGCGCTCCTCGGCCGGTCCGGCGAAAGCCACCGCCCGCTGCGAGATCCCGACCGCGCGCGGCGTGCCCAGCCGCTCGGCGAGGCGCAGCTCCTCGCGGGCCAGCTCGAGCGCCTGCTCCTCCTCGCCGAGCTGCGCGAGCGCGACCGACGCCACGGACCGCCACGGGAGGAGTGTCGGCGAGCCGCAACCCCAGGAGTCCGCGCGGTCCAGTCTGAATGCAGCGTCTGCGGCCCCGCGCGCGTCGCCATTGGAGAGCAGCAGCCACGCGCGCGCCAGCGCGAGGTCGTCCTGCACGATCGTGTCGGGGTCCCCGGCCGGCGGCAGGCCGGACATCACGGCCTTGAGTTCCTCGAGGGGGCGCTCGCGCTCGAGGCCCGCAAGCACGGCGGTTGACGCGGCGATCGGAGCGTGGCCGCGGGCGCGTGTGGCGTCGCGTGCGATAAGGAGTGCCTCGGCGGCGTCGGCCTCGGCACTCTCGACGGCCCCCGAGCGGTACCGCGCCCAGGCGCGCTCGGCGAGGAAGACGCCGACGGCCGAGCGATCGCCGTAGTCGCGCGCCGCACGGACGAGGCGGTCGAGGATCGCGAGGGACTCGTCGTAGCGCTCCAGCAGCGTGAGCACGAACGCGGGCATCGGCCGGCCGACGCTCGCGCGCATTACGGACTCGTAGTAGCCGTGCTCCTCGACGCTGAGCGCTTGGTGGATCAGCTCGGTGGCGCGGCCCGCGTCGGCCTGCTCGGTGACCGCGACGAAGGCGTGCGTGATCAGGGCGAAGCGCTCGAAGTCGGTCTGAGGCGCGCCGGACGGCACCTTTACATGCTCGAAGAGATCACCGAGTCGCGTGCGCACGCTGGTGCTCTCGAGCCCCGCGGCGAGCAGCGTCTCGAGCAGCGGCTTCGCGGCGTCCGACTCCTCGTGCACGTCGGCCAGAGCGCTCTCGAGCACATCCGCCGCTTTGCTCACGCGCCCGCCCACGAGGTGCAGTACGGCCGTCCAATGGAGAGCGTGGAGCTTGGTGGACCCGCCCGCGGCGGCCGCGCGCTCGAGATGGTCCGCGGCGTCCGGGTCGCCGGCGTGCGCGGCCGCGAGGCCGAGCTGGAACAGGACCTGGGCCAACTCGCTGTCGTCCGGACGCTCGGCCACCGCCCGCTCCAGGTAACGCACCGCGGCCGCTGGATCGCCAAAGGCCTCCGCGCGGCGGGCGGCGTTCCTCAGTGCGGCCACCGCCCAGTCGCCCTGGCCCGGCTCGCAGAACAGCAGGTGAGCGGCCACGGCCACGGGGTCGGCCTCGCGGTCCCTCAACATCTCCGCGGCCTGCTCGTGCGCGCGCGAGCGCTCCACCACCGGCATGTCGTCCTCGATTGCCGCGCGCAGGATCGGGTGGCTGAAGCGGAGCGTCGGCGCGCCCACAACCAGTCCCGCGCGCTCGAGCGCCGCGAGCGCGTCGGCGGCCTCGTCCTCCGGCACCTCGGCCATCGTGGCCACGTCCCGGATCGACACGTCGTGCTCTCCCAGCACGGCCAGCGCGCGGGCCACCGGCGCGCCCGCCGCGGGCAGGCGCTCGAGCCGCAGGAGAACCGACGCGCGCACCGTGTCGGGGCCGAGCGAGGCCACCCCGCCGGCGCTTGCGGCCGTGGGCTCGATGCCCTCGGCCCGCACCTCGCTCACCAGCTGCTCGAGCAGGAACGGGTTGCCGCCGGTGGCGTGGTGGCAGGCGGCCGCGAACTCGGGGTCGGAGGATCCGAGCAGCGCCTCGATCCGCCGTCCGGCGCCCTCCTCGGACAGCGGCCCGGGCCGGATCGAGACTGTCGCCGGGTCCGCGAGGATCTCGGCAAGCGGGACGGGAAGCTGGCCGACCTCGACGGTCCGCACGGCAAGTAGGAGCACCATCGGGAGGTCGGCGATCCGCAGGCTGAGGAAGCGCTGGGCGGCCATGGACGCCTCGTCGGCCCACTGGGCGTCGTCGACGCAGACGAGGAGCGGGCGCTCGCGGGCCAGGTTCGCCGTGAGCCAGTACAGCCCGTGCAGGCGCTGGTACATCAGCTCGGGGCTGTCGGCATCGTCCGCACTTGCCGGATCGAGGATCGGGAGCGCGAGCCGGGCAGCACCGGTGAACAGCGCCGAGCGTTCCTCGGGCGTCCTCTCGAGCGCCACCGAGTCGGCCGACTGGCGCACGAGGCCGTATGGGTAGCTGCGCTCGAGCTCGGTCGCCCGCACCGAGATCGTGTACATCCCGCGCTCGCCGGCGCCCTCGATGCAGCGCGTCACCAGGCTCGACTTGCCGATGCCGGGCGGGCCCTCGATCGCCACCACGCGGCCGCGGCCGTCGACCGCGTCGGCGAGCGCCCGGTCGAGGGCGAGCAGCTCTGACTCCCGTTCGAGGAGCTCGGGGCCCGGCGTTGTAGGCGGCGAGTCCATCTGAAGAATCGGGGGGTGGTTCGGGGGTGCTCCTGATGCGATGGGCGCCGGGGGACGCGAACATCGCGGCATGTCACCAGCCGAACCCGTCACAGCGCTCGTCGAGCTCGTTCTGGAGCCCGACGGCGTTCACGGCGTCTTGCGCGCCCAGCATACGCCGGATCTGCCGTTCTCGGGATGGCTGGGCCTTGCCGTGGCCGTGGACCAGTGCCGCCGCGCGGCGGCGGGCCCGGTCGCGACCGACAGGGGGTAACCTGCGGGCGGTTGCCGCCCGCCGCCGACACCCTGCGCCGCACGCCCCTGTTCGATCGTCACAGGCAAGCCGGTGCGAGGCTCGTCCCTTTCGCGGGCTGGGAGATGCCGGTCCAGTACGAGGGGATTCGCCAGGAACACGTGGCGGTCCGGACAGCGGCGGGCATGTTCGACGTCTCGCACATGGGCGAGATCGAGACGAGCGGCCCGCAGGCGGAGGAGCTGCTCCAGCGGCTGCTCTCGAACGACGTAACGAAGATCGCCGAGCGCGGCGCCCAGTACTCGGTGCTGTGCCGGGAGGATGGCGGGGTGCTCGACGATCTGTTCACCTACCGGCTCGGGCCGGAGCGCTTCCTCACGGTCACGAACGCCTCTAACCACGAGAAGGACCTCGCGTGGTTCCGCGAGCACGCGGGCGATTTCGACGCGGAGCTGGCCGACGCTCACGGGAGCTGGGCCATGCTCGCCGTGCAGGGCCCGGACGCGCGCGCGGCGGTCGAGGCGATTGCCGAGGGCGAGCTGCCGGCGCGCATGCGCACCGCGGAGGTTCAGGTGGCCGGAGTGGACTGCCTCGCCTGCGGAACCGGCTACACCGGCGAGGACGGCGTCGAGCTGCTGATCCCGGCGGACGGCGCTCCGGACGTCTGGGACGCTCTGCTCGAGCATGGCGTCGTGCCCGCCGGCCTCGGCGCCCGCGACACGCTCCGGCTCGAGGTCTGCTTCCACCTCTACGGCAATGACCTGTCCGAGGACCGCAACCCGATCGAGGCGGGCCTCGCGTGGTGCTGCAAGCTCGATACCGCGTTCATAGGCGCGGATGCACTGCGCAGCATCGAGCCGGAGCAGACCCTCGTGCCGTTCGCGTTCACGGGCGCGGGCATCCCGCGCCAGGGCAACGCGGTGCGCACGCAGCACGGCGAGGGGGTCGTGACGAGCGGCTCGCTGTCGCCCTGCCTCGAGCTGGGCATCGGCATGGCGTACGTGCCCGTGGCCGCCGCCGAGCCGGGCACTGAGCTGGAGGTGGACGTGCGTGGCAAGCCGCGCGCGGCAGAGGTGAGGGAGAAACCGCTCTACCGGAAGGAGACCAGTGGCTGAGGCCAGCTACCCCGAGGACCTGAAGTACCACGCGGAGCACGACTGGGCGCGCATCGACGGCGACCAGGCGACCTTCGGCATCACCTGGTACGCGCAGGACGCGCTCGGGGAGGTCGTGTTCTTCGACCCGCCCGAGGTGGGAGCCTCGGTCTCCAAGGACGAGGCCTACGCCGAGGTCGAGTCGGTGAAGGCGGTGTCGGACGTGTTGGCGCCGCTCTCCGGTGAGATCGTCGAGGTGAACGAGGCGCTCGCCGACAGCCCCGAGAAGGTCAATTCGGACCCCTACGGCGAGGGCTGGATGGTCAAGGTCAAGCTCTCGGATCCGTCCGAGCTGGACGAGCTGATGGACGTAGGCGCGTACAAGGAGTTGCTCCAGGCGGGTAGCTAACGTCGTGGAGGCTCATGAGCCGCTACACGGGAGTCACAGACGAGGATCTCAAGGAGATGCTCGACGCCATCGGCGTCGGCTCGCTCGAGGACCTGTTTGCGGATATCCCGGAGTCGGTGCGGCTCGGCCGCGAGCTCGACCTGCCCCAGGGCAAGTCGGAGCAGGAGGTCTACGAGCACCTGGCCGCGCTGGCGGCGCGTAACCGCCACAACGAGGAGGAGATCAGCTTCCTCGGCGCGGGGATGTACGACCACTACGTGCCGGCGCTGATCGACACGCTGCTCGGGCGCTCGGAGTTCCTCACGCCGTACACGCCGTACCAGCCCGAGATCTCCCAGGGCGGGCTCCAGGTGATGTTCGAGTTCCAGACCGCCATCTCGGAGCTCACGGGCCTGCCGGTGGCGAACGCCTCGGTGTACGAGGGGCCGAGCGCGGTGGCCGCCGCGGGCTACCTGGCGAAGCTCGAGACCAAGCGCTCGAGGCTCGTGGCGAGCCGCGGGCTGCACCCGCACTCGCGCGCGGCGCTGCGGACCCACGCCGCCGGGTACGGGATGGAGGTCGTGGAGGTGCCGCTCGACGACGAGGGCGCGACCGACCTGGATGCGCTCGCCGCCGCCGTGGACGACGACACGGCCGCCGTGTTCGTCCAGCAGCCGAACTTCCTCGGCACGGTCGAGGAGCTGGGGGCGCTGTCCGAGGCCGGCAAGCGCACTGGCGGGCTGCTCGTATGCGCGGCCGACCCGATCCCGCTGGGGATCCTGAAGCCGCCCGGCGAGCTGGGCGCGGACCTGTGCGTCGGCGAGGGCCAGACGCTCGGCAACCGGCTCGACTTCGGCGGCCCGTCCTTCGGGTTCTTCGCCGCCGCCGAGCGCTTCATCCGCAAGATGCCGGGCCGTATCGCCGGCGAGACGCGCGACGTGGACGGCCGCCGCGGCTTCGTCCTGACGCTCCAGACGCGCGAGCAGCACATCCGCCGTGAGAAGGCCACGCACAACATCTGCACGGCGCAGGCGCTGAACGCGCTGGCGGGGGTCGTGTACCTGTCCTGGCTCGGCAAGCGCGGGCTGGTCGAGCTGGGCGAGCTGCTGCTGCGCCGCACGCACTACGCGCGCGAGGCGCTCGGGCTCGAGGCGATCAACCCCGGGCCCATCGTTCGCGAATTCGCCGTCCGGGTGCCCGACCTCGACGCTGCGATGGCCCGCGCCCGCGACGCCGGCGTCAACGCCGGATACCCCCTCGGCCGCGACTACCCCGAGTTTTCCGACGGCCTTCTCGTTGCCGTTACGGAACGGCGCACCAAGGAGCACATCGATCGGCTGGCGGAGCTCGTCGGTGCGCCGAAGCCCGCCCAGGTCGGCGTATGAGCGAGGACACGCTCACCGTCTTCGAGCGCTCGCGCGCCGGTCGCCGCGCCTTCACGGCACCCGCGACGGATGTGCCGGACGTTCCCGTCGAGGATCTGCTTCCGGCCGATGCGATTCGAGGCCGGCCCGCCGAGCTTCCGGAGATCTCCGAGCCCGAGCTGGTGCGCCACTACACGACGCTCTCCTCGAAGAACTTCCACCTGGACGAGGGCTTCTACCCGCTCGGGTCGTGCACGATGAAGCACAACCCGAAGCTGCACGAGCGCGTGGCGGCGCTGCCGGGCCACGCGCGCCTGCACCCGCTCCAGGACCCGGAGTACGCGCAGGGCGCGCTCGAGCTGATGTGGCGCCTCCAGGGCGCGCTCGGCGAGATCGCGGGGCTGCCGCACGTGTCGCTCCAGCCGAGCGCCGGGTCGCACGGCGAGCTGGCCGGCCTGCTGCTCACCCGCGCCTACCACGAGGACCGCGGCGAGCAGCGCACGAAGGTGCTCACGCCGGACACGGCGCACGGCACGAACCCCGCGACAGTGACGATGGCGGGCTACGAGGTCGTGAAGGTGGGCACGGCTCCGGACGGCGGGGTGGACGTCGACGACCTGCGCGAGAAGGCCGGCGAGGACGTGGCCTGCCTGATGCTCACCAACCCGAACACGCTCGGCCTCTTCGACCGCAACATCGAGGAGATCGCGCAGATCGTGCACGACGCGGGCGCGACGCTCTACTACGACGGCGCGAACCTCAACGCCGTGATGGGGGTGGCGCGCCCGGGCGACATGGGCTTCGACATCGTCCACTTCAACCTGCACAAGACCTTCACGCAGCCGCACGGCGGCGGCGGCCCGGGCGCCGGGCCGATCGCGTGCTCCGACCGGATCGAGCCGTACCTGCCGGTGCCGCAGGTGGTGGAGCGCGAGGGGCGCTTCGATCTCGACTTCGAGCGCCCGAAGTCGAT
Organism: uncultured Thermoleophilaceae bacterium; assembly: GCA_963771715.1. Classification (GTDB taxonomy): domain Bacteria; phylum Actinomycetota; class Thermoleophilia; order Solirubrobacterales; family Thermoleophilaceae; genus JACVRW01. The sequence goes on from CAVYUQ010000010.1 coordinate 441,138, forward strand.
CGGAAAACTGCGCGGCTTCCAGGGCAACTTCGGAGTCTTCGTGCGCTCGTATGCGTACATCTGCTCGCTCGGTGCCGACGGGTTGAAGGACGTATCCGAGGTGGCCGTGTTGAACGCGAACTACCTGAAGGCACTGATGGGTGAGCCCGGCATCGCGGAATACCTCCCGATTGCCTTCGACCGCATGTGCATGCACGAGTTCGTGCTTTCGGGGCAGGGCGCCAAGGACAAGCTCGGGATCAGGACGCTCGACATCGCGAAGCGCATGCTCGACCACGACGTCCACCCGCCGACCGTGTACTTCCCGCTGCTGGTGGACGAGGCGCTGATGATCGAGCCGACCGAGACCGAGACGAAGGAGCGCCTCGACCACTTCGCCGAGGTGGTCCGCGGCATCCTCGAGGAGGCGAAGCAGGACCCCGAGGTGGCCCGCACGGCTCCGCACACCACGCCGGTCCGCCGCCTCGACGAGGCGGGCGCCGCAAAGCGACCCGTCGTCCGCTGGCGCCCCAGCGCGGAGAACCCGGGCGACCCGGAGCGCGCCCGAAAGGCCCCAGCCTCCGGCTCAGGCGCGATGTAGGCGACCCTCCGCGGGGCTCGTCGTTTGCGATGGCGCACCCGCGGGGAAAGCGGAGAACATGAGCGGCATCGGCGGCATCGCCCCGCGTGAACCGGACCTCTCCCGCCGGCGCGACCGTCAGGCGGCCGCGGTCCTCGCCGTTACGGCCGGGATCACGATGTTCATCCTCTTCCCGCTCGGCCTCGCGCTCGGCCTGATCGCCATGGCGTACGCGCACGTCTCCGGGGCCCGCGTCGCCTTCTGGGCCGCTCTCGTGATCGTCGGGATCGGGCTGATCGCGGTGATCGCCGGCCTGAACACCGACTTCGACTCGGGCCTCTTCCGCGGGTAGCGCCGCTCTTTCGCGCGCAGCGCCCGCGGGCTAGAGTCGCCCACATGGAGGGCGCTCCCGCAGGCACCGTCGCCGAGCAGGGCATCACGCAGGACGAGCTGCGGCTGGCGGCCCGCAACCACGGCCTGCCGCTCGAGGCGCTGCGCCACCCGATCACCCCCGCGGGCCTGCACTACCTCCTGATCCACTACGACATCCCGGCGGTCGATCCGGAGACCTTCCGCCTCGAGATCGGCGGCGCGGTGGAGAAGCCGCTCACGCTCTCCCTCGGTGAAATCCGTGCAAGGGAGACCGTCGCCCAGCCGATCACCTTCGAATGCGCCGGCAACGGCCGGGCGCTGCTGGAGCCACGCCCGGTCAGCCAGCCCTGGCTGACCGAGGCGGTGGGCACCGCGGAGTGGGCCGGCACGCCACTCGCGCCGCTGCTCGAAGAGGCCGGCCCGAGCGACGCCGCGATCGAGCTGCTCTTCAGTGGCCTTGACCGCGGCATCGAGGGGGGCGTGCCGCAGGCTTACGAGCGGGCGATCCCGATCGCCGAGGCCGGCGAGGGGCTGCTCGCCTACGACATGAACGGCGCCCCGCTGCTGCCTCAGCACGGCTTCCCGCTGCGGCTGGTGGTGCCCGGCTGGTACGGGATGCAGAACGTGAAGTGGCTCACCCGGATCACCGTGCTGGAGGAGCCCTTCGGCGGCTACCAGAACGCGGTCGGCTACCGCATGTACGGCGCGGACGGCGAGCCGGGTGAGCCCGTCACCCGCATGCTGCCGCGCTCGCTGATGGTCCCGCCCGGCGTACCTGACTTCATGACGCGCAGGCGCTTCCTCGAGCCCGGCCCGACCACCCTCACCGGCCGCGCCTGGTCAGGCCACGGACCGATAGACCGAGTGGAGGTCTCCACAGACGGCGGCGCCACCTTCAACGCCGCAGTTCTCGAACCACCCCTCGGCCCGAACGCCTGGCGCGGCTGGAGCTTCGACTGGGACGCCACCCCCGGCGACCACGTGCTGAGCTCGCGCGCCACCGACGCCGCCGGCAACTCGCAGCCGCTCGATCCGCCCTGGAACCTGAAGGGCTACGCGAACAACGCGGTCGAGCGGATCAGCGTGCACGTGGGCCCTTAGACTGGCCGCCCCGTGCGCATCTTCAGCGGCATCCAGCCCACAGGGCGCAAGCACCTCGGCAACTACATCGGGGCGATCCTCGGCTACCTCGAGGGCCAGGAACGGGGCGATCCGGCGATCTACTGCATCGTCGACCTTCACGCCACGAGCGTGGCCTACGACCCGCAGGAGCTGCCCGGCTACGTGCTCGACACGACGGCGATGCTGATCGCCGCCGGGCTCGACCCGGAGCGCTGCATCCTGTTCCGCCAGGCCGACCTGGCCGAGCACGCGGAGCTCTGCTGGCTGCTGGCGTCCGTCACGCCCTACGGCGACCTTCAGCGCATGACCCAGTTCAAGGACAAGTCGGCGCGCGAGCAGCAGCTGGTCCGGACGAGCCTGTTCCTCTACCCGGTGCTCCAGGCGGCCGACATCCTGCTCTACAAGGCCGACCAGGTGCCGGTGGGCGACGACCAGCGCCAGCACGTCGAGCTCGCCCGCGAGATCGCGCGCCGCTTCAACGCCACGTACGGCGAGGTCTTCGTGGAGCCGGAGCACGTGATCCCGGAGACGGGCGCGCGGATCATGGACCTCCAGGACCCCGAGACGAAGATGTCGACGAGCTACGGCACGGAGAGCGGCCTGGTCTACATCGACGACGAGCCCGACGCGATCGTCAAGAAGATCAAGCGCGCGCAGACCGACTCCGGCAGCGACATCGTGCGCGCGCCCGACAAGCCCGGCATCACGAACCTGATCGACATCTACGCGGTGGCGCGTGGCGTGTCGGCTGGGCAGGTGGAGAGCGAGTTCGAGGGCCAGGGCTACGGCGCGTTCAAGCAGGCGGTGGGGGAGGCCACGGCGGAGCTGCTCGCCCCGGTGCGCGAGCGCTACGCCGAGCTGCGCCGCGACGAGGACGGCCTCGAGCGCATGCTCCAGGACGGTGCCGAGCGCGCCAGAGAGATCGCAGGGCCGACCATGGCGGAGGTGCATTCCGCGATGGGACTGGGTCCAAGGGCTTAGCGTCCGGGGGGCGCGCTAAAGAAATCAGCTTGTGATTCCGATCACAAGGCATATGAAGGCGCTCGACCGCCCCTTCGTCCGGCCGCTCCTGATCGTGCTCTTCGCCACCGTGGTGTGGACCGTCTGGGCGACGGACCTCGGCGTGAACCTCTGACCGGGCCCACGTCTAGTCTCTCCGGCGATGTCAATCGCCACGCTGGACCTTGACCTGGAGGTCTTCAACGGGCCCTTCGACCTGCTCCTGACGCTCGTGCTGAAGGAGGAGATCGACCTGCTCGAGGTCGATCTCGCGGAGGTGGTGCTCGCCTACGTCGAGTACCTGGAGCGGGCCGGCGAGCTGGACCTCGAGGCGGCCACCGAGTTCCTCGTCCTGATCGCGGCGCTGCTGGAGCTGAAGTCGCGGCTGATGCTCCCCGCGGACGAGGAGGAGGGCCTCGACATCGAGCCGATGGAGGCGGCGGAGGAGCTGCTCGCGCGCATGCTCGAGTACCACCGTTACCGCCAGGCCGCCGCGCACCTGCGCGAGCGGCTCGAGGCCGAGCACGGCTTCCGCTACCGCAGCGCTCCGCTGCCGCCGCAGCTGCGCCGCATCTCGGTCGAGGCCGCGGAGGCCGCCTACGACCCCGAGCGCCTGGCCGAGGCGCTCGGCGGGCTGCTCAGCGTGCCGCCGCCGCTGGACCTACGTCACGTGCGCCGGCCCGCGGTGTCGGTGGAGCAGCGCCTGCGCCATCTGCGCGACCTGCTGTCTCGTCGCAGCCGATTCTCGTTCGACGAGGCCGTCGAGGGCGTGGACCGCCTGACGGAGGCGGTCACCCTGTTCGCGCTGCTCGAGCTCTACAAGGCGGGCGAGGCCAAGTGGGAGCAGGAGGTGCCGTTCGGCCCGATCACGGTGGTGCCGTCGTGAACGACCTGGTGCGCACGGTCGAGGCGCTGCTGTTCCTCTCACCGGAGCCCGTCGCGGTGGACCGCCTCGCGGACGCCTGCGAGGTGGGCGAGGGCGAGATCGTCGAGGCGCTCGCGCGGATGCGCGAGCACTACGCCGAGGGCTTCCGCGGGGTGGTGCTGCGGGAGGTGGCCGGCGGCTTCACGCTCGCCACCGACCCGGTCGCAGAGCACGCCGCTCGCCGCCTGCTGGCGCGCCCGCGCACGCCGCCGCTCACCCAGGCCCAGGCCGAGTGCCTCGCGATCGTGGCTTACCTCCAGCCGGTCTCCCGGCCCGAGGTGGCGCGCATCCGAGGGGTGGCGTCCGAGTCCGCCGTGGGCACCCTGCTGGAGCGCGGGCTGATCGAGGAGTCCGGGCGCTCGCGCTTCGGCGCGGTGATGTACCGCAGCACGGAGCTGTTCGAGAAGCTGTTCGGCCTCTCGGGGCTGGACGCGTTGCCCGATCCCGGTGCCTTCGACCCCTCGCCCGAGGACGAGGGCGACATCCGCGAGCGCCTGCTGCGGGCCGGCGAGCAGCGCGCGAAGAACCTCGCCGGCTGAGCGAGGGCGGCGGCTAGCTCGCCGCCAGCTCCAGCCGCGGGCCGGTGAACCCGGCGGCCGCCTCCTGGAGGATCGCGAGCATCGCGTCGCTGGCCGGGGAGTGGTAGGCGCCCTCCATGCGCGCCGCCAGCACGCGCCTGCGGGGCGCGTCGCTCAGCGCGCGGGCGACGGCGCCCGGGTGCATGGCCGTCAGCGCCATCCGGGGCATCATCGTCACGCCGACGTTGCCGGCCACGAGCGCCTGAGATGCGAGCGTGTCGTCTGCCTCGAAGGCCACGCGCGGCTCGAAGCCAGCCTCGCGGCAAGCTACGGAGGTGATCGTCCGGCAGCCGTTGATGGGCGTCGAGACGATCCACGACTCGTCGGCGAGGTCGCGCAGCGCGAGCCGTCGCCGTTTGGCGAGCGGGTGCGCGGCCGGCAGCAGCGCGTCGTAGCAGTCGTCCATCAGGTGGGTCAGTTCGAGGTCCGGGATCAGCGTCATGGCCGGGTGGTGGTACAGGAGCGCGAGGTCCACCTCGCCGGCCTTGAGCATGCGTGCGGCCTCCTCGGGCTCGGCCTCTCGCATGCCGAGCTCCACGTCGGGGTGACGCTCATGGAAGGTCGCGACCGCCCGCGGTACGACGGTTGCGCCCGCGCTCTGGAAGCACACGAGCTTGAGGCTCCCGCCGCGCAGCCCAGCGATCGCCGCGAGGTCGTCCTCGGCGGACTCGAGCCGAGCGATGATCGCGTCCGCGTGCTCCACAAGGACCGCGCCCGCCTCGGTGAGGCGCACGCCCCGCGACAGGCGCTCGACGAGCTGGGTGCCGGTCTCGCGCTCGAGGGCCGCGACGTGCTGGCTCACCGCCGACTGGGTGAAATTGAGCGCCTCGGCGGCAGCTGAGAACGAGCCGCGGGCCGCCACCTCGCGCAACACCTTCATCCTGCGTACGTCGAGCATCAGCACAGCTTATCGCCGTGTCAAGCAGGTTTCATTGGGACTAATGGAAGCCATCTGCTTAGCTGGGAGCAGATGTCCCGGCGCTCCGTCCTCCTGCTGCTGTTGCTCAGCGCCTTCTGGGGGGCGTCGTACCTCTTCATCAAGGTCGCGCTGGACGACGGCGTGTCGCCCTGGGCGATCGTCTCGATCCGGACCGCGCTCGCCGCGCTCGTGCTCGTCCCGCTTGCGGCGCACCTCGGCGTGCTCGGCAGCCTGCGCGGGCGCTTCGGCCCGGTGGTCGTGCTGGCGTTCGTCCAGGTGGCGGTCCCGCTCACGCTGATCGCGCTCGGCGAGGAGCGGATCTCGTCGTCGCTCACCGGGATCCTCGTGGCCAGCGCGCCGATCTTCACCTTCCTGCTCGCCTTCGCCCTCACGGGTGAGCAGCGCGCGAGCGCGGCAGCCTCGCCGGGGTGGCGATCGGGATCGTCGGCGTCGGGATGCTGCTGGGCGTGGACGCCGGGGGCGGCGCCGAGGCGCTCGTGGGCGGCATGTTCGTGATCCTCGCGGCCCTCGGCTACGCCGTGGCCGCGTGGTACCTGAAGCGGAATCTCGCCGGGGTCGAGCCGGTGGCGACGGTGGCGGGCACCCAGGCGATCGCCGCGCTCGTGACGCTTCCGCTCGGGCTCCTTCACGTGCCGGAGACGGTGCCCGGGCTCGCCTCGGTCGGCTCGCTCCTCACCCTCGGCGTCGTGTGCACCGGCTTCGCGTTCGTGATCTTCCACTCGCTCGTGGCGAGCGACGGCCCGGCGCGGGCGTCGCTCGTGGGCTACATCGCTCCGGTGTTCTCGATCTTCTACGGCGTCGTGCTGCTCGACGAGAGCTTCACGGTGTTCACGGTCGCCGGCCTCCTGCTGATCCTCGGCGGCTCCTGGCTAGCCGCGGGCGGCGAGCTGCCCGCACGCCGCCGCGATGTCACGGCCGCGTGTGAGCCGCACGGTGGTCCGGATGCCGCGCTCCTCGAGGGCGGCGCGGAACGCGGCGATCGCGTCGCGGCCTGAGCCGCGGTAGCCCGAGTCGGTCGGGTTGTACGGGATCAGGTTGACCTTGAACGCGCGCTCGGGCTTCAGCAGCGCGGCGAGCGCGAGCGCCTGCTCGTAGCGGTCGTTCACGCCGTCGAGCATCAGGTACTCCACGAACACCTGGCGCCGGCGGCGCTCGTGCCAGCGCAGGCAGGCGTCGAGCACGTCGCGCAGCGGGTAGCGGTCGTTCACCGGCATCAGCTCGGAGCGCAGCGCCTCGTCGGCGGCGTGGATCGACAGCGCGAGGCGCACCGGCGGGCCCTCCTCCGCCATCCGCTCGATGCCGGGGATCCAGCCGACCGTCGACACGCCGATGTTCGAGTGTGCGATGCCCACGTCGGGCAGCCGCTCGCAGGCGGCGAGCACGGCGTCGAGGTTCATCAGCGGCTCGCCCATGCCCATGAACACGGCGTGGTTCACCTGCTCCTTGCGGCGGAAGTGGAGCGCCTGGTCGAGGATCTCCGAGGCCGTCAGGTTGCGCCCGAAGCGCATCGCGCCCGTGGCGCAGAAGGTGCAGGTGAGCGGGCAGCCGGACTGGCTCGACGCACAGCGAGCGGCGGCCGTCCCGGTAGCGCATCAGCACGGCCTCGACCGGTCGCCCGTCGTGGGTCTCGAAGAGGATCTTCTCGGTGCCGTCGGAGGAGAGCGCGTCGCTGAGCGGGCGCAGCGACGAGAAGGGAACCTCGTCGGAGAGCTGCTCGCGGAGGCCCAGCGGGAGGTTCGTCATCTCCTCGTAGGAGCCGGCCCCGCGCGCGGCCCACTCCCACACCTGGCGCGCTCGGAAGCCGGGCTGCTCCCTCGCCGCCAGGCGCTCGTCAAGCAAAAGCAGGTCCACGCGGAAAAAGTGTGGCGCATCGCGGCATGAGATCCGGCGCGCCGGGGCAAAAGAATGCCGGTGGCACCCCCTTCGCGAGACACGATCCCCGTGTCCGGGGATCGGCAAATGCTGGACGCGGTTCTCGACGCCGCGGCCTCGCTCATCGTGGTGGCCGATCCGCACGGCACGCTCGTACGCTGGAACCGCGCCTGCGAGCAGCTGCTCGGGTGGACGGCCGCCGAGCTCCGGGAGGTCGCGTGCGCTGCTCGATCTGGTGGCCGAACGACGAGCGACCCATCGCCGTGGCAGCGCTCGAGGCGCTTGCAGAGGGCGGGTCGCCCGTCGGGACCGAGTTCCAGTGGCGCACGCGCGACGGCGGGCTGAGGCTGATCGAGTGGTCGATCACCGTCCTCGCGGCGGCCGACGGCTCCGTCACGCACGTGGTGTGGACCGGCATCGACGTGACGGAGACGCGCCAGTGGGCCGCCGAGCGGGTGGCCGCCGAGGAACGGCTTCGCCACATCGCCGACCACGACGCCCTGACCGGGCTCTACAACCGGCGCCGCTTCGAGCAGGAGATCGACCGCCACATCGTCCACGGCCGCCGCTACGGCATGGACGGCGCGCTGCTGGTGATCGACCTCGACCACTTCAAGGAGGTGAACGACGGCCACGGCCACAGGGCGGGTGACCGCGTGCTGGCGGAGGTGGCCTCCGTGCTGCGCGCCCGGCTGCGCGAGAGCGACATCCTGGCCCGCTTCGGCGGGGACGAGTTCGCCGTACTGATGCCACACGGCGGGGCGCCCGAGGCGGCCGAGCTGGCGAACCTGGTGGTGAACGCGGTGCGCCGCGAGGTCTCCACACCGGCGGGCCCGCTGGACGCCAGCGTGGGCTGGGCCCTCTTCGAGGACGCAACGACCTCGTCCGACGAGGTGCTCTCCCGCGCCGACGACGCGATGTACGCCGACAAGGCGGGCAGGCGGCACCCCGACGAGGCATCTGCGCTCGGTGGAGTAGGGGCGGGCGGACACCTAGGACGACCGTCCTGCCTTAGGGCACCGTATGGGTGCCTAAAGCAGGACGCTCGACAGCGCGTAGCCTCCCGTCCATGCGACTCGCCAAGTTCCTCGCGCACGCCGGCGTCGCGTTCGCGGCGCGCTGCCGTTTGAAAAGCATCACACCCAGCCGCGCCGATGTCACCCTGTCGGAAAACCTCGCCTATCTGCGGCCGTCGGAAACCGTTTCGATCAACCAGGAAACCCAGCGCCGCAAGGCGGCGGGTGAGGACGTCATCGACCTCTCGGCCGGCGAGCCGGATTTCAGACCCCAAGGTCGCGGCCGAGGCGGGCGTCAGGGCGATTCAACAGGGGAAGACGAAGTATACCCAATGTCGGCTTGCTGGACCTGCGGGCGGCCGCCGCGCGTCACCTCTCGCTGCTCTCCAACGGCCGGCCGGTGAATGCCGACGGCATCGTGGTTTCCACCGGGGCCAAGCAATCGCTCTTCAATGCGATCTTCGCCCTTTTCAGTCCGGGGGACCAGGTTGTGGTTGCCACGCCCGGCCTGGGTGTCGTATCCCCAGATGGTGCATCTCGCCCGCGCCGAGCCGGTGATGGTGAACGGGGATATCGAATACGGCTTGAAGGTGAGCGACTGGCCGAGCTGGACCGCGCGGCGGACAACCAGACCGCCGGCGTGATCCTGTGCACGCCGGTGAATCCGACCGGGGCAGTGTACTCGCGGGCGGAGCTCAAGAAGAAGATCTGCGAGTGGTCCCGGGACCGCGGGATCTGGCTGATCTCGGACGAGATCTACCGGCGGATTCCGTTCCGGAAAGGGCCCGGCGCCGTCGGTCCTCGATTTCGGCGACGACCTGCTCGAGCGGGTGGTGGTGATCTACGGCGCCAGCAAGGCGTATGCGATGACCGGCTGGCGCATCGGGCTCGCGCTCGCGCCCATCAAGGTGGCCAAGGCGATGTCGGCGCTGCAGACCCATGTCACCAGTCGGGGCGTCTGAGGCCTTCGCAGTGGGCGGCGGCGGCGGCG